>NZ_JAKGBA010000003.1:0-291534 GCF_021532495.1 Pseudoalteromonas sp. Cn5-37 | reverse complement strand
TACAATCGCCAACTGGTTGAAGCGATGATCAAAGTGAAGGCGCTAAATAAGATCAACACCCTTGGTCTGCCTAAATATCAGTAAGTTAAGTGAGTTTATTAGAGAGCTGCATTTGATCAACAAGGCCTTTCAATAACTTAAATGCAATGCCTTTAATACAAGAAATGAAAGAGAAGGTAGTTTAGGAATAACATAAGTTTTACATTTAATTAGATTGAAAAATATTTACAAAAGTTGGACGTACTTATTGTAGACTTTTAAGATGAAATTATAAGCTGTCCTCGGCGTGTAAGCCATTTTAACGAATATTGGAAGTTTCTTATTACGTTTTCACCCCATATTTATCGCATCACGGCTAATGTGAGAACTATTTTGCGATCATCTTGGGGTGAAATTAACGTTATCAACGAATATTGGAAGTGTTTTAGGGCGTTTTCACCCCATATTTATCGCAACACGGCGAATATGAGAGTTATTTTGCGATCATCTTGGGGTGAAATTAACCTTCTCAACGAATATTGGGAGTGTCTTAGTGCGTTTTCACCCCATATTTATCGCAACACGGCGAATATGAGAATTATTTTGCGATCATCTTGGGGTGAAATTAACCTTCTCAACGAATATTGGGGGTGTCTTAGTGCGTTTTCACCCCATATTTATCGCAACACGGCGAATATGAGAGTTATTTTGCGATCATCTTGGGGTGAAATTAACGTTATCAACGAATATTGGAAGTGTCTAGGGCGTTTTCACCCCATATTTATCGCATCACGGCAAATTTGAGAGTTATTTTGCGATCATCTTGGGGTGAAATTAACCTTCTCAACGAATATTGGTGGTGTCTTAGTGCGTTTTCACCCCATATTTATCGCAACACGGCGAATATGTGAGTTATTTTGCGATCATCTTGGGGTGAAATTAACGTTATCAACGAATATTGGAAGTGTCTTAGGGCGTTTTCACCCCATATTTATCGAATCACGGCGAATATGAGAGTTATTTTGCGATCATCTTGGGGTGAAATTAACGTTATCAACGAATATTGGAAGTGTCTTAGGGCGTTTTCACCCCATATTTATCGAATCACGGCAAATTTGAGAGTTATTTTGCGATCATCTTGGGGTGAAATCTAGTGAAAATATTTAAAACTAATTAATTCCGGAGTGTTTGTAATAATGGGTTAGAAAGGAGTGGACTAGATAGAAAAGAATAATTTACTCACTTACTAATAGGATTTTTGCCTCAATAAGTGGAATGCCGGACGAAATAAATGTGTACTGAGTTGGTGTTCTTTTATTACTCAAACTAAAAATATCAATTTAATCAAGGTTGCTAGGATGGTGCTTTCATACAATGAAGAACGCGACTTATATGTTGCTTTGACACGCTTTAATTACTTTCCTAATCAAAAAGAATATATGGGCGAGCTTCCGCCATGTTTTTCTACACGCCAATTTACACCTGAAGTAAATGAAGCAATAGCTTCGCAGGATAAATCTAAGGAAAGAAAAGGTTTAGGTTTTGATGTAGTAGAGTTTCGTTCTACAAGATACAATAACGTTTCTCGAACTCTAGCGCTAATACACCCTAAGGCGTATTCAGATCTAACCAAAAATATCATTGATAACTGGAGTTCGTTAAGGCATATCTCTGAAAACGAAAGTAGCCGTATAACACCAGAGATTAGGCAGGATGGTAGGGCTTTTGTAATGAATTACGAAAGCCCAATTAGTAAAAAAAGAAGAGTTATTCAGTCAAGCTTTGCTAAAAAAGTAAGAGTTTCCACTGATATAGCTAATTGCTTTAATAGTATTTATAGTCATTCGATTCCTTGGGCGATAGTCGGTGTAGATGCGGCCAAGGCTAACCGGAGTAATAACCTCTGGTATAACAGAATGGATATGTTTACACGTGCATGTAAAAGAAACGAGACTCAAGGTATCCCGATTGGAGCGGGAACGTCTTCAATTATTGTCGAAACAATTCTATCAAGTATAGACTCAAAACTGAGGGAAAAGGGGTACGATTTTGAGCGGTATGTAGATGATTACAATTGCTATTGTAATACTGACACCCAATCAGAAGCGTTTATAATTGATCTTGAACACATGCTAGCGGAGTTTAAATTATCAATAAACTTAGGCAAAACTCGTACATTTACACTACCATCACCTAGTGACGATGAATGGGTTTTGGACCTATTAAGTTGTGTACCAGTAAAAAAAACTGTTGAGAAGGACGGAGACCAAAAAGAGGTCTTCTTGGCCCCAGAGTCTTTAACATTTATAAATCAAGCCTTAAAATTAAATGAAAAAACTCCAGATGGGAGCGTGTTGAAGTACGCAATTCAGCTATTAGCTTCTCACATTGATGTGAGTGGGGCTGAGACCGTTTTTCAAGAAGTATTAAACTTAAGCTGGCACTACCCAATTTTAATACCATTCCTAGATATACTTAGTACAACTCACCAAATTGATATTGAAAGTTACGAGCACCATTTAAACTCCATTATCATAGAAAGTGCGATTAAACGCAGAAGCGATGGTATGTGCTGGCCACTATTTATCATCTACTCAAAAGGTTTGACGCCTTCTGAAGAGGCTATTGAAAAAGTCATTTCTAGCAAAGATTGTTTAGCTCTAACATTAGTTGCTTCTTATCAAGGGTTCACTCCTGCCATCCAATCGTTAGTTGACTCTATAATTGCTAGTGATTTGTACTCTAAAGATAATTACTGGATTTTGTTATATCAACTGTTCATTAACAACCATATAGAGAACCCTTACGAAGATGATGATACATTCAATATTTTAAAGTCGTTTAGTGTTAATTTCCTACCTGAGGAAAATATAACAGAGGCCGAAAAAGACTCAGAAAAAATTGCTATTTCATTAATTTTTCCTGATTTTTAGATTAACTACTTAGCTAAATAAAGCTTTTAAAGATAGGTTTTCTTTGTGCATAACATAGGTAATCAATGTACACTATGGTCTGTTTTGTAGTTTGGCTTAGATCGATAACAAGTCATTGAGAACGGCTAAATCTCATTTTAATTGATTGGTCAAACTGCCCCTTGCTCTTATATTCAAGAAATAAGCAATATACACATGTTTTTTCAATATAACTTTGCCAAGACTTTTAGAAAACGTAATGATAGCAATCCCTTATGTGATTTGTTAAAACTACATACTGTAGAAAAGTGAGCGTGCTATTCAATTGTTAGGCTTCTTGGAGATTATCTGCAAAGATGGACGATTTTTTTAAAACAAAGGTTGGTTTTACTGTTGGTTTATTGGCAGCAGTATTTGCAATCAAACCACTTGTAGATGTATCTGGCAGTTTTGGGTTCGAGTTTTTTGAAATCAAACTTACAATTAAACACGCATACTTTTTTCTTACAGCTTGCTTAGGTT
This sequence comes from Pseudoalteromonas sp. Cn5-37, assembly GCF_021532495.1. Classification (NCBI taxonomy): domain Bacteria; kingdom Pseudomonadati; phylum Pseudomonadota; class Gammaproteobacteria; order Alteromonadales; family Pseudoalteromonadaceae; genus Pseudoalteromonas; species Pseudoalteromonas sp. Cn5-37. The sequence continues at coordinate 288,121 of NZ_JAKGBA010000003.1, read as the reverse complement.
TAGCTGTATATTTTATTTCACTACAGTTTGCTTCATCTAAACACTTAAAGTTATTTGATACCATTAGTAATGTTTGTTACTCAATAGCTCTTGCAACTCCACCTATTTTTTTACTTTTTTGGGCATTGACCGTGATGGGTTCTCTTGTTGGTAGTTTGATAACACAGATACCCCCTAGCGTTTTATCTGCTACTGCCGCTTTTCTTTCAGGATTTTTCGGCAAGAATCTCATTAAGCTATTATCCCAGACCATCAAAAACAAATTTAATGAGGAAAAAATTACAAAAGAGAAAGATGAAGAATTGGAATTATTGGCTAGGGCGGAAAAAGCGTTCTCAGTTGGTATTTATGATATGGCTGTTAATGAGTCAGGACGGGTCGTAGAGGCATTTCTGAGAAGGTTTTTAAGCGATGTCAAAGCTCCAACCGGTCAAAATTTTTATGAACTTGTTCAAATCGCAGGAGAAATGGACATCCTGTCGCCACAGGATATTGATTTACTTAATGTGGTAAGAAAGGCAAGAAATAAAGCAATACATGAAGGAGGAACGACTATGGAAACGGCACAACATATAATGAAATTGTCACGTTTATTTGTTACAAAGATGCTGTTCGTGTTAAATCAACATAAATGAGCTTCAGAGCCATACATGCAACTTAAGGCTATCGAGCGTTGGAGCGCTGATTCACCTTATTCCTCATTATTGTCTTGTGTTATCGCCCTTTAGAGAGGGGGTAAATATCCACCTCTGACATATACGCAATTTTAGATATGATAAAGCACTGTTAATCGAGCTTCAATAAGCTATATGTTAGCTCATTATTTACGAAGCTTGTTAAATTATTAGCGATGCTAAGTGGGCACTTCTTGTCTTAGCAGAAATGTTGAAAAATGTTTAAATTTAACCGTAATTGGTAGGAAATAGTATAGTTTATCTACATTATTGTTTTTTAATGTTTAAAAATAAATTAGGGTCACTTGGGTTAAGGTATTGACAGTTAAGAATTTTGTTGCTGTACTGACCCTGATTTTGTGTGTTTTGTCTTGGATAACCGTTTTAATTCACAATATAATTAGATTGTAGAGTTAATTTTTAAAACCCAGCTTAGTTGCTGGGTTTTTTATTTACGCAATACTTCGTAATCACTACTTTTGTTTGGGTTGTGTTGATTACAAAATAATTCTCATTAACTCTTTTTGCTAGGTGTTTAAAATTACAAAACTTTTGACAGCGCTGGTTATAGGATATTTCTGATATTGCTTTAAATCGCCCCGCAGCCTTGTATTTATAGGGTTCTTGAACAACACTTTGTGTATGTTTAAGCAACTAACCTGTGAAATGAAACGAGACTTAACTTCACGAATAAAGCAACCGGAGGCCATCTACGTGGCGGCCGCATTTTTGCTGTTAGTTGTTTTTAATATTTTTTTAAGTGATGTGTTACACGACAAAGTGCACCGAACAGGCACTGAACTAGCCAAGCAGGTGTATGAGCTGAACCTTGATCCGGTTGTGTCGCAAGACATCATTGCCACATTAGTTAAAAGCCAAGGCTTTGCAATGAATGCTAGCGACGTTCCGCAAAACTTTGCGAATTTTATCGATCTTGAGCAGGAGGTTTTTAGCTATAAGACTGTTAATTTACGCTTATTTCATTGGCCTTCATGGTTAGTTGAAAGTCACTTATTTATATTTTTAAATTTAATATTGCTTGGCACTGGGTATTGGGGTTTCCGTTGGTGGAAAAAAATGTTCAAGCAATTAGAAACCTTAGAGCAGCCACAAATACAAAGCCAAGAGCAGCAAGTGGTTGAGGCACCGCCAAAGCAGTTAACATCTCCAAAACCATTAGCGCACCAAGATTTGAATATCTTATATGGTGTGCCAACTAATTATAATCATTTGTTTGCACTATTTTTTTGGAAAAGCCCGTTTCCTGCTAACCTTGATATCGATAACTACTTTAAATTAGTGATTGCTAAAGGCTTTGGTGAGCTTGTAAATCGCTCTGTTAAATTACTGCCTTCTGGCGGTATCGCTGTCACCTTAAATAATGTACCTGCCACTGAAATTGATAAATACACAAAGCGACTACATCAAGTTATATATCAAGCTTGTCTAAATTACCGTAGTGATTTGTCTCGCGCTGATATAAAAATTGGTGTGTGTAATTACCGCACAGGGGCTGATCAGGCAGTGGTTTATCAGCTTACTAAATCGGCATTAGCACTGGCGAAACAAAGCGCTTGGCAGCATATTCATCGCTTACCTTTTGGTCACACGCAGTCAAACATGCTGGCTGATAGCAAAGAACATCTTTTTGAGTATATAAAGAAAAAACACTTTATGTTGTTTTTTCAGCCGTTATTTGACTTGCAAACGGGCGATATTTTGCAGCATGAGGCATTGATCCGTATTCGACACAAAAGCTTAGGTTTGCTTGCTGCTAGGCACTTTATTCCACACATGAGTAGTAAAAAAGATGTTTTACTGTTAGATAAAACCGTAATTTTACAAGTAAAAAAGATGTTGTTGAATGAGTCTGGTAGCTTAAAGGTAAGTATTAACTTGCATGCGATGAACTGGTTCAATGATGAGTTTTGGGATTGGTTAAATCAGCAGACAGATGACTTTAAGTGTATCGACAGGTTGCAATTTGAACTCAGCGAAGATGATTATTTAAAACAGCATAAAAAGCTTAGTACACAGTTCGAGTGTTTAGAAAAACTCTCGGCAGGTATAGTTATTGATAATGTACGCAGCAGTGAGCACCTAGCGACCTACAAAGGCATTAATAACATTTGTAGTATTAAGCTAGCTTTAGAGCTAATTCATAATATAGACACAAGTACTCAGCAACAAAAAATTGTTAAGCAAATAATTACTAAAGGGGCAGAGCTAAACTTTCCTGTCTATGCAGTTGGAGTTGAAACACAGAACGAACTTGCGACCTTAAAAAACCTAGGTGTCATCGCTGCTCAAGGTTTTTACTTTGCCGAGCCATTACAAAAGCTGGCGGATATTACGCCCTATAGTTAGTCAATGAGGCCTCGGTACTTGAGGCCATTTAACCCTTGTAGCCCACCTGTATGGACTGCAATGATGTGCGAACCTTTAGCAAAGTAGCCTTGCTCTATAAGTTGCCATACAGCAAAGAGCATTTTACCGCTGTAAATTGGCTCAAGCGGAATAGTGTGTTGCTTGCTAAAAGTTTGGCAAAATTGCCACAAGTTATCGCTAAACTTTCCGTAGCCACCATCATGAAAGTCGCAAAGCAGCTGCCAGTTTTGTTGCTGATTTGCTTTATTACTTAGCTGCTTTATCTCATCAATTAAGTAGTTCGCTTGTTTCAGTACTGCGACACCTAACAGCTTTGTGTGCTGCGGTGCGCCTTCAATTAACCCCGCCAATGTACCGCCACTGCCAGTAGGGCAAACAATCACATCAGAACTTGGTAGGCTCTGTGCTAACTCTTTGCAACCTAAAAGCGCAGCTGCGTTGGTGCCGCCTTCTGGCAGTATGTAGGCATTAGGAAATTGTGCTTGCAATTGTGCTAGGTAAGTTTGGTCGTGCCTTAACCGGTAAGTAATTCGATTTACTGGGTGTAAGCTCATACCGCATTGCTTTGCGTAGTTGAGTGTTGGATTTGCTTCGTCTAGTTCAGGGCCGCGAATAATGCCGTGGGTTTTAAAACCAAATAGTTTACCCGCAGTTGCTGTGGCATGAATATGGTTGGAAAATGCACCACCAAAAGTGAGTAGTTCAGATTTCTTCTGTTGCTGCATGGCTTGCAAGTTAAATTTTAGCTTACGCCATTTGTTGCCACTAATTTGCGGGTGAATAAGATCATCACGCTTGATGCTGAGCTGAACTTTACGTGCCGCTAATAAGGGGTGATGAATTGTTTGTACTGGTGATTCAAAAGAACTATTCACGGTATCATTTTTTAGTAAATAAACACGCCCAATTGTAGCAAAGTCGTCTTAGAGATAGAAATTAGTCAATTAAACCAAAATGATTTTGTTATTTACTGGCATCAACTAAGGTAATAGAGGTAAACTGAGATAATAATTGAACAAAGCTTGTGTTTTGCCTTGCAAGTACATAGCATAAGAGTTTAATTATAAAAAATAATAATGACCAAATAATTGCCGCTTTTTGGGAATGGAATATATGCGAATTGCTCCTTTATCTCTGTTAATTTCAGTTAGTTTGCTAGCGACAAGTGCATTTGCACAAGATACAGCTACGGTAACTGGCATTGAATCAGAGATCAGTAAAAAACAAGCCGAATACGATAACTCGACCCTAATCCTCGAAAAACACCTAAAAGAAGAAAGTCAGTTACAAAAACAACTCGAATTATTGCGCGCCCGCTCAACTGAGCTAGATAAAGAAAAAAACCAAGCGCTAGATGCAATGAACGAGATGTACCGCCGACTTATTGATGACCCAACTCTTGATATCAGCAATGCGCAGTCGCGCTATCAAAAAGCTGTGGTTGATCACAAACAAAACAAAGATGATATTTCGATGCAATTGGCGGCAATTGCTTCACATAGAAAAGACATTGAGCAAATTCGTGTATCAAAGCACACCCAGTTAAACACCTTAGAAAGTTTAAAAGAGCAGTTAGCAACGGCACGTGTTGAGCGTTTACGTAACGAATTCACTCGTGAAGGCACATTAGAGGTTAATCATACGATTAACTGTAAGCGCACCGAAACACTTGCTGCCTGTGAGCAGCGTGGCCAACAAATGGGCTTACAAAAAGCCACTAAACGCTTTGTAGACCAGATTTTTGCTAACTTAACAGAAGAGCGTTTAGTTGAACCGAAACGTAACCTTGCCGGTGCACAGGTTAAGATTTTAAGTAGCCATGTCGTGAACAGTGCTTTTAGTGGTCAAGGTAACTACAACGTTAATTTAAGCGTGACCATGCGCGGTGATGTAAACAGCAGTCGTTTATGTAGCCTACTTAATTTAGACAATCGTTTTTGTGCAGATTATGGCACGCCTTTGGCCGGTAATTATCAAGCAAATTACGACGCAACGTATTCAGATAGTCAGTTAACATTCAGTAACTCTCAGGATAATAATCAAGTGGTCTCTGTATCACGTTTTAATGAGCAACCTGTAAGCGATTATTCTGTAAAAAAGCCAATTAAGGTTGAACCATTACCTGATCAAAATAAATCTAAAATGGTTGAATTAACACTGCGTTCAAATGTTTATGATGACGAAGTGTTTATTGATGGTGTGAGCTATGGTGCAACTAGGTTAACGACATCATTACCAAAAGGTTTTCATGATATTGAAATTCGCAAACGTGGCTACAAAAGCTATAAAGCGCGAATTGATCTGCGTAAAGCACAAACCATTAATGCAAACCTAGTTAAAGTGCCTGAGCCAGTTGTTGCTGAAGTGACAGCGGCACCAGAGCAACCTGTAACAGCACCTGTTGCAAGTATTGTTAATAAAACCAGTTCTGCCAGCATTGTAGTTATTCCCGCTGGTAAATTTAAGATGGGTGACATTAACGGCAATGGGTTAGCGAATGAGCGCCCAGTGGTAGAAAAAACCATTGCTAACTCATTTGCAATGCAAAGCAAAGAAGTAAGCGTTGGTGAGTATGAGCAATTCGTTGCGAATACCGGCTATAAAACAGAAGCAGAAAAAGATCGCGGCTGTGCATATTACTTAAATGGTGAACCAGTTTGGGAAGCTACTCTAAACTGGCGCAATCCGGGTTTTGATCAAGAAAGCGATTTCCCGGCGGTTTGTTTAACTTATAACGATGCCAAAGCGTATGCAGATTGGTTATCGGGTCAAACAGGCCAGTTATTTCGTTTACCAAACGAGGTTGAGTGGGAATACGCTGCACGTGCAGGTAAAGAAACTGAATACCCTTGGGGTAACGAAATTGGTAAAAATTTAGCGAACTGTGGCTGGTGTGGAAGCGAATGGTCAAACAGGAGCGCAGCACCAACAGGGTCGTTTTCTCCTAACGCATTCGGCCTATACGATACAGTAGGTAATGTGTGGGAATGGACAAACAAAAAGTCAGGGCAGTCTGATGTGGCTGTTCGAGGCGGTGCATGGAATTTTGCTCCAAGCCTAGCACGCGTTTCAACGCGCTTAATCTTAGCGCCAGATTTTCGTGCAAACTATATCGGTTTCCGTTTAGTACGCGAACGATAAGAATTTAAAAAGGAAGCAATGGATGCTTCCTTTTTTAGCAATTTAATTAAAGCAGTTGCGCTTTTTCATGATTAGCATGATAGAGTGAGAGCAGCTAGTATAAGAACGAATTTTCAAAGGTCATCCAGCCTCATGTTTAAAAAACTCCGTGGTATTTTTTCAAACGATCTATCGATCGACTTGGGTACAGCCAATACCCTAATTTACGTAAAAGAAGAAGGTATTGTATTAAACGAGCCTTCAGTTGTTGCTATTCGTCAAGAGCGTGCTGGTGGCCCTAAGAGCGTAGCATCTGTCGGTACCGAAGCTAAGCAAATGTTAGGTCGTACACCGGGTAACATTAAAGCAATTCGTCCAATGAAAGACGGTGTCATTGCTGACTTCTACGTGACTGAAAAAATGCTACAACACTTTATCAAGCAAGTGCATAACAACAACTTTATGCGCCCAAGCCCGCGTGTTCTTATCTGTGTGCCTTGTGGTGCAACACAAGTAGAAAAACGTGCGATTCGTGAGTCGGCTATGGGTGCCGGTGCTCGTGAAGTTTATCTAATCGAAGAGCCAATGGCTGCGGCTATCGGTGCTGGCCTACCAGTGTCTGAAGCAACCGGTTCAATGGTTGTTGATATCGGTGGTGGTACAACTGAAGTTGCCATTATTTCTTTAAATGGTGTGGTTTACTCTTCATCTGTACGCATCGGTGGTGACAAGTTTGATGAAGCTATCATTAACTATGTACGTCGTAACTTTGGTAGCTTAATTGGTGAAGCAACTGCCGAAAACATCAAACACCAAATCGGTTCGGCTTTCAAAACAGATGAGCCAATTGAAATTGAAGTACGTGGTCGCAACCTAGCGGAAGGTGTGCCGCGTTCATTCACCCTTAACTCACACGAAATCTTAGAAGCACTGCAAGAGCCATTAATGGGTATTGTAAGCGCGGTAATGGTTGCTCTTGAGCAATCTCCACCAGAGCTTGCATCTGATATCTCTGCTCACGGTATGGTATTAACCGGTGGTGGTGCATTATTAAAGGATCTAGACCGTTTATTAATGGAAGAAACTGGTATCCCAGTTGTGGTTGCTGATGATCCATTAACCTGTGTTGCACGTGGCGGCGGTAAGGCACTAGAAATGATTGATATGCACGGTGGTGACGTATTTAGCTACGACTAATGAAGTTACTTTTTGGTCGTACCATCTCTTTGCAACTGCGGCTTTTTGTCGCAGTGCTTTTGAGTGTCGTGCTGATCGTGGGCGATCGCTACACGCAAGGTGGTACAACAATCCGCACCAGCCTAAACACTCTAGTTAGCCCACTTATTTACCTTGCCAACTTGCCCTATGAGCTATTTAGTATTGGCGCGAAGAATCTGCATACCCGCGAACAGCTTTTAACCGAAAACGAAGCATTAAAAAAGAAGCAGTTACTACAAAGCGAACAACTACAACAACTGTCATTTCTATCTCGTGAAAACGATAAATTACGTGCTTTACTCGGTTCATCGGCTAAACAATCAAATCGTAAAATTATTGCACAAGTCCTCTCTGTTCACTCAAACCCGTATAGCCACCAAGTGGTTATTAACCGAGGTACAACCGATGGCCTAAGCGAAGGCCAAGCTGTGATTGACGAAATGGGGGTAGTGGGGCAAATCACTCAAGTGGGGTCAACTACCTCGCGCGTACTACTGATGACAGATACAACTCATGCCACACCTGTGCGTATTTTACGTAACGATGTGCGTACCGTGGTTGAGGGCATTGGTAAAATTAACGTGGTAAAGCTTTCGCATGTACCGCATAGCCTTGATGTTCGCATTGGCGATATTTTGGTTACGTCTGGTCTTGGTGGTACCTTCCCAGAGGGTTATCCGGTTGCCGTGGTGACCGAAATTAACCGCGATGAAGGGCGTCCTTTTGCGCAAGTTTATGCTGAGCCAATTGCGCAACTTGACCGTATTCGCTTATTGGTTGTGCTGTGGCGTAATCAGCAGGAGAGCATCAGCAATGAATAGTCGTCACTCTTTGCTGATTGCTATCAGTATCTTTTTTGCATTGGTAATGGCACTAATGCCGTTACCAATTTCGTTTGAGCCATACCGCCCAGATTGGGTGTTAATGGTATTAATGTATTGGTCGTTAGCGGTGCCGCACCGTCTAAATATTGGCACAGCCTGGGTCGTTGGTTTATTAATGGACCTTGCATCAGGTTCGCCACTCGGTGTGAACTCACTGACTTATTCGGTGTGTATATTTATCACTGCGAGTAACTTCCAAAAAATTAGAAACTTTTCTTTATGGCAGCAAAGCATTTTAATTGCTTTGTTTTTAACGCTTTACCACCTCATGCAATTTTGGCTTAACCACTTTTTAATGGGCGTTTATTTTAGCCCGCATTATATGTGGCCAGTGCTAACCGGCATGCTTTGTTGGTGGTGGATATTCTTAATTTTGCGTAAATATCGCCGTCATTTCAGGATTAGATAATGCAAACCGCAATTTATTTGGCGTCTGCATCACCGCGCCGAAAAGAGTTGCTCAGCCAACTTGGCGTTGAGTTTTCTCAATTTAGCGTTGATGCTGATGAAAGCCAATTCCCAAACGAAGCCCCGCGTGACTATGTAGAGCGCCTAGCCAAACTCAAAGCACAATCGGGCGTTGCTATGGGTTACACCGACCGCCCAGTACTTGGCAGCGATACCGTGGTTGTCATTGATGATACCGCACTTGGTAAGCCGCTAGACCAAGCTGATTTTACCGCCACCATGAAGCGCTTATCTGGCCGTACTCATCAAGTGATGACGGCTGTGGCAATTGCTGATAGTGAGCAAGTAAAAAGCTGCCTTGTTGTCACCGATGTTACATTTAAACCACTAAGCGATGCGGAAATTGATGCCTACTGGCATAGTGGTGAGCCGCAAGATAAAGCCGGTGGTTATGGCATTCAAGGCTTAGGTGGCCGCTTTGTGAGTCATCTTTCGGGTAGCTATTTTGCGGTTGTCGGCTTACCTTTATATGAGACAGAGCAGTTATTAAACGAATTTTTAAGAGGGTAACATGAGCACCGAATTACTGATCAACGTTACACCGAGCGAAAGTCGCGTTGCGCTTATCGAAAATGGCGTACTGCAAGAAATCCAATTAGAGCGAATTGGCAACCTTGGGATCGTGGGCAATATTTACCTAGGTAAAATCAGCCGCGTACTACCGGGTATGCAGGCTGCGTTTGTCGATATTGGCTTAGAGAAAGCCGCCTTTTTACATGCATCAGACATTGTAAACAGTGCCTCAATTGTAGAAGGCGTTGACGAACAGCCAATCAAAAAAGTACAAGATATTCGAGAGCTTGTGCGCCAAGGTCAACATATCATGGTGCAAGTGGTTAAAGACCCGCTAGGTACCAAGGGCGCGCGCTTAACAACCGATATCACGATTCCTTCTCGTTATTTAGTGTTTATGCCAGATGCAACACATGTAGGTGTAAGCCAGCGTATTGAAACCGAAGAAGAACGTTCGCGTTTAAAGAAAATTGTTGCTGAATATGGTGATGATGACGGCAGCTTTATTGTTCGTACCGCAGCAGAAGGTGCATCTGAAGCAGAGCTACGTCACGATGCGGAATTTTTAAAAAAGCTGTGGCAAAAAATCGTCACTAAGCGCAAAAAAACCAGTAAAGAAAGTATCTTGCATGAAGACTTAACACTGGCTTTTCGTACTCTACGTGACTACGTAGGTGAAGACATGGAGCGTATTCGTGTTGACTCAAAACTAACCTATCAAGAGCTTAAAGAATTTACTGAAGAATTTGTGCCGCTGTTATCGGGAGCATTAGAATACTACCCGGGTGAGCGACCTATTTTCGATTTATTCGATGTTGAAACCGAGATCCAAAAAGCACTACATCGTAAAGTTGAGCTTAAATCGGGAGGTTATTTAATTATCGACCAAACCGAAGCGATGACAACCGTTGATGTAAATACCGGTGCGTTTGTTGGCCATCGTAACCTCGAAGAGACCATTTTTAATACTAATATCGAAGCAACCTCAGCGATTGCTCGTCAGCTACGTTTACGTAATTTAGGCGGCATCATTATCATCGACTTTATCGATATGATTAGTGATGAGCACAAACGCCGAGTATTGCATTCACTTGAATCTGCGCTTGCAAAAGATCGTGCAAAAGCCAACATAAATGGCTTATCTGCACTAGGCTTAGTAGAGATGACCCGCAAACGCACCCGCGAAAGCTTGGAGCACATTCTTTGTGATGTGTGTCCAGCGTGTTCAGGGCGCGGCTCGCAAAAAACGGTCGAAACGGTTTGCTACGAAATCTTGCGTGAAATCGTGAGGGTAAACCGTGCCTATGCAGCTGATAAGTTCATGGTTTACGCATCGCCTTCGGTAAGTGAAGCATTGATCAATGATGAGTATCACAACCTTGCTGAGCTGGAACTATTTATTGGTAAGCAAGTCAGTATTCAAACAGAGAGTTTATACAACCAAGAACAGTTTGATGTGGTAATGATGTAATGAAGGCAAAAACGGTCTGCTTTTATTGTTTACGTAAGTTATGGCAAGTATTTGCTATTACTCTCGTACTGCTGGCCGTTATTGTCTCTGTGGTAAAGTACTCACTGCCATACGCGAATGACTATAAAGATGACATTGAAGCGTTTTTGTATGAACGTTTTGATGTAAATTTAGCGATTGGCTCAATCTCAGCCAGTTGGCAGGGGAAAGGACCTGCTTTAGTTATCGAAGATATTTCCTTTGAAGATAACCAAACCTCACCCATTGCACTCACCATTGATAAAGCGAGCCTTGAAGTTAACTTATGGGAATCTATAAAAACCCGTCAGCTTAAATCGAGCTACTTTGTGATCAATGGTTTTCATGCTGATGTCGATTTACCAACGATGCTTGATTTAGGCACTAATCAACAATCAGGTAACTTTGAGCAAAAAGAGCTTATTGAAGGTTTGTTTCTTGGTGAAACAGGGCACTTTGCAGTGCAAGATAGTAGCCTTAACTTTATCCTCAATGATGGTAAAGAGCGTAAGCTCATTCTTGAAAACATTGTCTGGCAAAATACCCCTGAGCAACATCAAGGCTCAGGTACATTAGCGCTACCAGGAATTTCTGTTGGTAGCTTTGACGCCCGTATGGCATTGAATGGGTCGACCCTCGAAACCATGGCAGGTGATATCTATGTGCAAGCGGCGAACGTTGATGTATCTAAATGGCTGGCACAATATATTAATACCGACAAGCAGCAGCTTAATTCAGACATCAACTTACAAACTTGGTTTAGCCTTGATAAAGGCCTGATCAGCGATGTAAAAGTGCAGTGGCTACCGAGTTTTATCAACTGGCAACAAAACCAAGAAGCGCATCAAATTAGTTTAAGCGAAGGTGGTTTTCATTTATTTCCAAAGCAAGGTGGCTGGCGCTTAAAAAGCACCGGACTTACCTTTGAAAGCGATTTAAAACAATGGCCAACCTTACAATTTGAAGCTCAGCTTAGCGATAAAAATCAAATTTGGTTAAAGCAATTTGATTTTGCATTGCTGGCCAAGTTATCGCAGTTAAGTAACTTTGAAGTACTTGCCCCGTTTTTAGCTCGTCAACCCAATGGTCAGTTAAGTGATGCCTACCTTGAGTTAGGTCAGCAGGATAACTGGCAACTTTGGTTTCAGGGCGAACAAATTAATTGGCTGTCGCTGCAAGGTGTTCCGGGTGGGCAAGCTATCCGCGTTAATGGCTTAATTAATCAATCAGCTGGGCGAATTCAGCTTTATGGCGAGAATAATCAACTATTAACAAACGGCAGCTTTAGCCAAGATATTGCCTATAACCAATTAAATGTAGAACTAGACCTTCATCATTACGATGATGGTTGGCGCATTAGTAGCGATAATATTTGGCTTGATAACGACGAAGTAACTGTGGCTGCTGAGATGATGCTCAGCCTGACTGATGAACCGCGGTTAGATTTATATGCTGAAGCCTATGCCCCTGATGCCAAAGTCGCTGGGCATTATTTTCCGTTACCTGTCATGAGCAAAAGCCTTGTTAGCTACCTCAATGGAGCCATTAAAGGTGGCGAAGTAAATAAAGCGCAAGTGTTGTTCTCAGGGCCATTTAAAGGGTTTCCGTTCAAAGAGCAGCAAGGTCAATTTGAAGTGTTAGCGAATGTTGAAAACGCGAACTATAAGTTTTCACCAAGCTGGCCAGAAGTTGAAGATGCCAACGTCATTCTACATTTCGAAAATGAGCGCATGGATATCTATAGCAAGTCGGGCAAGTTGGTTAATCTAGTCCTTGGCGATAGCGTGCATGTCAGTATTGCCGATTTAATGAATGCAGATGTCTTAAAAGTTGCTATTAATAAACGCGCCCATGGCGATAAGCTTAATCCCTTCTTTTCTGCGACTCCGTTAGCAAAACCGTTAGCTGATGTATTTCAGGTAGTTCAAGCTAAAGGGGAAGCGCAGGCTGAAATTGAATTACTAGTAGATCTAGAGTCTGGTCATGTTGATGCGATTGGTGAAGTTGAGTTAGCTAATATTCCGATTTACCTTGCACAGCCTGGGATCACACTTAATCACATGACCGGTATTGTTAAGTTTAACAACGATAAAATCGACTTAAAAAATGCCAAAGCAGATTGGATGGGTATGCCGCTCACTGCAAGTTATAACAGTGAAAGTGTGGCTGATAACTATCGCGCTGAAATTGCTATAAAGTTAGCGCTTGAAGCTGAGCCTTTAATTGAACAGGCCCATGGTTTACTGGCCGGTTACTTAAGCGGTCAAAGTGATGTTGATATTAATGTGTCGCTTAACTTTTTACCGAATGACTTTAATTACCGCGCCGATGTGAGTGGTAATTTAATCGGTGTGACTAGCCAACTACCTGCACCTTATAACAAAGGCGCAGAGCAGAAATGGCCATTAACTGCGGTCGTGCAGGGCGACCGTATTTCTAATTTGATCACCGCAAATGTTGATGAGCAGTTATTTTTTAATGCGATTTTAGATAATGGCGAAAAGAAATTTAGTAATGCCCACCTAATTCTAGGAGATCAAGATTTAGGTTTGAACCGTGAAGGTTTTGCGGTATCTATTGATTTACCAGAAACCGAAATAGTGCCTTGGTTTGGCTTAATTGATCAAATTATTGCGCTTACCAAAGTTAAGTCAGATGCGCCAAGTGTGATGCCTGCATTCAACAACGTAACGGGCAAATTTAATAAACTGGCACTACACAATATCGACTTTAATGATTTTGAATTTCGCTTAGCGCCAAAACAATCAGATTTAGAGTTAAAGCTAAATGCTAAAGAATTACGTGCCGATGCACTGATCCCAACCGGTGAAACACGCAGACCAATTCAAATTTTTACTGACTACCTGCGTATTAATTTTAACGAAGTTGCAGAGCAAACAGAGCAAAGCACTGAACCTGAAGATTTAAGCTGGTTAACCCGAGTCCCAGCCATCGAGTTTAACTGTGAAGATTGTAAAGTCGCTGAGTATCAGCTCGATAAAATTAAAAGCAGCTTAGTTGGGGAGAACGATAAACTCTTGTTTACTGAGCTGGTCGTGGACAAAGGCGATCACGTATTGCGCGGTAAAGGGCAATTTGCCGATGGGCAAACACGCTTTAGTGGTAACTTACAAAGTGACGATATTGGTGCGCTATTTGATGAGTTTGATATCACTACTACAGTAAAAGACTCTGACGCCAATATTAAGTTTGATCTTGCTTGGCAAGGCGCCCCTTATAGCTTTGATGTACCAAGTTTAGCCGGTGAGTTAGATTGGCGTTTAGGTGAAGGACACCTTGCTGAGATCAGTGATGGTGGTGCGCGAGTATTCTCATTACTGAGTTTAGACTCGTTAGTGCGTAAGCTGAAACTGGACTTTAGAGATGTATTCTCCAAAGGCTTTTTCTATAACAGCATGCAAGGCACGATGCAGCTAGAAAAGGGCATTGCTTACACTCAAGATACCAAACTTGATGGTGTGCCTGCTGATTTAATGATTAAAGGCCATACAAACTTAAATACCTTTGAAATTGATTACGACCTAGCGGTTGCGCCGCAGGTAACGTCGAGTATTCCAGTGATTGTGGCATGGATGGTTAATCCGGTAAGTGGTCTTGCTGCGCTGGCAATCGACAAAGTGATTCACTCAGCGCGGGTGATCTCAGAGATCAACTTTAAAGTAACAGGCAGTATGAACGACCCTGTTGTCGAAGAAGTTGATCGTAAGAGCCGTGAAGTGACGTTACCGCAAGCCGCGCAAAGCCAGCCGCAGTCGTCGACGCAACTAAAATTAAAAGATGCCGCATCTTCAGCGAGTTTAGATAATAATGAAGGCTAATCCTCACCCACAGGTTGTTGCAGTACAAATGTGCTCAAGTATGAATGCTGAGCAAAATCTCGTTTTTTTAGCAGAGACATTGAATCAGTTACCTCCAACTCGGCCATTGCTAGTGTGTTTACCGGAAAGCTTTTTGATCTTTAGTAAGCAAAGCCAAGCAAGCTATCAATTAGGTCACCAAAGTGAGGCATATAAAGCGAAACTTGCCGATTTATGCAAGCAACATGATATTTGGTTAGCCGCTGGCACCCTGCCTGTTTCGCAGCAAAATGGTAAGTATTTAGCCGCCTCGTTTTTATTTAACAACCAAGGCGATGTGGTTGCGCAGTACAATAAAATTCATTTATTTGATGTAGATGTAGCCGACACTACCCGCAGTTACCGAGAGTCTGATGCGACGCAAGCAGGCAATGATATTGTGGTGGTCGACTCGCCATTTGGTAAAATTGGCTTAGCAGTATGTTATGATCTACGTTTTAGTGGCTTATTTACCGCCATGCAGCGCCAAGGGGCTGAGCTTATTTTAGTGCCCAGTGCCTTTACCACAGTCACCGGTGCTGCTCATTGGCATATTTTATTAGCTGCACGTGCAATCGAAACACAATGTTATGTGGTTGCCGCAGCGCAGTGGGGCGAGCACGAAAATGGCCGTCACACTTATGGTCACAGCATTATTATTTCACCATGGGGAGAAACGCTCAGTGAGCTTGCCTCTGGTACCGGGTTTATCAGCCATGAGCTTGATTTAAACCGCTTGAATACAATTCGCCAAGACATGCCTGTGCAGTCTCAGCAACGATTTAGAGAGCATTTATTATGAACACGGTTGAACAGCATTTATTACATGACAGCCAACTTACAAGAGAAGAATTAGAAAAAACGCTCGCTTTTATTCATCAACATCAAGTTGACTATGCCGACCTGTATTTTCAATCGAGTCACCACGAATCTTGGGTGCTTGAAGACGGTTTAGTAAAAGAAGGCTCATACAACGTTGAGCGTGGTGTGGGTGTGCGTGCTGTTAGCGGTGAAAAAACCGGTTTTTCATACTCAGATGCGATTAACCTTGAAGCGTTAAACAAAGCAGCAACGGCAGCGCGCAGCATTGCCAATGCTGGCGAAAACAAAACGATTCAAGTATTCAGTGATGTAGCTGCTAAACAACAGTATGCGCCGCATCAACCAATTCAAAGCATGAGCAACGATGACAAAGTAAGCCTGCTACGCGAACTTGAAAACTATATTCGTCAATTAGCACCGGATGCTGAGCAAGTTATCAGCTCAATGTCGGCGGTTTATGAAGAAGTGTTAATTGCTGCAAGTGATGGCACCTTTGCCACCGATATTCGTCCGCTTATTCGCTTAAACTGCTCAGTGTTACTGGAGAAGAACGGCCGCCGTGAGCGCGGTGGTGCAGGGGGCGGTGCGCGTTTAGATTATGGCTATTTTAAAGAATTAGTCGATGGCAAACCGCGCTGGATGGAATACGCCGAAGAAGCTGTTCGCCAAGCAAAAGTAAACCTTGAAGCAATCGATGCACCTGCCGGTAGCATGGAAGTCGTGCTAGGCGCAGGTTGGCCGGGTGTGTTACTACACGAAGCGGTAGGCCATGGCCTAGAAGGTGACTTTAACCGTAAAGGCGCATCAGCGTTTAGCGGTAAAGTAGGTCAAAAGGTGGCATCTGAACTGTGTACAGTCGTGGATGATGGCACCATTGCTGATCGCCGTGGTTCATTGAACGTGGATGACGAAGGGACACCAGCTGCGTATAACGTGCTTATTGAAAACGGTATTTTAAAGGGCTACATGCAAGATAAGCTAAATGCCCGTTTGATGGGTGTTAACCCTACTGGTAACGCACGCCGTGAATCGTATGCTCATTTACCTATGCCGCGTATGACCAACACCTATATGTTAGGTGGCGAGCACAGCCAAGCTGATATCATCAGCTCAGTGAAAAAAGGTATCTTCGCGCCTAACTTTGGTGGCGGCCAAGTGGATATTACGTCAGGTAAGTTTGTATTTAGTGCCTCTGAAGCCTACTTAATTGAAAACGGTAAAATCACGCAACCTATCAAAGGCGCAACACTGATTGGCAATGGCCCAGAAGTGATGCAGCAAATTTCGATGGTAGGCAACGACTTAGCGCTTGATAAAGGCGTTGGCGTATGTGGCAAAGATGGCCAAAGCGTACCTGTTGGTGTGGGTCAACCAAGCCTTAAAATTGATAACCTAACTGTGGGTGGTACGGCTTAATTGTCCCTACTGATAGTTATAGTGAACGCGAGGGTAATCCCTCGCGTTTTTGTATTAGCTCAATAGCATCCATATACCTGCGGCAATCATAAATAAGTTTTCACTCAGAGAGATAAAGCCGAGCGGCACATTACTGTCGCCACCAACACAGGCGCATTTCAGCTCTCGTTTATCGATATACACAGCCTTAATAACCGATATCGCACCTATCCCACCAATAAATAGTGAAAATGGTGCTACAGCTAAGGCGGGTAATTTAGCCACCATACCTATCGCTACATACGCCTCTATAAATGGATAAACATAGGCGTAGGGCACGACACGCATGGCTAGTAAGTCATAGGTAATAAATGAGTTAGAAAAGCTGTATAAGTCTTGCAGCTTTTGTATCGCTAATACCGCCATGGATAATGCAACAAACAGCATCAGATTTTGCATTGAAAATAAAGCCTCACCACTGGCATAAGTGAAACCGCAGCTTAGTAGCATAGCTACTGCGAAAATGGCTAAAACAGGGGTATAACTGGTACCTTGTTGGCCAGCCTCGGGCAGATTAAAAAAGTCGCGTAAATCATCGTAACCACCAATGCGTTTATCATTGATAAAGGTTTGTGGTGTGGTTTTTACATCATGCTGCTGTTTGAATTCGTCAGTTTGCTCACGGCTGGTTAAGTGACGATCATCAACATCGTAACCATGACGCTCTAGTAAATCTTTTGATTTTAAACCGAATGGGCAAATATGCTCATCGGTCACCATGCGATATAAAATTGCAGACTTAGACACAGTGCCTCCTTGTAAAAATGTCTTGTTTACTGCGTAATAACTACTTAATTACACAGTAAACAAGAGCAAACTCTTGCTATAACTGGTTACTTTATTAACAGTTACAAGGTTTGTGCCAGCACTGGTTATTGCTTAGTTATAGTTAAAACAGCATCCATTACCGGATCGATACCTGCAAAGTAGTCTTTTGCAGAAAGTGTAATTGGCATATCGGGCGCTAACCAGATTCGATGATCTTCCGCTCGGCTTTGCTGGTGGAATTGGCTCGAAATAAGGCCTGTTTGTTTACTGTATGGCAGGTTAAACCAGCCAGCTTCACCTGCCACATTCGGGCGGGTGCCTGATGGCTCACCTACAAAAATCGCTGGCACTATATTGGCAATCTTTACAGCTACATCATGGCCTGCCGAAAACGTATTGCGGCCAATTAATATAAATAGCTTTCCTTGTGGTTTTAATACGTTAAAAAATGCGGCCGTTGCCACCAAAGGCGGGGTGAGCGAGCCATTACCACCACTGTTATGGCGAAGATCCAATACTAGATGCTCAATGTCATCGTGTTTGATTTGTGTTTGTAGCTGCATGGCAAATTCAGCAAGGGTGAGATCTTTGTTATTTCGCACATCATTGAATTGTACATACAGTAATTTATTCGTTTTGATTTGTTCGCTCCAAAACGGCGTATTGTTTTTTGCTAAGTATCTAAGCGTAGGGTGCTCAGCAAGTTTTGGTAACTTAGGAAAACCTGTAAATTGCATTGGTTTGAGCGCTGGTGTAACTGTGGTGATAGCGCCTTGTGGTGAGCTGAGCGTAAGTGTTACCTCGCTCCCTTTGCTAATGCCAAGCCCGTTTAGCACATCAAGCAAACTTAAATAATAGGGACCCAACCAAAGGGTTTGCATTTCATTATCGCGAGCATTAATACGTTTAGTTAACTCAAGAGCTTGCTGGGCTGGTGTATCGGCAAATGCCTCAACTTTATAGCCAACATATTGCTGGTAATCGCTACTTGCTTTGCTGATGTATAAACCGTCACTAAATTGATAAAACTGAAATGGTAGTTGCTGAAAGTTGCCTGTTTCACCCCATGCTGGGATCAATAGATTATGACCATTGCCAAGTAATGCAATTAGCTCCATAAACTGAAAAACAATTTGCTGATCGGTTAGAATAGGAATCGACTTATCAATCTCAGCTACTTTTTCTGCAAACTGTTGTGAGCTCATGTTTTGATACATTGCCACGTGTAAACGTTTGATCTCTGAAACTAAAAACGCTAAATCGGCGCGCCATTTTTGATCTCGATTGAGTTCAGTATCCAAATTATTACCTGCAAGTGATTTATAACTGGCTGATTGTGCAAAGCGTTCAAAGTAAGGGTTAATACCAGATTTAAATAAGCTGGTGCCAGCAAGTGTTGGGCGGTCATCCCATCTTGCTGCTAGTGCTTTTTTAAGCCAATACTCGGCTTGCTGTTGGTTTTTAAGCTCTGCGTATGCCTCTGCAATTTTCACCATTAAATCGTTCGGGTTACTGGCCCCATTAGGAATGCCTTTTAAGCTAGTCCCAATTGCAAGTGCGCGTTGCAAAGCATTGCTGGCATTTTGATAATCGGCCAATTGAAAGTAACTGAGGCCAAGTAAATACCAAGTATCGCCATCGTGTTGATATTCATTAATGAGCATTTTTGTGAGTTTATTCACCTGAGCCCAGTTTTGTTGTTTAGCAAATTCTATTGCTGCTGTTTTCGATTGAAAGTAAGCGATTGGGTCGCTTGCACCAACGCGACTTGGCTGCACTTTTAAAGCTTGATTCGTCACCTCTAAAGAGTGATTCGTTGCTAAAGCAAAACCCGAAAAGTTTATTAATAGGCACAAAGTTAGTAGTAAAAAATAGGACTTGTACATCAGGAGTCTCAAAGTTGTTTTTTGTTTAAATTAGCGTTTGAGTTGTAAAAAAGCGTCCTAAAACAGGATTTAGGACGTTTTTTGTCTGTTTTATGAGCTAATTCTTTTGCGTTTGCTTCTTAAATTGACTCGGTGTTAATCCCGTTTCTTTTTTAAACACGGCATTAAAAGTCGATTTAGAATTAAAGCCTGCTTGAAATGCCAGCTCTATCAGGCTGAGTTTTTGAGGTGAGTCTTGCTCTATTTCGCGTTTAACATCATTCACTCTATGCTGGTTGATGTACTCACAAAAGTTGTTCCCCGTAGAGCTGTTAATAGCCCAAGATATTTCTTTACTACCGAGCCCGGTTTGATTTGCTAAGTCGTTTAGTGAGAGCCTAGGTTGTCGATAAAGCGATTCGTTAATAACCAAGTTATCAATGGTTGAGAAAATTTGCTGCGCTAGTTGCTCGTCAGCCGAATCAGTTTGTTCAGCTTCGGGTTCTTCAGGCAATGTGACTGGTTCGAATTGAAAGCTATTTTTGATGGTGTGAAACAACAAAAAGCTAAACATTAGCAGTAACAGTATTTCGTTTAATAAATACCAGTGCATCTTTAAATCGAGCGGCGTGATTGGTTGCACATTCATGCGCAGCAAATCAAATACGACAATAATGGCAAAAATAAATAATGCTTTGATCAGCCACTTTAATTTAAGGCTCTCAGCATCTGAGCGCGCATGCATAAGTTGTTTGTGATAGCGCTTTAAAATGCCATAAGCGAAGTAGAAATAACCAAGTTGACTGAGCGAACCAAGTAAAATGATCGCTTGCGTGTAGTGGGTAAAGGCCAAGGAAATAGCCGCAGGAATTAAGTGTACCGCGTAGTGTGATGTTTTAAAGGGCTGTTTACCTGTAATCGACAAGGTAAAAAAGTAAATCATAGGCCCATACAGTAATGTAAATGCAGGGGTAATTAAGTAACTAGAAAACCCTAACCCTTCTAGCAGATTAAAGGCGCATACACAGCCTTGAAATGCAAACAGCAGTACCAAGGAACGACTTTGTTTTTGGCTATTAATTAATAATGCACCAAATAACATTTGAAACAGAAAGATACTCTGTACAAGGTGTACAGGGAATAAAGTGATTGATTGCAAAGTAGTTTACGTTTTTATTCTTTTAACTGAGTTTAACAACTCACCATCACTTTGTAATCATAGGCATTAAAAAGTTTAAATTGGTCAGTATTTTAATCGCCTTTTTCTCTTCTTTTTGGCTGTACTTTCGAATAAGTTGATTAATGGCAATTTATGCTTGAATAAGCTAGAATTATCAGTATTACAGGAGGGTTTATGACTACCAAAACTGCTAAGACTAGCAATCAGCAAAAAACTAAGTTTATGCCCGATATGGATAACTTTAAGGTCAGTTTAAGCTATGAAGGTCTAACGCTGAAAACTAATAGTGAAGGCAAAAGTATTGCTGAATTGAAGCGTAAATATGCGCGATAAATACGGGGTAGCTCAAGATAAATATTGCTACCCTGCCTCTGATGTATTAATTAATTTATTAGATATTCGAGAATCGGATATATTAGATCAAGCTGAAGCTGAGTTTACCGCTGAACGCTATAGAACTTATGACTCCCCCGAACAACCTCTATCTAAGTTTTCACTTGAGCATTTAAAACATCTTCATCACCACTTATTTCAAGACTTATATGTGTGGGCAGGTCAAATTAGGGATGTTGATATCTCCAAGGGTAATACCCGCTTTTGTACTTGGACGCGTATTGAGCCTGAAGCTAACAAATTATTTCGAACCATTCCGGCAATATCGAATTGTCAGAATAATGATGAACTAATTGAAAAAGTGGCAGACTTGTTTTGTGAGCTAAATTTACTTCACCCATTCCGCGAAGGTAACGGTAGAGTGTTACGTTTCTTTTTTGAAGAAATGTTATATAGCATCGGCTATAAGGTTTCGTGGCCTCCAATCTCTCAGAGAGAGTGGATTGATGCGAATATTGCAGGTGTGAATTTAAACCTAGATTTACTTAAACGTATTTTTAGTCAAGCAATTTCTGAGCTTTGATAGTGTACTGAAATCACTACCAAATTTACTCAATAAAAAACCTTGTGGCAGCACCACAAGGTTTTAAAATTGACTCGCAACGCGAGTTTATCTCATCGTTACAAACTCTTCTGAGCCCGTCGGGTGAATAGCCACAACAGCATCAAAGTCTGCTTTGGTTGCGCCCATCTTCATTGCAACGGCAAAGCCTTGGATCATTTCGTCAACGGTAAAGCCAATGCCGTGTAAGCCAACAACTTTTTCGTCTTCGCCTGCACACACTAGCATCATGTTACATGCTTGACGGTGCTGAGTAACCGCTGTGTACATTGCTGCAAAGCTTGATTTATATACTTTAACGTTATCGCTGCCGTATTGATCAATCGCTTGCTGCTCTGTTAAACCAATTGTGCCGATTGGTGGATGGCTGAATACCACAGTAGGTACTAGCTCGTAGTCCATTTTTAAATCATCAGGTAGTTCTTTATTGAATAAGCGCTCTGATAAAATACGACCTGCTTTAACGGCTACTGGCGTAAGTTCGATACCGTTTTCGATGATATCGCCAACTGCGTATACGTTTTCAGCTGTG
The DNA here is from genome assembly GCF_021532495.1 of Pseudoalteromonas sp. Cn5-37. Taxonomy (NCBI): domain Bacteria; kingdom Pseudomonadati; phylum Pseudomonadota; class Gammaproteobacteria; order Alteromonadales; family Pseudoalteromonadaceae; genus Pseudoalteromonas; species Pseudoalteromonas sp. Cn5-37. Next base: position 265,933 of record NZ_JAKGBA010000003.1, on the reverse strand, counting down.
GTGTTTTGGAATTCGTCTACTTTAACGTAACCAGCTTCAGTTACTTCAACACCTGCCGCAGCAAGATTGATCTTGTCAGTTGTAGGTGTACGGCCAATTGCCCAAATAACTTCATCAACGTTTTGGCTGTGACCATTTTCAAAGTGAATGGTTAAGCTGCCATCGCTTTCTTTAACTACTTCTTTAGGTGTGCACTCAGTGTGAAGAGTTGGGCCTTCTTTTGCCATAATATCGATAAGCGTATCAACAATGTATGGGTCAAAAGTACGTAGTGGTTTGTTTTTACGAACAAACAGGTGTGTTTCTGTACCAAGGCTATGAAGTACCCCTGCGATTTCAACGGCAATGTAGCCTGCACCAACCACAGCAACACGCTTAGGCTGTGCGTCTAGCTCAAAGAAGCCATTTGAATCAATACCAAGCTCAGCGCCTGGAATGTTAGGAATAGTAGGGCGACCACCAACAGCAACAAGGATATGGTCAGCAGTGTATAGCTCACCGTTTACTTCAACTGTTTTGTTATCAACAAACTTAGCAAAGCCATTGATTACAGTTACACCATTGCTAGATAAGTACTTGTTGTAACCTTGGTGAATACGGCCAATATACGCTTCGCGGCTTTCAACTAATTTAGCCCAGCTAAAACCTTTTAATTCAACATCAAAGCCGTAGTCAGGTGCATATGCGTTAATTGCTTCAGCAATTTGTGCGCCGTGCCACATTACTTTCTTTGGAACACAACCCACGTTTACACAGGTGCCACCCATGTGTTTTGCTTCAATAAGAGCGACTTTTGCGCCACGCATTGCTGCACGGTTTGCAGAGGCAATACCGCCACTACCACCACCAATTGCAATGTAATCAAAATGCTGAGCCATAGTTTGTCCTCAAAAATAGATAACTTTTTATTAATTAATCGATTTAGTAATAAGTTGATAATAGCATAATAAAGACCAAGGTTAAGCCCCTTGTATTTCATCAATTCGCCCCAACTTCAAAATCATCTACGCATAAAATTCGAGAACGAAAATGACAATTGCAGAAAATAACCCACTCATTGGTTTAGAAGGGCTACCGCCGTTTTCTAAAATTAAACCAGCACACGTAGTGCCAGCATTAAAAGCAGCGATTGCTGAGTGTCGTACCAAAATTGATGAGGTACTGGCAACTAAATCATACACATGGAATGATTTGGTACTTCCGCTTGAAGAAGCTGATGACAAGTTATCACGCTTATTTTCACCGGTATCACATATGAATTCTGTCGTTAATAACGACGAGCTACGTGAAGCCTATGAGCAATGTTTGCCGTTGTTATCTGAGTATTCAACGTTTGTTGGTCAGCATCAAGGTTTGTACGATGCTTACAACGCACTTCACAGCAGTGACGAATTTAAAACATTAACCATTGCCCAGCAAAAAACTATTACTAATGCACTGCGCGATTTTGAGCTATCTGGTATTGCCTTAAAGCCTGAGCAACAAAAGCGTTATGGCGAAATCAGTGCGCGTTTATCTGAGCTGGCCTCTAAGTTCGGTAACAATGTAATGGATGCCACGCTTGCTTGGCAAAAGCATATTACAGATGAAAGCGAACTGGCTGGTTTACCAGAGTCTGCGTTAGCACTAGGTGCTGATACAGCTAAAAGCAAAGAGCTAGAAGGCTGGGTATTCACGTTAGATTTTCCATCTTACCTACCCATTATGGCTTATGCTGATAACCGCGAGTTACGTGAAGAGTTTTACACTGCGTTTGTGACGCGTGCCTCTGATCAAGGCCCTAACGCTGGTGAATTTGATAACTCAGCTATTATGAGCGAAGAGCTTGCCCTGCGTCATGAACTTGCCGAGTTACTTGGTTTTAACAGCTACGCTGATATGTCATTGGCGACTAAAATGGCAGAAACGCCAGAGCAAGTTTTCTCATTCTTAGAAGATTTAGCTGCTAAGTCTAAGCCACAAGCTGAGCAAGAGCTTGCTGAGCTAACAGCTTACGCAAAAGATAAGCACGGTGTGACGGAACTGGCTGCATGGGACTACGCTTACTACGGCGAAAAGCTCAAGCAAGAGAAGTACGCGATTTCTGATGAAGTGCTGCGCCCATATTTTCCAGCCAATAAAGTTCTAAGTGGCTTATTCACTACAGTTAATCGTTTATTTGGTATTAGCGTTAAAGAAGTGACAGAGTTTGATACTTACCACCCTGATGTACGTTTCTTCGAAATTTACGATAACAGCAACACGTTACGTGGTCGCTTTTATCTAGATTTATATGCCCGCGATCGCAAGCGTGGCGGTGCTTGGATGGATGACTGCATGGGTCGAAAAGTACGTGCAAACGGCGAATTACAAACCCCAGTTGCGTATTTAGTGTGTAACTTTAATAAAGCAGTGGGTGATAAGCCTGCTTTGTTTACGCATAACGAAGTGACTACGTTATTCCATGAGTTTGGTCATGGTATTCACCATATGTTGACACAAGTTGATGCAGCGCCAGTTGCTGGTATTAACGGTGTTGCATGGGACGCGGTTGAGTTACCAAGTCAGTTCCTTGAAAACTGGTGTTACGAAGAAGAAGCGCTGAGCTTTATTTCGGGTCATTACGAAACAGATGAGCCATTACCAAAAGAGTTACTAGATAAACTCCTTGCGGCGAAGAACTTCCAATCAGGTATGCAAATGCTGCGTCAGCTTGAGTTCTCGTTGTTTGATTTTACTATTCACCATACTTACAAAGCGGGTGAGCCATGTCATATTCAAGCAACACTTGATGAGGTACGCAGTAAAACGGCTGTTGTTAAAGCGCCAGCGTTTAATCGTTTCCAGCATGGCTTTAGCCATATTTTTGCAGGCGGTTATAGCGCAGGTTATTACTCTTATAAATGGGCTGAAGTACTCTCGGCCGATGCGTTTTCTAAATTTGAAGAAGAAGGCATTTTTAACCCAGCAACGGGCGAAGCTTTCTTAAAGAACATTTTAGAAAAAGGGGGGAGCGAAGAGCCAATGGAGCTATTTAAAAAGTTCCGTGGACGCGAACCACAAGTTGATGCACTACTAAGACATAGTGGTATTGCAGCATAATACACATTACTTAAGCTAAAGCGCCGTAAGGCGCTTTTTTATTAATAATTCTTAGCAAATTTAATCTTGCGTACTATTCTTTTTAAAAACAGTTGCAGGAATTAAGTATGTCAAAACTTGTATTAGCCATTGATGATGATAAGTATGTCCATCATGTGATTGAAGAATCACTATCGGGCTTTTGCACGTTGATCCATGCTAAAAATGGTGAAGAAGGATTAAGACAGGCGATAAAGTACAGCCCAGACATTATTTTACTTGATGTTGAAATGCCTGCTAAATCAGGGTACGAGGTGTGTAACGAATTAAAAGCTAACCCGCAAACTAAAGATATTCCTGTGATGTTTTTATCGGGTAAAGCGGACTTACCAGACCGTGTAAAAGGCTATAACGCAGGTGCAGCTGATTACATTGTAAAACCATTCAATGCTGAAGAGCTGATGGCACGAATTCGTGTGTTATATCAGTACCGCCAGCATTCAAAAAAATTAACCAGTGATGTTGAGCGAGCGCAAATAACCGCCGAAATAGCGATGACAGATTCAGGTGATATGGGACGCATCATGCGCTACGTTGGGCAGACTTATCATGCGCATGATATCAAAGCGTTATCTGAGCATATGTTTGAGTTTTTTAACCCGATGGAGCTTGATGTCGTGCTGGCGTTTTGGTATCACGATGTTGGCGTGTTTTGCTGTGCCGAAGGTGGAGTATGTCCTTTAGAGCAGGAGTTACTAGAAAAACATCGTGATGCGAATCGCTTTGTTGATTTTAGCCACCGCACCATTATTAATTACCCTAAAGTGTCAATGTTAGTCAAAAACATGCCACTTGATGATGCCCAACTTTATGGTCGTTATAAAGATTTATTCCCGCACATCCTCGAAGTCACAAACGCAAAAGTTCAAGATATGGAAATTAATGAGCGAGCACTGACTCAGGCACAGCAAATTGGGAATGCCTTTAATGAACTATCTCAACAAATGTATCAAAACAGTGATTCACGCGAACGAGCGGTTGAAAAGCTAGCTGCGCAATTGGATGAGTTAAATAAGTCAGTCGCACAAAGCAATTTGTCGAGTAGTGATGAAGTAACTTTTCATCTACAGCAATTAGAGCAGACTAAGTTATTATTTTCTTCGCTCAATGATGATTTAGCGTTTATAAAATATCAGTTAAAACACATTATTGAAGCGCGTAGTGATCTTCTCGCCAGTTTGCAAAAAATGGCAGAGCCTAGTCACACTGAAGATGTCACTTCACAAACGGATATCGAGCTATTTTAAGCCATGCTATACTGACGCCGATTAATATAGCTCGGAGTTTTGTGTGGTAATTCATTGTCCTTTTAAAGAAATGCGCCCTTATTTAGATGCAATAGAGTTGCGTTTTGGTTTAGCTAAGTGGGCTGAGCAGAATGCGGGCTTTTCGCTTCATTATGACGACCAAGGTCTTAGCTTGAAAAAAAAGGACGAACCTAAGCTAGGTGCAATCCACGTTGATTTTGTAACGGGTGCTGCTGCTCACCGCCGTAAGTTTGGTGGAGGTAAAGGGCAAGCTATAGCAAAGGCTGTAGGGTTAAATAAAGGTGCCACACCAGTGGTTCTTGATGCCACCGCAGGCCTTGGTCGTGATGGCTTTGTACTGGCATCACTAGGCTGTAAAGTGATTTTACATGAGCGCCATCCAGTAGTTGCCGCGCTATTATTTGATGGCCTAGAACGTGCCTATAACGATGCAGAAATTGGCCCCTGGATGAAAGAAAACATGAGCTTAGTGTTTGGCTCTAGTCATACGTTACTGGCGCAGTGTAGTGATACTCCTGATGTTGTGTACTTAGATCCTATGTTTCCTCATCGTGAAAAATCAGCTCTCGTTAAAAAAGAAATGCGAGTATTCCAAGAGCTTGTGGGCTCAGATAGCGATGCCGATGATCTATTAGAGTTTGCTTATCCGCTTGCTAGTAAGCGAGTGGTTGTGAAGCGCCCTGATTACGCGCCATTTTTAAATGACAAAACCCCGAGTATGCAAATCAAAACCAAAAAGAACCGCTTTGATGTATATGTAAAAGCGGCAATGGTTTAAATCTAATGTTTTTGGATGTATCTGGTTTTTTCGTGTAGTTGTTTATGGTGGTATTTCATCATATTGTCATAAAAGGTTAATATTCTACGCGCGCAACGTTACTTGGGAATATCGTTTATGCGCGTGTCATCATTTACTCGGCTATTGGCCGTTTTACTTACTCTCGCTAGTATTTTATTAGCAGCCACTCTGTTTTGGGCAAGTCAAACCTTATTCGGTTTAGAGCAACAAGATAAAGCTTATAACAAGCTAAAAAACACCATCATTATTGATTTAAAAAGCTACCTTGATGATTATTTAGAACAAGGTGACAGCCAACACTTAAATAAAGCTTCTACGCTGATAAGTGATGTTAAAAAGCTGCATTTAACTAAGTTGCCTAGTGATCTTGCAAGTCAGCTTAATAGCCAGCTAACAGCGCTCGATAAAGACATCAATGGTAAGTACCGCGCTTTAGGTAAGCTGTCTGGTAACGAAATGGCGCTGCTTGATAACTCGTTAAGACAAATGGCAGGTTCAGCTTCATCATTAATTGGCTATGCAAGTAAAGCCGAGCCGCAAACAGCGCTTGCACTTGAGTATTACCAACTAGCTGCTGACTACTACAGCGAAGTCACTTCACTTGCTTTGTACACTTATAAGTTAGTGATCAACTTTGATCAAGACACTAAAAACAGCCTTAATCAAAGTGTTGAAAACCTAAATGCGCTTGGGGCTAAAATCGATAAACTCGAAAATTTAGGTGTAATGAGCGAAGTGGATGAAGATGCTTTATTTTTTGGCGAAGAAGCAGAAGATTTGGCCGGTGACATCAAAGCTGAGTTAAGTAGCTGGCCCAAACGCTTCCCACGTGATTTAGCATCCACTCTTGAGCAAGCAGAGCAGCGTCAAACCGGCATGCAAGCCTTGCGCGAGCAAATAGGCGCCTTGTCTACAACGGTGCTCGGTGCAGAGCAAAAGCTAAAAGATGAACAGAGCGACCTTAAGCAGCAAGTGTTTATCGTATTTTGTGTAGCCATTGGCATGCTGGTGGTTTTAGCAGCGGGTGTGTATTTCGTACAGCGTAACCAAGTGCTTAACCCGCTGCGTCAATTGCGTGATGGCTTTGCTTTCTTAATTGAGAGTAATGAGCTTAAAAACATTGAGAGTAAAAATCCGAAAACTGAAGTCGGTGAAATTGCCCATTACTTTAATCAATTGATTGAGCGCCAGCGTGGTGAGGCAGAAGAACGAGCACAAATGCTTAAGGTTATTAATGACTTTATGCTAGAGATGAGCGAGCACTTACATACGATTGCCCAGCAAACTGATGCTAGCCACTCTCAGGTTGAACAAAACCAAAGTTTACTTACTGATATTCAAGACATTGGTGAACAGGTCAATAACATCAATGGTCAAGTTGCTGATAACGCCAAACAAACCTTTGGTGCGATGGAGCAGAGCCTAGGCTTTGCAGATAGCATGTTAACCGCAAGCTCTCGTACTGAAGAACGCGTTGAGCAAGGCCTAGATAGCTTAAAAGAGCTATTAAAAGGCGTTGATGATGTGGGCCAAGTTATTGAGGTGATCAAAAATATTGCTGAGCAAACAAACTTATTAGCACTGAATGCAGCGATTGAATCGGCGCGTGCAGGTGAGCATGGCCGAGGCTTTGCGGTGGTCGCTGACGAAGTACGAAAACTTGCCAGACAAACGCAGGGTTCACTTGATGATATTAACAATCAGTTAAACCGCTTAAGTGAAAACTCCACCATGGTATCGGAGCAAATTAGCGCACTGGCTAATGATGCCGAGCTACAAACACAAAATGCCCAAGAACTTAAACGTAACTCCGAAGGCGTAGCTGGCAACGCGCAAGATGCAAATAAGGTCGCATTTGATGCTATGGAGCTGGCTAAACAGCAAAACGCCTTACTAGAAAACTTCAGTCAATCAATGCAAAGCATGAAAGGGCAGGTAAGCGAATCAAACTCTCTGGTTAGTGATATTCAGCATCGCCTACAAGAGCAAATGCATACCATTAAAGCCAGCTTAGGTTTATAACCCTCCAAAGGGCGAGCAATGGTTTACGTTGTTTGTCCTTAAAATCATGCTGTATTCAATTTTTTAGGTATATACTCTGTACTCTTATTTTCTTTCAAGGAATTACGATGATCGAACAAGGCCAAACTATACCTACAGCAACCCTTAGTGAATTAACTAGCGAAGGCATGCAAACCTTAACAACAGAGGCATTATTTGCAGATAAAAAAGTAGTGTTGTTTGCCGTGCCGGGTGCATTTACACCAACATGTTCTAATGCTCACTTACCTGAGTTTATTACCCTGGCCGATAAAATTACTGCTAAAGGCGTTGATGCAATCTACTGTGTATCGGTGAACGATGCATTTGTAATGAAAGCATGGGGTGAAGCTCATAACGCTGAGCATATTCGTATGTTAGCAGATGGTGATGCAAGTTTTACCAAAGCACTTGGTTTAGATAAAGACACAGCTGGTTTTGGTGGTATACGTTCTAAACGTTATGCAATGATCGTTGAAAACCAAACTGTAACAGGGCTGTTTGTTGAACAAGACAAAGAGTTTGTAGTAAGCCGCGCTGAAGCTGTGCTAGAAAAGCTTTAATAGCAATTCATAAATACAAAAAAGCCGGACGTAAGTCCGGCTGAAAGTCCCTGGGGGTGACTTAGGAGATCAACTATTAAGGTTGATATTGCGCATCCAGTGTAACACCCGAGAAAGTACGGTAAGCATTTAAGCTTAAGTGCCAAGTACCTGCTTGTGGATTACTGAACGTACAAGTTTCTGCGTTACCGTTTTTGTAAGGGCGACAGTCATAGCTTGATGATGTTGGTTGGCTACCAAACTTAACGAATAAGTCTGAATCGCCAGTACCGCCTGATGTCGTTACTGTAAAGCTTGCCATACCGGCAGGAACATCAATAGTGTAATGCTTCCATTGGCCTGCACTTGCAGAGATATCTGTTACTGTGCCACCACCTGCTTGTGGTGAACCTGAGCCTGAACCACCGCCAGAAGTTGTTAAATCACCTACTAGGCTAACACCTGAGTATGCAGAGTAACCATTCAGCATTACATGGTAAGTACCTGCTGTTGGGTTATCGATAGAACATACTTCGTTGTTACCGCCTTTATACGGGCGACAATCATAGGTTGATGTTGTTGGTGCGCTACCTGCACGAACGTAAAGGTCAGCATCGCCTGAACCGCCACTCATTGTGAAGGTTACGTTAGTCGCACCTGTTGGAACTTCCATTGTGTAGAAAGTTTGGCTGCTAGCAGAGCCACTTAAACCAGTTAGTGCTTGACCATCTTCTAATACGTTACCCGTTGGTGGTGGCGGTGTTGTACCTGAGGCTGCTGCAACCGCGGCTGCCGCATCAACAATACCTGTACCACAGCTAGTACATGTTGCTGGGAAAGAACGAGTTGTCGATTTTAAGATACTTTCGATTTCATCAGGTGTTGCTGATGGCTTAGCTTGTTTGATTAATGCTGCGACACCCGCAACATGTGGAGCTGCCATCGATGTACCTTGTGAGTAGTGGTATGAATCACTGCTAGGGCTTGAAGAGCCTGAGTTGTGAGTAGATAACACACCTTCAGAGTCATTTGCAAAGCTTTGTGCGCCACCCGGTGCTGCAACGTCAATGTTGCTACCGTAGTTTGAGTAGTATGCACGACCACCGTTACGACCAACAGATGCAACGTTTACAACACCATTACAGTTACCAGGGTTGTAGTTTGCAGAGTTATCGTTGTCGTTACCTGCAGCGATTACAATTACAGAACCGTTGTTACGCGCTTGATTGATTGCATTTTGCGTTGTTGAGCTACATGAACCGCTACCACCTAAACTCATGTTAATAACATCAGCAGGGTTAGCATTTGCTGGTACGCCAGAAACTGAACCACCCGATGCCCAGATGATGCCGTCAGCGATATCAGAAGTTAAACCACCACATTTACCAAGTACACGCACTGGCACTACTTTTGAATTGTAAGCAACACCGGCAACACCTTCACCGTTATTAGTGACTGCTGCAACAGTACCCGCAACGTGTGTACCGTGCCAGCTTGAGCTTTGTGCACTGTGTGTGTAACCACATTCGTTAGCGCTGATTGCATCACCCGGATCGCGTGCATCGCTATCACGACCACCGCCGTCGTTCGCTACAGACACGTTAGAGATCATGTCATAGCCTTGAAGAATGTTAGCATTTAAATCAATATGAGGGCGGTAACCAGTATCAAGTACCGCTACAACGACACCGCTACCCGTTGCTGTATCCCAAGCAGTAGGAAGGTTAAGACCGCCCGCTTGCTCGTAGTAGTGCCATTGGTCGTCATAACGAGGGTCGTTAGGCGTCGCAAACGGCTTTAACATTTGGTCGATTTCGATGTATTCAACGTTACCAGAAGCGACCATTTCTTGCATAAATTCTTGGGTTTCTTCAGCTGATAGTTTTTTATCAGCACGCATTACGTGGTGATTACTCATCGCCATTGCACGAACGTATTGTGCTTTTACTTTACCTTTTTTGCTGCTGAAGTTTTTAATAAAGCCTTTTGCTTTTTTGTTCATCATAGTCGGCGTTTGTTCTGCTGCCGACATGGTCATCATTTCATCACTATTGTTTTTATACTTGATGATAAATTGAGTACCAAAGCCTTCTTGGCCTTGTAATTTAGCTGCAGTTTCCTGCATAGATGGTGACATCAGTTGATCTGGAGTAGCCATAGCTGCTGTTGTTCCAAACAACGCAGTCAAGCTCAGTGCAATTGCGCATTTCTTCAAGTTGTTGTTAGTTGTCATAATGATCCCTAGATTGTTATGTAAATCTCCACGATGTTTTTCGTGAAGGGGGACAAAGGTAAAATATATGTTAATTTAGTTAAAATATCGTTTTATTATGGTTGTCTCTATTTTGGTTATAACTAAATGTATAGACGTCTAAATCAGTCTTTTTGTGGTGTTTTTTGCTTGTTTTCTCATAATAAAGTTATAATTTTATGGTTTTGAGTTTTTGCTTTATTTCGTTTTTTGGATTTATCTTTTTTGTAAAAACATCTCTGAGTTAACACTGCGACGACAATAACTTGTTATAATCAGCTAAATTTTTTTAGTGAGTATGATTAATGACCCAAGTAGATGTAATTGTGATTGGCGCCGGCGCCGCAGGTTTGATGTGCGCTGCACAAGCAGGCTACCGTGGTCGCAATGTTACTGTGCTTGATATGGGCAAGAAGCCGGGCCGTAAAATATTAATCAGCGGCGGCGGGCGTTGTAACTTCACCAATGAAAACGCAAGCCCAGACAACTACTTATGTGGCAATCCTCACTTTGTAAAATCGTGTTTAAGCCGTTATACCCAACATGACTTTATAGAGCTGGTGGACCGTCACGGCTTGGCGTATCACCATAAAACGCTGGGTCAGCTATTTTGTGATAACAGCGCACAAGATATCGTTGACATTCTTTTAACTGAGTGTGAGTGGGCAGGTGTTAACATAGCGCTGCGTAACGAAGTACTCAGCGTGACAAAAACCGATGCGGGTTATGAAGTTATTACCGAGCAAGATAGCTATCAATGCGAGTCGTTAGTTGTCGCATCGGGCGGATTAACCATGCCTAAGCTCGGTGCATCACCAATTGGTTATAAAATTGCTGAGCAATTTGGTTTAACAGTGCTACCAACCATGGCGGCATTAGTGCCATTTACGTTGCACCAGCATGATAAAGATCGCTTTGATGGGTTATCGGGGATCAGCATTCCTTGTCTGGTTACCAGTGAAGATGGCACCCAGTTTAAAGAAAACATCTTGTTTACTCACCGTGGCCTTTCGGGCCCAGCTATTTTACAAATCAGCTCTTTTTGGCGTGCAGGGCAAACTGTGTACATCAACTTGTTACCCGAGCTCGATTTAAAGCAGCAGCTTGAGCTTTGGCGTCAAAGCCAAGGGCAAAAGTCACTAAAAAATACCCTAGCGACCATTTTACCAAAACGTTTTGTTGAAATGCTGCACGACACGAAAGCGATCCCAGATTGCAATGTAAACCAACTAAGCCATGCGCAAATCGACGCATTACATGACTACATTCACAATTGGCAAATTAAACCAAACGGCACAGAGGGTTATAGAACAGCCGAAGTAACGCTTGGCGGTGTAGACACCGACGAATTAAGCTCAAAAACCTTCGAAGCGAAAAAGTCACCGGGCCTTTATTTCATCGGCGAAGTCACTGACGTCACCGGCTGGCTAGGCGGCTACAACTTCCAATACGCCTGGAGCTGCGGCTTTGCAGCAGGGCAGTATTGTTGATTTAAGTTTCTAGCTGCTAGTTGCTAGGTTAGCACTTGCTTGTAGGTCGTGCTTTAGCGCGTTTATTATGACGCCATAAATGGCGACCTACATCTAATGTTACTGTGGCTTCATGCTATTGAGTAATGAGCTGAACTCGAGTGCCTGTAAATCTCAAAGTGCTCTAATAACTCGATTTGAAATAAAAAAGCCGCTAACTTAGCGGCTTTGTTGGTTGCGAAAATATGATACCAATCGACTTAACACGATTGATATAGGGTTAACGTAGGTCGAAGCGATCTAGCGTCATCACTTTAGTCCACGCTGCTACGAAGTCATCAACGAACTTCTGTTTAGCATCGTCAGAGGCATACACTTCAGCAATTGAACGTAGCTCTGAGTTTGAACCGAAGATTAAATCTACTGGTGTTGCTGTCCACTTAAGTTTGCCTGATTGACGGTCACGGCCTTCGTAAACACCTTCTTCAGAAGACTTAGACCACTTCGTTGACATATCTAATAGGTTAACGAAGAAATCGTTGCTTAATGTGCCAGGTTTTTTCGTGAATACACCGTGTTTAGTTTGGTCAGTATTCGCGTTAAGGGCACGCATACCACCTAGTAGTGCAGTCATTTCTGGTACAGATAAGCTTAGTAAATCAGCACGTTCAACTAACATTTCAGCCGGTGATTTCCATGCTGAGCTGTAGTAGTTACGGAACGCATCAGCTGTTGGCTCAAGTACTTCGAATGACTCAACGTCTGTCATTTCTAATGATGCGTCCATACGGCCTGGCTTGAACGGTACTACGATAGAGAAACCTGCGTCGCTTGCTGCTTTTTCGATTGCAGCCGCACCACCAAGAACAATCATATCTGCAAGTGAAATTTCTTTACCGCCAGATGCTTTTTTGTTGAACTTAGTTTGGATTTTCTCAAGTTTGCTAAGTACTTTAGCCACTTCCTTCGGGTTGTTTACCGGCCAATCTTTTTGCGGAGCAAAACGAATACGTGCACCGTTTGCACCACCACGCATATCTGTGTCGCGGTAGCTTGCTGCTGATGCCCAAGCAACACGCACTAGTTCAGATACAGATAAACCTGAATCTAAGATGCTAGCTTTAAGTGACACGATATCTTTGCTATCTACTAGTTTGTGATCAACCGCAGGGATGAAGTCTTGCCAAATTAATACTTCTTCTGGCACTAGGTCACCTAGGTAACGAGCACGTGGGCCCATATCACGGTGGTTTAGTTTGAACCATGCTTTAGCAAATGCCAGTTCGAACTCTTTCGGGTCGTTTAAGAAACGCTCTGAAATCTTACGGAACTCAGGATCTGCTTTTAACGCGATATCAGTTGTGAACATGATAGGCGCATGACGCTTACCTTTAATGTGCGCATCTGGCACTAGGTTAGACGCTTGACCATTTTCAGGGATCCACTGAGTCGCACCTGCAGGGCTCTTAGTTTTAACCCACTCAAAGCTGAATAAGTTTTGTAGGTAGTTGATTGACCAGCGTGTTGGTGTCACTGTCCATGCACCTTCAAGACCTGATGTGATGGTATCTTCTGAGTGACCTTTACCACATTTGTTTTTCCAACCTAAGCCTTGCTCTTCGATACCTGCTGCTGCTGGCTCTTTGTCTAAACACGTTGCTTTTTTCGCACCGTGTGCTTTACCAAAGCTGTGACCACCGGCGATTAGCGCAACGATTTCTTCATCGTTCATTGCCATGCGGCCGAATGATAAACGAATGTCTTCTGCTGCTAGTAGTGGATCAGGGTTACCGTGAGGGCCTTCTGGGTTTACATAAATTAAGCCCATCTCAACTGCCGCTAATGGGCCTTTAAGTTTGCCTTTTTTGTCACGACGTTCGTCAGTTAACATTTTGCCTTCAGGGCCCCAGTATACGTAATCTGGTTCCCAATCGTCTTCACGACCACCGGCATAACCAAAGGTTTTGAAGCCCATTGATTCAAGCGCAACGTTACCTGTTAACGCCATCAAGTCAGCCCAAGAAATGCTGCGACCGTATTTTTGTTTTATAGGCCAAAGTAAACGACGTGCCTTATCAAGGTTTGCGTTATCAGGCCAGCTATTTAGCGGGTCGAAACGTTGTTGACCACCGCCTGCGCCACCACGACCATCAAACGTACGGTAAGTACCTGATGCGTGCCACGCCATACGGATGAAGAATGGACCATAGTGACCGTAGTCAGCAGGCCACCAATCTTGAGAATCAGTCAATACTTTCTCAATATCAGCTTTCACTGCGTTTAGGTCTAACTTTAAGAATTCTTTTTTGTAATCAAAGTAAGGACCCATAGGATCAGACTCTGCACCATGGGCACGAAGTTGGCTAAGATCTAATTGCTCTGGCCACCAGAATTGGTTTGATTTGATGTCGTTTGTAGCTTGTACGCCTGTTGCCACCAACAGTGATACCGCAACAGCTACTTTAGACAAAGCTGACGTTGATTTTTTAAACATTGTGTAGTCTCCAGTTAGAAGTTGGGTGAAATATAGATTTGTTCAGGTTAACTTTCCACTTACAAACTGGGGTTTAAATCGATTGATAAAATCGAAAAAACAGATGGTTTAATTGATTTTATAGAACAAAGCCAGCGAAAATGCTGGCTCTAGGGGAGGTGTGCAGTAAGCTTAAATTCAGCTTGTTGCTTATTCTTCAATAAAGGGTACGCCGTTTTTGATCCACTCAGCGGCTGGTTTGCCTTTTAAGTAGTGATCAAAATATTCCATCATGCGTACTGAGAAATCCACTTGGTTAGGGAATTTCTTCAGGTGATGTGGTTCACCTTCGTATTGTAAGAAGGTGGCATCTTTACCCGCACGACGAAGTGCTAGGTAGTATTGAACACCTTCGTGCCATGGCACAGCATCATCTTTGTCGCCAAACATAATCAGAATTGGGGTATTCACTTTATCAGCGAAGAACACCGGTGAGTTTTCGATGTATAGCTCTGGCGCTTCGAATAACGTTTTACCAATGCGGCTTTGCCCTGTTTCGTATTGGAACTGACGAGCAAGACCTGATTTTAAGCGAATACCGCTGTATGCACTGGTCATGTTAGATACTGGCGCACCCGATACAACCGCCTTAAACATATCTGTCTGCGTGATCATAAAGGCACTTTGGTAGCCTGCCCATGAGTGACCTTGTAAACCAATTTTATTTGGATCAGCAATGCCTAAATCAATCAACTTTTGAGTGGCGTTGATCATCGTTTGGGTTGACGATTTACCCGGATGACCAATTTCAAAACGGATATCAGGTAAGAAAATCGCATAACCATTTGAAGTAAACATCGGGAAGTTAGGACGATGATTTAATTCCATTTTCGGGAAGTCATACATGCGTTGGCTCATATAGCGGTAGAAGTACACAACCACTGGCACCTTATCGCCTTTTTTGTAGCCCGCAGGCTTAATTAATACGCCTTGTAAATCTTCACCATCAAACCCTTTATAGCTAATAAGCTCAGGTTTTTCGCCCCATGCAAAGTTGCTAATTTGTGGGTTGAGGTTGGTAACACGCTGTGGCTTTTTGAAGCTAAAATCAGCTTGGTAGTAATCAGGGAATTGCTGATATGTTTGTGCAGTAAAGAGATATTTATCGGCATTTTTCGCCTTTTTCACTACATCAAAGCGCTTTTTACCCGAAAGTACTTTGCTTACTTTATTGCTTGTTAAATCAAGTTTGGCAATTTCAGTTTGCTTATCTTGCAGGTTCTTTGCACTTAGCAATAATGTTTCGTCTTTGGCAAAGCCCACTTGGTCTTTATCTAGTTTAATAACACGATATTGGGTATTGCTTTCTTTACCTTGAGTTAGGCGCGTTGCTTTTTGTGTTGCGACATCAAAAGCCCAAATATCAAATTTACTGTAAACCAGCACTTGGCTGCTATCGTTTGACCAGCCAGCAAAACCATAACCCGGCTGAGGTGACGGGTAGTCATGTTTATCATCAGCAAAAATAGCGTTAATTGCTTTAGATAAGGTCGAAACCTTGTTGTTACCTAAATCTTTAAGCTGCACTTGGCTGTCTTGGAAAAATGCTGCAAATTGCCCATTTGGCGCAAGGCTTGGTCTAAACGGATAGTCGCTGACGATAGCGGTTTGTTTACCGGTTTTAACATCAACACTGAAATAATCTGCGTAAAAACCACCATACATAACACGTTCTAGGTAAGGTCGGTCTGAATAGCCTAATAGCGCTTCACGATGAGTATTAAGCGAAACCTCTGGCATGTTCGGTGTGCTCAACTGCACAACGTGCTGACCATTTACATGATATACCGCTTGGTAGTGACGAAGCTTATTTGCTTTGTTCCATTGCTGCTCTTCGCGAGGCTTAATTTCAGCGTCTTTGTTGTGCCAAACGTTAAGGCCCTTTTGGTCGCGAATGGTATCGAAATCATATAAAGAGGCTTCATCTTTGTATTCTTTTAGGGCAACTTTTGCAGCGAGTTTAGGGTGGTTTTCAAAGTATAAACGAGCACCATCTTCAGACCATTTTAGCGATGCTGTTTTGCCTATAGTCCAACTGCTATCTGCAGAATTAATAGTTGAAAGCGCCCCGTTTTGTAAAAGCTGTAAGCTGTGATCACGACGACGAGTATCATCATTCACATAATTGCCAATTAACAGCGCTGCGGTATTGCTGTTTGGCTGCCAAGCAATTTTGTTTGCCACAACACCTGGCTCATCGATCAACACACTAGTTTTAAAGTCATTATTAAGGTTAACTAATACAACTTGGTTGTCGGCACCATCACTGTAGCTTTGGCTTGCTAATAACTGCTCACCGGTACTGCTCATCGCATAGCTGAATACGTTGTTGAGAGTGTGCGTGGTTTTGTCTTGAAGGTTAACAAGCACTAAATCAAAGCTTTTATCTTTTTTGTCTGGCTTGATTTCGCTGCTGTTTTCGTCTTTTTCTTCGCTGTCTTTTTTATCTGCTTTTTTATCTGCTTTTTTATCGAGTCGGTAAGCAAGCCATGCACCATCATCCGATAATACATAGTCTTTTACATCGTTAAAGGTCTGTTGCTCACCACTTTTAGTATTCACTAAAACAAGGTTGTTCTTTAGCTCACCTTTTTTCTTGGTGGTTTCTTTTTCAAGTAAGCTTGGTACCTGAGTAAAAGCCACCCAGTTTGCTGCTTTATTAATAGTTGGGCGAGTACCGCGCTCAACGCTAGTTAGTAGGGTGTTGTTGTTTAATGTATAAACCTGACCTTGTGCATTACCGCGATAAGGGTCGGCACTAAAGCTAAGAATTTGGCCATCTTCAGAAAGTTGGGTGCCTTTTGCGTATTTAAAATCAAACACGTCTTTAAATTGCAGAGCTTCTTTCGCACTAATCTGTGCACTACCAAGGCTTGTCACCAAGGCTAAGCTCAAAAGTGATAATTGCGCTTTCATTCATCTTTCTCGTTGTTTTTAAATTGACGCACCCAGTGTAGCGTTTTTAATAAACAATTCGAGTAGAAACGATAAATCGCATATTTATCACGTTGGTTACGTAACTCTAATACATGAAGTTAAAAAGATACTTTAATAGTGAAGCCACCCTGCGTGTCAAAACTAAACTTACCACCTAAAGCAAGCACTCGCTCTTCAATAAATAAAAGGCCATAGCCACCAGATTCTGCGTTGTTACGCACTTGCTCACCATTATCTTTAATTAAGAGATCTATGGCTTGTTTATTTACACTCAACTGAACTAATAATTGTGAGGCGCTGCTGTGTTTAATGCAATTGGTAACAGCTTCTTGGCAGATTCTGTAAATAGCCGTTTGGTGTTCATCAGCCAAGGTACTGTTGATATCTAAGTTCGTTTGATACTCGATATCAGCTTTATTTAATAGGGATTTTAATTTGCCATTTTTTAGAGCGTGTTCAAGGCCTAACTCGTCAAGCTCTCTCGGTCTCAAATGATGCATAATTTGATACACAGAGTCATACATAGCTTTGGCATTTTCTCTAAGGGTAGCAATGATTGAATTATTGCTGTTTTGTTGTGAGAGTGATAATACTGCTAAATCTGTTTTTAGCGCTGTGAGATTTTGCCCTAATTCGTCATGTAATTCTTGAGACAGATATTTGCGTTCGTCTTCTTGGATTGTAACCATCCGTTTTGCAAGTTGTTTGTTTTTAGCAAGTAATTGAGAAAGTTGTTCATTGCTTTGTTGTAATTCAGCGTTTTTTAATTTGAGTTCATTTGTTGCAGTACCAATTAAAAGCCCAGTAATTGAGTTTGCTAAGATAAATAACTGACTTATATAAGTATTCGTTGCATCTTGTTGGATGCCTGCCTGTACAACAATTAGACTATTGCTGAGTAAAGCACTCAAAATAGCACCTGTTGTAGCAAACTTATAAGAAAACCAAAGAATAGGCAGTAAAGAGAACAAGCGTAGCAGAGAATATAGGTCAGGCCTATGTATATAGGCTGCAAGGTAAACTATGGTCAGGGCTAACAGCGCAATTACGAGTAAATAGTTGTTTAGCGTAATTTTATGTTTATAGCTTTCCTTAATACTTAGCAATATTGGCGCAACGAGTAGTGTCCCTGTTAAATCACCTAGGGTCATATTGAGTTGGTATTGTAATAACTGCTTACCAGCTAACCATGTAGTGAACTCAAAAGCACTAGCAAACAAAAACCACTTGATAGCGGCTGTTGAAGTAGCCAACAAAACGATTGAGATAACGCCGGTATTAGCATCGATCTTGGGTGGCCAGCGACTTTCTTTAAAGCAGTGTACTATTATCATGTAGGTAGCTTCTTGCCAAAAGCCATGTAATAAATCGAAGTGCCAAGCATCGTTATAAAACATGCCGATATAAGCAGCATAAAGCCTTGAGCTAAACCAAAGAATTGGCCAAAACCTAATTGGGAAGATAATAAAAAAAGCGAGCTTAACTCCCGCAGGCAAGAATATGGCGCTACTTTGCGCCACCGTTTCTAAATGATTACTTACCCAAGAAGAAAAGCATAAGGTAACAAAGTAAATAACAGCGACTAGAGCTTGTTTTGTAAACTCAGCAAAAGCTTGGTTTACAGATACATTCACGAAAGGAAAATTATGCCAGTTCATCAAGCGCAATGAGTCCATTATCTATTGCAATTTTGAGTAAATCGAACGAGTTAGATACTTTAAGTTTTTGGTAAATATTAGCCTTATGCACATGAGCAGTTTTAGGCATCATGTCTAACTGTTGCGCCACTTGTTTTGCGTTAAGCCCTTTTGCAAATAGAGGTAAAGCTTCCTTTTCTCTTGGTGTTAGTAAAGCGAGTTTATTAGAAGGGTCTTTATAGTTAAACTTCACATCTTCACTTATATACCTGCCGCCCTTAATTACAGAATTGACAGCGTCGATTAAGGCTTCTGATGCTGAACGTTTAGAGACGTAACCTTGCGCGCCCAAGCTAAGAGCGTTGCTTACATAAGGCTCGTAGTCATACATGGAGGCAACAATTGTTTTAATTTCAGGGTAGTAACTATTTAAGTAGCTTAAAAATGCTAGGCCAGTTTCTCCTTCATGCATTGAAATATCAACTATAAAAATATCAGGTTGTTCAATTTCAACGGCAAGTTTAGCTTCGCTAACCGTGCAGGTTTCAATAATTACCTGCCACTCCTGTTGTAGTTCTAGTAACTTTTTAAAGCTATCCCTTACTAGTTGGTGATCTTCAATAATACCAATACGCATGTTTCCCTCCATCAAATTTGATTATATCTTTAATTCAAATGGTTATGTCTAGGAATAATTCTTAGAATTTTGTGCGAACTACATCTTCTTTGTTGCTTATTCCATGAGTTTCAGAAACTTGTATGAATCGCTGTGTTATTGATCTTGGACAAGGTTGCGACATTGACTCTGTATGTTAGGGTGATACATTGAAATTGAACTGAAATTCTAGCTAAAGGAGTTGCCCATGTTAGGTGAGAAACACTCGTTATTGAATGAATTCCCTGAGTTTAATGAACTAATCCACAGCCTTGCGAAACACGATGCTCATTTCAAGAAAACCATGCAGCGTTATGATGATATGGATAAAGAAATTCGTGAGCTTGAATTGCAAAACTCGCCGATTGAAGATGCGGATATGCATGAAAAAAAGCATCAACGCGCCGTGCTTAAAGATGAACTTTATGACCTTTTAAAAGCCAATGCTTAATAATTGAATCGAAGCTAATGCTCCTGCTTACTGCATTCTTACGGTAGGAGCTTTTTCTCCCCTCTATTTTTACTCTCCAATTGTATTTAATCGCAATATGTCTTGAGTCAATCAAGGTTATGGTAGTCTTAGCGCGATTTTCTAAGGCAACAATGGAATAGTGCTTTGCACTGACTAGGATTAACATGATTAAAAAAATATTATTACAACTTCATTAGCACTCATGGGTGTTGTCGCTGTCGGTAGCGCGCACGCTGATGAAGGGCAGTGGCAACCGCATCAATTAAAACAATTACAAAGCGAGTTTGACCGCGTTGGTATTGAATTACCGGCATCACAAGTGGCAGATCTTAACCAATACCCACTCAATGCAGTGGTTGGTTTAGGCTATTGTTCAGCGTCATTTGTGTCACCAAAAGGCTTAGCGGTAACTAATCATCACTGTGCTTATGGCGCGATTCAAAATAACAGCACACCAGAAAACAACTTAATTGAAAAAGGTTTTTTAGCAGCTGATTTATCAAAAGAGCTACCTGCAGGCCCGCAAGAGCGTTTGTATGTAACTGAACAAGTGGATGATGTTACTGAGCGCGTACTGGGTAACTTACCTGCAGAACTACACGGCAAAGCGCGTTATGAAGCAATTCAAGCAAACCGCAAAGCCTTGATCAGCGAGTGTGAGTCAGATCCTAACTATCGTTGTACCGTGCGTGATTTCCACCATGGCTTAGAGTACTTCATGATCAAACAACTGATGATCAAAGATGTGCGCTTAGTGTATGCTCCGGCAGAAGCGCTGGGTAACTTTGGCGGTGACATCGATAACTTTGAATACCCACGTCACACGGCTGATTTTACTTTTGTACGTGGTTACGTTGGTAAAGATGGTAAGCCTGCAGATTACAGCGAAGATAACGTACCTTATGAGCCAAAGTCGTTCTTAAAAGTGAATGCAAGCGGCGTAAGCTTAGGTGATGGTGTGCTGGTGGCGGGTTATCCGGGTCGCACTAGCCGCTATAAACTTGCAGACGAAGTAAATTATTCAGCGAGTTGGTATTACCCAACATTGCTTAATACTTATAACATGACCCTAGACGTAATCGCCAAGCAGAGCGAAGGCGATGAGCAAGCACAAGTTAAATATGCTTCTCGTGTAAAAAGCACTAACAACCGTTTAAAGAAACTGGAAGGCTTACAAGATGGCTTTAAAGTAACGGATATTCCGGGTATTAAAGCTGCGCAAGAGCAAGAGTACCTCGCTTGGTTTGCACAAAGTGCTGAACGTAAAGCATACGCAGATTCATATCACGCATTAAAGTCATTATTAGTTGAAGCACATGCACAGCAACAAAGCCATTTTTACTTTGATTATGCAAAACGCGCAGACTTACTAAGCACGGCAATTCGTTTATATCGTTTAGCTAAAGAAAGTGAAAAACCAAATGCAGAGCGCGAAATGGGTTATCAAGAGCGCGATCTTCCTATGCTTAAAGCGCGTTTAGAGCGTTTACAAAAACAGTTTACGCCTGAAGTCGATAAAGCCTTATGGTTAAGCTACTTAGGTAACTATTTAGCGCAAGATAAAGCAGCGCAAGTTGCGGCATTAAACGACGGCTTAGGTATTACAGATACCACAACACAAGCTGAACTTGATGCGATTATTGCTTCTTTTTATGCTAATACAGAGCTTACAGATGTAGAAGCACGTGTTAACTGGATTGGTAAATCTGTCGCAGAGTTTGAAGCATCAAACGACCCATTCATAAAGCTTGCTGTTGCTCTATACGATACCAACATGGCACAAGAAGCTGACGAAAAAGAAATGGCGGGTCGTTTAGCTGAAATTCGCCCGCAGTATATGCAAGCCGTGATCGCTTTCAATAATGCTAAAGGTAAGCCAGTTTACCCAGATGCAAATGGCACATTACGCGTAAGCTACGCACAAGTTGATGGTTACCCAGCGGCAGATGCTGTGTATAAAACGCCATTTACATCACTACGTGGTTTAGTGGCTAAACACACAGGTGAAAAACCATTTGTTGTTACCGATAAAGTACTTGAAG
This sequence comes from Pseudoalteromonas sp. Cn5-37, assembly GCF_021532495.1. Lineage (NCBI taxonomy): Bacteria > Pseudomonadati > Pseudomonadota > Gammaproteobacteria > Alteromonadales > Pseudoalteromonadaceae > Pseudoalteromonas > Pseudoalteromonas sp. Cn5-37. The sequence continues at coordinate 244,168 of NZ_JAKGBA010000003.1, read as the reverse complement.
CATACAAAAAGCAAGCATTTGGCGCGTATTACCGTGGTGACTTAGGTCTACCAGGCGTAAGTTGTAGCTTATTCAGCTTTGGTTGTGAATCACAAGCGGCTAAACCTCTTGAAGTTAACTCAGTACCAGTCAACTTTTTAAGTAGCGCTGATACCACAGGGGGTAACTCAGGTTCGCCAGTCATGAATGGTAAAGGTGAATTAGTGGGTCTTAATTTTGACTCGACTTATGAATCAATCACCAAAGATTGGTACTTTAACGCCAAAATCACCCGTGCTATTCACGTTGATATTCGATACATGCTTTGGTTAATGGAAGAAGTTGATAACGCAGGTTACCTACTTGATGAAATGACCTTAGTTAAATAGCCCTGCTATTTTGAAAATAACCGCAGCAATTGCTGCGGTTTTTTTATGTCTTTAATTTTTGCCAATCTAACGTTTTTAATTTGTTTATTTTCAATACTTTTGTAATGTACAAAGCAGATACTTTTACTTGGGAAAAATAATGAGCGCCAAACAAATAATAAAAGCCATTTCAGTGAGTGTTGTGGCAATAACGGCAAGCTTTAATGCCAGTGCAGCGAATACCGAAGCAATGTGGCCGGGCACGGCTTATAATCAGCAAATACCAACATTTAAACAAGTACTTGGATACGATGTAGGTGAGCGCATTACCAATTACAACGATATGCGCCGTTATTTAAGCGCACTTGAACAAGCTGCGCCTGATCGTATTAAAGTGTTTAAGTACGCAAACAGCTGGGAAGGTCGTGAACTGGTTTATGCGGTGGTTGGCACTGCGGAGCATATTCGCTCATTAGAAACTCTCGCCAATAACACCCAAGCCTTGGCTGATCCACGTATCACCTCTGAAAAAGAAGCTAAGTCGCTAATTAAAAATTTACCGACGTCTGTGTGGCTTCAGTATGCCGTGCACGGTAATGAAATTAGCTCAACCGATGCTGCTCTATTCACTGCATATCACTTACTAGCAGCCCCGAATGATGCCGTTAACAGCAAAATTTTAGATAACACCGTGATGTTTATCGATCCACTACAAAATCCTGATGGTCGTGAGCGCTTTGTTACTCGTTATTATGCGACCGTAGGTCTTGAGCACAGTGCAGATAGGTTAAGTGCAGAGCATAATGAGCCGTGGCCAAGAGGCCGAACAAATCATTATTTGTTTGATATGAACCGCGATTGGTTAGCACTTACTCAACCTGAAAGTAAAGGCCGAGTGGCTGCAATCAATAAATATAAACCGCAAGTAGTGGTTGATATTCATGAAATGGGCGGCGACCAATCTTACTACTTTGCACCGGCTGCTCAGCCATTTAATCCGCATATGACGAAAACTCAAATCGCCAACATGGATGCGATTGGGCAAAATCATGCGAAGTATTTTGATGAATTTGGCTTTGATTACTTTACCCGTGAAATTTTTGATGCCTTTTACCCAGGCTACGGTGATAGCTGGCCAGTATTTTATGGTGCATCAGCATCAACTTACGAAGTAGGCTCTGCGCGTGGCCATGTTTTTGAGAAAAATACCGGCGAACTACTCACCTATTTTAATACTGTAAAGCGTCAGTTTGTGGCCTCAATTTCGACTGCCGAAGGGGCTGCCAATCAACGTGAAAAACTACTAGGTGACTTTTATCAATATCAAGTTGATGCGATTGATTCGGGTAAAGATAGCAAAGAGCGTGTTTATATCTTACCTAAACAAAGTAACCGTGAAGGCGCTCATAGACTCGCAACCTTAATGGCTGAACATGGTGTTGAAGTTAAACAAGCAACTGAAGACTTCAAAGCCTGTGGCGTTAAGTACAAAGCAGGCAGCTATTTTATTGATACTGCACAGCCACGCGGGGTATTTGTACGTACCACCTTTACTGACCAAGTAGATATGGCAGAGGCTTTTGTAAAAGAGCAAGAAAGACGCCGCGCTCGTAACCTAGGTGATGAAATTTACGATGTCACAGGTTGGTCGCTGCCGATGATGTTTAATGTTGATAGCGATAGTTGTGGTCGCGCAGTTAGCGCAGATAGTAAAGCGGTTCAGGCCGACGACACATTGCTTGGTAAAGTGAATAATCCAGAAGCCTCAGTGGCTTATATTGTTGCTTGGGGTGATACGGCCGCAGCACGCTTTTTAACAGCAGCACTGCAAGCTGGCATTAAACTGAAAAGTGCTGACCAAGCATTTGTATTAGGTGATAAAACTAACTACCCAGCGGGTAGCTTAGTAATCGAAAAGCGCCTAAACGATAAAGACTTACTGACTAAAATTAGCCAAATTGCCGAGCAAACTGGTGCAATAGTTGATGGTGTTGATTCAAGTTGGGTGATTGAAGGCCCAAGCTTTGGTAGTAACAAAACAGTGCCTATGGTAGCACCAAAAGTGGCGATTGCATGGGATGCAGCCACTCGAGAGCTAAGCGCCGGTAACACTCGTTTTGTTATCGAAAGACAGCTTGGCTACCCGGTGACAGCTATTCGCACACCCATGCTTGCTTGGGCTGATTTAAGTGATTACCAAGTGCTTATTTTACCAGAAGGTAATTACGAGCAAGCACTCGGTAAATCGGGCGCGACTAATTTAAAAAGCTGGGTTGAAGCAGGTGGCGTGTTGATTGCCCTCGGTAATGCTAACCGTTTTACCACCAACGCTGATTACGGTTTGTTAGATGTTAAACGCGAGCAAGCTTACCGAGAAGATAAAGCCGACAGCAGCGATGATAAAAGCAGTAAAGTGGCAGGGCAGTTATTCGCTTCTCGTGATGATTTAAAAGCAGCGAGCATTGAGCCACATACATCGCCAGACTATGTAGCCGGTGTACTTGCTAATGTTGAAGTAGACCAAGAGCACTGGTTAACCGCTGGGGTTGATAAAGACCTTGTTGCGGTAGCTTACGGTAATGATATTTACACGCCTATAACACTGAACTCAGGTAAAAACCTAGCGTGGTTTACAGGTAAAGATGATGTGCTAGCAAGTGGTTATATGTGGCAGCAAAATAAAGCACAGCTTGCGTATAAGCCATTGCTTGTTCATCAACCGCAAGGCAAAGGCATGGTAATAGGCTTTACACAATCACCAACCTACCGCGCCTACCTTGAGGGCATGAATGTACTTTTAGCTAACACGATTTTCCGCGCTGCAGCACATGCTCAGTAAGCTAAAGGCCTAATTAAAAAGCCCGCTGACGTTGCGGGCTTTTTTGTGGGTAAAGTTTTATAGAGTAAAGCTCTAAAGGGAGTGAACAATGAAATAAAAAAGCCCGCAGGGCAAAGGGCGGGCTTTTAGTTTTTCAGGAGAGAAAGTGTTAAGACACAATTCCTAGAGGCTTACCTGTTTGCCAAGCGCCACGGGTAAAGTCTGGAATTGTTTTACTGTTACTTCTATCTGCAACCGATGCCATACTTTGCGGGAAGATTGATGACCATGCTGCGGCATCGTATACATCTTGATCGAGTGGCTCATTATTGCGTAAGCAGTAGATCATGCGCCAAAGCATAATGAAGTCCATACCGCCGTGGCCACCGTTACGTACTGCTTCTTCACCCATGCGTTTCCACAGTGGATGATCAAACTCAGCACGCCATTTTTCCATATCTTGATCCCAGCTATGGAAGTTTTGCATATGTGGCTTACGACCCTGTGAACCTGCTTTCTCCCAGGCAGCGAGCTCTGCTTCATATTGCTGTTGGTAAATTTTCGCGATAGCTGGTGGCACATCTTCAAGAGCAATACGATTAGGGAATCCTGCAAATGTGCCATTAGTACCTTGAATTAGGTTATGGCGGCTGTACGGGCGAGGGCTTGTGGTGTCGTGCTGAACCATAATGCTACGACCTTTCACTGTTTTAATAATGCTGGTATTCATGTCGCCAGCAGTAAATTTTAGTGAACGACGCTCGTGGCCTGCAGGGAATTCACGTTCTGCATAGGCGGCGCGGCCAAGCGCAGGTGAGCTGACTGAAATAACAAAGTCAAAGCGGTCACCACGGTTGATGTTCATATACTGAGAAACCGGGCCTAAACCATGGGTTGGGTATAAGTTACCGTTTACTTTGGTATGCCAATAAGTACGCCATGAGCCTGTGCTGCGGTCAATTTCTTTCATTTGCCAACGCAAGTCATGAATATAAGCTGCTTCACCATGCAATAACTCACCAAATACGCCTTTACGAACCATGTTTAAAACCATTAACTCGTCACGGCCGTAGTTAACGTTTTCCATCATCATGCAGTTCTTTTGCGTGCGCTCTGCGGTGTTTACTAATTGCCAACACTCTTCCATGGTGGTTGCTGCAGGTACTTCAACAAAGGCATGTTTACCACTTTCCATGGTCTCAACACTCATCGGTGTGTGCCATTTCCAAGGCGTTGAAATGATCACAATGTCGATGTCATCACGAGCGAGCATGTCTAAATAGGCTTTATCTGAACCCGTATAAGCAGTTGGTTTAGGTAAGCCTTTTTCAATAACATAATTAACAGACTTATCTAGCATTAGCTTATCTGTGTCGCAAATAGCTTTGATTTCAACACCTTCAATATGGCAAAGATGTTTCACATGGCCGCTACCACGTTGACCAACCCCGATAAAACCAACACGCACCACATCCATTGCAGGCACAGCTAAGCCCATTACGCTTTTACCTTGCGCTGCAAGAGGTGTGCTTTGATTATCACCTTGTTGGCTTTTCGCACAGCCAGTCACGACTGTCGCGGCGGTAATGGCTGCGGCAGATTTTAAAAAACTACGTCTATCTATTGTCATAACGATACCTAAATCACTGAGATTATTTTAATAGTGGGTTTCAGTTGTTTCTGTTATATCGCAACTAAAAGTTAATTACAATTAAATGCTTTCAAAATCTTTCAAATTGGTAGCTGTATTACCCTTAATGCCTTTTTATGGTTTTTTAGGTCAAATTTCAGCTTTGATTTGAACTTTCGTTTTCTTTCATTTTGTTGCGTGGTGTTTCGCTGTGTGCTACTGTAATTTCAAATCACGTATCTAACCTTTGATGTAAGCTGCTTGGAGAGAACCATGAATGCATTAAAAACGATTATTAATAACAATCGAGTAGGGCAAGCGCAGGGAATTTACTCTGTATGCTGCGCGCATCCACTCGTTATCGAAGCAGCGATGTTGCAAGCTCTTAATGATGACACTGAAATTTTAATTGAAGCTACGGCAAACCAAGTTAATCAGTTTGGTGGCTACACGGGTATGAAGCCTCATGACTTTGTTGAATTTGTTTATGCAATAGCCGAAAAAGTGGGTTTAGATACCCAGCGCATTATTTTAGGTGGTGATCACTTAGGTCCTGTGTGTTGGGTGAATGAGCCTGCAGAGGTTGCGATGGTAAAAGCTGTTGAACTTGTTAAAGCCTATGCGAGTGCGGGTTTTAAAAAAATTCATCTAGATGCCAGTATGCCATGCGCTGACGATGGAGAACGTTTAGCTGATGCAGAAATTGCCAAGCGTGCAGCATTGATGTGCCAAGCTGCCGAGTCGGTCTCAAAAGATAACGATATTCTTTATGTGGTTGGTACTGAAGTTCCCCCTCCGGGTGGGGCAACAGAAGAGCATGAAATTATTGAAGTATCCCATGTTGAAGGGGTACAGCAAACAATCGAATTACATCAGGCAGCATTTGCTAGCTTAAACATAAGTGACGTGTGGTCGCGTGTTATTGCTGTTGTTGTGCAGCCAGGGGTTGAGTTTGATAATCATCAAGTTTTTAATTACCAACGTAATGAAGCGCAAAAACTGAAAGAGTTTATCACTACTGTCGATAATCTTGTGTATGAAGCTCACTCTACTGATTACCAGCCAGATCATTGCTATCGCGAGTTAGTACAAGATCACTTTGCCATATTAAAAGTGGGGCCACAGCTTACCTATGCACTACGCGAAGGTTTATTTGCTTTAACTTATATTGAAGATCAGTTAGTTGAACCTGCTAAGCGTTCTAATTTACGTGATGTCTGTGAGCGCATCATGCTAGAAAAACCACATTATTGGAATAAGTTTTACCCATCGCAGGGTGCTGAAGCTAAGCTGTTTAGGGCTTATAGTTATAGCGATCGCATCCGTTATTACTGGCCTGAAGATGAGATAAAACAAACAGTAGAAACGCTGTTTGAGAACTTAGAAGGGCAAATTATTCCACAGACCTTACTTAGCCAATTTATGCCAATGCAATACAAAGCATTAACTAAGGGCCAAATTAACTCATCACCGCGTGAGTTAGTACTTAACAAAATAATGGAAGTGACGAATAGCTATTCGCTTGCTTGTAATCAATAAGTGGTGTTGAGAGAGAATTTAATATGACACAGTTTTTATCCTTAAACGAAACAGAACTTAAGCAACAGAACGCTTATTGGACCGCAAGAGAAATCACACAACAACCCAAATCATGGTGTAATACGGCAACAGTGATTGATAACAAGCGAGCTGAGATTAATGATTTTTTAGCGCCGATTTTAGCACTTAATAACTTAAAAGTTGTTTTAACAGGCGCTGGTACATCAGCTTATGTGGGCGAGGCTTTAACACCGCATTTAACTGCGAAAACCGATTTGGACGTATGTGCTGTCAGCACCACTGATATTGTCTCAAACCCATATGGTTTTTTACAAAAGGGCACGCCAACCTTACTTATTTCTTATGCGCGCTCTGGAAATAGCCCTGAAAGTGTCGCAGCGGTCGATATTGCAGAGCAAGTCGTTGAAAAATGTTATCACTTGGTTATTACCTGTAATGAAAACGGTGAGTTAGCTAAAAGCGCATCAGTTAAAAGCAATAGCTTAAGTGTGATAATGCCAAAAGAAACACTTGATGAGAGCTTTGCAATGACAAGTAGCTTTACCTCAATGCTGATTTCAACACTGTGTATTTTTACTCCAGATAGCGTTCAATTAGAAAAAGTTGTGGCGCATACTAATCAGCTACTCGATACGCAAATTGATGACATTAAGCGTTTTGCACAAAGTAACGTTGAGCGCTTAGTGTTTTTAGGAGCCGGGTCTTTACTTGGCTACGCCAAAGAAGCTGCATTAAAGTGTTTAGAGTTAACAAATGGTGAATTAATTAGTTATTTTGAAACGCCTTTGGGTTTTAGGCATGGCCCGAAAACCATTATTAATACCAAAACTGCCGTACTATTGATGTCATCAGGAAATCTATACAGCAGTTTATATGATACTGATTTATATAATGAATTAGTCAATGAACAGCAATGCCTGCGCATAGAAAAATTATCGGTAGGTACAAAGCAGCAACCGCTGGATGATGTGTGGCAAGGTCTGTATTATATTGTTTATTGTCAGATTTTTGCATTTTTTAAATCAATCTCACTCGGTTTAACACCTGACAATCCTTGCCCAACGGGCGAAGTTAACCGTGTTGTACAAGGGGTAACTATTTACCCGTTAACTTCTTGTTAGAAAGTGTTAGGTAGAGTATGGCTGTTTATGGACTCGATATTGGTGGAACAAAAATAGAAACCGCCATTTTTAATAATAATTTAGAGCAACAGCAGAGTTGGCGTATTACTACGCCAACTGATGATTATCAGCAATTTTTGCAGGCAATATATCAGCAGGTGCTAAAGGCCGATGAATTAACAAGTAGCCAAGGTGCGGTGGGCATCGGTATGCCAGGTATCATTAATGAGGCTGGCAAAGTGTTATCTGCCAATGTGCCTTGTGCCACAGGTAAGGTGATTGCCGACGACCTACAAGCATTATTAAAGCGCCCTGTTGCGATATTAAATGACACCCGATGTTTCGCTTTATCAGAAGCAAATGGCGGAGCCGGTGAAGGTTATAGCCGAGTATTTGGTGCCATTGTTGGTACGGGGGCTGCGGGTGGTATGTGTATTGATGGCACTTTGTTTAACCAAGGTTTAGGTATGTCGGGAGAATATGGTCATTTACCGCTTTCTGCGTATCTGCAACAAAAATATCAGCTGCCCGTTTTAAAATGTGGCTGTGGTTTAAATGGCTGTGTAGAAAGCTATATTGCAGGGCCCGGTGTACAAACTCTGTATCAACATATTACGCAATCCCCTAAATCAGCGATTGAATGGGCAAACGATATTAAGCTAGGTGATGAGCAAGCTTTAAAGGTGCTCGCTTGTTACTTAGATATTCTTGGCGAAACCTTTGCTGCCATTAGTAAAAGTTTGCACCCAGAAGTTATCGTACTTGGCGGGGGGTTGTCGCTCATTGATGCAATAGTAGAAAAGCTCCCTGATGCGATTCAAACTCATTTATTTTCAGGTTTTGCCGTGCCCGACGTGAAGCGTGCAAAATTTGGTGATTCTAGCGGCGTAAGAGGCGCTGCAATAATAGGAAGTGTTCATGCTAATTCCAACGCACCTTAATCGCTATTACTTAAAAGCCGCAAAAGTGGTGACTGCTGATGCGGTTTTATTCGATCATGCGGTCTTGGTCGAGCAAGGTAAAATTAATGCCATTACTACGCAAATGGCGCCCGAGATCGAGGTAATAGATTTAGGTGAGCATAGCTTATTTCCGGGCTTTATTGATTTACATATTCATGGCCGTGAAGGCTGCGATATTATGGACGGCACGCCAGAGTCGTTAGAGACTATTTCTCGGTCTTTAGCAAAACACGGCGTAACGGGATTTGTTGGCACAACGGTGACTGCAGACTGGGACGTCTCAATTCAAGCTTATAAAAATATGGCGAGTGCCTATAAAAAAGGCTTGGCTGGGGCGCAGTTGCTAGGGGCTTATAACGAAGGTTTATTCTTTGCAGAAGCACATAAAGGCGCACATAACGAGTCATTTTTTTTAGAGCTTACTAAACAGCGATTTGATGAAATTTATGCCGCATGTGAAGGTTGCTTAAGCTCATTTGCGTTGGCGCCAGAACTACTTAAATCCCCCGACATGATCCGCTATATCACCGATAAAGGTGTGCGTGTGATGCTGGGTCATACAGATGCTAATTTTGAGCAAACAACACAAGCTCTTGCTCATGGTGCCTGCGGTGGTGTGCATATTTTTAATGGTATGCGCGGTATTCATCATCGTGATCCCGGTTGTACTGGCGCACTGTTGATGGACAGCGATGCCATGGTTGAGCTTATTCCTGATGGTATTCATTTGCACCCGAGCATCATGAACATGGTTTACCGTTTAAAAGGGGCAGATAAAATTGCTCTGATCACAGACTGCGTAAGCGCCGGAGGCTTACAAGATGGTCGCTACCGCTTAGGTGAGCTTCCTATTGTGGTTGAGCAAGGTGTTGCACGAACTGAGAGCGGCTCTTTAGCGGGCAGTACATTAACCATGGAAGTTGGCGTTGAACGCTTTTATAACCTAACCGATGCAAGCCTAGTTGAAGCAACTAAAATGGCCAGTTTAGTACCCGCTGAGTTTTTAAATAAAGCGGAGCAAATAGGCAGTATTGCGGTAGGTAAGCAGGCTAATTTTGCCCTGCTCGATAAAGACTTTTCTGTTCAAGCAACGATCTGTGCGGGTAAGCAAATCTTTTAAAAGTTAAGTGAGAATGCAGGCAAAAGTATTTGATGCCATTGTTATTGGCAGTGGCATTACTGGCGGCTGGGCTGCTAAAGAACTAACCGAAAAAGGACTCAATGTACTGCTACTAGAACGTGGCAGACAGGTTGTGCACGGTACAGACTATATCACTGCGTTTAAAGAAGATTGGCAACTACCTTTTCGCGACAGGCCCAGCCTTCTAGAAAAGCAGAATCAAGCTAAACAAGCACGCACTGGCTATGCCACCAAACAATCAATAAAACACTGGTTTGTGAATGATTTGCAGCACCCTTATCTTGAATCACAGCGTTTTGATTGGATCAGAGGGTATCATCTTGGTGGGCGCTCATTAACTTGGGGGCGGCAATGCTTGCGCCTCAGTGATATAGATTTTGCAGCCAACAAACAAGATGGTCACGGTGTTGATTGGCCTGTGCGCTATCAAGATATTGCGCCTTGGTACGATAAAGTCGAAGCCTACATCGGGGTTATTGGCGAAGCGCTGAACTTACCTCAGCTACCAGATGGACCTTACTTACCTCCTTTTGCGCTTAATGCCGTAGAGCAGCAGCTTAAACAAAGTTTATTAACTCACTACACTAACCGTCACCTCACCATCGGGCGAGTTGCGCATTTAACTAAGGCCAAGCCTGAGCAAGGTCGTGCTCCATGCAGCAAGCGCAACCGCTGTATGCGAGGTTGTCCAACCGGTAGTTATTTTAGTAGTTTAGCCTCGTCCTTACCTGCAGCGATGCGTACTGGACGACTCACTATTCAGACTCACTCCATTGCTAAAGAGATTATTTACAATCCAGAAAGCGGGCAAGCCACAGGTGTGAAAGTAATTGATGCTGAATCTAAAAAAGAGTGTATCGCGAAAGCTAAGATTATTTTTTGCTGCGCATCAACGGTGGCTACAACAGCCTTGTTATTAAATTCAACCTCTGCACGCTTCCCTAATGGCTTAGGGAACGATAGTGGAGAGCTTGGCCATAACCTCATGGATCACCATTTTAGGGTTGGCGCAACGGGTGAACCAAAAGGTTTTGCTGATGACTTTAATGATGGCGACAGACCCGTTGGCTTTCATATCCCGCGCTTTCGAAACCTTGATGATAACGAGCAACATAGCTTTATTCGCGGCTATGGTTATCAAGGATACGCAACACGCAAAGATTGGCGACGGGGCTTTAAAGAACTTAGCTTTGGTAAGACTTTTCGAGAAGAGCTTGCCAAGCCTGGGCCTTGGCAAGTTGCATTGATAGGCTTTGGTGAATGCCTGCCTTATCATCGTAATAAAATGAGCTTAGATCCGGTATTAAAAGATCAATGGGGGCTACCTTTAGTTAATTTTGATTGCCAATTTGCTGAAAACGAGCAACGCATGCGCGAGGATATGAAAACGCAAGCCGTCGAGATGCTAAGCAAAGCAGGTTATCAAAATGTACAAGCATACGATAAAGGCTCAGCGCCGGGGCAGGCCATCCACGAAATGGGAACTGCGCGTATGGGGCATGATGCTTCAACCTCAGTGCTTAATCGTTACAACCAAATTCATAGTGTGCGTAACGTTTATGTCACTGACGGCTCGTTTATGTGCTCGTCGGGTTATCAGAACCCTTCGTTAACCTATATGGCATTTACTGCAAGAGCCGCGGATCACGCTGTACGGCATTATCAAAACGGGGTGTTTCATGGCTGATCTGCAAAGGCGAAATGCCATTAAATGTTTAGCTGCATTATTCGGTGCGGCTATTACGCCAGTGGCTGCGACTCAGTTATTTGATAAAACGGATGACAATCATTTTGAGGTGCTTAAAGCAGCGGCGCATCGGGATGTGGTCACGCAAATGCAGGCTGTTATTTTAGAGCTAGAGCCAAATGATCAGCTGTATTTTAATTTAGTCGCTTTCACAGATTTAATGCTGGCAAATACACTAACTCTGACTGAACGTACGGCATGTGTAAAAGGCGCTGAGCTGATTGCAGAAGGTGTTCTTTCATCGTCGCAATTAGCAAATAAACTCACAAGTTTATTTACTATCTCTTCGCAGCAGCAACAGCGCATAATAGCGCAGCAAGCCTTACCTTTTTCAGAAGTGAGCCTTGATAAGCGTGACGAGTATTTAATTTATAAGTGTATTTTTACTGTGCGTGAATTTTTGCTACTGGGCTATTTCACATCAGAAAAATTGCAGGCTAGTTAAAAATTAAAATAACTAAGCCTGCCCATGTCGTTACTTTCGCCAACTTGTTAGTTTGTGACCAATCAGTGCGTAATAAAGAATAAACGCATAGCAAGGGATCAACAGATAGTAAGCTTGTTGTGCATTGCCCGTATATTCTGCAAACACACCGTATACCAAAGGCAATAGAGCGCCACCAGAAATCCCCATAATCAGTAATGCCGCGCCGGTTTGGGTTTTATCACCAAGGTTTGCAAGGGCCATAGGCCAAATGGTCGGCCATACCAGCGCATTCGATAAGCCAAGTAATGCAACAAATAACACAGTATCTGGAAAACTGTTATCAGCAAGCCAAAAGAGCACTACGTTTGCAATCGCAGTTTGTTGCGGATCAATCAAAATGATGCCAAGTGAAAACACACAACCACTTAACGCGGAAAATATCAGCGCCTGTTGCTGACTAAAAAAACGAGGAATTAACACGATACCTAACACATAACCTAGCACCATAAAGCCCATGGTGTAAGAGGTGAGTTCAGCGAACTGCAATACCCCTTGTTCTTTGCCGTAAAGGCCAATGGTGTCGCCGGCAATAACTTCTGCGCCTATGTAAAAGAATAGAGCTATCACGCCTAAAACCAAGTGTGGGAATTGCAGTACTGATTTACTCTCGCTGTTGTTGCTAGTTTTTGGTTGCTCAATATCAGGTAATGGAGCCAGCATAATCAACGCCGCTAATATCGCTAATGCGATTGCCATTACAAAGTAAGGAGTAATTAAACGATTAGCCAGTTCTTGTAACTGCAATTGCTTTTGAATGCTGTTCAATTGGGCGAGAGCTTCAGGGCTAAAGCTGGCAATGTCGCTAAATACAATCGCAGAGAAGAGCAATGGAGCAACCACACCTGCGCTCTTATTGAGAATACCCATGATGCTAATGCGTACGGCTGCCGTGTCTTTAGAACCAATTAGCACGATGTAAGGATTCGCAGCGGTTTGTGATAAGGTGAGGCCGCTTCCTAAAGTAAATAAGGCAACCAAAAATAACCAATAAGCCTGAATTTGTGCGGCAGGAATAAACAACAACGCGCCAAATGCCATGGTGCCTAAACCAAATGACATACCATGCTTATAACTAAATAATTTCAATATCTTAGCGCTCGGCAGTGCCATGACGGTATAGGCGATATAAAACACCAATGTCACCATGTAAGCTTCAATATGGTTGAGATCACAGACCATTTGTAGAAATGGAATCAAAGATCCATTGAGCCAAGTTATAAAGCCAAATAAGAAAAACAAGCCACCTATGATCAACATAGGTAGTAATTGTGTACGGTTGGTGTGTTCTGTTTGCTCTAATAGTGAGCTTTGTGTTGTCATTTTTGTCACCAATAAGTTAACGGTAGATTAATGATAAAACATTTTTCGTAAGTTTTGAAAGTTTTATTTTATTTCGAAACTAAGCTTGGCTTTGAAACTGTAAATTGTGTAATATTGAACTACGAATTTGAAAGCAGCTATATAAACAACAGGCCAGCTATGCTAACCACAATAGAAAGAAGACAAAAAATCGTTCTGATGACCGAGGAAAATGGCAAAGTAAATGTTAAAGATCTTGCGAAAACTTTTGATATTTCTGAGGTTAGTATTCGCCATGATCTTAACGAACTGGGCAAGCGTGGTCTGGTTGTTCGTTCTCGCGGCGGCGCAATTGCTTGTGATAAATTGGTCAAAGAGTTATCAGTTAAAGATAAGCATAACGAAAATTATGCTGTGAAAGTTCTACTGGCAAAAGCTGTTGCAAATTTAGTTGATGATGGCGATTCACTAATTATTGATTCGGGCACCACAACCGAAGAAGTCGCGAAAGCATTGACCAACAAACAAGACTTAACCGTGATGACAAACGGCCTCAATATCGCACATGTACTGGCTGATATAGACGATGCCAATGTATTTATGCTGGGTGGGCAATTGCGCAAGAAATCAATGTCTTTTTACTCAAATGAAGTTGAACAAGCACTCAGTAAATATAATTTCAAAAAGGTTATTTTAGGAGTGGATGGCATAGATCCTGAAACGGGGATCACCACCCATTATGAGCCTGAAGCAATGTTAAACCGAACAATGTGCACACGTGCAGATCAAGTGATTGCTGTAACTGATTCAAGTAAATTTGGTAAACGGGCTTTGTATAATGTATTACCACTAAAATCAATCGATGTGCTAGTAACCGATAAAAACATGCCAGCTGAATTTGTTGAGTCATTGGTTGCTTTGGGGATCGACGTAATCACTGTTTAGAGCTAGTAGCATACTGACAAATTACCTAAACCTTAAGGAGGTTATTATGGCAGGAATAAGTGTTTGGCAATTAGCTATTATTGCCGCAATTGTGGTGCTTTTATTTGGCACAAAAAAACTGTCACGGATCGGTGGTGACTTAGGGACATCAATTAAAGGGTTTAAACGTGCAATGCAAGATAAACCCAAAGACGAAGCCTGATAATCTTTGTCTCAAATAATGTTATTACCTTGCTCTGGGTCGCGAGATTGATCTGCTTGCACACGGATATCATCGGCATCACTGCTAACATCATCAAGGCTGTGATCGTCGAGTGATTTTGCTGTTTTTGGATCAGCGCTTACGTTATTGTTTGGCTGTTCGGTATCGTTTTCGCTATTTAAAATAATTCGCTCGCGAGCATCATCCGGCATGCTTATTTGCTCCGCTAAATAAGTATTGACCAACTCTCGCATCAATTGTGAGGCCACTTTGATAGTACTGTGTTCGTTACTATTTACCCAAAAATAAATGGTTAGATTAAGAGTTGCTGAGCCTAATGAATTAATAAGTACTTGGCTTGGCGGATCATTAATAACAGCAGGGTTTTGATTAACCACTTTCATTGCTAATTGTTGGGCATAGCGAATGTCATTATCGTAGCCAATGCCAACATTAAAGTGGCCCCGCATTTTTGGGTTTGCGGTGAGGTTTTTAATAACGTTTTTATATACGGTCGCATTGGGAATTTGAATATGATTACCGTCAAAGTCAACCAAGGTGGTGGCGCGCGCCGTAACCTTTTTAACTACTCCTAAACGACCATCTACTTCAATAACATCATCAATACGAAAAGGGCGCTGCACGCTAAGTAGCATACTTGAGATAAAGTTTTCGGCGATATCGCGAAAAGCAAAACCTAAAATAAGCCCAATTAAGCCAGTGCCACTCATAATAGCCACAGCAAAACTGGTGAGCCCTGCAAGACGCAAAAATAAGTACACGCCAAACAAGATAATAATAATGCTAAAAAAGCGCCTCGTAACGACATGTAAAAGTTTGCTTTCGCTCACAAAGCCAAGCGGTTTTATTAATAAATACGATAAAGGGCGGGCCAACAAGTAACAGATAATGATGGCCGCAATACCAAGTGTCAGTGCAGGTAACATTTGCCATGCAGTATGTAAAAACTGCGTAATTTGAAAGTTTAAGTCTTGCCAAGATAAGCTTTCAGAAACTGTTTGAGATGCTATGGAAATTGATGCTGTTAAAACGTTAGCTAGTTGATTTTCAGTAAGTAAATAATAACTCATTGCACCGCTCCATGGATCTTTAAGTTGCTTCAATAAGTTTAGTTCAATGCAATTCAGGCGCCATAATTACTGGCAAGTTGTTTGCAACATTGTACTTTTCACAGTCATTCTTTGGGTCACTTATGGCGAATGGTAACCGCGGTTTTCAAGCTCGTTCACCGATGGAAATCCCAATTCGAGGTTGGTGGGATATCAGTAAACGGGTTTATCACAACCTATCACAAGACAATTTATCTTTTGTAGCAGCTGGCGTGGCATTTTATGCTCTTTTAGCTATTTTTCCTGCTCTGGCAGCTATTGTATCCGTATATGCCTATTTTGCTTCTCCCACAGATATCCATGATCAGTTAGATAAGGTGATTGCGATATTACCTGCAAGTAGTCGTGACATCATTTTGCTTCAAGTTAGCGATATCACTCAGCAGTCAAATAAGGTATTGAGTGCAAGTGCCATAGGTACCTTTCTATTAACTATTTGGAGTAGCAGTAAAGGCTGCCAGGCACTTATTACCGCCTGTAATATTACTTATCATCAGCGTAATAAGCGTCAGTTCCTTATGGCATTAGTGGTGCGTTTTTTATTTTCTCTGGGTGCTATTGTTGTTGCGCTGGTGGCATTATTGATCATTGGTATCTTACCGATTGTACTCAACTTAGTTGGCTTAACAGAGCTTATCGACTTAATGATTCAGCTCATTACTTGGCCATTGTTAGCCATTATTTTTAATCTCGCTTTAGCGTTTTTATATCGTTATGCGCCTCATCGAACTCCAGCTAAATGGCGCTGGATCACGCCGGGCTCAATGCTTGCTACGTTAATGTGGATCATCGCATCAATTGGTTTTTCATATTATGTATCTCAATTTGCTAGTTATAACGAAACCTATGGATCGCTAGGTGGTGTGGTGATCATGTTGATGTGGCTTTATATCAGCGCATATATCATCATTTTTGGTGCGGCTATCAATGCCAGTACAGAGCAACAAACTCTAGTTGATAGCACTATTGGGCCAGAAAAAGCTGTAGGGAAACGCGGCGCGATCGTGGCCGATAGATTGACAATTAAACAACGAGAAAATGAGCAATAAGACGCAGTCGAGTTACTCCTAGACTTAAGGTAACCCCTAGGCCCTAATTGACATTTTTAGAATTGACTTCTATTAAATATTTAATCCTAAAGTTCGATTTTGGTTTTTATGGCTCGTACTGTGATTTTACGTATCAGTAGGTCAGAAAGTTAAATCTGCGATCTCTAGCTGTAATCATATTTATAGGTCATGAAATGCAAAAAGAGCTCCAACTTAATATTAAGCGTTTATCTTTACTTAATTTGGTTGCTGTAATTCTAGCTGGGTTAACGGCTTTGTCAGTTTATTTAATGTATGGCAGTTTAAAAACCATAGAGGCTGAAACTAAGGTTAGGTATCAGTCTTATATTTTGGCTGAGCAAGTCAGACAAAGTTCAGATCAATTAAGTTTAATGGCAAGGGCTTATACGGTAACAGGCAATACTAAATTTTTAGACTTTTTTAACCAAATTCTAGCTATTCGCAATGGTGAAGCGCCACGTCCAGAAGATTATCACCGTGTTTATTGGGATATGTTAATGCCTCATAACGGTAAGGCTCCATTTCCTGACGGTGAAAAAAAATCACTCCAAGTTATGCTAAATTCCATTGGTATAACAGATGAGGAGATGCAACAAATCCGGCTTGCAGAAAAAGCATCAAATGATTTAACAAAAATTGAGTACGCTGCTTTTCAAGCTTTAGCAAATAAACCTGACGAGAATATGGAAAAGGAGCAAATTGACGCGATTCTGAGTTTGTATAGTGATGATTACTTTTTGGCAAAGTCAGAAATAATGAGTCACATTAATAACTTTTTGTTTATGTTAGATTATCGAACCGAACAAAACCTTGATATCGCGACGCGAGATCACTACTTGATGTCGCTTTTCTCTTTTTGCTGCTTTATTACCATTTTAATTGTGCTGTATTTTATCGGCCGTTTGCGCAAATCACTTAATCATTTATATGTGTCTTCACTTGAAGCTGAAGTGGCAGAAAAAACATCTTCTTTGACTGAGAAAAACGTGCAGCTTAAAGAATCTATGGATTTAATGGCAAAGACTCAAAAATACTTAATGGAAGCAGAAAAAACAGCAGCACTAGGTCGTCTAGTTGTTGGGGTAGCACATGAAGTCAACACGCCTGTAGGTATATGTATAACAGCTGTCAGTTACCTTGAAGATGAAAATAAAAAGATGGGAAAAGTGCTAGCTGATAAACGCGTTAGTAAAGGCTCACTTGAAAAATATGTACATACTTCAGAAGAAATTAGCTTATTACTTCATTCTAATTTAGATCGATTAGTTGAATTGATAACAAGCTTTAAACAAATTGCCGCTGATCAGCATTGTGATGAATTAAGGGTAATTAACTTGAATCCGCATCTGCATGATATTGTGATGTCGTTTAAGTCAGATTCTAAAAATAAAAATGTTGAGGTGATTTTTAACATACCCGATGATTTAAAAATTCAAAGTTACCCAGGAACATTTAATCACGTTATGACAAACTTGTTTTCAAATGTTTTTTTTCATGCGTTTGATGGGCAGATTGAAGGCGCAAAAATAGAAGTTTCAGCAAGTTTTAAACATAATAATGTTTTTATAAGTGTTAAAGACAATGGCTGCGGCATAAGCGAAGATATTCAAGATAAAATATTTGATCCTTTTTTTACTACTAAGCGTGTCCAAAAAAATACTGGTCTAGGGCTTTATGCTGTTATGAATTTAGTTACGCAAAAATTAAAGGGCTCGATTAGTTTCGAATCTGAAGAACAGACAGGCACCACTTTTTATTTAACTTTGCCAAATCTTCAAACTGAGCATGAAATAACGCAGAGCGATGATATAGAACCTCTTTAGTATTCGCTTTTATAGAACGTTAGATGCTTATTTTACTCATGGTTGTTAGTTAAAATAGCGCCTAAAATCACTTCATACAATTTACGGGAGTAAAGTTATGAAAGTGATTCAACAATTAAATAGCCATGCCACACAAGATGGTGATGGCGTAAACATCAGCCGTATTCCAGGTTTTGATGGCAAGTACTTAGACCCTTTCTTAATGATCGATGAGCTTAAATCCGATGACCATAGTGATTTTATGGGCGGCTTTCCTGCGCACCCTCACCGTGGTATCGAAACCTTTACTTATATTATTAAAGGTGGCTTTGAGCACCAAGATCAAATGGGTAACAAAAAAGCAATTCGTGCTGGCGATGTGCAGTGGATGAGTACCGGTTTTGGTGTGATCCACAGTGAAATGCCATTAGCAGATGCTAAAGAAGGTATGCATGGCTTTCAGATTTGGTTAAATATGCCAAGTGCCGAGAAGCTAAGAGCGCCGCGATATCAAGATACCACTGAAGCGCCAGCACCAACGACTCAAAATGAGCAAGGTGTTGAGCTAAAAGCATTAGCTGGAAGCTGGCAATTTGCAGGTGAAAAGCAGGACTCTAGCCTACAAGATCTCGCCGCTGATGGCATGCTTGCTGATGTGACTTTACCGGCTGGCACGCAGTTTTACCATACACCGCTTACACAAACTAAGGTGATGATCTATATCCATACCGGAGAAATTCATACTGAACAGGGCGGACCAGTTAAAGCAGGTAGCTTATTGATTTTAGAGCCTGGCAGTGACATTGAGTTTAACTCGCAAACGGGTGCAGGGGCGTTAATTCTAGCCGGTGAGCCGCTTAAGCAACCAATCGCTCATATGGGCCCGTTTGTAATGACAACCCAAGCTGAGTTACAACAAGCAGTACGTGACTATCAGCTAGGTAAATTTGGCACACTATAGGAGGTTATTGTGGGATTACTAGTAAATGGCCAATGGCAAGATAAGTGGTACGACACCGATAACAATCAAGGTGAGTTCAAACGTGAGGCAGCCCAGTTACGCAACTGGGTTACAGCAGATGGTAGTGCAGGGCAAAGCGGTGATGCGGGCTTTAAAGCTGAGAAAGATCGTTACCATCTATATGTCTCTTTAGCTTGCCCGTGGGCTCATCGCACTTTGATTTTTCGCCATTTAAAAGGCCTTGAAGATTATATCAGTGTGTCGGTTGTCAGTCCTGACATGCTAGAGCATGGCTGGACCTTTGATAAAGACAATCACAGCACCGGTGATGCACTTTTCGATAGCGAATTTATGCATCAAATTTATACGCGTAACAAAGCCGATTATTCAGGTCGTGTTACGGTTCCCGTGCTTTGGGATAAAAAAACGCAGCGTATTGTTAGCAACGAATCTGCTGAAATTATCAGAATGTTTAATAACGCGTTTAATTCCCTAACAGGTAATGAACGCGACTTTTATCCGCAATCGTTACATTCTGAAATTGATGAAGTTAATGAGTTTGTTTATCACAATATCAATAATGGGGTGTATCGTGCAGGTTTTGCAACATCGCAAGAAGCTTATACAGAAGCCTTTGATGATCTCTTTGCAGCTCTTGATAAAATTGAGCAACGATTATCAGCTAATCGTTATTTAGTGGGGGACACACTGACTGAGGCCGACTGGCGTTTATTTACCACCTTAATTCGCTTCGACAGTGTTTATGTGGGCCACTTTAAATGTAATTTGCGTACTATTGAGAGCTATCCGGCGATCAGCAACTATTTACGTGAGTTATATCAAATTGAAGGTGTAAGTAAGACCGTTGATTTTTATCATATAAAACGTCATTACTATTTTAGCCACACCATGATCAACCCAACTCAAGTTGTGCCAAAAGGGCCTGATATAGACTACGCTCGGTCTCATAACCGTGGTTAATAAACCTTGATAACTAACAGTTTAATGACTTGATTGAACTGTTAGTTATAACTATCCATGACCTTGCGGATAGTGTCGATGCCAAACATCACCTTTTGAATAAATGACTCAGAACTTTTCACTAAATTAAAATTAGGGTGCTGAGACCAAACTGCTTGCAGTTTGTCATCAAGCAATATGGCTTGCTGATCAGACTCGTTTCTAACTGGGTTATTAGAATGAATACTTTGCCCAGACTTCGCTGCTGTTTCAAAAAAGATCACTGCATCATATTGATTAAGCTCGGTATGTAGGTTGGTATTCAGACACTCAAAAAACTCATCTTGCTCACCGGGCCAGTAGGCAAGTCCATCTAAGCTACCACGATCACAAAGCATTAAACGATCTGGGTGCATGGTTCGTTGAATATGTTCAAGGTGTTTTTGTAAGCTGAAGATAGCTTGTTGGTGAGCTTTGATCAGGTGAGTTGCATCACCACGTTCTATACCACCGCTGAACAGCATGGTCGCAGATTCTGGTACAACAACAATTTGATTAGAAAATTCACGTCTTAATAGATCGATGGCTGTTGTTTTACCACCACCAGGGCCACCAGTTAGTACAATCCTTTTCTTCACCTTACATTCTCACAAATTGCTCGTTTGTGTTTAAGGTAATGAAAATAGGTGGCAAAGAGAAGTAAAAAGCAAACATTACATGATAATGATCACAACAAACGCAGTAACCAGCTGAAGCGGCTGACTTGTTTCAGTTTACTGTCCTTGGGGTCTGAGTTATTAAGTGCTTCATAGCCCATACCCGCAGTGAAGGCACTGGCAACACCCACTTTACTTACCGCAAAGCGTTTTAAACGGTATTTGAACGCTTGATGGTGTTGACGTTTAAGCTCATCTTGTAAATCCATTTGCTGGCTTAGCTTAGTTACTCTGTGTTGCGGTTTATTAATAAAATAATCAATTAACATCATTCATCCTTACTAATATTCAATAATTGACGAATACTTTTTAGCGTATGTTCAAAACCTATTTTACTGCTGACATAACCAATGTTCTTCCAAAGCCATGCAAGACAAATCAATTGTAATGCAATCAGTGAAATAGCGGCTAACCACAATGATTGGCTAAAGCTGAATATCGCGATACCGACAGTAGCAAGTAAACCAGCCCAAAGTAACACTAAACCACCGGCAAAACAGACAAGTAGTATAATAGTTAAGGCGAGTGAACGTGTTGATAAGCGCCACTCCGCAGCTGCAAGCTTTTTGCAAGTCCCAGTTTGTTTGCGATAGTCAATATATAGCTGTTTGCCGTAGTCAGATAGTTTAGCAAGGTGATCTTGCCACTGATCAGCGTTTAATTGCTGATCAGTGGCATCTTGCGTTTTCTCATCTGTAGATTGAGAAGTTTGCATAACAATTACTTACGACGAATAAGTGCAGTTACTAACATGCCTGCAGCAAATGCAATACCTGCTGTTGCAAGTGGGTTTTCTGATGCAAGTTTACGAGTTTTACCACTGTATTCATTAATTTTAGCGCGTGCTATTGCTTGCTTTTCCGAAAGCGTTTGAGCAGAGCTAGATGCACCCTGACGTACACTATGTTCAGCACTAGCAGCGCGTGTTGATAATGCATCTACTGCGTGGTGAGCTGCCTCTGTCGCTTTTTCTGTGAATGGCGCCTCTACTTGAGCCGCGTTCGAGTTTGCACTGTTACTTGTTGCCGTGCTTGAATTCGATTTTGAAGTTGCGGTAGTCATAATCATTCCTTAAAAATTGCCATTTAATTGGTGATTAATTCATCGCAACCTTCATACCAAAATATAAAATCAATAATTTTCAATTGTTTATTCTTTTTATTGCGTTCTTGGTTAGTGGTTTTTCGTAACTCTTGCAGGGTGATTAAGTAAAAATTACAGAATAAGATAATTTTGTAATTGTTCATTGGTTATTCATTAACCATTTTTCCCCATTAGATTGCCAATAAAATTGGAAAAAAAATTTTTTTCTATGTTTTCCACTTTTTCCCACGTAATTCAGAGGCTTTGCTTGAGGCCTTATTTTTTCTGGCTTTAGAAGGCACTGAAGATGATCTAGTTACTTGACAAAATAGCTTGTCAAGCCCTAAACTGGAGCACTGTGGTAAAAAGTGGTTTTTAGTGGATCAAATTGGATCAGAGATAGTCAGTTACAATAAATAACCTAATTTAAGGCATGTTATGTTTCGGGGTGCGAGCTCACTGAGTTTGGATGATAAAGGACGTTTTGCGGTACCAACTAAGTACCGAGATGCGATCTTGTCTGAAGATCAGGGAACGGTTATTTGCACTGTTGCTTTAAACGAGCCCTGCTTGTGGTTATACCCGTTAGCCGAGTGGCTTGAAATAGAAGAGCGACTATTAAAAATTTCAAATATGAATCCACGCGCTCGCCGCATGCAACGAATGTTGCTCGGCAATGCCACAGAATATCAATTAGATAAAAATGGCCGAATTTTGCTGGCACCTTCGTTACGAGCCCATGCAGAACTAGGAAAAAAAATCATGTTGGTTGGCTTGATGAACAAGTTCGAAATTTGGGATGAAGATCGTTGGCATGAACAAATGCGCCAAGATACTGAAATTGAACGCCTAGGCGATTTTGAGGCGAATCCTGAGTTCGATAACTTCTCACTCTAACGACACAAAGAAAAAGGCAAATAATAGCTAATGACAGCGCAATTTGAACATGTCTCTGTACTGATGGACGAAACCATAGATGCTTTGGATATTAAACCTGAAGGCATTTACATGGATGGCACATTTGGTCGCGGTGGGCACTCGGGGCAAATTCTTGCGCGTTTAAGTGAACAAGGTCGCTTACAGGCGATTGATCAGGATCCACAAGCTATTAAAGCCGCCGAAAAATTTGCCGATGATGCGCGTTTTTCAATTGCTCACACTCGTTTTTCAAACCTAAAAGCGGTTGCTGAAGATAACGATTTAACCGGTAAAGTTGACGGTATTTTGTTGGATATCGGTGTTTCTTCACCACAGCTTGATGATGCTGAACGCGGTTTTAGTTTTATGAAAGATGGCCCACTTGATATGCGTATGGATCCAACTAGTGGTCGCAGTGCTGCACAATGGCTAGCTGAAGCTGAACTAGAAGATATCACGCATGTGATTAAAACCTATGGCGAAGAAAAATTTGGTCGTCGAATTGCTCATAAGATCATTGAAACACGTGAGCACACTGCAATCACAAGTACTAAGCAGCTTGCTGATTTAGTCGATGAAGCTGTGCCAGTTAAAGATAAGCACAAACACCCAGCTACACGCACATTCCAAGCGATCCGTATTTATATCAATAGTGAGCTTGAAGAAATTCAAACTGCATTGCAAGCCGCTGTTGAGGTTTTAAAACCAGGGGGACGTTTAGTGGTTATTTCGTTCCACTCGTTAGAAGATCGCATTGTTAAGCAGTTTATTAAAAAACAGAGTAAGGGAGAGGCGATACCCAGAGGTCTGCCTTTGACGGACGCACAAATAAACAAAAACCTGACGTTAAAGGCAGTGGGTAAAGCCATTAAGCCGAGTAAGGCGGAGATTGAAGCAAACCCGCGTTCACGTAGTTCAGTGTTAAGGGTTGCGCAGAGGTTGTAATGAAAGCTAAAGCGACACATCGCCAACCTAATTTATTTACAGAAATTTTCAAAGGCCTAGGAGCTAATAAGCTGACCTTGGCCTTGTTGGTTGTGATCCTCGCATCTAGTTTGAGTGTGGTTCAGGTGACGCATCTAGCGCGTCAGCAATTGATTGAACAAGACAAATTATTGCAAGAGCGTGATGAGCTCGATCTTGAGTGGCGTTACTTGCTCGTAGAAGAAGAGTTTTATTCACAGCATGCGCGCATTGAAGAAGTCGCGACTATGCAATTAGAAATGAAACGGCCAACTAGCCAAGACGAACAGGTGGTAATACTGCGATGAGAAGCAGAGGGAAAAAGCCAACAAATACCTTAATCACATGGCGTTTTTTGCTGGTGTGCTCAGTGGTGTTTTTAGTCTTTATGACGCTGGTTGCGCGTGCCGCTTTTTTACAGGTTATTGAACCAGATAAAGCGCGTTCTGAAAGTGATAAACGAACTGTGCGTGTTGAAAAACAACATGTGCAACGTGGCATGATCTTCGATCGCAATGGCAAAGAGTTGGCGGTCAGCGTACCTGTGGTAAGTGTGTATGCGGATCCGAAAGCGCTGCATAAATCACTGATCAGTAAGGTACTGCGTCAAGCTAGAAAAAATGGTGAAGATCAACAAGCACTGGCTGAAAATACGGTTGAGTTAGATAAACGTATTGCCGCTTATTACAATAATGATATTCGCTGGCGTGAACTTGCGGATGTATTACGCATTGACCCAAGTAAAGTTAACTCTCGCCTTCGTGATAATCCAAAGCGTCGTTTTGTCTATTTAAAACGTCAGGTTACCCCTGCTGTTGCTAACTATATTGGTGATCTTCGTTTACCAGGTATCCACTTACTTGATGAGTCAAAACGTTATTACCCTGCCGGTGAAGTAACAGCCCATGTTATTGGATTTACTAACATTGATGGTCATGGTATTGAGGGAATCGAAAAGCTTTATGAAAAGGCGTTAACGGGTGTTGAAGGTCAGCGCACCATTCGTAAAGATGCCCAAGGCCGTGAAGTAGAAGTGCTTGATGAGCGTGAACGTGTTGAGCCTGAAAACATTCATTTAAGTATTGATCAGCGCATTCAAGCGATTGCTTATAAAGCAGTAAAATCAGCAGTTCTAACCTATAAAGCTACTTCGGGTTCAGCCATGGTTGTTGATGTAAAAACCGGCGAAGTATTAGCTATGGTGAATAGCCCATCGTTTAACCCTAATAACTTGAATGATGCTGCACCGCACAAGCGTCGTAACCGTGCTATCACCGATTTGTTTGAGCCAGGCTCTACTGTTAAGCCACTAGCCATTTTAGCTGGTTTAGACTACGGCGCAATTCAACCGGATTCAATTATTGATACTTATCCTGGCTGGATGCGTGTGGGTGGCAGCCTTGTGCAAGATACCCGTAACCATGGTGAGATGACCTTAAGAGAAATCTTAAAGTATTCAAGTAATATGGGTGTAACTAAGGTCAGTCAAGAAGTACCAAAAGACTATTTTGTAGGGCTTTACCAAAAGGTGGGGTTTGGCAGTGATAGTGGTACAGGCATGGTTGGTGAAAGCAGCGGTTTATTTTACCCAAATCGACGCTGGTCAGATCATGAAATTGCTGCATTATCATTTGGTTATAACTTAGCTGTAAGTACCGCTCAAATGGCGCGTTTTTATGCCATGTTAGGCTCTGGTGGCGTTATGCGCCCGCTAACAGTTCTTAAACAAGAGTCAGTGCCAGAGGGTGAACGTATTTTCCAACAAAAAGACGTTGAAGCGGTTGTTCACATGATGGAAAGCGTATTCGAAAAAGGTGGTACTGCACAAAAAGTTCATGTTGATGGCTATCGTGCTGCTGCGAAAACAGGTACCTCTAAGAAAGCCGCTGTGGGCGGGTATGGTGACGAATATGTTGGCTATTTTGCTGGTATTGCGCCAGCGAGTAACCCACGTTTAGCGGTAGTAGTAATGATTAATGAACCGGGTGGAGATGTTTATTACGGCGGTGCGACGGCAGGCCCTGCATTTGCAGAGATTGTCTCCAATGCCTTAAGAATTCTAAACGTTGCACCGGACAAAGATGCGGTTGCGTACGTAGAAGGCAAAGATAACGATGCGTGATTTAAAACCGATTCTTAATCAAATTGATGTTGAGGCCAATAGTTTATTGGTTAACCAACTACGTCTTGATAGTCGAGATGTAAAAGCTGGCGATGTGTTTGTCGCCATTAAAGGCCATCAGCTTGATGGCGGACAGTTTATTGACAAAGCCATTGAAAATGGTGCGGTGGCAGTTATTGCTGACCGTTTATGTGAGTTCGAAAGTGAGTTTGAACCACTTTACTTAGTTACCGATTTAGCGAAAAAGCTGCCAGCACTTGCAGCAGCTTTTTACCAGCAACCATCAAAGCAGCTTGATTTAGTGGGTGTGACAGGTACCAATGGCAAGTCAACAACCACAGCAATGATTGCGCACTTAGCACAGCACTGTCATAAACGCGCAGCAGTAATTGGTACGCTCGGTTATGGGCACCCTGATAACCTGACTGAGCTTGCAAACACCACGCCATCGAGCGTTGATTTACAGCGTATTTTATCTGAGCTTGTCGCAGAGCAGAATGATGTTGTGGCCATGGAAGTCTCATCTCATGGTTTAGTTCAGCATCGCGTTGATAATTGTCAGTTTAAAGCAGCAGTATTTACTAATCTTACACGCGATCACTTAGATTATCACGGCACCATGGATGCTTACGCTGATGCCAAGTTAATGTTAATGCGTGACCATATGCCAAAGCTTGTGGTGCTTAATCAAGATGATGCGCAAGTTGAAGCATGGTTAGAAAAATACGACTTCAATAATCTAATTTGTTACGGCCATAAAAACCTCACGCCTGAAAATGCGCGTTTTGTTTATTTTAGCGATGTAACTTATGATAACAGCGGTATTTCGGCGAAGTTCGATACCAGCTGGGGACTAGCCGAAGTTAATTGCACACTGTTTGGCGAGTTTAACTTATATAATTTAGCCGCTGCTATGGCCACTTTATTAGGTATGGGTTACCCACTTGATTTACTCGTTGAAGGGTGTAAGTCATTGCAGCCTGTTGCTGGTCGCATGCAGGCATTTAGTGCACCAGGTCAACCGACTTGTATTGTTGATTATGCCCACACTCCTGATGCATTAGCACTGGCATTACAAGCATTGCAAAAGCACGTTCCAGGTGGCGTTAGCTGTGTGTTTGGCTGTGGTGGTGACAGAGACAAAGGCAAACGCCCGATGATGGCAAAAGCAGCTGAAGGTAATGCAGACCGTATTATTGTCACCAGCGATAACCCAAGAAGTGAAGACCCTGACGCTATTATTGCTGATGTAGTTGCGGGGCTTAAGCAGCCTGAACGCGCACATTGTGAAGCAGACCGAGCGCAGGCTATTAGTTATGCCATTTCGCAAGCGAGTGCTGATGATGTCATTCTTATTGCGGGTAAAGGCCACGAAGACTATCAAATTATTGGCGACCAACGAATCGACTTCTGCGATCGTCAATATGTACAACAACAATTAAAAGAAAAATCGCAAGGGGCGCAGTTATGATCCCTATGGATTTTGATTGGCTAGCTAAAGTTCTAGCAACCGATTACCAAGGTGGTAATCAAACGGTAAAAAATATTAACACTGACACCCGTACTTTGCGTGACGGTGAAGTGTTTTTAGCGCTACAAGGGCCTAATTTTGATGGCCATAAATTTGTTGCGCAAGCAAAAGAAAAAGGCGCGATAGCTGCTATTGTAGCGCGCCCTGTTAATGTCGATATTGTGCAGTTTGTGGTTAGTGACACACGTATTGCGCTAGGTCACATCGGCGCAGCTGTGATGGCACAGGTTGCACCGAAAACAATTGCTATTACTGGTAGCGTGGGTAAAACGACCGTAAAAGAAATGTGTGCGGCGATTTTATCTGGTCATGGTGAAGTACTAGCAACAAAAGGCAACTTTAATAATGACATTGGCGTACCACTCACGTTATTACGCCTTGAACCACAACACCAATATGCGGTGATTGAGTTAGGTGCAAACCACATTGGTGAAATTGCTTACACCGTTGCAATGACGAAACCTGATGTTGCTGTGGTATGTAATGTTGCAGCTTCTCACTTAGAGGGCTTTGGCTCATTACAAGGTGTAGCAACGGCCAAAGGCGAAATCTATGATGGCTTAAAGCCTGATGGTGTTGCCGTAGTTAATTGCGACAGCGATTATGCCGATTTTTGGCTTGATAAATTAACTAATCGCAACGTAAAACGTTTTTCTACTAGCCAACAATTAGATTATTGGGCAGAAGATGTGGTGCTTGATGAACAAGCGCGCGCTTCTTTTGTGCTTTGCAATAAAGATAAAAAAGTACCTGTCACTCTGGCATTACCGGGCAAGCATAATATTGCTAATGCGTTAATAGCCACCGCCTTAACCACTGAGCTCGGTGTAAGTCTCGAAAGTGTCGCATCGGCGCTGGCAACCATGGGTGAAGTTAAAGGTCGTGTAAACGTCCTTAAAGTGTCAGACACATTGACGGTGATTGATGATACCTACAACGCGAATGTGCAATCGGTTAAAGCGGCAATTGATTTGTTAAGTGATATGCCGGGGCGTCGTATTTTTGCGTTAGGTGATATGGGGGAGCTTGGTGAAGAAGCGCGTTTTTATCATCAACAAGTCGGTGAATATGCACAGCAAAAAGGCATTGATGAGCTTTACAGCCTAGGTGTATTAAGTAAATCAGCCAGTGATGTATTTGAAAAGCCAAACCGCCACTTCTCAAGCCGTGAACAATTATTACAACAATTACAAAGTGAACTTGCTCAATCGACGCAAAAAACCACAGTTGTTGTAAAAGGTTCGCGCAGTTCTCGTATGGAGCTTGTGGTCACAGATTTAGTAAATAGCCAGCAAAATGGCAATAATGGAGTATCGTCATGTTAGTTTGGCTGGCAGAGTATTTAACACAATATTACAGTGGCTTTAATGTTTTTTCTTACCTAACGCTGCGCGCAATTTTAGGTATTTTAACAGCGCTACTTATCTCACTTTATTTTGGTCCTAAGCTAATTCGTGCATTGCAAAAAATGCAGATTGGTCAGGTGGTTCGTCACGATGGTCCAGAATCTCACCTATCTAAAAAAGGTACGCCAACTATGGGCGGCATTTTGATTTTAGGGGCGATTTTTACCAGCACATTACTGTGGGCAGACCTTTCAAATAAATATGTTTGGGCAACCTTATTTGTCGTGGGCTCGTTAGGTGTGGTTGGTTTTATTGATGACTACCGTAAAGTGATCCGCAAAGACCCTAAAGGGTTAATTGCTAAATGGAAATACTTTTGGCAATCAGTGATTGCGTTAGTGGTTGCCAGCGCACTTTATTTTACCTCGCAGCAAGGCAGCGAAACCTCGTTAGTTGTGCCGTTTTTTAAAGACGTGCTACCACAGCTAGGGTTGTTTTATATCGTGATGACTTACTTTGTAATTGTAGGTACGTCGAACGCGGTAAACCTAACAGATGGCCTTGATGGTTTAGCGATTGTGCCAACCATTTTAGTGGCGGCAGCACTCGCCATTATTGCTTATTTAACAGGTAACGTTAATTTCTCAAGCTACCTACATATTCCGCATTTACCGCTCGCCAGTGAGCTTGTGGTTGTGTGTACAGCAATTGTGGGAGCTGGCCTTGGTTTCTTATGGTTTAACACCTACCCAGCACAGGTATTTATGGGTGATGTAGGTTCATTAGCACTTGGTGGTGCACTGGGTATTATTGCGGTGCTGGTTCGTCAAGAACTGGTACTTATCATCATGGGTGGTGTGTTTGTAATGGAAGCATTGTCGGTGATTTTACAAGTAGGCTCATACAAATTACGTGGTCAACGTATTTTTAGAATGGCGCCTATTCACCACCATTATGAATTAAAGGGGTGGCCTGAGCCGCGCGTAATTGTGCGCTTTTGGATTATTTCAATCGTGCTAGTGCTTGCTGGCCTTGCGACATTAAAGATCAGGTAAATGACAGTTATTAACGAGATTAAAAACAAACAAATTTCAGTGCTCGGACTCGGTGTAACCGGTCTGGGCATTGTGCGTTTTTTATTATCTCAGAATATTAAGCCAATTGTTGTTGATAGCCGCACAGCGCCGCCGGGTGCTGATTGGCTAAATGAGCATGCCAGTGAGTTAACGACTCACTTTGGTGATTTAGAACAGGCAGACTTAGCCAGCAATGACATTATTATCATCAGCCCAGGTTTAAGCCTCGCGACACCCGCTGTAGCAAAAGCAATTGATGCTGGTGTTGAAGTGATTGGTGACGTGGAGCTTTTTGCCCGTTTAACCGATAAACCAATTGTCGCGGTGACAGGTTCAAATGGTAAGTCGACAGTGGTCACATTGGCGTTTGAAGTACTGAAAGCGGCCGGTTATAAAGTTGGCCTTGGTGGTAACATTGGTACTGCGGTACTTGATTTACTATCGCAAGACTATGATGTTTATGTACTTGAGCTGTCGAGTTTTCAACTTGATACCACGCATAGCTTAAAAGCGAAAAGTGCCTGTGTTTTGAATGTGAGTGAAGACCATCTCGATCGTTATTCAAGTTATCAAGCATACATAGACTCTAAACAAAGTATTTATAATGGCTCAGAGCTTGCTGTAGTTAATGCCATTGATGTGGCAACACACACTGCAAAGCAACCCCAAGTAAGCTTTGCGCTCGCCAATGCAGATTTTGCCTTGGTTGAACATCAAGGCGAACAATACTTTGCAGCACACGGTAAACCAGTATTACCAGCAAGCTGCTTAAATGTTGTTGGTTCACACAATCAACAAAACGCTTTAGCGGTGATGGCATTACTGAGCCCGTTTGATATTGCTAAAGGGCATTACCAGCAAGCGTTTAGTGCTTTTACTGGGCTTGCACACCGTTGCCAGTTTGTCGCTGAAATTAATGAAGTAAAATACTTTAATGATTCAAAAGCGACCAATGTAGGTGCAACTATCGCTGCGATTGAAAGCTTAGCTGATCAAGCAAAGCAATTGGTTGTGATTGCCGGTGGTGATGCAAAGGGGGCTGATTTAGATGCCTTAAAGCCATACTTAAACAACAAAGTGAAAGCGCTTATTTGTTTTGGTAAGGATGCTAAAGCTCTCGTAGCATTAACCGAAAAAGGCCACCTAACCACCAACATGCATGAAGCTGTGCAACTAGCAAAACAGTTAAGCAGCAGTGGCGATATCGTTTTATTAGCACCCGCATGTGCCAGCATTGATATGTACAACAATTACATGCAACGTGGTGATGATTTTGCGCAGTGCGTATTGGCGGAGGCAGTATGATTGCATTTGCTGACATCCGTGACGCATTAACACCAAAGCAATCGCCACAGCTTTATGATGTGCCGTTATTGTATTGCATGTTGATGTTGATTGGCGTTGGCTTTGTGATGGTAACCAGTGCCTCTATGCCAACAGCAGAGCGATTATTTGATAATCCGTATCACATTATTATTCGCCACGGCATGTTCTTAATTATGGGCTTTTTCTTATTTTGGATTGCCACAAACGTGCCTATGGATTGGTGGAAGCGCAGTAACGCCTATTTATTGTTGCTGGGTTTAGGTTTGCTGGTTTTAGTGCTGATTGTTGGCCGTGAAGTGAACGGTGCAAAGCGTTGGATACCTATTGGCCCTGTGGGCTTTCAGGTTGCTGAAGCCGCCAAGTTGTATTTCTTTAGCTATATTGCCGGTTACTTGGTACGTAAACGTGAAGAAGTACAAGAGAACTTAAAAGGTTTCTTCAAGCCATTAGCTGTATTTGGTGTGTATGCATTTTTGATTTTGATGCAACCAGACTTAGGGACCGTAGTTGTACTGTTTGTGACAACAGTTGGTTTGTTGTTTTTAGCGGGGGCTAAGTTATGGCAGTTTTTTGGCCTTATTTTAACGGGTATTGCTGCCGTGGTAGTGCTAATTATCGCTGAACCATACCGTATGGCCCGTGTCACTGGCTTTTTAGAGCCGTGGGAGGATCCATTCGGTAAAGGTTATCAGTTAGTGCAATCGCTAATGGCATACAGTCAAGGTGGTTGGTTTGGTCAAGGCTTAGGAAATAGCGTGCAAAAACTGCAATATCTTCCTGAAGCACATAATGACTTTATCTTTGCAGTGATTGGTGAAGAGCTTGGCTTTTTTGGCGTATTAAGTATTTTGATTGTGCTTGCTGTGTTTGTATTCAGAGCCCTGTTAATTGGTCAAAAAGCATTGAAATGCGGCAAAGAGTACGAAGGCTATTTTGCTTTTGCTATTGGTATCTGGTTTGCGTTTCAAACCATGGTAAATGTTGGCGCAAGTGCGGGTATTTTGCCAACCAAAGGTTTAACACTGCCGTTTGTTTCTTACGGTGGCTCTAGTTTATTAATTATGACCATAGCAACAGGTGTACTTTTGCGAATAGATTTTGAGACAAAAATGGCAACTAAGCAGGCAACCTCTCGAGGAGGTAAGCGATGAGTAAAAAATTACTTGTTGTTGCAGGCGGTACTGGTGGTCATATTTTCCCGGGTATTGCAGTTGCTGATTTTTTAAAGCAGCAAGGCTGGCAGGTTAGCTGGATTGGCACGCCTGACAGAATGGAAGCAACGGTAGTACCTAAGCACAACATTGAGATTGATTTTATCAATGTGAAAGGTGTGCGTGGCAATGGTATTAAACGTTTGGTCAAGGCACCATTTATGGTGATGAATGCCATTTTTCAAGCACGCAAAATTTTAAAAGCACAAAAGCCCGATGTTGTTTTAGCTATGGGTGGTTATGTGACTGGACCTACGGGCATAGCAGCAAAGAGCTTAGGTATTCCTTTGGTTATTCATGAGCAAAATGCTGTTGCAGGCATGAGTAATCGTTGGCTAGCAAAGTTTGCCAATAAAGTTTTAGCTGCTTTTCCATCGGCTTTTGCAAAAGAACAATGTGAAGTAGTCGGTAACCCAGTCAGAGCAAGTGTCGCTAATGTCACTGTAAAGCAAACAGCGACACCGATTAATGTGCTAGTAGTTGGCGGTTCACTCGGTGCGCAAGTTCTTAATGATACTTTACCAGCTGTATTCAGTGAACTTTCAGCGCTAACAACGCTTAATATATGGCACCAAACAGGTAAAAATAATGAACCGAATGTGACTGCCAGCTATCAACAGTTAGGGTTAACTGAAAATAGTAAAGTCGCTGAATTCATTGATGATATGGATAGCGCATATCAATGGGCTGATTTGGTAATTTGCCGTGCTGGTGCGTTAACGGTGAGTGAGATAGCTGCAGCCGGAAGAATGGCCTTATTTGTGCCTTTTCCACATGCTGTCGATGACCATCAAACTGCCAATGCAAAGTATTTAGTGACTGAGCAAGCTGCATTGATTATGCAGCAAAGTGAGTTTAACCAAGCGACGGTTGTTGAGTTATTAACGCCTTACTTAAATGCACCAGAAAAAATTTCAACAATGGCAAGTAAAGCAAAACAGCTTGCTATTTTAGATGCCACAGCCAATGTTGCAAAACGCTGTGAGCAACTAGCAGATAGAAGAGATTAGTAGTGAAAGAAAGCACGATGAAAGAAAACAACACTCGTCCTGCGATGCGTCGTATCGACACCATCCACTTTGTGGGTATTGGTGGTGCAGGCATGGGTGGTATTGCCGAAGTACTTGCTTTTGAAGGCTACCGCATCACAGGTTCAGACATTGCGCACAGTGCGATGACTGAGCGCTTAATACAAGTGGGTGCAGAAGTATTTATTGGTCATGATGAAAACAATGTAAAAGATGCCAGCGTTGTCGTGGTATCAAGTGCGATTAACGAGCAAAACCCTGAGATTAAAGCAGCAAAAGCGGCACGTATTCCAATTGTTCGCCGCGCCGAAATGTTGGCAGAATTAATGCGCTTTCGCCACGGTATTGCTGTAGCGGGCACTCATGGTAAAACAACAACAACCAGTTTAATAGCAAGTATTTATGCACAAGCAGGCCTTGATCCAACCTTTATTATTGGTGGCTTGTTAAACAGCGCTGGAAGTAATGCCAAGGTCGGTAAAAGCGACTTTTTAATTGCAGAAGCTGATGAGAGTGATGCGTCATTCTTACACTTACAGCCTATGGTGTCGGTGATCACGAATATTGAAGAAGATCACATGGATACATACGGCGGTAGCTTAGAAAAAATGAAAGACACGTATGTTGATTTCATTCATAACTTACCGTTTTATGGTTTAGCTGTCGTGTGTATTGATTCTGAGGTTGCAGCGGAGTTGATCCCTCGCTTTGGACGCCCTGTGATTACCTATGGTGAGTCGGCAGAAGCTGATTACCGCATGGTTGATTTTAGCCAAACAGCGAATACTTGTTCATTTAATGTTGTAAATAAGCAAGGTGAAAGCCTAGCCGTTACGCTTAATATGCCGGGTAAGCACAATGCGCTTAACGCGACAGCTGCGATTGCGGTGGCTAAAGATCAAAACATAGCTAACCATGCAATTTTAGAAGCGCTGACAAAATTTGAAGGCGTAGGCCGTCGTTTTCAGCATTATGGAAGCTTTGAGAATGAACGCGGTAATGTGATGTTAGTTGATGATTATGGTCATCACCCATCAGAAGTTGCAGCAACAATTGCGGCGGTTCGTGAAGGGTGGCCAGATAAACGTTTAGTGATGATTTATCAGCCGCACCGTTATAGTCGAACCCGTGATTTATACGAAGACTTTGTCAAAGTACTGGCTGATGTTGATCAGTTATTACTCCTTGATGTGTACTCAGCGGGTGAAGAGCCAATTGTGGGGGCCGACAGCAAGAGTTTATGTCGTAGTTTACGCCAGCGTGGTAAAGAACCATTACATATTGCCAACAGCTCCGAGCTTGCTGGTGTTCTTGCCAGTACACTGCAAGATAATGATTTAGTTTTAACACAAGGCGCTGGTAACATTGGCCAGTTAGTGAAAAAGTTAGCAGCAACCGAGTTGTCTATTGAACAACTAAAGCAGGTAAACGTATGAGCCAGTTAAGTGACAAATTTGGCAAAGTAGCGGTACTTTTTGGTGGCACATCTGCCGAACGAGAAGTCTCTCTTAAATCAGGCCAAGCTGTATTGAATGCTTTGCAAAGTGCTGGCGTTGATGCCATTGCTTTTGATCCGAAAGATCAGCCGCTATGGCAATTAAAAGAGCTAAACATTGAACGTGTGTTTATTGCTCTGCATGGTCGTGGTGGCGAAGATGGCACTATTCAAGGTGCACTTGAATTTATGGGTATCCCATATACTGGCAGTGACGTTTTAGGTTCTGCGCTTGCGATGGATAAAGTGCGTTGTAAGCACTTATTTAAAGCAATGGGGCTAAGCACAGCACCTTACACTGTTGTTGATAGCCGCCATGAGTTTGATAGCCAAGCGATTATTAATGAGTTTGGCAAAGTGATGGTAAAACCGTCACATGAAGGCTCAAGCATTGGTATGGCAGAAGCAAGCAGCGCTGAGCAACTCGATGCGGCGCTTAACGCTGCATTTAAGTTTGATAGCCAAGTGCTTGTTGAGCAATGGATCACTGGCCGTGAATTTACTGTTGCTGTACTTGGGCAAGATGTTCAGCCTGTCATTGAGATGACGACGCCAAATGGCTTTTATGACTATCAAGCTAAGTATCAATCGAATACAACTCAGTATCATTGCCCTGCAGATATATCTGCGCAAGAAACTGAATTGTTGCAAGATATGGCATTAAAAGCATTTGATTTAGTGGGTGCAAGTGGTTGGGGGCGTGTTGATGCGATGCGTGATCAGCAAGGTAACTTTTACTTATTAGAAGTAAATACGGTACCAGGCATGACAGAAAAGTCTTTAGTGCCCATGGCAGCGAAAGCGAATGGTGCAAGCTTTGAGCAATTAGTTGTTCGCATTTTGGAGCAAACCCTTTAATATGCATCCTTTTTTAGAAAAAGCGCAACAATTAAAACAACAACTAAATTGGTCGTTGATTTTTGGTGTGAGCTTTTTTCTAGTCGTGATTTTTGCATTAGTAAAAATCACGACAGGCGTCTCAGATTGGTTGGTAGAAAACAAAGACGCACAAATAAAGCATTTATCAGTACTTGGACAGCCCCAATATACTGATGAAAAAGCAATTATTGGTGCAATAAAAAAAGCCGACTTATCGAGTTTTTTTGAATTAGACGTAAAACATGTGCAACGCTTAGTACAAAGCTTGCCGTGGGTGGCAACGGCATCAGTCAGAAAGCAATGGCCAGATACCCTGCAAGTATATGTTGTTGAACATCAAGCTGTAGCTCATTGGAACAGTGATATGCTGTTAAACCAAGCAGGCGAAGTGTTCCAAGCAAGTAGTGATAAATTACCCACAAGCTTGCCACAATTATACGGCCCTGAAGGCAGTGAGATTGAGGCGTGGACAGCATTTAGTCAATTTCAAGAAATGCTCAAAGTGAATAACTTAGAGCTGACTAGTTTAGCGCTTTCTGAGCGCTTTTCGTGGCAGTTATGGCTTGATAACGGCATTCGCCTGAACTTAGGCCGCAAAGAAAAAGCAAAGCGTGTACAGCGTTTTATTGACGTGTATCCGCGCATGGAACAACGTGCAGATGCACAAATCGATGTTGTTGATTTACGGTATGATACCGGTCTTGCAGTGAGCTGGAAGCCAGTGCAAGAAGAACAATTAGAAAATAAGAGTAAGGCATGACCAAGTCAGCAGAAAGAAACCTAGTGATTGGATTAGACGTTGGCACATCGAAAGTTGTGGCCACCGTTGGTGAAATCACCGCAGATAACAAACTAAGCATTGTGGGTGTTGGCAGCCAAGTATCGCATGGTATGGATAAAGGCGGCGTTAACGACCTTAACCTTGTTTCTGAATCGATTCGTCGAGCTATAGATGAAGCTGAGCTAATGGCTGATTGCCGTATTAGCTCTGTTTATTTAGGGATTTCTGGAAAACATATCCAGTGCCAAAATGAAAGCGGTGTAGTGGCAATTAACAACACGGAAGTGACAGACGAAGATATTGAAAATGTCATCCACATTGCGCGTTCAGTGCCTATTTCGGCAGAACGAAAAATGCTCCATGCATTGCCACAAGAGTACAGCATCGATATGCAAGAAGGGATTAAAAACCCACTTGGCATGAGCGGTGTACGTATGGAAGCTCGCGCGCACATCATTACTTGCTCAAACGATATGGCAAAGAATATCGAGAAATGTGTTGAGCGTTGTGGCCTTGAAGTCGATCAGTTGATCTTCACGGCACTGGCATCATGTTACTCAGTACTTACAGATGACGAAAAAGAACTGGGTGTAGCCGTGTTAGATATTGGTGGCGGTACCATGGATATCACCATTTATATTAATGGTGCGCTTCGCCACTCAGCCGTTATTCCTGTAGCCGGTAACCAAGTGACTGGTGATATTGCAAAAATATTTAGAACGCCTATATCACATGCCGAGTCACTCAAAGTACAATATGCGTGTGCGAGTAGCCAAATGGCAAGCAACGAAGACACTATTGAAGTACCGAGTGTAGGTGGCCGACCAGCGCGTATTATGTCGCGCCATACCTTAGCTGAGGTTGTTGAGCCTCGTTTTAGAGAATTATTCGAGTTGGCGATGGAAGAAATCCGCCGCTCAGGTTTTGAAGACCAAATTGCTGCAGGTCTCGTCATTACTGGCGGAACAGCAAAAATGACGGGTGCAATGGAAGTGGCAGAAGACATTTTCCAAATGCCGGTCAGAATTGGCAAACCAATCGGGATTGTTGGTTTGACAGATTATGTAGATGATCCTTCGTACGCGACCGCGGTTGGTTTGTTACAATACGGCCGTACAATGCAATCGATGAATGCACAAAAGTCGAAAGCAGAAGGTGATAATAATTGGTGGAACCGTATTACTAAATGGTTCCAAGGTGAGTTTTAAGACTCAAGTCGGAGAGTAAACATGTTTGATATGATGGAACAGCACAGCGAAGAAGCTGTCATTAAAGTAATTGGCGTGGGCGGTGGCGGCGGTAACGCGGTTGAGCACATGGTAAAACAACAAATTGAAGGTGTACGTTTCATTGCTGCGAATACGGATGCACAAGCATTACGTAATTCATCTGCTGATGTAACAGTGCAGCTAGGTACACAAATCACCTCTGGTCTAGGTGCAGGTGCTAACCCGGAAGTGGGTCGTAACTCTGCTGAAGAAGACGCTGAGACTATCCGTGCCAGCCTTGAAGGTGCTGACATGGTATTTATCGCAGCTGGTATGG
This sequence comes from Pseudoalteromonas sp. Cn5-37, assembly GCF_021532495.1. Classification (NCBI taxonomy): domain Bacteria; kingdom Pseudomonadati; phylum Pseudomonadota; class Gammaproteobacteria; order Alteromonadales; family Pseudoalteromonadaceae; genus Pseudoalteromonas; species Pseudoalteromonas sp. Cn5-37. The sequence goes on along the minus strand of NZ_JAKGBA010000003.1, from coordinate 205,966 downwards.
GCGGTGGTACGGGTACAGGTGCTGCGCCAGTGGTTGCTAAAATTGCTAAAGAGTTAGGCATTTTAACGGTTGCTGTAGTAACGCGCCCGTTTGACTTTGAAGGTAAAAAGCGTGCTGCAGCTGCTGAACAAGGCATTAATGAATTGTCAGAAACTGTAGACTCACTTATTACAATTCCGAACAATAAATTGCTTAAAGTTTTAGGCAAAGGCACTACACTATTAGATGCCTTCGCAAAAGCGAATGACGTGTTATTTGGTGCGGTACAAGGTATTGCAGAGCTAATTACACGTTCTGGTCTAATCAACGTGGATTTCGCCGACGTACGTACAGTTATGTCAGCGATGGGTACTGCGATGATGGGCACAGCATCTGCGTCTGGCCCTGACCGTGCGCAAGAAGCTGCAGAAGCGGCTATCTCAAGCCCACTACTTGAAGATGTCGATTTAACAGGTGCTAAAGGTATCTTAGTTAATATCACGGCAGGTATGGATATTGCGATTGAAGAATTTGAAATTGTTGGTAACCACGTTAAAGCACTTGCGTCAGAAAACGCAACAGTGGTTGTGGGTGCGGTAATTGACCCTGAAATGAGCGACGAGTTACGTGTAACGGTTGTTGCAACAGGTTTAGGCGGCGATCGTCGTCCACAGTTTGGTATTGTGGATAATGGCTTTAAAAAAGCATCAGGTTCTGATGTACAAAGCTCAATGAACCAAACAACTAGCAGCATGTATGTGCCAAGCTTTGCAAGTCAAGGCAGCGGTGATGATGTAAGCATGTCATCTGCGTCTGAAAAGCAAGAGCCCGTACAACAAAGTACAACGAGCAGCTCAGTATCTAGCAGCACTGAGAGCAGCAAAAAGTCTGATAAATCAGAGGGTGGCGATTACTTCGACATTCCAGCTTTCCTAAGAAAGCAAGCTGACTAAGACAGTTTTTGTTGGTAATTTTGTTCGATAAATAAACAAATTGGCAGTTGAATGTATTTATGATACAATTCGCCGTCTAACTGTAACTATAAGTGAGCGAACCTATGATTAAACAGCGTACGATTGCAGAAGTAGTCAAAGCCATAGGAATTGGACTTCATAAAGGTGAGAAGGTCACTATTACTCTCCGACCTGCGAGCGCAAATACTGGGATAGTATTTCGTCGCGTAGACCTTGATCCGGTTGTTGATTTTGAAACAACACCAGAAGCCGTTGGTGATACGCAACTGTGTACCTGTTTGACAAACAAAGATGGTGTTCGTTTATCAACGACTGAGCACCTTATTGCGGCGGTAGCGGCAATGGGTATTGATAATCTAATTGTTGAATTAGACAGCTCAGAAGTACCAATCATGGATGGTAGTGCATTACCATTCATCTATTTGTTACAAAAAGGCGGCATTAAAGAAGTAAATGCAGCTAAGCGCTTTATTCGTATTAAAGAAAAAGTACGTATTGAAGAAGGCGATAAATGGGCTGAGATCGAACCATACGATGGTTTCCACATCGATTTTGAAATTGCGTTTGATCACCCAGCAATCAATGAAAGCCGCCAACGTATCGGTTTAGATATCACGGCACAAAGCTTCACTGAAGAAATCAGCCGCGCACGTACTTTCGGCTTTATGAAAGATATCGAGTATATGCACGCTAACAACCTAGCATTAGGTGGTAGCATGGATAACGCAGTTGTATTGGATGAGTTTAAAGTACTAAATCCAAACGGCTTACGTTATAGCGATGAGTTTGTTAAACACAAGATCTTAGACTGTGTGGGCGATATGTTTATGACTGGCCACAACATTCTAGGTAAAATCACGGCTTATAAATCAGGCCATGATTTAAACAATAAACTACTTCGTAAAATTATGGCGACTGAGTCAGCATGGGAATGGGCAACTTTCGATACCCCAGTGACTATGCCAGCACCAGGCTTAGAAGTAGCGACAGCTTAATCGCAAGCATATTACAGTTATAAAAAATGACGCTTTAAGCGTCATTTTTTTTGCCAAACTATTATCAAGAATTATAAGCCTAGAATAGCTTCAAGCTCGACCAACTGATTGATTTGATAAGTTGGTTTAATATCTTCAGGTAGCTCAACTCCTGGGTGTTGTAACCAACACGTGTCGATACCCACATTGTGACCACCTAAAATATCACTGGCAGCTGTATCGCCTACCATTAAAATCTGCTCTTTTGGTGGATTGCCCATTAATTGAAATGTATGTTGAAAAATCTCTGGGGCAGGTTTTGCTTTACCGACTAACTCTGAAATAACCAGCCAATCGAACATATCCTGTAAACCGGTGTGCTCTAGGCGTTTTTGTTGTAACTTAGCAAACCCATTGGTAATAATGCCTAGCTTGGCGTGTGGTTTTAACTTTGTAAGCAAGTCAACTGCACCAGGTAATGGCACACAAATAGAGGCCATAGCATCCAAGAAGCCATCGTTAAGCTCTTTTGCTGGCACATCGAGTCTATTAGCCCATTCTGTAAAGCGAGTTATCTGTAGCTCGCTGGCGGTAATTTCATGCTTTTGATAAGCAACCCAAAGCGGCTTATTGGTTGCTTGGTAATGATGATAATCTGACTCAGTAAATTCTACGCCGTAATGTGCAAACATCACTTTTAAACCTTCAAATGCATTAAAGCTAAATAGCGTTTCATCGGCATCGAATAATACGTGGCTATACTTCATGGTTATCCTAATTACTGGTTGAATAGGGTAGGGTGTGAAAATGGCGCCATGGCCAATGTCAGTGCTTGTACATAAGTACTTTCGCGCGTGGCAAGATGATTGGTTAATAAGCCAATAGCACCACCTTGTTGTTTGATATTAACGGTATTGAATGCCTCATCCATGACATCACCTAGTTCTTTACCAGCTAGCAAGGCATCGTAAAAAGGTTGCGGTAACGGTAGGTTGCTACTGCGACCCACGCTAAATTGCTGCTTGTTTGCAATCACTACAAAGGCAAAGGTTGCAGCGCCATAACTAAATTGTTCTGCGCCACCTTCCATTGCTGTATAAAAATCGGCGTCAAAGTGATCTTGGCAATACTTAACGCGATTTTCAGCGCCGATACGGGTTTCATCTTCACCTAGTGGCTGATCAGGTACGCCAGAAGGTGCATCTTCACCTTTGCACTCAATGGTATGATGTGGGAAATAAAGACTAAAGACATGTTTAGCCGCGTTAATTTTAACGGGGTTCTTTGAACCAACAATAACACGTAATGTTTGTTTCAAGGCGACGACTCCATTGTTTTCACCAGAGTCAGCAGTGTACCCGAGTGAGTTAAATCGGCAAGTCAACCGGGGCTAAATTTTCAAGGGCGCGCTTTTTCAAAATAATATCTTTGATCAACGGCGTTAGCACAAGCTCCATTGCTAAGCCCATTTTGCCTCCAGGTACCACAAGCGTATTGATACGAGACATAAAGCTGCCTTCAATCATGCTCAAATAGTACGGAAAATCGACGTCATCTATGCCACGAAAACGAATCACAACAAAGCTTTCGTCTAAAGAAGGAATATCTTTTGCGCTGAATGGGTTTGAGGTATCAACCGTCGGCACTCGCTGGAAGTTGATATGAGTACGTGAAAACTGCGGGGTAATGTGGTTAATGTAGTCATCCATTGAACGCACAATAGAGCCCATTACCGCTTCTCGCGAATGGCCTCGTTCAGAGGTGTCGCGAATGAGTTTTTGGATCCACTCAAGGTTGATAATTGGCACCATGCCAATCAATAAATCGACATGCTTAGCAACATCATGATTCTCATCGACAGCACCACCATGAAGACCTTCATAGAATAAGATATCTGTATTTGATTCTAAATCTTGCCAAGGGGTAAAAGTTCCTGGAAGTTGGTTATAAGGCACCGCTTCGTCGAAAGTATGTAAGTAACGTCTGATTTTACCTTGGCCGGTTTCGCCATATTGGTAAAAAAGCTCTTCAAGGGCACCAAAATCATTAGCTTCTCGGCCAAAGTAGCTAATGTGCTTACCTTCTTGTTGTGCTTCACGGATTTTTTTATCCATTTCAGGGCGAGTATAACGATGAAAGCTATCGCCTTCGATGAAGGCTGCATCAATGCTTAAGCTTCTAAAAATGTGCTTAATTGCATTGGTGGTTGTGGTAGTTCCCGCCCCAGATGAACCGGTAATAGCGATGATAGGGTGTTTAGCTGACATAATTATTCTCGTTATTGTTGATACCAGTCGGCTTAAAAATTTAACCATTCTAGTGTGTTAAATGGTCAGTGGCATAACTCGATTGGTATTATCGTGCATAAAATCAATCAGTAGAAACCGATAAAAAACGAACACGTCCTAGTTATAAAGGTCGAGCATGGTAAGGTCAAGTGACTGGCGGATTAATTAACGCTATCATGGGCTGATAAAAATTAAAACGAGAGAACAACATGAAATTGATTTCGTCTTTACTTTTCGTCGCAGCAGGGACATTGTTTACCAGTCACGCACATGCAGCGATGCCTAAAAGCGAAATATTACTTGCCGACTTAGACACCCCATATGGTATGCAGGTGTCGCGAGTAACCGATGATAAAACTTATAATAATCAACCATTTTTAGTTGATACTGGGCTTTACTACACCCATGAAGTTGTTGGCGAAAATGGCCAGTCACAAACCGATATTGCGTTTTATGACTTTGCATCTAAGAGCAGTGTGAATATCACCAACACTCCTGTCAGTGAATACTCGCCAACGCTAATGCCAAATCAGCAAGCCTTGTCGGCAATCGTGGTCGAAGCAGATGGTAAGCAAAAGTTATGGCAGTATCCATTAGCAGAAGAGCCTGCCGCGAGCCGAATTTTTGAATGGATTGAGCCTGTTGGCTACCATGCGTGGGGCGCTGATGAAGACCTGATCATGTTTATCTTAGGTGAGCCGCATACATTGCAATACACTCGTGTTGCTGCGGCTAAACCGCGTGTCATTGCCGGTGATATTGGCCGAACTTTAATTTTTGATAAACACACAAACAGTTATTTATTTAGTTATAACAAAAACAACCAACATTGGGTTGCACGCTTTGCGCCGCAAACTGAGGAAGTGAGTGATTTATTTAGATTACCTGAGTCGGTGCAAGACTTTGCTTTAATTGATAAAGACACTGTGGCTTATGCGGTTAATAACCGAGTTCATAAGCGCAGTTTGACTGAGCCTGAAGTGGTATCACAGTGGCTTGATTTAAGACGCTTTTGTGAAGGCTCAATCTCGCGTTTAAATTACAAACAGAGCAAACTGGCATTTGTATGTAATAAGTGAAATGACCCGTTTTCCAACTCGCATTTATAAAAGTGCACAGCCCATTCATTATGGTATTGCATTTAAAGTCACCTCACCTGAAGCGGCTGAGCAATTTATAACTAAATTAACTGCTATTTTAGCGCAATAAAAAAGGGCCACATTGTGGCCCTTTTCGTATTTGCTTTAATTAGCGCTTAAGGAAGCTATTCACTGAGTTTAATTCACGGTTTTTCAGTGCAATACAATCATTGATGCTTTCTTCAAGCTTACTAAGAGAGCGTGCATAACCTGGTACTTCAGTGATTTTATCGTTGAAGAAGGTTTTGGTTTTCTCTAGGCTTTTCGCATCGCAGCTTGCCGTTGTGAAGAATGGTAAATTTGGTACAAAGAACGGTGGTAAGTTCTTAGTGATGGCATCGTAATTGTTGTAAATCCACTCAATAAACAGTGCTTCACGCTCTTTACCATAGCCTAAACCACCTAATAACGTACGCATATCAGAGGCTGTTACGTTATCTGTTAAGCTGTATTCTAGAACCGCTTTTTGTAACTCAGGTTTACCAAAGTAACCCATCGCTGCCAGCATCTTAGTACGCACTTGTGGATCTTTGGTGGTTTTAAAGGTTTGCTTGTACTTTTCAAGTAACTTTGCATCGCCATGGTAAGCCGCAAGGTTTAAGTAAGTTGAGGCTAAATATGGGTCAACATTTTCAGGGTTGTTTAAGTACAGTGCCGCTTGTGCTTTTGCTGTATCAATGACTTTTTGGTCATGGCCATCGAAGCCTAAACGAGCAACAACTTGCGCACGTAATTGCGATACCGCCGCGTCTTCACCTGCTTTTGCTGTTAAACCATATTGCTTAGCGGCAGGAGCAATGCTGTTTCGAATAAACTTAGGCCATAGGTCACGGTTACTGTCGTCTTCGAATACGCGTTTTTGAGAAGCAAGGTAACCCAATGCTGTGTTTGCTACTAATGGGTGAGCATCACTCACAAAGGCTTCTAACGTTTGCATTAAGTGAGCCGCAGAGATAACACCTGCATCAAGTAATGAATCAACCGCAGAAAGTAGCGCTAAGCGCTCACGTACCGTTAGCTTGTCAGCAGCGTTCTCTAACAGGGCATTAAACTGTGCATCATTTAATACCCAGCGGTAATAACCCATGGCACCTTGATCTGGGTAAATCCACTCAGGTTCAAAGTCGAGAGTTAGATGCTGTGTTTCTTTATTCAGCAGTAAACTTGCGGTTTTAACTTTGTCGCCCGCACCATACTTAATTGCAACCGGAACATTCCACAGTTGTGCTGGTGCATCAACGCCAGCATTTACAAAGCGGCTTTGGCTGATATTAATTTTCTTACCATCTTGCGTTACTTTGATAAGTGGGAAAGATGATTGTTCGATAAACGATTTAAGAACACTTGCCACATCTTTATTAGACGCTTCGCCTAGTGCTTGCCATAGATCAGCAGCTTCTGCATTTTTATACGAGAATTTTTTCAAGTAAGCACGAATACCTTGCTGGAATGCCTCTTCGCCAATCCAGTTTTCAACCATAGATAAAACCGCGCTACCTTTACTGTAGGCAAGGCCAAGGCCATCCATGATATCAGCTTCAGTTTTGATTGGTTTACGAATAGGTTTAGTACTTAAACGCGCATCCAGTGCCATCACATAGTTTTGTGGTAAGTCTAAGTGCGACTCAAATTCAGGGTTGATTTGTGCAGTGATTTTCGCTGCCATCCAACTTGCGAATGCTTCGTTTAACCATAAATCATTCCACCACTTCATAGTCACTAGGTTACCGTACCACTGGTGAGCTAACTCATGGGCAATGATTGATACATTGCGCTCTTTTTTGCTGCGCGTTGCTGTTGCTAGGTCTACTAGTAAAATGTCTTCACGGTAAGTCACTAGGCCTGCGTTTTCCATTGCGCCAAATGGAAACTCTGGCACTGCCACTGAGTCTAGCTTTTTGTATACGTAAGGAATGCCAAAATAATCTTCTAGGGCTTTTAACACACGCGGCATATTTTCTTTTGCGTAATCAGCAAGGTGAATTTTACCTTGTGGAGTCAATACGCGGCCAGGGATTGGCATGCCTTTAATTTCAAGCTCTTCAAACGGGCCAACAGCCATAGCGACTAAGTAAGAAGGAATCGGTGGTGTTTTGTCAAAAAAGTGCGTTGTCATATCGCCATCAACTTTGGTTTTTAAAACCGGTGTATTGGCATACACTTTTTGTGATGTTGGCGCTGTGATAGTTAGCTGAAATGGAATTTTATAACTTGGCTCGTCAAAAACGGGGAATGCACGACGCGCATCGCTCATTTCAAATTGCGTGAAAAGATAAGGCGTACCTTGATCTAAAGTTTTATATAAACCAACACTTTGGCGATTATAAGGTGCGGTAAAATCAACTTTTAAAGTGTATTTACCTGGCTGAATTTTTTCTTCACAAGCGAATTTAACTTTGCCTGTTTTTAGCATTTCAGCACTTAGGTCACAGTTTTCTGCACCTAAAATTTTCGCCATGCTAACTGCATAATCAATACCGTTTAATTCGATATAATTGGTTGCTTTTAGAACCTCTAAAGCAATTTCGGTATGACCAGAAAAATTGTCTTTGGCAGGATCAAGCGTAAGTTCTACTTGTTGTGAGCTAGGCTTGGCAAGCTTTTCGATAACATATTCATTGGCATGGGCAGAGCTAACAGCAAGTGCAACACTCACCGTTAATAGGCTTTTTAAGAACATAAGTATCCCTGATTTTTTGTTGTTAGAAAGGCACCTGCTATGAGGGGCGAATCACCATGCTATCAGGTTTTAATTTGAACAGTAATAAATAGTTAGTAACAAAGTTTGTCAGTTAATTATGGCGGTCAATGAAACGCTGCCAATGCAGTTGCGGGTTTATTTGTCGTATGTTTTGCAGCACGGTATTTAATAACTGCATATCAGCAAAGCGTTGCTCGTTGAAATCTTTAAAACCAAGCAAGTAGTTAAAGGCATCTTTGCAGTTGGCTTGCAGTGCATGAATTCGCACTTGTTGTTCAAAGTTGAGCCGTAAACTGCTTATCGCGGTTTTCATACCTTGCTGATCAACAGTAGGAATAGCGCACTTTTGTAAATAACCAGCGCGTTCACCTTCACCCGAAAACCAAATACGTACTTTTTCGCTGTAGCGACCAGATTTAGCGGGTAAATCAAACATCAGTCGTTGCTGATTTTGTTCATTTAAATAGCCTAAGTATTGGTCAAGTCCTGCATCGAGTAATGCATTGTGGATAGGTACATAGCGAGGTTTTATCTTGCCATGTGTATGAAAATCAAAGCAGCGAATTCCATCAAGGGTGACAATATTATCAAGGGTTAAATGGCCAATTTCATCGCTGTAGGCACCGGTGTAATAGGCAAACAAAGGCAGCCAAAAGTGCCAATGCTTAGCTTGTTCACGTGCTAAACGCTGATCACCATAAATGTAACCATTATACAGGGTATGTAATTCCATGGCCGAAAAGGGCCTACGACCAAGATGGGACTTCAACCTAATACCTTGATAATAAAGATGTGTTGAAGAGTATACCTGATAAGTATCAAGTTTCCAGCTTAACGACACTGCCATAAATACGGCCGTGTCGTTATAAGCTTAAGGATTGCTATTAATCGCAAAGAGCTTTAGCTAAACCAACCGGTTCGATTTCAACGCATACTTGATCATCGTTCCAGTTTAAACCAACAAGCGCATCATCTTCGTTAAGGTCTTCAACCCACTCATCAAGAAATTCGTCTAGGCCAATTTCAACAGGGGTATAGTCTTGCCACTCATCTTTACATTGTGCTTTTGCAGCGTCTTCAGTACCCCAAAGTAATAACACATCTGTGTCGCTAAATTGGTTTGATTCACAGACAACAAAACCACCATCTTCGGCACCGAGTGCCCACATAGATTCGTTCAAACGAACTTTTTCTACAAAGCTAACTAATTCTGATTCAATTTCGATATCGCTCATTTGCGTAACCCTTATCTTTATTTTCGTGGATCTGTTTGTTGTACTGCCGCTTTATCGGCGAATTTATGATAAAAATCAACTAAGTTATTTAGTTGGCTAAAATCAGTTAATTCGCGGAAGCGGATCCAATCTAGCAAGCAGTATAAACTGATGTTGAGGTATTCACAGCTTTTAAATACTGGCTCCGATAAATGAGTATTTAAATAGGCTAATGTTTCAACAATTCGTTCATTCTGTAAATTAAAAAATAGTTTATCGCTGCTGGTATCAAACCCTGAACGCTGACAAAGTAAAATTTCTACCAGTGAATCATTGCAGGCATTGATAATGGTTAAGTAGTTCTCTTGCTGCCAGCTAAGTAATGGCTGATCTGCTTTTTCGAGCAGATAGCGAATAATGGAGTTGGAATCACATAAGGTAAAATCATGGTCGATTAATACAGGAATTTTTCTGGCAGGGTTATGAGCAATCATGGTTTGTCTGTCTTGCTCAGAGAAAATATCCAAATTAATAAAATCAATAGCTAGGTTATTAAGTGCAGCCCAAATCCGAATACGGCGCACAAAAGGTGAGGTGGTCGAGCCTAAAAGTTTCATTTTGAGATCCTTCGCAAAAAAAAGCCGCTATGAAGCGGCTTTTTGAAATCGATTTGTAAATTAGTCAGTACGGCTTGTTACTTCTAGAAGATGATAACCAAACTGGGTCTGCACTGGGCCTTGTACTTGGTTTATTGGTGCAGAGAAAACGACTTTGTCGAACTCTGGAACCATCATGCCAGGGCCAAACTCACCTAATGCACCACCATCTTGACCTGATGGGCAATTAGAATGAGCACGAGCAAGCTCTGCAAAGTCAGCTCCTTGCTCAATTTGCTGCTTTAAATCCAAACAGTGAGCTTCACTGTCTACGAGAATGTGTCTTGCACTGGCTACTGCCATAACATCTCCCTAATGTGTGTTTTAGTATTAAATCACTAGTTTAGTTCAATATTTACCGAACGAAAAATTAAATTTATTTTGCAATCAGCTCAGCTTCAATTGCATCGCGTAAAGTTTGCGATTGTGGCTTAGTTTTACTATTAAAGCGCTGCACTGTCGTACGATCTGCAGACACTAAATATTTGTAAAAGTTCCAGTTAGGTGAGCTGGTTGCTTCATTTAGGTGTTTGAATATTGGGTTTGCATCGCTACCGCGAACGGCACTGGTAGCCAGCATATTAAAGGTTACGCCATAATTGATGAAACATACTTTTGCCGTGTCTTTTTCATCGTCTTCTTCTTGGAAAAAGTCATCTGATGGAAACCCTAATACGACCAAGCCTTGGTCTTTATATTCTTTATGAATGGCTTCTAAGCCTTCAAACTGGCCGGTAAAACCACAATTACTAGCGGTATTCACAATGAGCAGTGGTTTGTCTTTGAATTCACAAAAATTAATAGACTCTTTTGAACGCAACTTTCTCATTGTGACATTGGTAAAATCATCACATTGGCTGCTTGCTTTAGCTGTTGGTACCGCCTCTGTGGTTTGTGCTGCAAGGTTGGTTGTTATTAGGCCTGCTGCAAGTAACAAAGCATATTTATACATAGTTATTTCCCGCTAGTTATTTGTGATGAATATACGCTAATATGCAGCAAAGTGATCATTTAATTTCAGCTATTTATGACGATTCGCAAAGCAACACAAAACGATTTAACTGATATAGTCGCGATTTATAACGAGACCATCCCTGGGCGTATGGTTACCGCAGATACCGAAGAGGTGTCGGTGGCAGATAAACAAGCTTGGTTTGATAGCCATACAGAAAAAAGACCTATCTTTGTTTTTGAGCAACAAGGTAAAGTAATTGCTTGGTTAAGTTATAAGTCTTTTTATGGCCGCCCAGCTTACGATGGCACGGTTGAGATTAGTATTTACATCACCCAGCAGGCTCAAGGGCAAGGGCTAGGAAAGCAACTGCTTATATTTTCAGAACAGCATGCAAAAACACTTGATATCAAGGTGTTATTAGCTTTTATATTCAGCCACAACCTACCCAGTATAAAACTGTTTAATCGCTTTGAATACAAGGTTTGGGGAGAGCTTCCAGAAATTGCAATTATGGATGATAAAGCTTATGGCTTGACAATTTTGGGTAAGCACTTGCAACCTTAACCTTCTTAAAAAACTAGTAAAAAAATACGGTGTAAATTGTGCGGTAAAAGATTTTTAGACTACGCTAAAAAGGTCAGTTTTTATAGTGAGTCTTATTTACGGTGCGAAAAATATTAATAGTTGATAGTAATAGTGTACTTGCGATGCGTGTAAAAGTTCTACTCGAGCTTATCGGTTGCGAAGTTGAGCTATTACACTTTTCAATGATAGATGATACCGTTCTAAAACAGCAATATGATCTCGTTGCTGCTTCACATGGGGTGCCAACAAGTATCATTGAAGAACTAATGAATGACTTTTCTCAAGAGCATTTCTTATTACTCGCACCGAAAGCACAACGCAGTGACTTACTTGAACATTTTAGTGAAATTAACCGTCTCTTACCTAACGCCGTTGTTATATATCCTTTTTTCGCAAATAAAGAGATAAGCACGCTTCTAGAGGGAATATTAGAATTAGACAGCGACAATATTCTCAAACTTCCTACTGTATTGCTCGTTGATCATTGTCCCGACCGGTTACAAAAAATAGCGCAAAACTTAAAGGGCGCGCATATCAAAACCATCACCGCTGATAACATGAGCTTTGCAATGGAGTTAATTCATGAGCATGCAATTGATTTATTGATTAGTGATTTTACTTTTGAAGATGGAACAGGGCTTGAATTGTTTATAAAGCTGAAGTCGTTGCAGCCTGAAAGTCGTTGTTTATTGTATACCTCAAAGCCTGATCAAGTTTCCATGGTTGCTGCCATTCGTCAGGGTGTTGAAGATGTTTTGATCAAACCGATTGATGATAATGGTTTATTGCAATCAGTTCATAAACTATGGCAAACAGAGCTTCTCAAACGTCATAATTCAGAACTTGTTGAAAGACTTCAGAGTACCGTTGATGCGCTTATAGAAAAGGACAGTTTATTAAGAGTTATTTTTAAGCATACTCCCGACGCTATTATTTTATTTGAACGATGCGGAAAGGTAATCGAAACTAACGATGCCTGTGAACAATTATTTGATAAACAGCACCATGAATTTGAAAGCTGTTCGGTATTTGATTTTTTTGATGCGCCTTCAATAACACGTATTAAAGAAAAAATTACGACGCTAAGTAAAAACCGCCAATTTAGCTGTGATCTAAGAATGCTTAAAAAAGATGGCAATGATATTCCATTAGTGGGATCGTTTAATGAAATAGATCATCACGGCGAGATTGCGTTAGCGGGGATCTTTAAAAACGTTACACACTTAAAAGAAAAGGAAGATTTGCTACTTGAAGCAAAAGATTTGCTTGAAGAAGAGGTAAAAGCGCGAACAGCTCAACTAGAGCACGCAAAAGATGTGGCTGAAGCTGCAAACTTAAGTAAGTCTGAATTTTTAGCGAATATGTCTCATGAACTCAGAACGCCAATGCATTCAATCTTAAGTTTTGCTCGTTTTGGACTTGATAAAGTTGCCAACAATGATCTGAGTAAAGACAAGTTAAATAAGTATTTATCGCGTATAGAACAAAGTGGTGAGCGCTTATTGTCACTGCTTAATAATTTGCTTGATCTTTCAAAACTGGATGTTGGTAAATTTCCCTTTAATCCGCAAAAACATAACCTTAGCAGTATTATAAAAACCAGTATTGATGATGTCTCAGGGACTGCTCTTGAGAGAAATATTGCTATTCGTTTAATTGGCTTTGAGAAAAGTATTTTGCTCGATTGTGACGAAGAGCAGATAAACCAAATAATGCGCAACTTGCTTGGTAATGCACTTAAATTTAGTGAGCCAGCCAGTGAGATAGATATTCAGCTAGCTATGAATAATGAAATGGCTGAAATATCAGTAATAGATCGTGGTATAGGAATTCCAGAGTCTGAACTTGAGAAAATTTTTGCGAAGTTTGAGCAAAGTAGTAAAACCAATAGTGGTGCTGGAGGTACAGGACTTGGTTTAGCTATTTGTCGTGAATTTGTAGCCTTACATCAAGGAACGATTACGGCAAGAAATAATGAATATGGAGGTGCAACTATTTTAGTAAAGCTTCCATTGAGGATAGATCTACCTCAACACTTAGCGAGTGAAGATAGATCTGTAAAGTTAAATTAATAAAACGGAAGTGTTAGACATGGCCTTAAAGAGAATTTTAGCCGTCGATGATGAACCATTTAACTTAGAAATAATTGAAGAGATTCTTGAAGAGCTCGACTTTGAACTGAAAATGGTCAGTAGCGGTCCAGAGTGTTTGGCAGTAGTTGAAGAGTTTGATCCTCAGGTTATTCTGCTTGATGTGAGTATGCCACAAATGAGTGGTTATGATGTTTGTCGAAAACTAAAAGAGAATCCAAATACCGAGAAAATCATCGTTATGTTTGTTTCAGCAAGAGGAACGGTTGAAGAGCGTATGGAAGGCTATTCAGTCGGAGCTGAGGACTATATAGTTAAACCATTCGGGCATGAAGAATTAAAGCTTAAACTGCAGCACTTACATCAAGTATTGATAGAAAAAGAATCGCTAGAGCAACAAGTTGAAGATGCGACTTCAACAGCATTTAATGCCATGGCGAACAGCAGTGAAATGGGGCAAATAGTCAACTATATCGAGCATATAGGTGCTATTGAAGATGAGCAAGAGCTGGGTAAAGCTCTGCTTAACTGTCTAAGCTCATTTGATTTACAAAGCAATGTTGAGTTTCGCTTAGAGTCTGGCATTGAGCACTTTTCAATTTCGGGCATGTGTTCGCCAATCGTTATTGAGTTATTTGAAATGCTCAAAAATAAAGGCCGACTCCATGAATTTTCGAATCGAATTTTAGTCAATTACGAAATGATCAGCTTACTAATCTTAAATATGCCAGACCAAGACCCTGATAAGCATGGCCGAATTCGGGATCATATTTGCTTTTTAGTCAGTGTTACAGAACAGCAGCTTAAAGCGATCATCACAAAAAAAGAATTGCTCAGACAACAGCAACAACTTAATGATGCTGTAGGTAAAGTTCACAGCAAGTTTTCGGGACTCATCGAACTTCTAAATGAAAATCGTGTAAATAACGAGGCTGTATTTAAGCAGCTTCAAGAAGACTTAGAACGACGTATACCAACCATGGGCTTAGATGAGGACCAAGAGGTTTTTATCTATCAAAAGGTCGACGAAACCATCCAAAACTCTGTTGCACGTGAAGAGTCAGTTCAGGGAGTAAAAGCGGCATTCAAAGAGATTGAAAATGATTTATCGCAATTATTAAAGCAGTAGCACTACTTATTTCGAGGTTGCTCAGTTAAAAGATTAAACACTGAACAGATCATTTCTACAGGTGGTTTCTCAAAAACGGGCTCTGAAAGTTAAGCATAACACAACGTTGATTTTTACCTTTAAGAGCTCGAAGTACTTGCTTTATTTTACTGCTATTTTTCAAATTAAATTTTATTAAATTAGGTCACGCCGATTTATCAACCACACAAGTGTATGTGCATATGAGCTTGGTCAAATTGCAAGAAGTGTATAACAACACTCACCCTGCGGCACAGCGATGAGTTATGACCCAAGGACAGGTTTTCGAATATTTCGAAAGTTGACATGTTTGCGAATATTTCGGATAATTACGTTGTGCTAAATTTTAATCAATCTCACTGATTAGGTTTGCACATAATAAAGCTCAATTATTTACAATGACAAACAGACAAATGAGACCAAAGTAATGTTGAACGTACAGTCATTGCCAAGTGCCGAAGAAATCGCCTTGGCTAAATTAAGCAGCCAAGAACTTTCAGCCGTGCTGGAAGCGAATGGTGATGTACAAAATTTTAGTGTGGTAGGTAAAGATGGTGAAACTCACTCTGTTCAATTACCTGCTAGTGCCGTTAAATTAATGATTGAAGTGCTGACTCAACTTGGCCAAGGGAACAGTGTTAATATCACACCGATACATGCTGAGTTAACCACGCAAGAAGCGGCGGATATGCTAAATATGTCACGACCCACGTTTATCAAACTACTTGATTCTGGTGACTTGCCTTATGCAAGAACTGGCAATCGTAGAAAGGTCGCGTTTGTTGATGTGATGCAATACAAACGTCAGCTTGATGAACAGCGACTTGCGACTCTTGATGAATTATCAGCACTCGATCAGGAGTTGAATTTAGGATATTAAATGACAACTTACACCGTAATTCTGGATGCATGTGTGATGTATCCAGCGCCACTTCGAAGTTATTTACTGTATTTGGCGCAAACAGGTTTGTATCGGGCGAAATGGACAGAGCAAATTCACGACGAATGGACGCGAAATTTGTTAAAAAAGCAACCATACATCTCTGAAGAGAAATTACAACGCACACGGGAGTTAATGAATCGCCATGTGCCTGATTGTGTTGTTGAAGGTTATGAGCCATTTATAGCTGGAATCGAATTACCCGATCAAGATGATCGCCATGTTGTTGCCGCTGCAATTAAAGGGCAAGCTGAAGGGATTGTGACATTTAACTTAAAAGACTTTCCAGATGAAAAACTAGCACCACTTGGGCTGTCAGCTATACATCCAGATGTGTTTTTGTCTGACATGTTTGAATTGGATCCAAGCCGAGCATTGTTGGCTGCACAAAGACAAAGGCGCTCATTGAAAAATCCACCAATGTCAGTAGATGAGTATTTAAACTCTCTACAAAAGCAAAAGTTGCCCACACTTGTTTCAAAGTTACGCCAATATGAAATGATGCTGTAATGGTTGACATAGTTATCACTAATGGCAATCATGCGGGTATGGTGTAGCAGACATACTGTTTAGTATGACACCACATAACCTAATTTTAGGTCGAGGCTGAGTCCGGTAATGATGTTCTGGCTCCAAGTTATACTTGGCGAAGGCTCCCTTGTTGGAGCCTTTGTTATTTCTAGCCCCATAAAAGTGATTTAACACTTTACCTTATTGCTGTACTCTCAAAGTTATAAAAGCTCTTTAAAACAATGCGTCAAGTTAGGCCGATTAATTCATATGAACGGTCGGGTGTACGATTATAACCTTGGGCGTTTTATGTCTGTAGACCCCGTTATTCAAAGCCCAACGAATAGCCAGAGTATTAACCCTTATTCGTACATAATGAATAATCCGCTCAGCGGTACTGACCCGACAGGGTATGAGTCCATTGACGTGTCAGGCATTCGTCCTGATTGTGGTGGTCCACTTAGCTGTTGGGATAAGCCAATTGAAGATCAATTCAGAAAACAAAATCAGCGAAGTGGAAATACATCTAGTTCTTCTAACTCAAGTAATGGAGCGCAGCAGCAAAGTTCTGCTCAATCGTCATCAGTAGAAACCGCAGATATTGGTTCACCATCGACAACTGCAAAAGGTAATAATAGTACCAATGTAGAAAATAGTGGATTCGGAGGCAGCACACCTTCCTCCAAGGGTGAGGTGAAGAAGGATGGAGATTACACAGAAGCTAGTTACAAAGGCAAAGGGTACACACTCAATTACTCCATAGAAGGTTCTGACGAATTCAAAGCTGAGGTTGCAGGTATGTTCTCGGCACTGGGTGAGCTCACAACTGGCAAGATGATGCTAAGGGGAATCGCTCGAACAAAAGGCTCCTTACTAATAACTGAAAGTATCCGCGTAGGGATAGGCGATGATATAGAAGGGTTTGATGTGTTTTTGTCATATAGTTCAAAATGGCCTCAATTCATCGGGACTACCCTGGGTAAGCAAGAAATACGAGCAAACCCTGGGATGGTGTTTGCTCATGAATTACATCATGTCTGGGATAGATTGTCAGGTGGCAAGGCTATGAATCTCGGTAAACCAGTTGAGGGGCTGCCTGCGCGAGAGACATACGCCGTCAGATTCACAAATCGTATTCGGAAAGAGTTAAAATATGGCTACCAGCGAAATACTTACAGGAGACCAGGGAAAACATATGAAATTCCATTACGCTAAAAAAACGTTAACATCAAGCCTAATGTTGCTATCTTAACGACGAACCTTACATGTACCCCAAAAGAAAGCAAGGTTCCATTGATTGTTAAGTTGGATAAATCATTAACAGCAAAATCAAAAGAGTATGTTTTCCACTATCAGAATAACTTTTCTGGTTGGGTATTTGAATCATATCTGTTCATTGGAGAGGTTAATGGTGAATACGTTATTGTTAGTGCAGGAAGTAAACTAGCGAAAAAGACGACCTCTATCACAAAGGCTGAATACGATCGGATACGGAATAATGTGATAAGAAGTACAAGCCATAAAATTAGTAGTCCGGTTACAGAGAATCAGGAGTTCTGCCAGTATTTCGACATCGACGGTAAAAAAGGAGTTGTTTTAGATGAAGAGAATTCAGACCCTATGTTGAGGAAGCTAAGAAAAGAGCTTGATGCACTTATCATTTATCGTAATGAATGAGAAAAATAGGGTCGCGCCTAACCCATTTCCTGTTTATTGCTGAACAAAAAAAGCTTTTAGTGCGCAGTCAACCCCAGCAGAACTGAGCACTTGCTAACGGCGGACTGTGCAAAATATGTCAGTGCCACTAATTAGTGGCGCTGGCTCAAATTGTCTTGATTTAAGCTATCAAGCATCTCTGGGTAGGCCTTTTTCAACAATGCGAATTAAGCGCGCAGTTTTACGAAGCTTTAACTGGCGCTTATTTTTTTGCTGATCAAGCGCCCATTCAATATGCTCAGCGACCAAAGCGCTAGCGGTTGTTAATCTTTGCACTAAAGCCTCAATTATCTGCTCATTGTAATCAGCGTTACCTAATCCGACAGCGAGGTTCCTTAACCAGCGCTCGTGACCAATGCGGCGTATAGGGCTGCCTTCAGTATTTTTAAGAAAGGTTGCCTCATCCCAAGCAAATAAGGTCAGTAAGTCTTGATCTTTAAGTTGTTTTCTTGGATGAAAGTCAGCTTCATCGGTTAACTGACCATAGCGATTCCACGGGCAAACTAATTGGCAGTCATCACAGCCATAAACGCGATTACCTAACAGTGGGCGATACTCTTCAGGAATAGCGCCTTGCAATTCAATAGTAAGGTAAGAGATACATTTACGGGCATCGACTACATAAGGCTCGACAATCGCACCAGTTGGACACAGTGTCATACAGGCAACGCATTTACCACAGCCCTCAAAGCTATTTTCTTCATCAATAGGCAGGGGGATATCAACAAACAGCTCACCTAAGAAAAACCAAGAGCCCGCTTCTTTATTGATTAGCAAACTGTTTTTACCACGCCAGCCTAAGCCTGCTTTTTCGGCTAGTTGTCTTTCAAGCACGGGGGCTGAGTCAACAAAAGGACGAAAACCTAGCTGGCCTATATGCTGCTCTATTTGTTGGCCTAATTTTTTTAGGCGGTTGCGAATTAATTTATGATAGTCACGACCTAATGCATAGCGACTGATGTACGCTTTATCTGTTTGTTTGAGGTTCTTAGCAAAGCTTGCATCAGGCGGTAGGTAGTTCATTTTTACTGAGATGACTCGCTGCGTGCCAGGTACCAGCTCTGCGGGGCGCGCTCGCTTCATTCCATGGGCTGCCATGTATTCCATTTCACCGTGATAGCCTAAATCTAACCAGCGCTGCAGTTGAGCTTCATGTTTCGTTAGGTCAATATCAGTGATCCCGACTTCTGCAAAGCCAAGGTCTTTACCCCATTGCTTTATTTGCAGTGCGAGTTGTTCATAATCAATAGCGGGTGTTGTCACGGTCAATAAAAAAGTAGCCAAGAAGCGGCTACTTTAACATAGTTTGACTCAGAGCAGCAGTTAAAAGCCGATTACACAAAGCGTTTTAATTGCTCTTGGGTTTGTTGGCTCAGTTTGTGTGATTGTTGGCAGTCAGCGAGTGATTCATCAATCTGCTGTTTTGCTTGCTCACCCAGAGCAACTATTTGCTCAACAGTTTGATGAGTGTGGGTTTGAGTTTGCTCTAGTAAATGCACCGCACTAACAATCTGCTGTAGTTGTTGTTGGTTTTGCTCAAATTCGCTAAGCATATTACTAAAGCCTGTAGAGGTATTGCTAATCGCTGTTTCAGCTTCACTCGAGTGGTTAATTAGTTGCTCAGATTCTTTATTGGTTTCGCTAACCAGACTATTCATTTGATTAATAAAATCGGTTATTTGGCGGGTTGCGTCGTTTACTTTAACCGATAGTGATCTAACTTCATCGGCAACCACGGCAAAGCCTCGGCCAGCTTCACCTGCACGTGCCGCTTCAATTGCAGCATTCAGTGCAAGTAAATTGGTTTGGTCAGAAAACTCTTCTACCATTTTTAAAATGGCGCGAATGTTCTCGCTGTTTTCTTTTAGGCCAGACACAGTTGCTGAGAAGTTACCCAAAATTTGGCTAATCATCGCGACCTTTTTAACTAATGCTGATAACTCAGTGGCTGAGTGTTTTACAAAGTTTAAGTGCTCACTATTAACATGGTGCACGCTATCAGTGTTCGCTGAGATATTCTCAAGGCTTGAAGTTATTTGGTTACTCGAATCAGTAATGGTTTGGCTAAACTTGATTTGCTGGTGGCTCATTTCTGCGGTTTGCTGCATTGAATGAGTCATCTTTGAACTACTATCTGCACTGGCTTGTGCACTTTGGTATGTGGTGGCTAATAGATTTGCTAAATGAACTGTAAAGGTATTGTACTGCTCACTTAAATCACGAAATTCATCGTAGGTAAAATGCGGTAACTTGGCAGATAAATCTGCATCATGACGGTTGATTTGCTCAAGTGTATCGCGCATTGCTTGCACTGGGCGCACAATTAAAAAGCGCATGTAGAAAATAGTAAAAATAAAGCTCGCGATGATAACAAAGGTCATTAACCAAAATAGTCCCATGCCAACTTGTTGCTCTGACAGGCTGCTATAAAGCCAGATTAAAGTAGTAGCTTGAAACGCAAACACAAAACCTAAATTACCGACAATCTTACGTGTAAGAGTGTAAAAGAATGTTTGTTCGATAAAATTATAAATGCGCATATAGCTACTCATTAAGGTGTTGTGTTGATTCATTTTGGCGTAATTTTTTATTATTCAATGTCACATAATTCAACAGTATAGCTTAGTTTTGTTGAGTTACAGTGACTGCAGTGTCATTTGTGCATGGCACGGAAAATTAGTAAAAATACCATCTACGCCATACTCTAGCATTAATTCGATATCTTCCACTTTATCGACCGTGTAAGCATAAACTTGAAGGCCGCGTTGTTTTGCGTCAGCAACAAACTCATGGTTTATAAAGTTTTTATCTACATGAATGCTATAGGCATGCAGTTTTTGCGCAAACTCGCTGTAATTAATTGGGATAGAAGCGGTAAGTGCACCAATCTTTACCCACGGCAGTTTTTGCTTTAGCCACATCAGTTGGTGGTGATCAAATGAAGAGACTAACAGGTTATCCCGAGATATTTTCCCTGCACTGACATTTGACTCAATAAGCTCTACAAACTTGTCTAACGAAAAAGTATGTTTAAGCTCTAAATTAAGTAAAGTTTTATTACCAACCCAATCGATTGCCTGTTGTAAAGTGGGCACGCATTCGCCATTGCCTGCATCGTATTGTTGAATTTGCTCTTTTGAGCAGGCGTTTACTTTACCGCGACCTGAAGTTGTACGATCAAGCCAAGTGTCGTGAATAATCATGTAATCATCAAGGCAGCTTTGCACATCAATTTCGATGCCATCTACTGCTAAATCAACAGCGGCGATAATGGCGCTTTGAGTATTTTCTGGGTAGGTACCACTGGCACCTCTGTGAGCGAATACTTTCATCATTGCTTATACCTACGAGTCACTGACCATGTTTCATAAAAAGCGGCACTAATAACTAGTGCGCCACCAATAAGAGTGCTAATTGAAGGTTGCTCATGCAAAATTAAAAAAGCGAAAAACGTACCGTATAAAGGCTGCAAACACGATATTAAACCAGCGGTTGAAGCTGATAAGTTTTTTAGGCTTGCTGCAAACAGTGAATGCGGTGCTGCTGTAAAAATAACCCCTACAGTAATTAATAGCAGCCAATTTATTGTATCAACTTGTAATGGCGGTACCTCGACAAAGGCACACAGCATAATGCAGGCGATCCAAGTTTGGTAAAGCATGGTTTGTGGGCCGCTATATTGGCTAAAGTAACGCTTATGAACGATATTTCGAAAAGCAAAAAAGAACGCTGACAAAATACCAATAGCAATACCGAGGGTGACATCATTGCCTAAGCTGGCATCAGGAATAAGTAAATAAATACCAAGCATTACTACTAAGGCGCTAAAAATATCTTTGAGCTGCGGTTTGCTGCCATGAAAAAAAGGCTCTAAAAACACCGTGATAACAGGATAAGAAAAAAAGGCAATCATACCGACAGCAATTCCTGCTAATTGCATACCTGCGAAATAGGTGAGCCAATGTATTCCAACAGTGACACCAAGTAACAAGGCTATAAGGTAGTCGCGACGCGAGTGAAGCTTAATCGCTTTGTGTTGAATTGTAAGTAAGATCAGTAAGGCACAGCCAGCAATCGCTGTTCGGTAAACGGTAATATCTAATGCACTTAGGCTGACTAGTTTAGCGAATAATGCAGTCCCCCCAAATAGGAGTACTGCAATATGTAAGTATATTAGGCTCTGTTTGTGCGCCTGCATTACAAACCTTGTTATTGTTGTTATTAACTCTCTTTGTAACGGTAATCCTTTACTTTGTAAACTCCCTAAATGGGCTAATTCATTCGTTTAGTTCCAATATTTCCACCCCTGCAAGTAATAGTGCAGCACATTAGGCTCATCAAGCGTCGATACTTTTTCATTGTTAGCGCTAATATCTGGGGTAAAAATAAACAATTGTGCGTCATTTTCTGGGCGGTAAAAGCGGGTTTTAACCGGTAATACTTGTTGGTTACTACACATCAAGTTGCAAGCCATAACAAAGCCCCACTCTCCAAAAGAGGGTACATTTAAATGGTAAGGCAAGGTGTGCGCAAAGCCTGCTGCAATGAGCGTATTATTGATAGACCAAAATGCGTGTTTCGCAAAAAATGGGCTGGTGGCCTGGGTCACTACAATACCGTTATTTGGTAATCGTGTTTTTACTAGTTGATAAAACTGCTGACTGTAAAGCCGTGCTAAATTGATTGCTTTTGGATCAGGTAAATCAATAAAAATAATATCGAACAGCTGTTCGCTTTGCTCAATAAACACATAAGCATCTTGATGAATAACCGTCACTTTAGGGTCACTGAGTGAGTGCTTGTTAAGAGTTGTCAGGTTGTGATTAGTTTGCGCAAGCCTAGCTACTGCAGGGTCTAAATCGACTAGAGTAACAGACTCAATTTGCGGGTATTTCAAAAGCTCTCTGGCCGCCAAGCCATCGCCACCACCTAAAATTAGAATACGTTTTGCATTACCATGGCGCACCATAGCGGGATGAATAAGCGCTTCGTGATAGCGATACTCATCAATCGATGAAAATTGCAAGCCACCGTTTAAATAAAGCCGAATATCATCTTTATGACGAGTGAGTACAATTTGCTGATAGGGCGTTTGCTCTGAGTGTACAACACGGTCATCGTAGATTTGGCTTTGCCAAAGATGGGTGAGCTGTTTACTCGCAAATAAACAAAGCACCAATATTAAGCTAACTAAAACAAGCGTGAGCCTAAGCACTTTTCGACGATTTGGGCTGATATGGTCGATAAAGTACCACAGCAATAACAGCGCAATACTTAGATTCATTAAGCCAAAACTTAACGCTGTTTTAAAAACCCCAAGCCAAGGTAAAAATAGAAAAGGAAACAGTAAAGTCGCAAGTAGGGCGCCAAAGTAGTCAATAGATAACACATTGGCGAGGTTTGCTTTTAGCGCATAATGTTTTTCCATTAGGCGACTTAATAGCGGAATTTCTAAGCCAATCAAAATCCCTATTAGCGTGGTGAGTAAAATACTAATGGCTTGCAGTGGTAAGCCAAACGCATAACAGAAATACAGCAATGGCACACTCAAACCACCAAGTAGTGCAAGCGCAAGCTCAAAACCAATAAAATACACTAGCAATGGCTTATCAGGCACAAAACGCGAAAAATAAGAGCCAACCCCCATTGCCGCCATATAGACGCCAATTGTCAGAGAAAATTGGGTGATGCTATCACCCAAAAAGTAGGCACCAGTGGTTGCGATCAGTAGCTCATAGATAATTGAGCAAAGGCCAGCAACAAAAATACTAAACAGTAAAATGTGGCTTTCGCGAATTGATTTATTTACCACCTGGGCCGCCTCGTGAACGGAAACCTGCACTGCCAATACTTTGCTCACGCAATTGTTTATCAACGCTTATCGTGAGGTGGTGATAGGAGTAAACTTGCCAATCTTGCTCTTTGTCACCTTTGCTATATGCCAAGAAAGAAAAGAAAAGCACGGGGGCTAAAAACAGTAACACAATAGGCCAAACAGAGATGCGCGATTCCATTGCTTTTATAGCCTCAGGGTTTAACTTATTGATTGGTTTATAAGTAATATCAGAGCCTTCACGCTCAGCCTCTAAACGATGCAGCATTACAAATAGCGCTACACCGCCGATGAAGCCAGAAATCCATAACAGCGGTAACATGAAATTACTGTTACCTTTGATTGGAATGATACGAAACGTATAACTAAAATGTTCGGCACGCTTATTTGGGCCAAACGTACTGCTGACGTAGGCGCTATATTGTCCCTTTTTAGGGAAGTGAACATCGTGGTGAGTATAATCACGGTATTCAGTCCATTTACCATCTGAATCGTGTCCGGTTTCGGCCCAAAGTTCATCAGAGTAACTAAATAAGTAGTTACCATCAGGGTCAAAAATTTCGATATCAATGGCTTTCCATGAGTTTAAAGGCAGTCTGCCTTTAATTTCTAAGCGCATCATTTGGCCATCTTCTGGCACTGTAAATAGGTAAGGTTTGTCTTGTCCGTCGTAGTCTTTAAAGTTGCCATATTGGCCACTAATAAGTGGCGCTTGTAGATCTGCACGTATCACTAAGCAAACAACAAATGTGATAGCGGCAATAATAAAAAGCTTATAGATGTTCATCCATTACTCCATAAATAAGCTTAAATAGCGATAGTGATGATAACAGCAACACAGATTGCAATGCTGCTTTCAATAACCGCAACGGCGGTGTTTTTGTCGTGCATTGCTTGGTCGAGTGAAATTTTGCTAAAGATAATTTTATCAACGAGGTAACGCACAATTGGTAAAATTAAAAAGCCAAATAACGCGTCAATAAAGAATAAGCTTAAGCTTTGTTGCCAGCTATGAAAGCCACCAATGAGCGCATGACACAAGATAATAGCTAGCGCCAACATGGTGCCAGAAAAGCTAAGCGCTACGGCTTTGTTGCCTTTTTCGAGCTGTTCGTGAAGATTAAAAGCAGTGAGGTGATCATAGCCTTTGGCAAAAATGATCAGCATTAGTTGTCCTAAAAAATAAAACACAATGGCCGATAACCAGCTGCCTTCGCCGGTTAATGCACCACCAATGATCAGCGCTGCAGCCATATAGTTTGCCGCTTGTACTAGGCCAACCGCCTCGTTTTGTTGGTTAATTAATTGCTCTTGGTTGCAGAACAAACGCAGCAGTAACTTGTCATTCAAAATACGTGAGCAGGTTAGCAGTACCATACCTAATACACTGTACAGTGATACATTCATCAAATCGCTTAGCAAACCTTGGCTAGGCCCAGCTAAAACAAAGCCATAAATAATGGTAATTGCCCCTAAATAGCCACCAATAGATAAACCTAAAGCACTGTTGGCATTGTCGGTTAATTGGCTGGTGGTGTTATAAGGGGTTGCTAAGTTATACGACAGTTTTGCAACGGCTATAATCGCAATGAATAGACCAATGTAGGCGCTGTTATAGGCCATCGTTGCGAGGTAATGGGTTAAGTTAATATCCATATAATTATGTTAGCTTGTTGTTATTTTCCGAAAATATTAACACAGAGTGTTTGTTGCAAAGAATATCAAAGCTTCATTTTTGGCAGAATTAATCAATTTCTTAAAAGTTTCATCGCTTTTTTATGACAATTGTCAGTTCAATCAATGACAAAATTCACTTATTCCAGCAAGTAGAAAAAGTAATAGTTAAGCCTCTACTTTTTGGAGGAATAAAAATGAATAATGCGGCGTGGATAAGTTTATTAATTGCAGGAATTTTTGAGGTTATTTGGGCACTTGCTATGAAGCAGTCAAATGGCTTTACTAAACTATGGCCTTCAGTTGTTACATTTGCAGCTATGTGGGCCAGCTTTGCCTTTTTGTCATTTGCTTTAAAGTCATTACCTCTCGGGATTAGTTATGCGATTTGGGTCGGTATTGGTACTGTTGGGGTATCAATATTTAGTGTGATATGGCTTAGAGAGTCTATTACCATATTTCAGATAATCTGTATTATATTAATTTTAGTCGGAATAATTGGGCTAAAATTTCAAACCAACTAAAAGAAGCAAGTGATATGTTAAATAGTCGGCTTAAGGATAAAAAAACGAATTTGACCTCTTTTTGGAATTGGGGGCCACTGCTTTTTTCGGGATTCTATTTGCTTCCGAGTATTTTCCAAATTGAAAGCACTGACTTTATGCAGATGTTCACGATTGTTCTGTTGTACTTAATTTTTATTTATTTGTATGTGAAAGCAACACTAAGAGGAACAGAACAAGTTTGGCTGCAGCTAATGTCGCTTATTTTGGTTTGTGTCATTGCTAGTTATCTAACAGTTGGCTCCGCGACTTTATTTGGCTTTGTAGCATATATTGTAGGCTATAACTTTTCGAACCGTGCGCGTATTTTTGCAATTTCGATACTACTTTTAGCTTTGCTATCTAGTAGCCAAATAATCAATGAAAATTATGCTGAGTATTTTCTCAGTGGTTCTCTTATATTGCTTGTCGCTTTATTTAGTTATGGCATTGCAGGGCGTAATGAATTTTTCCATAAACGCCGAGAAAAGCAAAATAGCAAACAGTTAGAGCAGTTTGCAGCAATTGCAGAGCGAGAGCGCATAGCTAGAGATTTGCATGATGTGTTAGGCCATTCTTTATCTTCAATCGCTTTAAAAGCGGAGCTCGCGAGCAAATTAAGTCAAGCTAATAGACAGGCTCAAGCAAGGTCGGAAATTTTTCAGGTTGCGGAGTTGGCTAGGGAGCTATTAAGCGATGTAAGAAAAGTTGTAACTGATTTAAAAGAATTGGATATAGATACACAAATTAATAGGTTAATTGTTCGGTTAGAGGAGAGTGGCTTCAAAGTTATTCGTAATATTAAGGTTGTTGACTTGCCGGCAAAATTAGAAGGAGTTGTTAACCTAATAATTAAAGAGGCTGTAACCAATATATTGCGCCACAGTAGTGCTAAATATTGTGAAATATCAATATTACAAACACTGGATAGTGTTGACATTAAAATGAAAAATAATGCAAATGAAACTAGCCAAATTACACTTGGAAATGGTCTATCGGGAATTAAAGAGCGATCTCTACAGCTAGGGGGAAAGGCCGAGTTTAGTTTTTGTAATCAACAGTTCGTTGCATTTATTAAATTGCCTTTGAGTATTAAATCGGAGCGGGCAGAATGATAAGAGTCTATCTTGTTGAAGATCAAGCGTTAGTTAGAGGAGCTGTTGCTGCTCTTTTAGGCCTTGATGAAAATATTCAAGTAATTGGTCAGGCTGAAAATGGCAAGGTGGCGCTTGCTGAAATACCAAAGTGTAAACCTGACATCGTTCTTACAGATATTGAAATGCCGGAGTTATCAGGAATTGAACTTGCTGAAAAATTGGCAATAGAAAAGAGTGAAAGTCGTATAGTAATCATGACTACTTTTTCTAAAGCAGGCTATATCAGGCGCTCTTTAGATGCTGGTGTAAAGGGGTTTATTCTTAAAGAGGCATCAAGTGATAGTTTAATTCTAGCACTTAAAAAAGTCATGTCTGGGCATAAAGTGATAGATCCTGAATTAGTTTTAAGTGCTTTAGATGATAGAGACCCACTAACTGAAAAAGAGCGGGCATCATTAAAGTTAGCTGCAGAGGGGTTAAAAACGCAAATGATTGCAGCTAAATTATACTTAAGTGAGGGAACCGTACGTAATTACTTGTCAGAGGCGATTAGTAAATTAAATGCAAGTAACCGTATCGACGCTGCTAGAATTGCAAAGAGAAAAGGGTGGTTATAAGGTCCTTAATTTTGCTATTAAATTATTGAGCAATTTGAGTGCGAAAACAGGTTTAATTAATTTCTTAAAAGTTTCATAGCTTTTGCCTGTCTCATTGTTAGGTTATGGGTTAAAATAACAACATAACCAACTAACAAGATAGTGAATGTCAAAACAGGATCCAAATCTCAGTCGAGAACAAGAAAAGTACGAAAACCCCGTCCCTAGCCGTGAGTTTATACTTACTCACTTAGAATCTCGTGCCAAACCAGCAAACTTCACACAACTTTGTGACGAATTACATGTTAATGATACAGAGCGTCAAATTGCGTTCAAACGTCGTTTACGTGCTATGGAGCGCGATGGTCAACTGTATTTCAATAAGTTTAAATGCTACGCATTGATTGATGAATCTGGCTTGGTTAAAGGTAAGGTCATTGGTCATCGTGACGGATTCGGCTTTTTAGAAGTTGAAGGTGAGAGTAAAGATTGGTTTATCGCCAAGCACCAAATGAATATGGTGTTGCACGGTGACATTGTGCTTGCTAAAGGCAATCGCAAAGGATCTAGCGGCAAATGCGAAGCACGTATCATTAAGGTCTTAACCAATGAACGTGCACCGATAGTTGGCCGCTATTTTGTTGAGCATGGTATTGCAGTTGTTGTGGCTGAAGACCCACGCATAACGCAAGACATTATGATACTACCGGGTAGTGAAAATGGCGCGCGCCACAACCAAATGGTGCAGGTGCAAATTACCCAAAACCCTAGCCGACATATGAATGCGGTAGGTAAAGTCACAGAGGTACTAGGTGAGCACTTAGCACCGGGTATGGAAATTGAAGTTGCACTACGCAATCACGATATTCCTCATGTGTGGCCAGAAGCGGTTGAAAAGCAAGTTGCTCATTTAGGTGAGTTTGTTGATGAGCAAGCAAAGCAAGGTCGTGTTGATTTACGTGACTTACCGCTGGTGACCATTGACGGTGAAGATGCCCGTGACTTTGATGATGCCGTTTATTGTGAGCGCAAGCCTTCAGGTGGTTGGCGTTTATGGGTGGCCATTGCCGATGTGTCGCACTATGTAGGAATGAACACGCCTCTGAATAAAGAAGCGATCGAGCGTGGTAACTCAGTGTACTTCCCTGAGCAAGTTATTCCGATGCTGCCAAAAGTGTTATCGAATGGCCTATGCTCATTAAACCCGAAAGTTGACCGCTTGTGTATGGTTGCTGAGATGACAGTATCAGAAGCAGGTAAGTTGTCTGGGTATAAATTTTACGAAGCGGTGATGAATTCACACGCTCGTTTTACCTACACGAAAGTGAATGCGATTTTACAAGGCGATGAAAAGCTGCGTGAAGAATATGCCGAGATGGTGCCGCATTTAACTGACTTACAGCAAATGTATATGGCACTAAAAGCAGCACGCCAAGAACGTGGTGCGATTGAGTTTGAAACCTTAGAAACGCGTTTTGTGTTTAATGCACACCGTAAGATTGAATCAATCGTGCCAGTGGTTCGCAATGATGCACACAAACTTATCGAAGAGTGCATGATTTTAGCGAACGTATCGGCAGCCCGATTATTAGAAAAGCACGAGGCAAGTGCGCTTTATCGTGTGCATGATGAGCCTGATGCTGAAAAGCTTGGTTTCTTCAGAAACTTTTTATCAGAGCTTGGTATCGAAACCGCGATTTCTGATGAGCCAACACCAAAAGAAATCACTCACGTGTTAACTAAATTAGGCGACCGCCCAGAAGCTGAGCTTATTCAAACCATGCTGCTCCGTTCAATGAAGCAAGCGGTGTATCAGCCTGATAACATTGGCCACTTTGGTTTAGCTTTACCGGCGTATGCCCACTTTACGTCGCCTATTCGTCGTTATCCTGATTTAGTGGTGCACCGTGCAATTAAAGCGGTACTTAAAGCGCAAGGTCAGCAAACATCGGGTGAGTATGCCTACACTGATGACGAAGTTGATATTTTAGGTGAGCAGTGTTCAACCACTGAACGCCGTGCTGATGATGCGACTCGTGAAGTCGCAGATTGGCTTAAATGTGAATTTATGCAAGACCATGTTGGTGACGAATTTGGTGGGGTGATCTCATCGGTAACTAACTTTGGTCTATTTGTACGCTTAGATGATTTACAAATCGACGGTATGATCCATGTAACTAACCTAGGCAATGAGTACTTCCATTACGATGGTGCTAAGCATTGCTTGATTGGTGAACAAACGCACACCGTTTATCGTTTAGGCGATAAACTAACGGTTCAGGTGTCATCTGTCAGTCTTGATGAGCGACGCATAAACTTAGTGTTAGCAGGTGAAGCGCAACAAGACCGTTATGCGCGTCGTCGTGGCCGTAGTGCCCCTGCAAAACCAAGTGTTCGTGCCCAGCTTAAAGCAGGTAAAATTCCTGGTAAAAAAGCGCTGTCAGGCAGCTTTGAGGCAAAATCAGGCGATAAAGAGAATGAAAAACGTGGCAAGTCTTCACCTTCTAAAGGGCGTAAAAAGCCTAATAGTAAACAAGCTGATGCTGTAAAAGTTGGCAAAAAGAAGAGTAAGAAAAAAACCACCAAAAAGGCAAAAAGACCGGGTAAGAATGCCCGTAAACGTAATGGCCGAGGAGCAAATAATACGTGAGTAATGAATTAATTTTTGGTTTTCACTCAGTTGAAGCAATATTAGCAAAAGAGCCTGAGCGCTTTTTAGAAATATACGCTTTAAAAGGACGTGAAGATAAACGCTTAAACCCGGTTATTGACCAAGCACGTAAATTCGGTATTTCTGTACAGTTTATGCAGCGTAAAGCGCTTGATAATAAAGCAAATGGTGAGCAGCACCAAGGCATTATCGCTAATGTAAAAGCGGCGCGCATGTATAACGAAAAAGATCTTGATGAGATCATAGCCCGTGAAGAAACGCCTTTCTTGCTGGTACTTGATGGCATAACAGATCCGCATAACTTAGGTGCCTGTTTACGCAGTGCAGATGCTGCGGGCGTGCACGCGATTATCGTTCCTAAAGATAAGTCTGCAAAACTGAACGGCACAGCGCGTAAAGTCGCATGCGGTGCAGCAGAAACAGTGCCATTGGTACAAGTCACCAATCTTGCGCGTACGCTACGTGAAATTAAAGATGCTGGCGTTTGGGTTGTCGGCACTGCCGGTGAAACAGATACTGAGTTATTTGATGCAAATCTAACAGGGCCAATGGCTGTTGTTATGGGTGCTGAAGGGGATGGTATGCGCCGTCTTACACGTGAGCATTGTGATTTATTAGTTAAAATCCCAATGGCTGGTACGGTATCTAGTTTAAATGTGTCAGTTGCGACCGGTATTTGTTTATTTGAAGTGTTACGTCAGCGTAATGCAACGCAAATCTAACTACCGCGAAAATTTCAGACACAAAAAAAGCCGATGTAACATCGGCTTTTTTTGTATCTATTTCGTAAGATTAGATCTTTGCAAAAGCGTCTTGTAGTGGTGGTACTACTTGCTTCTTACGGCTTAATACGCCATCTAACCATACGTGACCGTCTTCTGATTTAACATCATAGGCAGCTTCGATTACTGATACGTCATCAGACGCAATTAGCATTTCAGAGCCTTCTTTCATGATATCAGTTAACAGGAGTAATACTGAGTGGCGACCGCCTTCTTCTTTAAGCTTTGCGATGTCAGCTTCAAGATCTGCTTTGATCTCATCAAATACAGCAAGGTCGATAACTTCTAGCTGGCCAATACCTACTAGCTTACCGTTCATGTTGAAGTCTTTGAAATCACGCATTACTAAATCACGTGCAGGCGTGCCTTCAACTGCTGATTTAACCTTGAACATTTCCATGCCCAGTTCTTTGAAATCTTCGATGCCAGCGATTTCAGCAAGTGCTTCAACACATTTGATATCAGCTGTTGTACACGTTGGTGATTTAAAGATTACAGTGTCGCTTAAGATAGCGCATAACATGATGCCTGCGATATCTTTTGGAATCTCTACGTTGTAGAAGTCATACATCATTTTGATGATAGTGTTTGAACAACCCACTGGGCGGATCCAACACTCAAGTGGTGTTGATGATGTTAAGTCGCCTAGTTTGTGGTGATCAACAACACCTACAACGCGTGCTTCATCGATGTCATCAGGTGCTTGTGTTTTTTCTGTGTGGTCAACGATATAAACGTCTTCGCCTGCGTAGCTAAGTTTTAGCTCAGGTGCTTCGAAACCGAATTTATCTAGGATAAATTGTGTTTCAGGTGATACTTCACCTAAACGCGTCGGGATCGCAGGTTCATTGATCTGGTTTTTTAAGTAAGCAAGCGCAATTGCACCGCAAATTGAATCTGAATCAGGGATCTTATGACCCACTACATACATTGACATTGACGGAACTCCTTTAAATTTGGCGGATATTTTAGCAAAGTATCGACAGATTGATACATAACAGACATGAAATTTTGTTGATCAATTACAACTGCCAATTAATGTCCTTTTTGGTTACACTTTAAGATATTGAAAACTGAGGAAGATACTGATGCGCTTGAGCCGAAAAGCATGGAATAATGTGGTGATTATTTCGATGCTATTGATGATTTTTTTCTTCAATGGCCTACATAAAAAGCTCAATACACAGCCCGTTGAAGAAGGAGTACAAGCATTACTCCCAGAGCAAAGCTTCATTTTAGCAATGGCATTTCCAGAATTAAAAATCGAGCGTATCGGCACCTCTTGGCGTAGCCAATCACTGCAAGAAACCACATGGCAAGGCGATGAGCAGCAGCTCGAACAACTCGTTGAACTTTGGCAACATCAAAAACTGACTATTGCCAGTCTCCCTGTTAGTAAAATTTCACAGACATCGGCTGATTATGTTGCCTCCGTGTGGCTAGCCGGGGAGCAGTTGCCAGCGGTGTATCAGTTGTACAACATAGATCAGCAATACTATTTATTAGATAAGCGGTTACAACGAGTATTTGAGCTTGAACAAGCTGATGCTGCTAAGTTATTTCCGTTATACCCGTTTTAAGAGAGTCACAGATGCCTGAATTACCAGAAGTTGAAGTTAGCCGTTTGGGAATAACGCCGCATGTGCTTAACCAAACAGTGACCAAAGTAAATATTCATAACGCCAGTATGCGTTGGCCTGTGCCTGATGATGTATATCAATTACAAGGACTTAAAGTTACTTCAGTAGAGCGTAGAGCAAAATATTTATTACTCGGTTGTGAGCTGGGTAGTGTTATTTTGCACTTAGGAATGTCGGGCAACTTACGAGTTGTGAGTGCTGATGAGCCATTAAAAAAGCACGACCATATCGAATTTATTTTAGCCTCAGGTAAAGCGCTAAGACTCAACGACGCGCGTCGCTTTGGTGCCTGCTTATGGCAAGCGCCAGGCGAATGTCATACCTTGTTAACCAAACTCGGGCCGGAGCCACTTACCGATGAGTTCGCTGCAAAGCGTGTTTACGAACAGTCTAGAAATAAAAAAGTACCGATAAAACAGTTTATTATGGATAACGCTGTGGTCGTTGGTGTGGGTAATATCTACGCTAATGAATCGTTATTTAAGGCCGGAATTCACCCGAAACGAGAAGCTGGCAAGGTGTCTTTAAAGCGTTATCAGCAATTAGTGCCTATTATTAAAGAAACACTTGCTGCGGCTATCACGCAAGGCGGCACAACATTAAAAGATTTTGCTCAAAGTGATGGTAAGCCCGGTTATTTTGCCCAGCAATTACTGGTTTATGGTCGCAAAGGTGAGCCATGTGTAACGTGTAAAGAGCCATTAAAAGAAATTAGGTTAGGACAAAGAAGCACTGTGTACTGCTCTAATTGTCAAAAATAACAATGAAGAAGCACGCCAAGGCGTGCTTTTTCATTACAGTTCAAATGGTGCTACACCAACGGCTTTCATCTTGTAGCCGACTTGAGCAATTTCACCAGACCAGGTTTCGGTGCTGATAACGCCAGTCACGACAATCGCATCGTATAGGCTTTCGATTGGCACGCCATCTTTAATCGTGACATGCACAATTTGATTTGGTGGCGGTGGTGGCACGTGAATACAAGCTCCGAAGTAAGGTACCAATAAAAACTCGGTGATCACTTCGCTATCACCTTCTAGTGGCACAACAAAACCAGGCAAACTTACTGACTTTCCATTAAGCTCTTTTACCACAGGTGCATCAAGGTCTGGTTGCACCCAGTTTTGCTCAGATCCTTCATGGTTTGCTTGTGCTTGGGTGTCGATTTGCACATGACCTTTTGGAATTAAATCTTCCCAGAAGATTTCTTTAGGTGCGCCAGCATTAGCGCTAGCACACACAACTAATGCGACTAAAGCGACGAATTTTCGAAAAAACGGCATAACATTCCTTAAATTTTAATACTCATACCATCAGCAAGAGAGTAGAAATACGCACGGGTTGCAGGAATTAACCCAACAATAAAGCCTGCGACCATTATCGCAGCTAAGAGCATGAGTTCATAGGATGACAGTAAAGCAATATTTAGGCTTATTCCGGCATGGCTTTGCAAGTAATCTGCGCCGAGTAGCATTAAAGCATAGAACAGTGCGGTGCCAACAATGCAGCCAAGCCCTGTGATAAGTAACGACTCGACACTGATCAAAGTGAAAATATGCCATGGCCTTGCGCCAACAGAGCGCAAAATAGCAAGTTCTCTGCGGCGTTGATTTAAGCTCGAAAGCAGGCTCGTTAACATGCCAAGCAAACTGATCAATACCACAACAATAGAAAATAACAGCAAGATTTTTTCAACGATAGAGAGCATTTCCCAGAGCTCACGCAAAGTAACACCTGGCATGATGGCAAGCAGTGCCTCATCTTTGTATTGGTTGATATTACGACGTACTTGTAAAGTATAAAGAGGTGAATCGAAACCAAGTAAAAAAGCGGTTATTTGCTTTGGTGTGCCAACTAAATCAACATCATCATGCTGGTCATGGTCATTTGCATCTGCCTGAGCGGCTTCATGCTGATGAGCATGACCACCATGAATCGCTTCAATTGCTGCAAGTGGAATATGCAGGGTTTTATCAACAGGTGTCCCCGTTGGGTTTAAAATACCGACCACTTTAAATGGGTTATCGTCATGATTATGAAAGCTGGTATTGCCCATGCCGTGTGCAATCACCACTTCATCACCAAGTTGATAGCCAAGGGTATTGGCAACCTCAGCACCTAATACAACTTCAAATAAGTGATTAAAATCATGACCTTGCGAAAAACTTAACGGCTGCTTTTTAGCAAAGCGATAATGCTCGAAATAGTCTTTATTTGTACCAAGTACAGCTAAACCTTTATGGCTGTCGCCAAGTGACATAGGAATAGCCCATTTCACACCCCGTTGCCCAGAGATGTATTGGTAGCTTTTCCAACTCACACCATTATTAGCATGGCCAATCCGAAATACCGAAGACAGCAGTAGTTGGATATCACCGGTACGCGCACCGACAATTAAATCAGTACCAGAAATTGTATTGCTAAAGCTACTTTTAGCATCGACACGAACCCGCTCAATCGACATGAGTAGCATTACGCTGATAGCAATGGTAAACAGGGTGAGTAGGGCGCTGGCCTTTCGGTTTAATAAACTTTTTGTGGCGAGTTTAATGAGTAGCATCTGTGCCTCCTTGTAACTCAACAAGGCTGATACTGCGGGTAAATAGCGTTTGTAATGTTTCATCATGGCTAACAAAAATTAGCGTGCTATTTGCTGCGTTTGCCTGTTCAAATAATAATTTTACGAAGGCTTGGCGATTTTGCGTGTCGAGTGCTGAGGTAGGTTCATCTGCAATGATAATTTCAGGGCTGCCGATAAAAGCTCGCGCTGCGGCAACTCTTTGTTGCTGACCTATACTCAGCTGTGCAACGGCTTGATGTTGCAAGGCGTCGTTTAATCCTAAAGCAGTGAGTAGGCGGCTTGCCTCCGCGGCTATTGTTGCACTATTTTTTAATGCGTTTTTTTGCCTTTGCTTTGAAAATTGGCAACCCAAAGTCACGTTTTCAATGGGCGATAAATAGGGCAGTAAATTAAAGTTTTGAAAAATATAGCCAATATGGTCGGCACGAAAACGGTCACGTTTACTATTACTCAGTTGGTTAATCGCTTTACCAAGAAGCTGGATATTGCCTTGTGTTGGCACTGTGACACCAGCAAGCAGGGATAATAACGTTGATTTACCACAACCACTCGGACCGTGAAGAAAAACATGTTCGCCTTGATCAATATCTAGCTTAGTAATATTGATCGTCGGCTCAGGTTGTTTTGCGTGCCATTTAAAAAGCACATTTTCAAGCGTGATCATAACGACCTATGAATTGTTACCATCGCCAGTAATTTAACTCTTTGCGCATTTTAAAATTACGAATAAAATTACGTGGTTTCGGCTTAAGTGCAGGATTGCTTAATAGTAATTCATTGCTAGCAGCAAGTACACGTTGACTCGATAAGCCGTCTTGGTAAGGATGCAGTTGCTGGCAGAAGTGTTCGATTTTTGCCATTAATTCCGCAGGCTTACTCAATGCATAGTCAATTGCCTCGGCAACTTTATCTGCATCTGTAATATCAACTAAATGTTCACCAGCACCATGATTACAAAAAGTCACCACAGGTTTTCTTTGTAAGATAAACATAAGCAAAATAGACGAGGTATCACACAGCATAACATCCGCTGCTTGTAATAGTGGTAATACGTTATCAGTCTCGACAAATGTTAGATTGTCGTTTTGTAGAGCCTTGTATTGTTCAACAATCTCGCTTGGCATTTTTGGGTGAAATTGCACCAAAATTCGCCACTTGCCTTGCTCACTGTATGCTTTTATTTGTTCGTATAATTTAGGTGCAAGAGAAAGGCGCTTTGAGAAAGTCGAGCAAATCAATAAGGTTTTTCTGTTGTCATCATGATTTTTGTATGGATTGTTTTCAATCTCACTAAAGTAAGGATCGAGCGTCGGCCAGCCCGTTTCTTTTACTTTAAAGAATCCATGTTGCTGGGCAAGCTCTAAAAAAGTAGTCGTGGTTGTTGGACCTTGAGTGCAATATAAGTCGAAGCACCCTCGAATATTAAAGTGATTATCAACACCTTTATTCATGCGCTTTCCTGAATTGAAACCATGGAAAACAGCCACTTTTTTACCAGGGATGAAATCCGGCACCACATTCCCTGGTACATACACGATATCTGGACGCCAGTCTTTGAGCTCATCTACTGATAATAATCGAATCTCATCTTGGTGAAGGAAGTTTGGATTTACTTCATCGCCGAACAAAAACCAGCGAACTTCGCCACCTCGGGCTAAAATCTCCCGTTGTAATGGGCGTAAGATCGCGTACGAATAGTTCTGCGAAATAAACATTAAGTATTTTTTGTTTGCGGTAGCTGCTAAGTAATCCAAGAAAACCTCCTATTGCGAGGTCGCTATTATAGCGAAATAATGTTTATGACAGCAAAATTACTGGAAGTTTAAATTTTTATGTTTTTTATCACGTCCGCAGGCTGCTGATGATAGTGCAATGATTGAGCTTTCAAGGCGTCTAGATTATTATAGGCGGCCATAACCCCAATCCCATACATGTGCTCACATGAGCATGCCAAATACTATCGGAGATAGCATGACTAGCTATAAAGTTTTAGACGTAAACGATGATTTACCGATCCGTACCAAAGGTG
Source organism: Pseudoalteromonas sp. Cn5-37 (assembly GCF_021532495.1). Lineage (NCBI taxonomy): Bacteria > Pseudomonadati > Pseudomonadota > Gammaproteobacteria > Alteromonadales > Pseudoalteromonadaceae > Pseudoalteromonas > Pseudoalteromonas sp. Cn5-37. Next base: position 168,653 of record NZ_JAKGBA010000003.1, on the reverse strand, counting down.
CGGTACACAGTGGTAAAGTGCGTTCAGTTTATTGGTTAACTGATGAAGACAGCGCTCGTTTAATTAATGAAAAAGGTTATCAAGTTCCAAAAGGAACTGAGCTAGCTATTATGGTTATTTCTGACCGTATTTCTGCGTTTGATTGTATTTGGCAAGGTGAAAACGGTTTAAATGGTGTGCCTGGTAAAGGCATCGCGCTAAACTCTGTGGCATCTCATTGGTTTAAGTTATTTGATAAAGCAGGTCTTGCTGGTAACCATATTGTTGATATTCCACATCCATATGTATGGATTGTGCGTAAAGCAAGTACAGTAAAAGTTGAAGCCATTGCGCGCCAATATATTACTGGCAGTATGTGGCGTGACTACGCCAAAGGTACACGTAGTTTCTGTGGTATTGATTTACCAGAAGACTTAGCTGCGAACCAAAAGCTAGATGAAGTGTTAATTACGCCATCAACGAAAGGCATTATTACCGGTGTTGCTGAGATCCCTGAAGTAGATGATGTAAATATTACCCGTGAAAATATTACGAATAATTTAGCTGTTTTTAACTTCAAATCTGAAGATGATGTCGCTAAATATGAGCAATTACTTGTTGAAGGCTTTAAGCTGATCAGTGATGAACTTGCACAGCTTGATCAAATCTTTGTCGATACTAAATTTGAATTTGGTTATGTTGAAGACATTGATGGTTCAGATAAGCTTATCTATATCGATGAAGTAGGCACACCAGACTCATCACGTATCTGGGATGGTCCAGCTTACCGTGACGGTAAAATCATTGAAAACTCAAAAGAGGGTTTCCGCCAGTTATTAATTAATAACGTGCCAGACAGCGACGTGTTATTAAATAAAGACCGTATGGGCGAGCGTGAGCAGCTTGCTAAAGACTACACCTTGCCAGAATCAGTGATGCTTGAAGTGTCTGATACCTACGTTGGCATTGCGAGTAAAATTATTGGTCAAGAAATCACTATTCCTAGTGACCCAAGAAATGAAGTAATCGCAATTTTAGATAGTGATTATGGCTTAATTAAGCACGATTAATAGGCATTTACTAATTTTATTCATAGCTAAGATGCTATTTTTAAAGCCAAGCTGTCACAAATAACATTGCTTGGCTTTTTATTACCTTCTGTACTCATTTCTGAATGATGTATAAGGTAATTAAACGGGATAAACATGATCCCAATAGTCTCCACCTTTCTGACATTACAGATTAATTGATAACGAAAGTAATACTAAGCAAAGTTATTACTGTAACTAATTCACTAAGTTTTAAGTTTTTCGTCAATACTTTCTTGCCTAAAACCGGTCTCTATCAATGAAATGATTAGGTATAACTTAACAATAGATTAATCTATACTGAATTGTGAACTAAGAGCGGAACTAATTAATTATGTTGATGTTTGCGAATTTTTTTAGCCGGGTATGTTACGTTGCTTTGTTATTAGGCTCAACGAATGTACTTTCAGCGGACTTTTCCTTTGTTGTACGCGATCAATTTGGAGAGCCATTAAAAGATGCTGTTATTGAGTTTAAGGATCAGCAGTTAAATCACCAAGATAACTTATCAGTTGCCGTCATGGACCAGGTTGATAAGCACTTTACTCCTAAAGTACTTGTTATTCAAAACGGGCAATTAGTTGACTTCCCAAATAGTGATAATATTCGCCATCATGTGTACTCATTCTCGACTGTAAAGCAATTTGACATCAAACTTTACTCTGGTCGACCTGAAAAACCCGAAAAATTTGAATCACCTGGGATTGTTGTTCTCGGTTGTAATATCCATGATTCAATGGTCGGATACATTTATGTTGCAGATAGTTCAGAAGTGCTAAAAACGAGCGTAGATGGGAAGGTTCAATTAAATGTGAGTACATTTCCTGCTAGCTTTACGGTATGGCAACCAAACCAACAGAGTGATATCGATCAGAAAAAAACAATTACATTTGCTGATTCTTCGCAGGTTGCAGATATTGTCATTACTACAATAGAGCCGAAACCACGAAATACATTTGGAGAAATGTTTAAGGGTACTAATGATTAATAGTTTAAGAGGGCGAGTTATTGCCTTATGTGTTGGTCTTGTTCTGTTAACAAGCTTAGTCAGCCTAGTTAGTTCTTGGTGGTCTGCGAATCGTTTTAATGACCAAAAGCTTCTAGAAGATATTAATGTTGCTGAGAATGTTTTTAACCAGTATTTAAGTGCGAAAGAGAGCCTTCTTCTAACTGCTGCAAAAGTGTTAACAGCAGATTTCGGTTTTAAACAAGCTGTCGCAACTCAAGACGCCGATACTATCAGCAGTGTCTTAAATAATCATAGTAGGCGGATTAATGCTGATTTAATGATGCTCATAAACTTATCTGGGGAGCTCGTTTCTGCTAATACGGATTTCGCTCACATGCCAAATGAGTTTACGGCATTAATGAAGCAGTTATTAGATAACCCTGAGCAGTCAAATTTCATCGTTATCGAGCAGACTCTTTATCAAGTTATTATATTGCCAGTTCGCGCACCGAGAACAGTTGCATATAGTTTGGTTGGTTTTGAAATCACAGATCTAGTTGCCGAAGAGTTAAAAAAACTTACAACTATGGATGTAAGTTTTATCGGAGAGGATGATGATGTCGTTGAAACCTCTCTTGTTGATAAGCCAGAAGATAATGCAGTACTTAGGCATTTTGAAAATAAATCTACACAGCGAATTTTTGGGGAAAAGCCAGTTTATCGTAATCGCCTTGTTGAGCTACCTTCGGTTTCTGGGCATAAAGTATCAGTGCTACTAAGTGCCGATTTAACTCGAAGTTATCTTGAATTTGAACAGCTCTTTTTTACTATTATTTCATTAGCAGCTATCACAGTTGTGATTGGTGTTTTAGCTAGTGGGATTTTGGCTAAAAACCTTACCACACCGCTTTCTAAACTTACTTTACTTGCTCAGCAATTCGCGCGGGGTAACTACAAAGCTGAATTTATAGGAAAAAAGCAAAGTACTGAAATTACGACGTTAGTTGATGCATTCAATAATATGGGTAATGACATTAAAGAACGTGAACGACAAATCAACTTTCAAGCAAGTCATGATACGTTAACAGGGTTTTTAACACGCAGTGCCATGTTGGAAATTATGGAATCGCTATTAGGGCAAGGTACTGAATATACTTTAGTTGCTATTGATATAAGAGGTTTGCGGCATATCAATGACAAACTTGGCCCTCGTATTGGAGATGATTGTTTAAGAGAAGTTGCTGAACGTATTAGTGAGTATTCTGAGCCGCTTGGTGGAGTTAATGCACGCATAGGTGGAGATGAGTTTTTAACCTTATTTCCAAGTGGAAAAGCAGAGCAATTAAAAAGTGGAGTCATGGATTTAATGGCTCAGCTACAAGTCGGTTACACTATTCAAGGCTTGAATATTACCTTGCGATTTAGCGCTGGTGTAGTTCATTGTACCTTTGAGGGAGTTAAGCCCGATGATCTAATGCGCCGAGTTTTAATCGCAATTGATACAGCTTCGTCAAAAAAGAAGAATGTTCATTATTATCAAAACGGCGAAGATGAAGAGTATCTGGAACGGTTGGCAATTATTGATGAATTAAAACATGCATTACAAGCAGACGATGGCCAATTGTTTATGACTTATCAACCAAAGCTAAATTTAAACACCTCTAAGATCGATAAAGTGGAAGCGCTGATCCGTTGGCAAAGAAAGGATGGGCAGTGGGTATCACCGGAGCTATTTATTGATTTAGCGGAGCAGTCAGGTGTTATTGTTGATTTGACTGCTTGGGTAGTTAAAACAGTTGTCACTCAAGTCGCAAGGTGGCAAGAACAAGGCATTATTATGCAAGCCGCTATCAATGTTTCGGCTCAAGATATTGCCTTCCCAAGCTTTTTCTCTCATTTGGCAAAACAATTAAAAGAGAATGATGTTAATGGACAGCTTATTACAATAGAGCTGACAGAACGCGACATGATAGAAAATGAAGAACAAGGTATTAAAGCATTAGAAAACCTAAAATCACTTGGGGTAAAAATATCGCTAGATGATTATGGTGTTGGGCAAACTTCATTGGGTCGCTTGAAATTACTACCTATCGATGAACTTAAGTTAGATAAATGCTTTATTCTTCAATTGGAGCAATCTAAACAAGATCAGTATATTGTTGAATCAACAATAAACTTAGGTCATCAGCTAGGTTTCTCTGTCGTTGCAGAAGGTGTTGAAAATAAAGCTTCTTTAGACTTTTTGAAACTAATGAAGTGCGATTATGCGCAAGGGTATTACTTGAGCAGACCACTAAAATCAGAGCAGTTTTTACAATGGCTAGAGGTCTATAATGAAGCATCTTAATTGGCTATTTGGACTAACTTTCATTGTTTTTACAAGTTCAGGGTTTGCAGCTTCAGGTAAATTATTAGCAACGCCCGGAGTCTCTCAGGTTGAAGGCAGTGCGGGTGGTGGGATTGTTCCATGGGCTCAGCTCGCAGGCTATGCAAGTGATGATGAAATCGCTTTGAATGGCTTTTGCAGTCGTGCAAATGTGAGTGATTACCGCTTAGATGTTTGTGGTGCGCAGCTAAATGTTTATGATCGCGTGGAATTTAGTTATGCGGAGCAACGTTTCGAAGTTCCCGCATTAAATACCGATATTGAGCAATCAATTACCGGGGCAAAAGTACGCTTATATGGTGACATTGTTTACAGTAAATGGCCGCAATTAAGTTTAGGTGTGCAGCATAAGTCTTTAGATGATGGCAGTATTGCTAGTTTATTAGGTGCAAAAGATACCAGCGGTACCGATATTTACCTTGCTGCTAGTAAATTACATTTAGGGGCGCTTGCAGGGTATAATTGGTTTTGGAACACCACCTTTCGTTATAGCGATGCCAATCAGCTAGGTTTGTTAGGTTTTGGCGGTCCTGATAGTGATAAAAAATTGTTGTTTGAAGCATCTACAGCGGTGTTTTTAACCCATGAAATAGCTTTGGGTGTTGAGTATCGGGTAAAGTCCAATAACCTTGGTTTAGGAGAGCAAGATTGGCAGGATGTATTTGTGGCTTGGTTTCCTAATAAGTATGTTAGCATCACCGCTGCTTGGTTAGACTTAGGAAGTATTGCTGGTGCTGAAGACCAAACTGGTTGGTACTTATCAGTAACAGGGTATTGGTGATGATAAAAACACTTTTTACATTTGTATTTACCGTTATGCTTGTGGGTTGCGTAAGTAGCAATAATGGCACCTTGTACCAGCAACTTAATGGTAAACAAGGGATTGAAAAATTGGTTGAAAGTTTTATCAATCAAATAGGCCATGACGAACAGATTTTAGCTTATTTTAAACAAAGCAATGTTGCGCATTTTCGCCAAGGCTTTATCACTCATTTGTGTAGTGTCACCGACGGTCCTTGTGAATACAAAGGCGATAACATGGTTGATATACACACTGGAATGAATATCTCAAAAAAAGACTTTAACCGTGTGGTAGAGCTTTTGATTAATGCTATGGACGAACAACAGATTCCACAAACAGTACAAAATAAAATTCTTAGTCGCTTAGCACCCCTTCGCCCTGAGATAATTGATATTTAGCTTGTACAAACTTCAATTGTGGGCTGAAACAAAAATGTAATTTATGTACAATGGCTATTGATTTAAGTTATTAAGTTGTAAATGATGCAGTTATATTTTGATGTTCAACATCTATATTATATTCCACAATACCTGCCTGTTTTAAAGGAGTTAAAAGAAAAAGGCCACAAAGTTTCGATGGTTTTCTATAAAGAACAAGATGAGTGTAGTCGTGCTGTATGTTGTGACTTTATAGATAAAAACGCAATAGTTGCAAAATGGTTAACGAGTGCGAGTGAAACCTTTGACTTTTATCAGAACTCAGATGCAGATTGGGTTGTATTTGGAAATACGTTCGTAGGTGCTGAGAATTTAAATAAAAAGACTGTACTGATGCAGCATGGAATCGGCCCAAAGCAATGCTATTACGACGTATCAAACAACAAGATGACAGTGCGGTTTGTTGAAGGTGAACACCGACTACAACGTTTAAAAATGCTCTATCCCGAAGGTAACTTTATTGATAGTGGCTACGCAAAATTAGACCCTATTATTAATCAGACTCTTGGTACTATTAACCTCAAAAACCTAGGCCTAGATCCAACAAAGAAAACCTTGCTGTATGCGCCTACTTTTTATCCAAGTTCTTTAGAATGTTTTAGCGATGATTTCCCTGAGCATTTTGATGAATTTAATATTATCGTTAAGCCTCATTTCTTTAGTTTGTTTAAGAAAAAATATAAAAAACAACGTCTAAAACTCGATAAGTGGGCCAACGCTAAGAATGTTTACCTTGCGAATGAGTACGATTTTGACCTTACTCCTTTTTTAGAACTTGCTGATATAATGATTTCTGATGCATCGTCAGCCATATTTGAGTTTGCAGCATTAGAAAAGCCTGTAATATGGTGTGATTTCTATAAGCTGCGCTGGTCTTACAGAGGTATTTTTTCTTATAGGCTAAAAGCTCGGCTTGATGAAGATATCAAGTACTTTAATGAGTTATGTGCTCGTGCAGGAAGTTATAAAGATTTAAAGTATTTATTAAGCTCAAGTTTTAATGAATCAGCTGAATTTAAAGAAAAAAGAAAAGAAATTGTTTATAAGCTGGCAGGTATTACCGATGGTCACTCTGCTAAGAGAATTGTATCTTATTTAGAGGAGCATCAATGAAGCGGGTAATTACATTTGGCACGTTCGATATTTTTCATGTGGGACACATCAATATATTAGAACGAGCTAAAGCGTTAGGAGATTATTTGATTGTTGGTGTATCTTCTGATGAACTAAACTTCTCTAAGAAAGGTCGAAAGCCCGTATATAGTGAAGCTGATAGGCTGAAAATTATTAGTTCATTGAAGTGTGTCGATGAGGTATTTGTAGAGCATTCTCTAGAATTAAAAGGTGAGTATATCAAAGATCATCAAGCTCACTTGCTAGTTATGGGGGATGATTGGGCTGGTCAATTTGATCAATTTAACCAAATTTGTGATGTAACTTATCTAGAGCGAACTCCCTCTATCTCTACAACAGAAATAATAGAAGTTGTAAGGCAACCTTCCAACTGTCATTTATAATTAATAAAATTGCTATATGCGCTAACGTTCAATCAAAAATAAGATGTGTAAATGGCTTTTTTATTTATCTCTCGCAATAATGTGCACGCCCGCTATTACAAAAAACTCACTAGGAAGCTGCCTTTAAAGAGTAAAGTGCATTGCATGGGCTTGCCTAGATTTACTGCTTTAAGATACTTGAGTAAGGCGAAAAAAGTTGATTTTAGTAAAATAATTGCGGAGCAACTCCTACGTAAACAAGCTCGAAACAAGCTATGGAAGAACCCACTGATAATCAAAAGTTACTCTGCTTTGATGTATTTAGTAGAGCGATGCCGGTTTGCCAAGTATTATGATTTATTGCAGTCAGAATCCCCACAAGCGCTAGTTATTTGGAATGGTAATAAATTACCTAATGTTACTGTTTGTATGGCTGCTAAGGCATTAGGAGTGACCACCTATTTCTATGAAAATGGGTTATTGCCCGGAACAACAAGCTTAGATCCTAAAGGTATTAACTTTGCGGCTTCTGTACCGCGAGATAGTCAATTTTATTTAAACTTTGATCCGCAAAGGAAGTTGCCATTTTCTGCGCCTGATTTAATTCCAAGAGCGGCTCATAAGAAGCGCTGTAAGTTTGACGCAATTGAGTTACCCAAAAAATACTTATTTGTGCCATTTCAAGTTCCACATGACACCCAAATAGCTTGTTATTCTCCTTGGCTTAAGTCCATGGAAGAGTATTACGATGCTGTTGTTTCAGCCGTAAAAAAGTTAAATGATCCAGAACTTAAAGTTGTTTTTAAAGAGCATCCTTCATGGCATAAGCACTATGAACATTTGTACGACAAAGATGATATTGCCGTTTTTGCCAACGGAAATTGTACTCGAGAACTTATTGATAATGCTGAGGCTGTGATCACCATTAACTCGACCGTTGGCTTAGAATCTTTATTACTTGATAAAAAAGTAATTACCTTAGGGCTTGCTTGTTACAACATTGATGAGCTTGTACTACACGCAAGTGAACAAGCTACTTTGGTTGAGTGCTTAGAAAAACTGCAGAATGGCTGGCAGCCTAATAGTATTCTGAGAGATAAGTTTTTTACCTACTTAAAGCATGTATATTGCTTGCCCGGTGTTTGGAAAGAATGTACAACGGAGCATGTTGAAGCGGTCGAAAAGCGTTTAACTCAGCAAGATACATTTGCACAGCTATCGCAAAAGGAAAGCTAATGAAGAACATCGTCTCGCCAGAATGGCTTAACGAGTACTTAAGTCACGATAATTTGGTTATTTTTGATGCAGGAATGGTACGCCCTGGTTTACCGGGTGAGTATGCGCCTAAGGCGATGCTCCCAAATGCACAGCGTTTTGATTTCAAAAAGACGCTGGCAGATAACAGTAATCCTGTACCAAGTATGATGTGCAGTAGTGAGCAGTTCACAGAGCATATGCAACTAGCTGGTGTTAACCAAGACTCTCTGGTTGTGATTTATGAAGACCAAGGCTTGTTCAGTTCTGCCCGTGCGTGGTGGATGTTTAAAGCCATGGGCTTTGATAACGTAAAAGTGTTAAGCGGTGGTTTGGCTAAGTGGCAGGCACTAGGCTTTGCAACACAAGCACGTTATTCAGCTGCTTCTGGTCAAGGCAACTTTGTTGCTAGCCCACGTGTTGATTACTTTATCAGTGCTGAGCAAGTACTTAACTCACTTGATGAACAAAGCACACTAACACTCGATGCTCGTCCTTATGAGCGATTCACCGGTGAACACGCTGAGCCGCGCGAAGGTATGCGCAGTGGTCATATTCCAAATAGTCGCAGTTTATCTCTAGCAACAGTGCTAAATAACGGTGAGCTTAAACCGCTTAGCGAGTTGCAAGCATTATTTGAACAACACATAGCGCCGCATCACACCCAGTTGCAGTTTAGCTGTGGTTCAGGTGTAACCGCTTGCGCAATTGCATTGTGTGCCGATGAATGTGGTTACGCTAACTTACGTGTTTACGATGGCTCATGGAGTGAGTGGGGCGCTCGTCACGACCTACCTATTGAAATAGGCCCGCATCAATAAACTCAGCGTAATTTTGCCAGCTGCCGATACTGTTTTTATTCAGTGGCTGGCGAATTTGCTTTTTACTCGCTGTGGCTGATGCTGCATTGTTTTTATAAAAAGTCAGGCAGTTTTCCTGCCAGCTTAAATCACAAAACGCATAGAGCTTTTGAGTTTGTGGGGTAGGCTCTGCCACCAATTGCTCATAGCTTTGCAAAAAAACGTTCTCAGGATACTTGTTGGCAAAATGACTGACTAATGCCGAGTAATCTTGATGGAACGAGGCAATATTTTCAAGTGTAAAACTGTAGTGATGAAACACACTTTGCGGGTTATACATCTGCCTAAAATTGGCGATGCTGCAATCTTGCCAGCCCCGCTGCATACAAACGATTTTAGCATTAGGAAAAGCCGCTAAAATAAAATCAATATAGTAAAAGTTAAATGGCTGTTTATCACAACTTCTTAGGCCGCCACTTAGTAGCTCGGCTCTCTGTTGATAGCTAGCCAGTGCTGTCTTTATCGCCTCAGATTGATATGCCTTATCGAGCATTTCGCTGTCAATTACACGAGTTGATTGCGTGGCGTGCTGTATGAGTTGCGCAATATCGTTTAATTCCCCAACCCCTTGCAGTTTTGAACTTTGATTAAGGATTTTCTCAACTAAGGTTGTACCAGAGCGGGGCATGCCAACAACAAAAACGGGTGAGAACTCAGAGTCACTACTTTTAATTGCTTGCTGTTTGCTCTGAGTAATAAGTTTTTGACAAAAATGGCGATGCTGTGTGGCTTGATAATTAAGTTTACCGGCTATCGCTTGCTTACTTAGTGCAAAGTATTTAAATGCATTTTTGTAGTCATTAAGGTGCTCATAATTAAGAGCAAGACTATGAAAATACACTTGTTGTTCAACAATGCTTTTTTCTTTATCCGCCAAGGCTTGTAGTTTTTGGATATGTTGCTCTGCATCTATAACAGTATTGAGTTCAGCCTGCGAGTAGTGGGCTTGATAAAAGCGAGGTTGCTTTTGGGTTAGTTGCAGCAGCAAGCTTTTAGCTGCATCGAACAGTCCGTGAATTTTATAACACACCGCCAAATTATAGCTAATTTGTGGGTTATCTTTATTGCGCTGGTAGGCTGCTTGTTGAAAGCTAAGAGCGTCGTCATAATGCCCTAAACGGGTCGCAATGTTGGCTAATGTATCAAAATCAGTGGCACTAAAGTCAGCTGTTTGTTTAGCACTTTGATAATGCACAGCTGCATTACTTACTTTACCTAACAGTACGTATAACTTGGCAAGTGCTAAATGATAAATCGCAAAAGGGGCTAGGCTTAGTGCTTTCTCAAGCAGCTTAATTGCTTTGTTGATATCGCCAGCTGCGGTGTTGACTTCGCTGAGTAAAAAGTAACAAACGTGGTCTTCAGGATTTTGTTTTAGGCGCTGCACAAGTAGGTGATGTGCATCGTTTAGTTGCTTGTTGTTTAACAACTGTTGGATATGAGCGCGAAGCGCTTGTTGGGTATCATTTAGCATAAGCGCATAGTATATCAATTAATTATTTTCAGGTATTAAAAAGCCCTGCCTAAAGGCGGCAAGGCTTTTATGGTGATGTTTAATTACAGCTCAAAGTTGTAGCTAAACTTCATACCGATAGTACGAGGCGCGGTGGTGTAGTGACCATAAACACGCTGTAGCTCAGGTAGCTCTTTGTTAAGCTCAGCATATTGTGACATACCTGCCCAAGACTTATCACGACGTACAGAAGTGAATGCGTACTTATCGAATAAGTTGTCTACGTAAAGCGTTGCAGACCACATATCACCGGTAATTTTTGCAGATAAGTTACTTAGTGCATAACCAGGTAATACTTCGCCGTCTGCTTTAAAACCTACTTTGGTGATCACATCGCTTTGCGCTGTGATACCGTAGTTTACGCTTAATAACTTATCGCCTAGGATATCTTGCTCGTAACGAAGACCAAACGAGAATTGATGCTCAGGAGCGCCCGGTAAACGGTCGCCCTTAGCGCCATCATAGTAGCTTTGGTACTCTATTACCTCTTCATCAACTAGAATCCCTAATAACTCAGGTGCATCTTCTGTCAATTCAGCCTTTGCATACGCGTATGTCGCATATGCAGCCCAGTTATCACCAATCATAGCGCGAGTAGAAAGCTCAACACCTTTTGAATTTGCAGTGCCCGCGTTCGAGGTAATTAATTCTTGACCATTTACAGTGCTACTACCCACTTGCGCATCTTTCCAATCAACATTAAATAGAGCCGCATTGAAATGTAGGCGGTTACGTAACCATGATGACTTAAAGCCTAGCTCGTAGTTGACTGTTGTATCTGGTTTGTAATCTTCTTCGTTTGGCAGGGCACAAACAATTTGTTGCTCAGGTAATACATCAGGGCAAGGAGCAATACCGTTACCACCACCAATACGGAAGCCTTCACTCACTGTAAAGTAAGCAAGTACACCATTATCGAATGTATAGTTAGCATTAAATTTAAATAAGTTACCGTTATCACTAGCGCTCACATTTTCCATAACAAGGTTATCTAGTGAATCAAAATCACCAGAATAAAGCGGTGTTGCAGAGCCTGACGTTGTTGATACATCGTATTCGTAAAAACGAGCACCTAAAGTTACATCAAACTGATCTGTAATGCTGTAGCCGATTTCACCAAAAAGTGCTTTTTCAGTGGTTTCACTATCTGAAATTAGAATGTACTCAAGATCTTGTTCAACATTAGGAATACCACCACCCCAGTACTCAGTCAGACCCGGCGTATACTCACGGTCATCTGAGTGACTTTCTACTTTGTTGTAGAAGCCTCCTATAATCCAGTTAAAAGCGCTATTGCTATTTGACACTAAACGAAGCTCTTGCGTAAAGGTATCGCGATCTGAGGTATCGTGCGTGTAGCCAACAAATGCAGGGAAGTCGGCATAACCTGACCAAATATCGTAAAGTAGATCAGTTTGATCGCGCTGACCAGACTGCTCATAGCTAGACCAACCAGATGCAGATACCAGCTCAGCAAAACCAAGATCTGCTTTCACTTCTAAACTTAATAGATCGTTTTCTTCTTCACCAGGCTCAAGAACACGAGCTACGTTTTCGTATTTTCCAGGAATCCCTTGTAGCGCACTACTATCAGCAAGAGAGTCGTATTGCGATGTCGAGTTACCGCCATTTTCTTGCTTTTGATAGAAGTAGTTTAGCGTTGCATCAACATCTTCGGTTGCAAGCCAACGAAGTGATAAACGTGCAGTGGTGATTTGCTCATCGTTAACATCGCTTACGCTTTTTAAGTTGGCATTTACATCGCTGCTGTCTGAAAAGTCAGGATTTGGGTTTGATACACCCGGTTCTTGAACCACGTGGGTGTAGTCAATGTAACCAGGGTTATCGTAATAATTTAAGCTAGCACGAAGCGCTAATTTTTCTTCAATTAGCGGGGTGTTGAATACCACACCAAACTCACCACCTGTGCCGTCACTTTCGTTAATGCTAAATATATCGCCTGTAACCTTACCTTCGGTGATATCAAGCTCAGGTTGCTTTAGTAAGTAACGAATTGCACCACCTAAAGTACCTGCACCATACAGTGTACCTTGTGGGCCAATTAACACTTCAACACGGTCAACATCAGTTAAACGTAAGTCGATGCTCAGTGGAATTTCACCAACATAGGTTGCCACTGTGCCGCTATCAGAAATACGGTCAGAGGTATTTGTATTCAAACCACGAACGATAATCGGAGAACCTTCACGGCCACCTTGATCAGAAATTGTTAAGCCAGGTACCCAGCGTGCGACATCTTCTAGATCGCCAATGTTTTGGTCGCTAATTACATCGCCATTGAGCGCTGTGATATTAAGCGGTGCATCTTGCACAGAGCCTGCACGTCGTGTTGCAGTAATTTGAATAGTTTCAATTGATTTATCAACTTCGATAGCATCTTCTGCAGCAAACGCCATATTGTTATTGATTAAAACTGCAGAAATTGCACTTGCAAGTAGAGCAGGCTTAAAAGTGTTCATGATTGATTCCGACTTAGTTACAGTAAATTTATGCTTAAAAAATAGACATTACTAGTGGTTTAAGCTTAAAAATTGATGATTTAGTGAATTTATATCCAATTATAATGTATTTTTATTCTTATCGTCCATGCGTTATTTGCAATTAAATGCAAAATAATTGAATAAATACTCTGTAAGGGATTAGCTATCGGAATAAGGGCAATGACTACAGCCATTACTACAGCAATGGCCGCGTTTTAAAAAGAACCAGCGGCTAAATACCATGTAGTTGTTTTGCATGGTGTAATCGAGATTTTCTATTAAATTACCTTGAGTAAAATAAGGCTTAGCAAAGGCAAGCTGCTGTTCAAGAGGCTGTTGGTAAAGTTTAAATAAAAATGAATTGATCTTTTTTATAGTACAGTCTCGGCATAAACATTCTGTTGCTGCCTCATCGAGTGGTAAAATATTGGGCAGCTCACTACACCAACAGGCATTAATATTGTCGGCTTGGCAGTGAAGGGTTGCTTTGCATTGTGAGCAAGTAAGGGTTGTCATTAAGTAAAAAGATGCTTTGAGATTGAAAAGGTAAGCATAGCAAATGGATAAATTAGACGCATTAGATGAGTTTGCCCGTTTTGGTGATAACCGATTTGAGGCAATTTCAGTAATTACCAGTACTCCAGACACGCAAGGTGATGTGTATATTCTAACGCAAGACGTTTTCTGTCAGGTTTTACAGCGTGTTATCGACGGCGAAATCGATATCGATGAATTAGAACTTTGGGCAAACGTAGTAGAGTCTCGGCAAGACATCGACGAAAGTGCCGTTGAAGGAGCTATTTATGCGCTAAGTAATAACGAACAAATGGGTGAGTTAAATAAAAGTACGCTAGAGAAGTTGTTAAGAATAATTCACTAGCATGAACGAGATTGAGAGTCGAAAGCTTTAAGCAAACCTTAAAGCTTTCGCTCACTAGCCAATGGGTTAGTGAGAAACGACAATTAAACGAATTGCATCCAGTTTAACTTGGGCTTTTTCGATGTAAGTAGTGAGTTCACTACGCTGTTTATCAAAAAAGCTAAGCTCTTCATCACGAATATTCGGGTTGATCTGCTTAAGTGCCGTTAAACGAGCTTGCTCTTCACCAAGGGCAGTTTGCATTTTCTCTAGTGATTCAGCACGCAGTGCTTCTAGCTTGGTTTGTGCCATGCCTTGTGCGCTGGTGATCATTGGGTGAATGGCACTTTGTAGCGCGCTGGCTAATTTACTTGCAGTTTGGCGACCAACCGCAGACAACTGCTGATTGAAAGCATCAAAAGCAACATTATCAGCCAGATTGTTACTGCCCTTATCTAATAAGATACGAATAGGCGTTGGTGGCAAGAAGCGGCCAACTTGAAGTGCTTTAGGCGCCATCGCCTCCGCAATGAAAATGAGCTCAACAAAGAAGGTACCAGCAGGTAGCTTTTTGTTTTTCAGTAACGCCACAGAGGCAGTACCAAAGTCATCATCACAAATCATGTCTAAGCTGCCTTGCACCATAGGGTGGTCCCAGCTGATGAAATGGGCGTCTTCTTGCGAAAGCGAGGTGCTGCGATCAAACGTTACTGTGATGCCATCATCTTTCAAACATGGGAAGGATGGGTTTAGCATGTGCTCAGTTGGTTTTAAGATAATGGTATTTTCACCTTTATCTTCTTGGCTTACCCCAAAGGTGTCGAACACATTGATCATATAGCTTGGTAGCGTGAATTGATCGTCTAATTCTTCTATATCAGCAACAAGACTTTCTGCTCGGCCTTGGCCACTTGAATGCAGCTCTAGTAAGCGGTCACGACCACTTTCCATTTGCTTACGAAGCTTAGCATTTTGACCCGCCACTTGTTCTAGCAGTGGGTCTAGCTCTTCTTCGTCGCAATTGTGTGCACCAATAAACTCAAGTAGTTCTTCGCCATACTCTTTATACAGCATTTGCCCTGTTGTTGATGTTGTTTCAAACGCATCTAGGCCCTCGTTATACCAACGAAGTAACACTTCTTGTGCGGTGTTTTCAAAATACGGCACATGAATGTTTACGTCTTGAGTTTGACCAATACGGTCAAGGCGACCAATGCGTTGCTCGAGTAAGTCTGGATTAAGTGGTAAATCAAACAGTACTAAGTGATGCGAGAATTGGAAGTTACGACCTTCAGAACCAATTTCAGAGCAAAGTAGAATTTGTGCGCTGTCGTACTCGTCGGCAAAGTAAGCGGCTGCACGGTCACGTTCAACAATCGACATACCTTCATGGAAAACTGAGGCTTTAATTGCTTCACGCTCGCGTAAAATCTGTTCTAGGCTAAGTGCAGTTTCGGCTTTAGCACAGATAAGCAGTACTTTTTCGTGTTTAAGGGTTTTTAAGGTTTCGATTAACCAATCAACACGTGGATCAAATGCGCCCCAACTGGCATTTTCACCTTCAAACTCTTGGAAGATCTTTTCAGGAAATAGAGCGCGAAGTGCCGTTAGTTCAGCATTTTGAATGCCGCCCATGTTCCCCAGTACCGACATCGCCGTTTTGTATTGTTTTGGCATTGCCATAGGGTATGCATGAAGCTTACGGCTTGGGTAACCATCAATACCGCTGCGGCTATTTCTAAATAAAATACGACCTGTACCATGGCGGTCTAGCAGCATTGATAATACTTCGTTGCGTGCCGTTTCATCACCTTGCTCTGCTTTGGCTAAAAGGTCTGTGATATCGGTTTCTTTTAATAGTTCTTTTAATGTTGCTCGAGATGCATCATCAAGGCTTTTTTCACCCAGTAATTGATTAGCAGCTTCAGCAACCTCTTTGTAGTTGCTTTCTTCTTCAACAAACGCATCGTAGTCGTAGAAACGATCAGGGTCGAGTAATTGCAAGCGGGCAAAGTGACTGCGGTGACCAAGTTGATCTGGCGTCGCTGTTAATAAGATAAGACCTGGAATATCTTGGCTTAACTCTGCCATGCGTTGGTATTCAGTGCTTGGCTTACCATTATTGATACTTAAATGGTGCGCTTCATCAACAACCAATAAATCCCAATCAGCCAGGGTTGCTTGCTCAAACCAACGTTTTTTCTTGCTTAAGAACTCAAGGCTAGTAAGTACTAACTGTTCTGTTTCGAATACGTTTGGTGAGTCTGCAAATGCTTCATCACAACGCTCTTCATCAAAGATTGAAAAACGTAAGTTAAAGCGGCGTAGCATTTCGACTAACCACTGATGCTGTAAGTTTTCAGGCACAACAATCAATACACGGCTAGCTCGGCCACTGATGATCTGTTGATGTAAAATCATACCTGCTTCAATGGTTTTACCTAAACCTACTTCATCAGAAAGTAATACGCGTGGTGCAAA
This sequence comes from Pseudoalteromonas sp. Cn5-37, assembly GCF_021532495.1. Lineage (NCBI taxonomy): Bacteria > Pseudomonadati > Pseudomonadota > Gammaproteobacteria > Alteromonadales > Pseudoalteromonadaceae > Pseudoalteromonas > Pseudoalteromonas sp. Cn5-37. Next base: position 152,048 of record NZ_JAKGBA010000003.1, on the reverse strand, counting down.
ACGTTTACCCACTTCTTGTGCAATATAAAGCTGATGCGGAATAAGGTTTGCACGCTGACCAATTAAACCTTTTAAAGGTGATTGTTGGCGCTCAAACTGGTGCTGCCAAGTTTGGTAGCGCAGGGTATAGCGGTCAAAGCGGTCCACTTGACCTGCAAATAAACGGTCTTGTGGTTTATTGAATTTGATAAAGTGATCTAAAAAGGTTTCTTTTAACTGCGCTTTTTCACCATTATCAACGCGAATGCCGTGATAGCATAGTAACTCGCCTTGCTCTTCAACAGACTCAACTTCTAATTCCCACTCTTCAACGCTGCGAATAATATCACCTGGATTAAATGCGACACGAGTAACAGGCGCTTCTGTTAAAGAATAAACTCTGTTTTCTCCACTGGCTGGAAATAAAATGCTGACCTGACGGCCTTCAAGGGCAACAACGGTGCCTAATCCTAAATCTGACTCAGTATCACTGATCCAACGCTGACCTAAGGAAAAATTCATGTATGTCTCGTCTATGAAGAAAAAAGGCGGCTATGTTACCTGTAACGCCATGCTACTTCAAGGCAGTAAACTCGCCGCACACAATTAAATTTAGTCAACCTTTTTAAGCCATTATTAATGGTAAAAATTGTATGTATTTTAACCAGTTAAATGATTGTATATTTGTTTGTCATAAAAAGGACTTTTGTCGTAAATAGACTAAACTGAGTATATACCTGACGAATAAACCATAGCTTCATCCGCCGCTTGTTTAGTTTATTGGGTATAGCATAAAAATCATAAAACGTAAGGAAAGTGCTATGGAAAAAGCTTCGAACCTTGATAGTAAAATGTATGTGCTCGATACCAATGTATTACTCCACGAACCCCTCGCTTATTTATCTTTCCAAGAACATGATGTTGTTATCCCCATGACAGTATTAGAAGAGCTCGACCACATTAAAGATAGGAAACATGACGTTAGCCGTGACGCCCGTGTTGCTATTCGTGGTTTAGATGAAGTTCTAAAGGACGCTTCGCCAGAGCAAATGTTGCAGGGTGTCGCGCTCCCTAGTAACAAAAAGGCAAAATCAGAATCTCGTGGCCGCTTAATTATTGTTAATGACCATTTATTTGCAGACAGTATTTCGGGTTTACCTGGCAACGAAAACGACCATCGTATTATCAATTGCGCTGTACATCTGCAAAAACAGCACAGTGACAGCAAGGTGGTGCTTGTCACTAAAGACATCAATATGCGCCTCAAAGCGAAAGGGGCAGGGCTTAAATTTGTTGAAGATTACAGAACGGACCAATTAATTGACGACATAGCGTTGCTTACAAGCGGCTATAAAAAAATTGAAGGTGATTTTTGGCAACAGGTTGGAGAGTGCGAAACAGAGCAGCAAGGCCGAGATACCTATCATCATGTTGCAAAAAGCACGATTAGCGATGTGTTCTGCAATGAATATATTTTAGATGAAAGTGACCACTTTGCGGCTCGAGTAACAAGCTACGATGATAAACAAATTACTTTAAAGGATATTAGTGTTGAGCGCTTGATGAGTCATACCGCGTGGGGCGTTAAGCCAAAAAATGTCTATCAAGGTATGGCACTTGATGCGCTACTTGACCCAAGTATTGAATTGGTAATTTTAACTGGCCCCGCTGGCTGTGGTAAAACCTTACTCGCCCTTGCTAGTGCCCTTGAAATGATTATTGAAAAAGGCATTTACGATAAAGTGATTGTTACGCGTAATACCCCAGAGATTGCTGAATCAATAGGCTTTTTACCTGGTACTGAAGAAGAGAAAATGGCGCCGTGGTTAGCTGCTATTACCGATACGTTAGAAGTGCTGCATAAAGGGGACGAAAATCCAATTTCGAGCCGTAATTACATTATGGAAAAAGCCAATGTACAGTTTAAATCGGTAAACTTTATGCGTGGTCGTAGTATTCAAAATGCGGTTGTCATTTTGGATGAAAGTCAAAACTTAACTGCTTCACAACTGAAGACCATTATCACTCGCTGCGGCGAAGGCACTAAACTCATTTGCTCAGGAAACCTAGCGCAAATTGATAGTAACTACCTCACGCCTGTCACCTCAGGCTTAACCTATATTGTTGAACGTTTTAAAGATTTTCAGGGCAGTGCCACCGTTAACTTAAACGGTGTGGTACGTAGCCGCTTAGCCAGCTTTGCTGAAGAAAATTTATAACTTGCCAGTATTCCTATGCCTCGTTAACCTAGCTTTATCGAGGTAAGGTACTTATAAGCCAGTGAATTTTTTACCGTTAAAGCATTACTATCGCTCTTTAGCAGTGGCACTTATTGTGCCGCTGTTAGTGGCGTTTTTTTTGTGTTTACACCTATATAATTTAAAACTTGAGCGGGCGATAGAAAGCAGGCAAAGCGGGTTTAATAATATATCCGCTCAGCTTAGCCATGCGATGAGTGCCGCAGATGGCCTTATAGACACCATGTTCAAGCTTTACGAGCAGCCACTTTCTTATGACTTTGATCCAAGTTGGGCACGCAATGTGAATCAATATGATCACTATTACTACCAAAGTGTTGGCGATGGAGTGGGGGAGATAGTCGGGCAAGGAAAGTTTGCCTCAACCGCTTATGCAATTAATCAGTGGCGGCGAGTTATCGCCCTTGGCCCCTCTTTTAATACTACCCTGTCACTTGTTCAATCTTTAGAAGCCGTGGCTTATGTTAATGAGCAAGGTTTTGTTTATATTAAGCGCCGAAGTACGTCAAAAAGTGAATTCTTGACCAGTGTGTTAGATAACAAATTTAGGCCTCAATTAGTTAATAGTAATAAGCTTTCCTCAAGCTCTGTGTTGACAATTAATGGCCATGCTTATTTTGCAATTGGTAAGCAACGAGCAGCCAATAGTCGTGATTACATCGTGTTGATTTATGATCTTAAAGCAATTTCTAGCTGGTTAAAGAAAATAGCGCCTAACTATGGTGAGTATATTTTTATCAATCAAGATAACCAAGTTATTGCCAGCTCAAAAACAGCGCTTAACACTGCCATCAGTGCCAGCGAATATTGGCCGAATGTTGCTGTCGATATGCGCAAGAATAACCACAGCCATTTAGTGCAAGAAGCAACAAATTTACCTATTTACACTCGTTTCTATGAATCAAAGCAGGCCCTGAGTGAACCTGTTGGCTACGACATCTTTTTAGAATTCGCGTTTTTGAGTGTGTTTTTAGTGATGATGTTCAGCGCTGTTTTTTGGCTGAGTCAACGTATTTTTGTAAAACCAATGACGCACTTAATGAATTACCTTGAGCAGCATGATGAAGGTAAACAAGCGTTAGTTCATTATCGTATTCCTGTCGATTGGCAGCCTTGGTTCAGCCGTGTAAAACGAGTGTTTAGCCGCAATGAAGAGCTCGTCCAATCATTACAAGAGGCGAATAAAGCGCTTGATTCTCAGGTACAGGTAAAGTCAAAACAATTGCGTCGTAGTATTGATGCGAAAGAACGTCACTTAGCGTTATTAAATACCATGCTCAATAACGTGCCGGATCTTATTTATTTTAAGAATATTGATGGCTCGTTTTTAGGCTGTAATAAAGCGTATGAAGGCTATATTGGTTTGCCACAAGAGAAGTTAGTAGGCCAGCAATTATGTGATATTAGTGATGATAATGGCGAGTTAAATGAACTTGAGAAGCAGGTTTTAAGAGACAAAAAAACGTATCAAACTCGTCTTTCAAATTATGAGAAAACTTACCTTTTTAGCATTGTGCCATTTTACAACGAGCACCAGCAATTTCTTGGTACCATGGCGATTGGTCGTGATATTACCGAGCAGTATAATGCACTGAATGCACTACAAAGCTCAGAAGCGAAATTGCGCAGTGCTATGGAGTACGCAGCGAATGGGGTGCTTCTGGTATCACTTGAAGATCAAGTGCTGCAAGCAAATAAAGCGGCACGAAAAATCTTTGCAATTGAAAACGTTAATGGCCTCGAGTTGACAAACTTATTTGCTGAGCAGTCTTATCAGACGTTGAAAAATACTCTGACAGAGCTGCTGCATGAGAAGAAAAAAGTTTATCACTTTAGTCTTGAGCAGCAAGAACAGCAGCGCTGGCTGCAAATTAGTGTGTCCCTAGTTTGGAATGCCGAGCAAACACCAGATTATTATGTTGTTCATGTACAGGATGTGACGGATTTAGTGCAAGCAAAAGATGATGCAGAGCGGGCAACGCTCGCTAAAAGCCGCTTTATTGCTAATCTAAGTCATGAAATACGCACACCACTCAATGCAGTACTAGGCTTAATTGATGTTATTGCATTGCAAGGGCTAACTGAGCATCAGCGCACTCATGCAGAGCAGGCAAAAACAGCAGCTAATAGTTTACTGACGCTTTTAAATCGAATGCTTGATTTTGCACGTGCCGAAAGTGCTCAACTGGAAATGAATAAAGCCCCTATGAGTTTATCTGATCTAATTGATTTTAGTCGAGGTGTGATCACTCCCTTATGCACAAATAAAGGCATTGATTTTATCATTGACCGTGATGAGAACATCAACGAATTCTTAATTGGCGACCAAATTTGTTTGCAGCAAGTATTAGCCAATTTATTGACAAATGCAGCCAAGTTTACTGAACAAGGCACAATAACTCTGTGTTTAGAGCTGATTGAAGAGTCTTTAGAGCAGCAACTAATTTGTTTTACAGTTAAAGATACAGGTATAGGTATAAATAAGGCTGATCAAGGGCGGTTATTTGATGCTTTTACGCAAGGAGATGAGTCTTTAACACGCTCTCATCAGGGGGTCGGTTTAGGTTTAGCGATTGTTAAATATGAAGTCGCTTTAATGGGCGGAGAGATAAAACTTGATAGTGAAAAAGGCAAAGGCAGCAAATTTAGTTTTTGCTTACAGCTAGATAAAGCATCAGGACCTACAAAAAGAGAATTAGTTTGTTTGCCTTCGAGTACTGACTTATCTGGACTTTTAGTACTTGCAGTTGATGATAATCCGCTTAATTTGAGCATCATTAAGAGTATTTTGGAGCAAATAGATATTACTGTCATTTGTGCTCTAAATGGTAAAAAAGGTATAGAAGTTGCTAAAGAGATCAAGCCTGACGTAATTTTTATGGATATTCAAATGCCTGGGATGGATGGTTGCCAAGCGACGCGAATTATTCGTCAATTATACACCAAAGAGCAAATGCCGATATACGCGCTTACCGCTCATAGTGAGGCTGCAGATATTGAGCATTCAATTGCGGCAGGAATGAATAAACACCTAACTAAACCTATTGTTGCGAGTAAATTGTTTTTAGCAATGAGTGAGCTTAAAAACTCAAAAGAAGCTTTTTTTGATAAGGCTTTTATCTTATCTCAATTTGGAAATGATAATAAGTTAGTATTAACTATGTTGTCAAAGTTTGCGACTATGGCAGCAGAGCAGTTAATACAAATTTCTACATTAAAGACTACCGACGAGTTGATCCGCGTGGTGCATAATGTGAAAGGATCGGCTGGTAACCTTGGGTTTAAACGATTGTCAGCGTGCGCTCAGCATTGCGAGGCTACACTAAAAGCTAAAGGTGAACTTTCCGAACAATTAATTGATGAGTTGCAATGCCAAATAAAACAGGTTATTGCCTTTATCATCGAACAAGGATCTACTGATGTTGAAAAGAGCCAAGGTACTGATTGTTGATGACGATCCGTTAAACCGCTTGGTATTAGAAAAAACATTACAGCAAGACTATGATGTTTTTTGTGTTGAGAGTGGCGAAAAAGCACTGACATTTCTAAAAACACAAAGTGTGGATCTGTTGATCTTGGATATTGTTATGCCAGGAATCGACGGCTATGAAGTACTCAACAAATTAAAAGAGAACGCAACGACAAGCATGCTACCGGTAATCTTTATCTCGGCAAATACTAGCCATGATGATGAAGCTAAAGGGTTAGAATTAGGGGCGATGGATTACATCACCAAACCTTTTAGTGCAGCGATCGTTCGTGCACGTGTGCGCAATCAATTAATGATCAAACAAAAAAATGACTTGCTTGAAATGCTCGCCTCAATTGATGGCCTAACAGAGATCCCAAACCGACGTTATTTAGATGAAAACTTAGCGCGAGAGTGGCGTCGTTGTCGTCGTGATCAAACACCATTATCAGTATTATTAATGGATGTTGATCACTTTAAACGTTACAACGATTGTTATGGTCACCGAGCAGGCGATGATTGTTTAAAACAAATTGCTCATGCCTTAGTTGGAGCATGTGAGCGAGGTAGTGACTTTGTTGCTCGTTATGGCGGTGAAGAGTTTGCAGCAGTACTTCCAAATACTTCTGCAAAAGAAGCTATGTCGTTTGCAAACAAATTACGTAATGCCGTTAATGAGTTAAACATTCCGCATAAAGCGTCACTAAATGCCGACCATGTCACAATTAGTATTGGTATTGCGACCACGGAAAATGGCCAGGTGTATGCAGAGCAAACATTACTTGAAGAAGCTGATTTAGGTCTTTATCAGGCAAAAGATGCTGGGCGTGATCAGATAGTATCGAGAATGATAGCTATGAGTGAACATAAGTAGGCAATAGCTGCCTACTTACAGAATTTAAATATGCAAGCTAGCCATTGCTAAGTGATTTATAAATCGTATCACCCACACCGATTAACTTATCATTTTTAAAAACCAGTGGTGTACATTCGTCTTTAGTCATCTTGCCATCAGAATGAATACTATGGGTTGCATAGAATAATACTTGGTACACATCATCACCCTGCTTTAATAACTCGGTAAAGTTAGGAGTATTTAGTTTGTTTAATACAGTTTGATAGCTGGTATTTAATGCAAGATTAGAGATCGCTTCACGGTTATTTTTATGCTGCTTTTGCCAGCTAGATGAGCTACCAGCCCAATGTGTGTCTGCTTCACCGTCAGAAACAGCAATGACACAACCAGTTAAAAATGGTGCAGTTAGCGCGGCAATTAGAAGTGCTTTTTTCATGTTATTTTATCCCGTAGAAATTGTTTTTAGTTAATCACTCAATTGCAAACTGCTTGCCAAACTTTTAAATTTCAATTAAATCAACTATTTAGGTTGTTTTTAGTGAAAGGGCTAAGTAATAAATTACTAACTACTTAGCTCTCTTGACTAATAAATTGCGATTTAGACCAACCTGTTACGCATCTCGCCTTGATTAAATGCTTGGATATTCAAAGCAATTTCGTTAACTAAACGCACGATAGATTCTTGGCTGGCCCAAGCAATATGCGGAGTAAGTAATAAGTTTGCGCCTTTATACTGTGCCAGCGGATTTGATTGCTCTACAGGTTCTTTACTGAGTACATCAACACCGGCTCCGGCAATAACATTATTAGCTAATGCGTCAGCTAAATCGGCTTCATTGATAATTCCACCACGAGCAGTATTAATAATGATAGCTGACGGTTTCATCATGCTTAATTCTGTCGCGGCGATTTGGTTGCGTGTTTCATCAGTAAGTGGGCAGTGAACACTAATAATATCTGCTGTGGTTAGAGCATCATTAAAACTAACACGACCTTCACGAGGTGCATGGCCTTTTCGTTCACTGATGATGATATTAGCACCGAAAGCACGCGCTACATCGGCAACGGCTTTACCTAGTGAACCGTAACCAATAATAGCCAATGTTTTGCCTGCAATTTCTTTAAAGCTGTAATCTAAACGGCAAAACATAGGACTTTGCTGCCATAAGCCTTGCTGGCAATCATTAATATATCTGTGAGTATTGCCCAGTAAGTTAGTGATGAGAGTAAAGGTGTGCTGCACCACGCTCGGTGTTGAATAGCCCGCGACATTGGTCACCGCAATGCTATGCTCTTTGGCTGCTATTAAATCAATGTTGTTAGTCCCAGTCGCTGCAACACATATTAATTTTAAATTAGGTAATTTGCTCATGGCGTGCTGATCAATCACCACTTTATTACTGATAACGATATCGGCATCTTGGCAGCGCTCAACAACCTGTTCTTGAGCAGTTAAATCGTAACAGGTTAATTTACCTAATTGCGCTAAGGCATCTAACGACGTGTTGGCTAATGTCGCTGTATCAAGGACAGTAATATTCATGTGCTTTCCTTTTTTAATTTATTGCTTGACCTTGGGGTGTACTCCAAGGTTTATAGTGAGCATAATAAATAAACGCTTCACAATGGAGACGGTGATGAAAATAGGTGAGTTTGCCCGTCAGTTGGGTGTCTCAACAGATACGCTACGGTACTACGAAAAGCATGGTTTGTTAACGCCTAGTTCGCGTTCAGACGTGGGATATCGTTTTTATTCTGAGAATGACTATAAGCAAATGGCGTTTATTCTCAGAGCAAAGAATGTTGGCTTTAGTCTGGCTGAGATCAAAGAGCTACTGCAAATTAAGTTTCATAAAGATCAGCATTCTTGTCATGAAGTTAAAGAGATGACGTTACAAAAACGTGATCTCGTTGCACAGCGAATTGCAGAGCTTACTCGCTTTTATGACTCACTTTCATTGTTGGCAGATAAATGTTGTGGCGGTGAAGAGCCTGCTGAAAACTGCTCAATACTAACGACGCTGGAGGATATCGATGGACTTACTCAATAATTTTTGGCATCTGTTTTTACTCTCAGCACCTTGGTTAATGCTGGGCTTATTCATAGCAGGTCTTCTCAATGTATATTTGCCTGCTAACTTTCTTAACCGGCATTTAGGCAAAGAAGGGTTGTGGACCACAGTTAAAGCAGCCTTTATAGGTGCTCCAATGCCCTTGTGCTCATGTGGTGTGATCCCAGCAGCCATTGGTTTAAGAAGAGCGGGGGCATCGAAAAGTGCCACCACCGCATTTTTAGTTTCAACCCCTGAAACTGGGGTCGATTCGGTTTCGGTATCTTATGTGTTGCTAGGCCCATTTATGGCGATAATACGTCCTATTGCCGCCGTGTGCAGCGCCATTGTGGCCGGCGTCTTAGTGGGGAAAGACAGTGAACTCCAACAAGTACAAAGTACAGAATCAGATAAAGAAAGTACTAAAGCAGACTCTTGTTGTAGTAGTAAACAGCCAAAGCCTGTGACCACAACGAGCTGTTGCAGTAAAGAGGCGCCAGCAAAGCCCGCACAAAGTTGTTGTAGTAGCAAGGAATCGCAACCAATACAGGAGCAGCAACAAAGTTGCTCAACAGAAAAAGCAGCGCCTATACAGAAAAGCTGTTGTAGCAGTGAGCAGCCAACCAAAGCCGTTGAAAGTCGTTTTAGCAAACTGAAACGCGCGGTGAGCTTTAGTTGCAATAAGCTGCTTGAAGACACCATGATTTGGCTAATGATCGGTTTATTCTTTGCAGCGCTTGTACAAACTTATGTACCAGAGTCTTTTTTAAGCCAGTGGGGGAATGGCATCCTTGCTATGCTGGTGGTTATTTTAATCAGTATTCCTATGTATATTTGTGCAACTGCATCGACACCTATAGCGGCAGGTTTATTACTCAGTGGTGTATCTCCGGGGGCGGTGCTTGTGTTTATGTTAGCTGGGCCGGCAACCAATATCGCAACGCTTGGTGTCGTTGGTAAAGAGCTTGGCAAGCGAGCGGTATTTGCCTACCTAATAGGTGTGATTGGCACGGCACTGGCTTTTGGTTTTTTAACCGATTATTTAGTGGTGCAATATGGTTTTGTGGTAGCGCCGATGATGGGTGAAGAGCACGAGGTTCTACCTCATTGGTTAAGCCTTGCTGCAGGTATTGTGTTGGCAATTTTAATACTCAGATTGCTGTTAAAAATGGTATTAAAAAAATCCTCGCAAACTGGTAAGAGCATTGCTTAATTATTTGTTATAGATAAATATTTTCTACATTAATTGGCATTTAATTTGGTTAACTATCGCGTCTCGGTTCGCATTTAAAATTGCCTGAGTTATAATCCGCCAATTATTTTTAACGGTACGCTTTGCGTGCCGTTTTTTAACTTAAGTAGTTTTTAATGAGTGAAAGTGTGGATAAATACGCCGACATAAGACCTTACAATGATGATGAAGTAGCTGACTCAGTAGCGCGTTTGATTGCTGATAATGCCTTTGTAGATGTAATCGCTAAGTATAACTTACCGCGCTTTTTATCGAACTTCCCATTTATTACTCGCCCATTAGTGCGCAGTCAGCTGCGTAAAAAGTGGGGTAACACCTCATCGGTTGAGCAAGTTCAGCACGAAGTGGCTGATTATTTGAACAAACTAATCACCCGCACTACTTCAGAGGTAACGTTTTCGGGCATTGATAAACTAGACCCAAAACAAGCTTACTTATTTATCTCTAATCACCGCGATATAGTGCTTGATCCTGCGCTCGTTAATTGGGGCTTGTTTAAGCACAACATGCCGACAGTTCGTATCGCAATTGGCGATAACTTACTGCAAATTCCTTATATCACTGAGTTAATGCGTTTAAACAAGAGCTTTATTGTGAAGCGCTCAGCGAAAGCACCGAAAGAGATGCTAAAAGCGCTGTCGCAGCTGTCTGCTTATATTTATGACTCACTTGCTGAAGGCCACTCAATTTGGATAGCGCAAAAAGAAGGCCGAGCAAAAGACGGTTTTGACCAAACAGATCCTGCCCTGCTTAAAATGTTGCAGTTACAAGGCCGCAAGCAGAAGAAAGAGTTTGCTGAATACGTACGCGAATTAAAAATTGTACCTGTGTCTATCTCTTATCAATACGAGCCATGTGCGATTGCTAAAGCGAAAGAGCTTTATCATAAACAGCAACATGGCCAGTATGTGAAACAGCAGGGTGAAGACATAGCAAGTATTGTTGAAGGTTTTAGCACCGCTAAAGGGCATGTACATTTAGCGTTTGGCGAGCCAATTGAGTCGGGCTGTGAATCGCCTGAAGAGCTGGCAAAAACTATCGATCAGCAAATTGTTGATTCATTTTTCTTACACCCAGGCAATTATATTGCAGGTGGTTGTACGCAAGCTGTGATTAATGAAAAAGATGCCGCTGCATTTAATGAGCGTATCGCAAAAGTGCCAGAGGAGTTAAAGCCTTTGGTATTAGCTATGTACGCTAAGCCTTTTCATCGTAAAGCAGAACTTGCAACAAGCGAGTCTAAGTAAGCGAAACAAATAGTTTAAGAAGCCACTTTTTAAAGTGGCTTTTTTTATGGTTAATTTTCAGGCTATACTTTTACTATTACTTATTAACCGGCATTTGTGATGCAACAGATTGAAATATTTGAAATTCCAAGCCCTTGCAAAGGGATATGCCAAGTTAATAACCGGGGTTATTGTAAAGGCTGCTATCGTAGTCGTGATGAGCGATTTTATTGGAATAAGTTTACCAATGCAGAAAAACGTAAAGTGATCAGTCTATGCCAACAGCGTTACAAACGTTACCTTCAGAAAAAGCAACAAGCTGAAAATCAACAATCAACGCCTGAGCAAGGAGGGTTTGATTTCTAAAATTCGGTGAGATTGTACTTTGATTTTAAAAATTGCACCGTGCCATTTTCATCAAATTTCTCTAGTACTCTAGTTAGTTTGGGTATTAGTTTCTCATGACGTTTATGAACAAAGTGATAGCTTTGCATTGGCATCAGCACTTGTTTGTGAAATGCATCTTGATCAAAGTCAGGGTGTTTAGTTGATAACATAAAATCGAGTAAAATTGCGCCTTCAACACGATTTTGCGTAAGTAGATTCAATTGAGCCGTGACATTTCTAACTTTTATTACATCACCTTTAAAAGGGTGTCGTTCAATGTAACTCTGTGCTGCAGGGTAACTTGATTGGATTGCGAGCGATTTTAGTTTTGGGTAATAGCATGTTTTGCAGTTTTTTAGCAGGATTAAATTAAAATCAAATAAAGGGTAGTTCACTTTTATTAAGTTTGGATAGCCTTCTTTGACATCAGCAATGCGACCAAGCTGACCATCTAATACACCTTGATTTGCGGCCTCCAGCGCATTTTGATGGCTAAAATCAATGATACTCATTTCGTAGCCAATTTCTTTATAGGCCATTTTAAGTAAATCAATAACAAAGCGAGCTTGTGGAGTATCAGCAGGGCGATTAAAAAAGAGAGTGTGGGTATTGGCTAAACTTGAAAAGCAAAAGAATAATAAAAAAAAGGCGAATCTGTGGCTCAGATATTTTGACAACATGCGTTCCTTGCGTACATAAATTGCTCGTTAATTTACTGGCAAGTGTTGCTAAAATCAAGTTTCGTCAGAGGCTTTTTTGGGCTAATTTATCGGATTAAACGATTTGAATTTTGTTATACTAGAAAAATCAAATTATTAAAGCTGAGAAAGTATGAGTTTCAATTTATGTAAATTGCCAAGAGAGCAAAAATATCAAATTCAATTGGACTACGAAGCATCATTTTGGGCTTATCAAATAAAGCGCGGTAAAAATACGCGTGAAGGTGTTTATACTGCAATAAATAATCGTCCTATGTCTGAGCAGGCTTTTCTTAAGCAACAATTTGAGCATTACCTTTCGTTAATGAGCTAGTCATGGCAGCGTTTAGATTTTGTTTACTTGAGCCAATTAAAACGCCGTTAGTAAATAAATTTTATGATAAACACAATGCACGTGGCCGAGCAACCAAGGCTGACCAAGTATGGGTTGCCTATAAAGATTCTGAGATAATCGCGGCGTGTAGAGTACAAGACCAATCAGGGTTATTATTTTTGTCTACTCTTTATGTAGATGAATTATGGCGTGGTCAAAGGGTTGCTTCGCAGCTACTTGCGGCCGTAACCGCTCGGCAAAAGAAGGTTGTTTTTACCTTCGTGTACCAAAATCTGATTGATTTTTATCTACAAAATGGGTTTAACTATATATTAACATTACCTAACTCCTTGCAATCACTATTTGAACTTTATGCACACCGAAAAATTGTTGCGATGCACTTTACGCGTGACACAGTGCCAAGTTAGCAATTTGGAACGTCAATGACTAAGTTCTTTTCCAGTATAACCATTTTTTTATTTTTGAGCTTTGTCTTGTTTAGCCACTGCGCTTTTTCACAAGTTAAACGGTTATCAACCAGCGAAGGCTTATCGCAAAGTTATGTAAACACCATGCTCATTGATAACAGTGGCTATCTTTGGCTATCGACTGAGGGCGGGCTTAATCGCTACGACGGTTATCAGGTTGTTCATATCAAAGGACCTAATGGTGAGCTTGAAGATGCCATCATTGACCGTATTTACCAAGATCCTCAAGGCTATATTTGGATAGCTTCGCTACAAGCGGGTTTATTCCGTTATGATCCCACTTCCGATACTTATCAGCAGTTTATTGCTAAACCCACCACAGAAGAGCAAATTTTTATTGAGTCGGTGTTTAGTATGGTGGCTGTTGATGACAAAACACTATGGCTAGGTCGGGGTTGGGACTTTGCCAAGTTGGATTTAGAAACAAAACAAGTCACTTCAATTTTTGAAATCCCTGAGCGTGTAAAAAGCAGTGTTATAAGAGAGTTGTATGCTTATAACGGATTCATTTTTATGGGCACAAGTAATGGCGCTTATGTATATCAAATTGCTAGCGGTGAGGTTCGTAAGCTTGAGCACTTACAGCAAAAACCAAGTCATATTTATCAAAATTATGTGAAATCATTTGCAGTAATCGATCAAACAACGCTACTAGTCGGTGCTGTCAGAGGTTTGTATCAAGTTGATATCAGTAATTTAGAAGCGATGTTTGAGACTCCAAATAAGCCTTTCTCTAATAAAACCTTAATAAAAGATTTGAATATTTGGACCATTATTCAAGAAAAAGATGCGATTACTTTAGGTACGGATAAAGGGTTGTTTGAATACGACCTAGTAACAGCAGAGCTTAATAAAAATAAGCGTTTACGGGAAGGCGGCTATACCTTAGCTGATAACAGTATTATTGATGTTGTAAAAGATAAATCGGGTGGCATGTGGCTGGCGACAAAAAATGATGGGGCCTTTTATTTATCTTATGATAATTACAACTTTATTAATGTGACTGCTAACTCACTGAAAGGTGATGGTTTATCACATCACTCGATTTGGAGTATTGCGGAGTTTAAAAATAGGCTTTGGCTGGCCACACACAACGGTTTAACAGCGGTTGACTTACAGACTAACGAAAGTGAAGTGTTCTTAAAAGACTACCAAGTTGACTTAATAACGACAGAGTTCAGCGTTTACCAAATAATGCCCTATAAAGATAAGTTGTGGTTACACACTAACAGGGGAATTTTGAGTTTTGATCCAGACACAAAACAAGCGTCACCTGTTAAGGCTGCAAATCCTGAAAATCAGGTTTTAATAAACGACTGGGTGCATGGCATATTATTAATGCCCTCGGGTGATCTTTACTATGTCCACCCTGATTACGGCATGTTTGTATACAATATTGATAGCCAAAAAGTGACCCGACTTGGTGGGAAATTTGATGAATTTGAGCCATTTTTAGCTTATGGGTTCTTACCCGCCTTATCTTCTAAGCCCGATGCGCCTTTATTTTATAATGCAGGTATTTTATATCAGGTTGATCCGCAGTCTTTCGAGTTGACAACGATTTATACTGTTCCCGAGCAACACGAAAATGTAGCCGTTAATGTGATGTCATACATCATAGATAATAACAATGTACTGTGGTTATCGCTTTCTAACTTTGGCTTGATCGGCCTAGATGCTAGCACTTATGAGCATATCTATACCATTGACCTTGAAAAAAATAAATTAGGAACCTTGTTATACGACATGGTACTTGATGAAGCGGGTATGATTTGGATGAGCAGCCATAAAGGCCTTTGGCGGCTTAATCCTAATAATCTTCACTTTCAACAATTTACAGGCTCAGAGGGGCTATTCTCTACAGAGTTTAATAGTGGTGCTTTCACAAAGCTTGAGTCAGGGCAAATTGTCTATGGTACGCTCAAAGGGTTTACTTACTTTTCTCCTATGGATAACCACTACCAGCAAGCTTTAATTGATCACGTTAATATTACTAATCTTGATTTAATGTCTCGTGATCTACCTGCCGAGCTAAAGCAGCCTATTGATAGTGTCGTTCTTGAGCATGATGATATAGGTCTAGAAGTTGCCTTTTCGGCAATGGCATTTAATTATCAAGAACGTATCATTTATGAGTATCAACTCGGTGATGGTCAAAAAACCTATACCCGTAATAACAACCGGGTGTTATTCCCAAAACTTAGTGCGGGTAAGTATCAACTCAAAGTATGGGCAAAAGATCCATTAACAGGGGAGTTAACGCCACCCGCTATATTAAATATTGAAGTAAAGTACCCACTTTGGCGTGCTCCGCAATTCATTGTTTTGTATGTTTTATTAGTTGCACTTTTTGTCGCTGCTTGGGTTTTTAGACGAAATCGTATGCAACAAATTTTGCTTGCCGCTCATAAAGAAAGTAAAGAAAGTGAAGCACGCTTAAAGTTAGCGCTTGAAGGGAGTCATTCAGGTGTGTGGGATTGGTCTTCACAAAGTCCAATTATATATCAACCGCGCCTTAAGAATGAGCTAGGCTATGAAACAGACAGTGTTAATTTAGATGATTACTTAGCAAGAATTCACCCTCACGATAAGCAAACTTTCCGCTTAGAGTGGTTAGAGTTTTTATCAACACAAAAAGGTTATTTTAATTGCACCTACCGATTACGCCATGCTGATGGCAATTGGCGCTGGTATAAAGATTTTGGCAAAGTAGTTGAGTGGCAAGATAATGCGCCAGAAAAAGTAGCCGGTACCTATACCAATATGACACGAGAGCTCGTATTTGAAGAAAACGCGCGCTTGTTTGGTGCAGCGTTTGAGCAAACTCGCGATTGGGTGTTTATCTTAGATAAAAATCTGCGAATTCGAGCTACTAACAAATCATTTCAAGATGCATTTGGTTTTCCGGCTGAACCTCGTTCTAGTCGCTCGCTAACACTCGGTTTGTCTATTGCTGCCCGCATACATTATTTAAGAGTGATGCAAAAGCTGCAGTCTGGCGAGCATTTCTCAGCTGAAGACGTTGTAGAGGTAGCAACTGGTGAAAAGCGCCAAGTATTAATTAAAATTAGTGCTGTTGCAGGAAGTAATCGTCAGCTAGATAGTTACGTCATAATCGTGACTGATATTAGCGCGCAAAAATTGGCAGAGAGTGAATTACACTTATTGGCTAACTATGACGCCTTAACAGGTTTGCCAAATAAAACGCTATTTAATGACCGAGTTAATCATGCAATTGAGCAAGCTGCTTATCATCAAAATAAAGTCGCTTTGCTAAATATTAATATTAAACGCTTTAAATATTTTAATGATTCACTCGGTCGGGAAGAGTCAGACGAGTTACTGAAGCGTGTTGCTAAACGCCTAAAGCAAGTTCTCAGACCGCAAGATAGTCTTGCACGTTTTGATGGTGATGAGTTTGTTATTTTAGCTGAAGACTTTAAACAAGTAGATGAGCTTTTATCATTGTGTGGACGAGTGATGGATAGTGTTGAAACGCATATCGAGCTCAGCCAACAAGCAGTAAAAGTAAACTTCAGTGTGGGAGTTGCTGTTTATCCTGATGATGCGCAAACCACCAAAGCATTATTAAAAGCATCTAATGTGGCTCTGTATCACGCCAAACAACTGGTCGAAGGTGGTTATCAGTTTTATAAGCAAGAAATGAACTTACAAGTACAACGTACTTTGCATTTAGAATCGCAGTTAAGTAAAGCTTACCAAGAGCATGAGTTTTGTAACTTTTATCAGCCAATAGTCAGTGCTGAGTCACGCCAAGTCGCGGGGCTAGAAGTACTTTTACGTTGGCCAAATAAAGATGAATATAAGCCTGAAGATTTTGCGAACGCAGCAGAAAGCTCAGGGTTAATTACCAAAATAATGCTGCAGACTTTATCACGAGCTTTGATTGAGCTTCGTCAATGGCGCACGACGCATCCTGATTTATATATTTCGATTAATTTATCTGCTCTTGATTTTGAAAGTGTAAACTTAGTTGAAAATATTCATAAGGCGCTTGAAGCTAGTAAAGTGCCTGCCAGTGCGGTGGTTTTTGAAATTACTGAATCAGTCATGATGCATGATTCAGATAAAGCACAGCAGAGCATGGATAAACTCAAAGCCCTAGGTTGTCGGATTTATATGGATGACTTTGGAACTGGCTATGCGTCACTGACCTACTTAAAACGCTTTCCGGTTGATGTGCTAAAAATTGATAAAAGCTTTGTTAATGATATTGGTATTGATAAAGGTGATGAAGCGATTATCAACTCAACGCTTACGCTGGCAAAAAGCTTGGGTAAAGAATGTGTTGCCGAAGGCGTTGAAAACCGCACTCAATTGCAGTTCTTACGCTCTTTAGGCTGTGAGTACTTTCAAGGTTATCTATTTAGTAAACCTGTAGCAGGTGATGAAGTAAAAGCGCTTTTAGACACCCTGTGGGATGATGAGTTTTTAGGGTAAAGCCAAAGCTTTACCCTTTAGTTAATCTTGGCGTTTACCGCAGTGGCGGCAATATAAATTGCGATTGCGGTTTTTAAGTTCGTTATGAATCGCTTTGTTCGCCTCTTGCTGACTTAAGCCTAGTTTATAGCGTAAGTTCTCTAAATGTTCTTCTTCAACTGGCGATAAGTGGCCGTCTTCAATGGCTTCATGTACTGCATCGGTAAACACTTGTCTGCGTTTACGTAACTGTTCAGAAAAGCTTGAAGCTAGCAAACCAGTTGGAATTGCCACCATGCCCATACTTACTAGTGTGATAGCACCACCAAATAAGCGGCCTAGAGGAGTCACAGGCACCACATCGCCATAACCAACGGTTGTAAGTGTCACCATGGCCCACCACATTGCAGCAGGTATAGAGCCAAATTTATCGGGCTGCACATCATGTTCAATTAAATAAATACCGCATGAGGCGATGATCAAGACCACGGCCATTATAAAAAATGCAGCAAGCAGTGAACTGCTTTCTTCTTTGAACGAGTTTAGTAATAGCTGCATCGCTCTTGAATAACGAGTGAGCTTAAAAATACGCATTAACCTAAGTACTCGTAAGAAACGTAAATCAACACTCACAAACATCATTAGAATGGTGGGTAAAATCGCAATGAGATCAATCAGCGCCATGGGCGAGAAGAAATACCTAATACGAATCTTTGAGTTTGTCAGCGTGCTTTCTTTGTGCACGCTTTTATCTACACATGACCAAAGCCTGAGCACATATTCTAGGCTGAAAATAGCAACAGAAATCAGCTCAATCATTAAAAATTCATAATGATACTGCTTTGCTAAAGGGCCAACCGACTCCAAAACAATTGCCACTACATTGATCATGATCAGCGACATCAAAAACACGTCAAGTGCGCGTCCTACACGTCGATATTTACCATTACCTTCAAAAACTCGTGCAGTGTAATTTCTTAAACGATGCAAAATAATGATCCAGTTTTAGTTAAGTTTTAGCACCATATTAATGCTGCCTTCTTCAAAGTCGCGGGTGATCTTAAACCCGAGTTTTCGTGCCAGCTCAATCATGCCAGTATTTTCAGGTAAAGTGATCCCTGAAATTTGTTTAACGCCTTGGTTTTTACAATGCTCAATCGCCGCATTCATTAATATTGTACCAAGCCCTAAACCTTGGCAATCAGAGCGCACCACAATTGCAAACTCAGCATCGAGCTTGTCTGGATCCATCAATACTCGAGATACCCCTAATGTACAGGCTGAACCATTTTGCTCTTGGCTGACAATAAACGCCATTTCTCGGTCATAATCAATTTGCGTCATTTTCGCGAGCTGATCATGATTAAATTGCGGTAATTCACCGAAGAAGCGCTTATATCTGTCTTCTTTGCTTAATGATTGATCAAACTCTAAGTGTGCTTGCTCATCTTCCGGTTTGATAGGTCTTAACTGTGCTTGGGTATTATTTTTAAGGGTTACTTCTTTAACTAATTCAATTGGGTAGGGACGAATACACAAGCGTTTACGGTTCGCTTTTGCTTTATAACGGCTAAGACCAATGGTCGCATCAAGGACCAAAAACTGCCCGTTACTGGCTAAAATTGGATTAAGTTCAACACTGGTGATATCAGGTTGATCGATAACCAGCTGCGAAATACGGGTGAGTAGGGCGCATAAACGGTATTTATCGACTTTTTCTGGTAGCACGCGGTCTTTAAGTACGCCTTTATCGTGCGCCGCAGCAATTAGGTATTTTGCCAAGTTCATATTAAGTGGCGGTAATGCCACTGCAGCTTGTGCGAACTCAAGTCCGGTGCCAGCTTCACCTAGTAAAATCACCGGACCAAAGTTAGGCTCTGTTTTGATGGCGATACGTAGCTCATTAGCACCCGCTCGCGGTGCCATTTTTTGCAGTGAGAAACCTTCAATATGGGCATCAGGGTAGGTGTTTTTGATTCGTAGCAGCATGGCAAAGGCTGTTTGCTCAACTTCTTGCGCATCATTTAAATTAAGGACAACACCACCGACTTCTGATTTAGAAGGAATACTTGGGCTAATTAGTTTTAACGCTACCGGAAAACCCAGCTCAATAGCTTGTTCTTTGGCTTCTGTTGGCGTGTAAGCAACTTCAGTTTGAATACAATCAATACCATAATGAGTGAGAATTTGACTAGCTTCATGGGTTGATAAATAGCTTTGCTCTTCGGCTAAAAACTCGCTCACCACAGAGCGTGCAGCGTCTTTATTTATTTTTGCATCATCGGTGTTTGATTCTGGTGTTTGTGTTAAATGCTTTTGGTTACGACGATAACTTACTAAGTGCATAAAGGCACCCACCGCACCTTCAGGTGTACGGTAGGTTGGAATAGCGTTATTGGTACAGACTTTACGTGCAGCATAGGCGGCATCTTCACCCATAAAGTTAGTCATAACATAAGGGCGAGCCATTTTTGGGATTTTTTCCAAGGTTTCAACAATGATCTCTGCATAATCTTCACTCGGTGCAAGTGCTGAAGGAGTATGGATGATCAGCAAGTTTTTGACTTCTTTGGCTTGTAGTAAGATTTCTAAGGCTTGTTGATAGCGTCTTGGCGCTGAGTCACCAAAAATATCCACCGGATTTGAGGTCATTTCTGATTGCGGGATGACTTTATTAAGCGCAGCTCTAGTCTCATCGCTGAGCTCCGCCAGCTTTCCTGAGCTTTGCAAGAGCGTATCCACAGCCATGACACCTGGGCCGCCGCCATTGGTTAAAATGGTTAGCTGCTCGACTTTAAGAAGTTTTGGGTGCATTGCCAGCGTTTGTGTCGCAGCGAAAAGCTCTCGTAAGTCGTTTACCCTAAGCATACCTGCTCGCTGAAATAGCGCATCATAGACTGCATCTGAGCTTTGTTTGCCACCAGTGTGTATTTCTGCAGCGAGGGCACCAGCACTGGTTTTACCGGTTTTAATGGCGATTACGGGTTTGCTAAACGCAGCGGCTCGCGCTGCGGAAATAAAGCTGCGAATATCTTCAATATTATCGATATATAACAAAATAGCTTTAGTTTTTGCATCTCGGCCTAAAAAGTCGAGTAACTCATCAAAGTCGATATCTAGGCAATCACCCACAGATACAAAATATGAAAAGCCAATTTCTTTGTTTTTCGCCCAATCTAGAATGGTTGAGCAAACAGCCGCAGATTGCGATACAAAAGCAAGCTTTCCTGGGCTTGCAACCGTATGTGAAAAGCTGGCATTTAAACCAATATGAGGAATAAGTAAGCCCAAACAATTAGGCCCAAGTAAAGAGACATTTGCCTCAGCTGCTGCTTCTTTTAATGCGTGCTTTTGGTCGACGTTTAAACCCGCTGCAATTACCACCGCATGCTTACAACCAAGCTCTCCAAGCTCATTAATGATGTTAATTAAGGTATTTTTATTAGTACAAATAACCGCAAGGTCGGGCACTTTAGGTAGTGCAGCAATGCTTGGGTAGGCTAATACCCCGTGTACAGCGCTGTGATTTAAACTAACAGGCATGATTGGGCCTTTAAAGCCCCCCTGTAGTAAATTACGCATCACCACAAAGCCCGCTCGGTTAGGGGAATTTGAGGCGCCAATCACCGCGACCGATTTAGGATTAAAAAATTGGCTAATACGTTTAACGCTCATGCTGTTTCCTTCGCTTGCGATGTTTGTTAAAACTTCAGGGTCTGTTAAGTTTAATACACTCAAACTAGAACCGACACGCTTCCAAAGTATTAAAAGTTATACTCATAAGATAACCTGTTTATAACTACTTTTCGAGTCAAAAACAGTGACCTACATCAAGGAGAAAAGCATGAATAAAGCGCAACCATTTAATATCGTTATTGCAGCGTGTGCATTGGCGGTCGGTTTGCTCGGATTAGGTTTTATTTTGAAAAGTGCAGCCCTTGATGTAAAGGGCATGGAGCGCACAGTTCATGTTAAAGGGCTAGCAGAAATGGAAGTGCCAGCCGACACCGTTATCTGGCCGTTACAGTTTTCTGATGCCGATAACAACCTTGAAAAACTAGTGGGTCGAGTTGAAGAGAAAAGTGATGCGGTTGTGGCTTTTTTAAAACTACATGGTTTTAGTGATGAAGAAATCAGCCTTGGTAGCCAATCGATTATTGATAAACAAGCTCGCGAATATGGCGGCGAGAATCAGCAGTTTCGTTATATTGCTCGTAATAATGTCATTGTTTATTCAAATGATATTGAAAAAGTGCAAAATGCCTTAGGCGCAGTAAGCCAATTAGCCAAACAAGGCATTGCGATAGTACAAGATAATTACGAAACGCGGATTCAATATTTATTTAATGGCTTAAATGAAATTAAGCCAAATATGATTCAAGAAGCAACCGAAAAAGCCCGCGAAGTAGCAATGAAATTTGCCAAAGATTCACAGTCTAAATTAGGTAAAATTAAAACAGCGCGTCAGGGGCAGTTTTCAATTTCTGATAGAGATTCAAACACACCTCAGCTGAAAAAAGTGCGTGTAGTTACCAGTGTTGAATATTATCTATCTGACTAAACCCAATACCACAGATAAAGGTTGCCGCATGCGTGTGCACACAATCACCATGCGGCAAATCGCTCCAAGCATAAAGCCGCCACTAAACGCCACAGCCACCCCCAATAAGCCAAACTGATCTTTTAATAGTACTGCCATTAAAACCGTGACACTGGTTGCACCAAGTAAGACATACAAGTTGATAAGCGGGTTGCCTTTTAACTTGATCATGCTACTGGCTAAAATTCTTGCTGGTAATAATAATTGCCCGAGTAACAGCAGCATTAAAATCCAAAATCCTTCTTGTAATTGGCTTTCGCCATAGAGAGTGAGTAGTGGCTTTGCGAGCAAGGCAAGTAGCAAAATAGCGGCAAAGTTAAAACGCCATACCACTTTCATTAACTCGCTAAGTTGCTGCTCGGTCGTCTCATCGGCCATTAAAATGGGTTTTAAATATTGGTTGGCGGCATTGCCTAAAATAGTCAGTAAGCCAGCAATCACTACCGCAGGAAAGAAGATACTCACGCCTTGTGCACCAAACCAGTGATGCACCAGTAAGACATCGAGTTTTGCTACCAACACGGTGCCTGCACCACTGGCGAGCATGATCAATGAGTCTTTACACCATTGCTTGGTTTGGTAGCGGGCAGTGCTTGCAACGATCATTTTTTTGATTAACCAATATTGATAAATGACTACGCACAAGATGCTACAAAACAACAAGATACAAATCTCGACTAACGATAAGTCGCCACGTATCAAGTACACGAAAAAGCAAAACCCCGCTGTTAGCAATTCAAAAATACACTGCTGCGTTATCAAGCCAATTTTTGGTTTATTCAAAGCCACTAAAAAAGCCGATTGGCTCTGCATAATGGCGCCAATCGGCACCAGTAATAGTAAATAGGCCACATGCTCTTGAGCGCTTTGGTGCGGTGAAATAGCCTGAAAGCTAATCACCACAGCAGCGACAAAAATCACCCCGAATAAACACGATGCAGCTAAATAAACATGTTTTAAGCCGCGTAGTAAGTCATGTTGCTGAGCTTTGTAGAGCGGGTAGCTAATACGCATTAAAGATGATGCAAAGCCCATACTCGCAGGTAATAACAAAATTTCACACAGTGCGAGTAACGCCGCGAAAGTACCAAACTCATCAGTACTTAATAACCTTGCAAGGCACAAGGTAAGCACAATACGGCTACCATGGTTAAGGGCGGTAAAACTACTGAGCGATAAAAACGCTTTAACAACATCCTTATTCATGGAGTTATTGATTGAGCGCGTTTAATAACTGTGCCGTTGGCACTTGCAAATAGGCCGCGCAAAGCAGCACTTTACTGTCGCTACTCGTTGCTTGATTGGCACCATAAAATTGCTTAAGGGTATTTACCAAGGCGCTGACTGCGCTCGGGCTGTGACTTTGGTCGACTTCCATCATGGCTAATAATGCAGAGAATTCATGTTTGGCTAGCATCTGAGTCGTGCTGTTTAGCGCTATAAAGCAACCTATAGGAGTGAGCTGCTGCTTATTTAATGTTTTTAACGCAACACCCAAGCTTTCGTTCCTTTCAAATAACATTAACGAACGCAAGTAATTAAAGGGTAGGTTATTAGCCTGACACTGCGTAAATAAGTGATGTAGTAGGGTATTGCCTTGGTTGTCGGTAATACAAAAAGCATTTTGAAACTTAAGACCAGGCGTGAAAAAGCTCAGTTTATCGATATCATCAATTAAGGCTACAGCTTCACTTGGCAGCGGGCTTGCTTCGAGTAAATGCGCTGCCACATTTTGTAAAAACAAATATTTAACTTCACTACTGCACGCTAATTGATAGATATGCTGTAATTGTGCCGCTTGCAAAACTCCCGATAAACTTTGGTAATCGGCAATGAGTTCTTTTAACTGATGATGTTGAAGTCGGCTGTTCAATTGCTCAATCGCGCTTTGCATGGAGATACTCGTTTTTTATTATTTATACATTTATAGCTCAACTACTTGTTTAAATAAATAAAAAAGGCCGCTGAGCGGCCTTTTTCAAGTCTTTATTGGTTAAGCTGCTTGTTTCTTAGCAACCCATTGGTCAACAAACTTCTCTAGTACATTTAATGGTACTGCACCATTTTTAAGTACTACATCGTGGAATTCACGAATATCGAATTTATCGCCTAGTTTTTCTTTAGCCGCTTCACGAAGCTCTAAAATTTTCAACATACCTACTTTGTATGCCGTTGCTTGTGAAGGCATTACAATGTGACGCTCAACCATTTTAACGCCATCAGACGTCGCATTTGGTGTGTTATTTACGTAGTAGTCGATACCTTCTTGACGTGTCCACTTCATTGCGTGGATACCTGTATCTACTACTAGGCGACATGCGCGCCATAATTCCATCGCAAGACGACCAAAGTCTGAATAAGGGTCTTCGTATAAGCCCATTTCTTTTGGTACTAGCTCAGAGTATAAACCCCAACCTTCAACATACGCTGTGTAGCCGCCAAACTTACGGAACTTAGGTACACCTTCAAGCTCTTGCGCGATAGCAATTTGCATGTGGTGACCAGGAATACCTTCGTGGTATGCAAGTGCTTCCATTTGGTATGTTGGCATTGCTTCCATGTCGTAAAGGTTTGCGTAATAAATACCTGGGCGTGAACCATCTGGTGCAGGTTGTTGGTAGAACGCTTTACCTGCTGCTTTTTCACGGAATGCTTCAACTGCTTTAACTTTAAGGTCAGCTTTTGGCTTAACAATGAATAGCTCGTCTAGACGAGATTTCATGTTATCGATAAGCGCTGTTGCTTCATCAAGGTAGCGTTGTTTACCTTCAGCGGTGTTAGGGTAGTAGAACTGCTTATCAGTTTTCATGAATTGCATGAATGCTTTAAGGTCACCTTTAAAGCCTACTTTATCTTTGATTGCACGCATTTCGTCGTGAATGCGCGCGACTTCAGCTAAACCGATAGTGTGGATTTCTTTCGCTGTTAAATCAGTTGTTGTGGTACGTGCTAAAGCGTTGTTGTAGAACGCTTCGCCGTCAGGGAATTTCCAAGCACCATCACGGTCATCAGCGCGCTTTTCTAACTGAGCTAAGAAGTTAATTAGCTTAGTGTAAGAAGGTTTTACTGCTGCTTTTAGGGCTTTTTCAGCGTCGCTGATAAGTGCAGATTTTTCGCTGTCAGCAATCTCTAATGCGTTAACTTTACGTTTAAAGTCAGCAAGTAACGTTGAGTCTTCACCATCATGGAATGGTGCGCCGCGTAAGATATTATTGCTTGAATCAATCACGTGTGGGAAAACAAATTTAGGCGCGATAATGCCTTTATCTGCACGTACTTCAAGGTCTTTGATTAGTTGATCAATAACCGTTGTAACACCATTTAAACGTGAGATATACGCTTTAGCATCAGATACATCGGCAATTTGATGTTGGTTGATTAAAAACGCAGGGATCATCGAGTGAACACCAAACATTTGGTTCACAGGGTAGTTGTAATGGCGCCATTTGAAATCAGCAATTTCGTTTTCTAAATCTTGCTTTTTAAGGTCGTAGCTTACTTTTGTTGCGTCATCTAATAGGTCACGGTTAATTGCGTTAAGCGCAACTAGGTCAGCTTTAGTTTGTTCAAAGTCTTCTAAAACGCGCTCTTCGCTGCCATCGTCCCATTTGTCGTAATCTTTTTTGATGCCCATGTATGTTTGATAAATAGGGCTTTTCATTACATCACGGTTAAAAGTATCTTCGAAGAAGGCGTTAGCTTTATCGATTTCACTTTGTACAGGTTGGCTTTGTACACTTGGTGCAGGCTTCGGTTGCTCTTGCATTTGTTGGCAGCCGCCAAGCAATGCAACACTTACCGCCGCAGCGATGAAGGTCAGTTTACGCATTATCGTTCCTTTGTAGTTGTTAGAAATTTAATTATAATTCTTAAACGAATAATTCTAGCAGGTCATTTAAAAAGCGATGGCCTTTTTGGCTTACCTGCCAGTTATCTTTATCATCAATTAGTAAGCCTTTTGCAATTGCCTCAGTCAAGGCTTGTTCCTGACTTTGCAGTGACAAACTTGTAAGCAAAGGTAAATCAGCTTTGGGGCAGGGTTCGACTAAACGAAAACGATTCATAAAGAATTCAAAAGCTAAGTCGTCTTCTGCTACTTGCCATTGCTGATATAAATACGGTTTGGCAAGGTCCATATAGCCCCGCGGGTGCTTAACTTTCACGGTGCGGGTGATGACTTTATTTTCATCAGTAATTTTACCATGAGCACCACAGCCGATACCGAGATAATCGCCAAATCGCCAATAATTCAAGTTATGACGGCATTGGTAGCCGGGCTTGGCGTAGCCTGAGATCTCGTATTGCTCATAACCTGCTGCTGCGAGTAACGCTTGACCTTGTTCTTGAATATCCCAAAGGGTGTCGTCATGAGGTAAGGTCGGTGGCTTAGAAGCAAACTGCGTATTTGGCTCAATGGTTAGTTGATACCAAGAGATATGAGGAGGATTAAGGGCAATAATTTTTTCAAGGTCGCTTAAGGCGTCTGCAACAGATTGCCCTGGCAAGCCATGCATTAAATCAAGATTAAAACTGTTTAGCCCCGCTTGGTGTGCTTGTTTAGCCGCATAACTTGCTTCATCAGCACCATGAATACGACCAAGGGCTTTTAGCTTGTCGTTTTGCATACTTTGCACACCAATCGAAATACGATTGATGCCAGCGGCAACATATTCTTTAAAGCGACCTGTTTCGACGGTACCTGGGTTTGCCTCTAGGGTAATTTCACAGTCATCAGTTAGGCCAATTAATCTGTCGACTTCACCAAGTAGGCGAGTATATGCGTCACCGGTTAATAAGCTTGGCGTGCCGCCGCCAATAAAAATGCTGTGGATTTTACGCCCTTGCACTAAGTGCAAATCGGCCTTGAGATCATCAATAAGATGCTGAACGTATTCTTTTTCGGGGATTGTGCCTTTTTGACCATGGCTATTAAAGTCACAGTATGGGCACTTTTGCACGCACCAAGGCACGTGCACATATAAACTTAAAGGCGGTAAACTCACAGGCCGCCTTTTTGCTGCAATTGCGCAAGTAGTTGTTTTAAAGCCTGGCCGCGATGGCTAAGGGCATTTTTTTGCTCTTTAGTTAACTGAGCGCTAGTGCATTGCTCAGATGGTACGTAAAAAACAGGATCATAACCAAAACCACCCTGACCATCTTGGCTATGGGTGATTTCGCCTTCCCAACTGGCACTACAAATAAGCGGTGTTGGGTCGTCGGCGTGGCGCATTAATACTAACACACACCAAAAACGCGCACTACGAACAGGGTTATCAGCAAGCTCTTTTAGTAACTTGTCGATATTATCTTGATCGCTAGCAGCTGCTCCGGCAAAGCGTGCAGAGTACACACCTGGCGCACCATTTAGGCCGTCTACTTCAAGGCCTGAGTCATCAGCAATCGCAGGCATGCCTGTGATCTTTGCTGCATGGCGCGCTTTAATAATGGCGTTTTCAACAAATGTGGTGCCTGTTTCTGGCACGTCTGGCACTTGAAAGTCGCTTTGTGGAACCACGTTAATATTAAGTGGGCTGAGCATGCTTGCCAGCTCTTTTACTTTGCCAGGGTTACCCGTGGCTAAAACCAAGGTGTTGTTCATAGGTCTATTAATCTACGTAAAATTTTTGCTGAAATTTCAGCGTTTGTAGTTTGCCGTTTTGATTAATTTCGATATCAAAACGGTAAATTTCTTCGTTGCTGTAATCGATTTGCGCGAGGTAATAAATCGCATCGCCTTCAACAACTTCTTTAAATGTAAGCTGCTTTTTATTACCAAGTAGGTTACGTGCAGTGCCAGTTAAAGTTGCTGTCTGCGCTGTTTTATCGCTGTTTTTTAATACCGAAATATTAATAATCCCTTTGCTAGGGCTACGCTCTAAATCATAGTTTTTAGCGATGTTTGGCTGAATAAAAGTCGATGGAAATGCAATGTAATGAACTTCCCAAGGGCCAAGAACCTTGTACTGGGCGCCTGCTTGTTCATCAGCTTTGGCAAAAGTTGTAAATAAACTCAATACAATCAAAGAAAAATAAATAAATTGCTTCATGGTATATCTCACTTAATAAAAGAGGCCTTTCGGCCCCTTACTGCTTCACGTTAAACGCTTAGCCAATTAAATCCATTACTAAAAACTGTAAAAACTGTAGACCAATAATCAACACTAAGATTGATAGGTCTAGACCACCTAGTGGTGGGATAATCTTACGAATAGGACGTAACATCGGCTCAGTTAGCTGGTGGAATACAGCCTCAATTGGGTTGTAGCCTTGGCTTACCCAGCTAAGTAAAGCACGAATAATTAATACCCAAAATAGCAAGTTTAAACCTTCTTTAATTACTGTAATTAACGCTTGAATAAATACCGGACCTGGCGCCCAAGCGTTATAAAACATCAGAAAAATAACACTGAGTTTGGCTACAGCAACTAAATAAGCAAGCACTAACGAAGCAATATCAAAGCCACCCACTCCTGGGATGATTTTACGAAGTGGGTTCACTGCGAACGAAGTGGCTTTCACCACAAACTGGCTCATAGGATTGTAAAAGTCAGCTTTTGCCGCTTGTAACCAAAAGCGTAAAAGGACCACCATTAAAAAGAGATCAAAAATAATCCCAACTAAAAAGTGCATGGCTTGCATAGTTTTACCTTCAAAAAGTAAGCTTAAAGTTCTTTTTCCATCGCTTCAGCGCGAGCAATACAGGCATCCATTGCATCTGCAACAGTGCCGACTAAACCTTGTGATTTAAGATGCTCAACAGCTTCGTGAGTCGTACCACCTTTAGAGGTTACGTTTGCACGTAGCTGAGAAATACTGATGTCTGGTTGCGACAGTGCCATTTCGGCTGCACCCAGTGCGGTTTGTTGCACTAAACGGCGCGCATCTTCATCACTAAAGCCAAGTGCTTTCGCTTTTTCTTCAATAGCTTCCATAAATAAGAAGAAGTAAGCAGGTGATGAGCCTGTAACAGCAATGATGTCGTTGATTTGTGACTCTTGCTCAACCCACACAACAATGCCTGTACACTCAAAAACTTGTTGTACAAACTGGTGCTCTTCAGTGGTTTCGCCAGCGCCATAAAGGCCAGAAACACCACGGCCTAGTAATGATGGTGTATTTGGCATACAACGCACCATTTTCACATCTTGACCTAGCATTTCACGTAAACGGTTTACGGTAAGACCTGCTGCTACTGAAATAAATAGCTTGTCGCTAAAATCAACGCCTGAATCTTGGAATGATTGGCAAAGATCGCCCATCATTTGTGGTTTAACAGATAAGACAATCACATCAGCATCGCGAAGTGCCGCGTTGTTATCCGCGGTAGTTTGCACCCCGAAATCAGCAGCAACCTTAGCTAATTTTTCTTGGTTGCGATTGGTTGCAATGATGTTTTTTGCTGCAAAACCGTTCTTTACCATGCCGCCAATGATGGCGTAGCTCATGTTACCCGTGCCTATAAATGCGATTTTTTTGTCTGACATATGTCTGTTATCACCTTTTAATTTCGTTGGCCAAATATATCCGTGCCAATGCGTACCATGGTTGAACCCGCTGCAATCGCCGCTTCAACATCGTTACTCATACCCATCGACAAGGTGTCTACTTGGGGATATTGGGCCTTTAGTTTATCAAAGCAAGCGCTTAATTGCTCAAAATATTGTAATTGTAGCTGGGCATCGTCGGTTTTGGCAGGAATCGCCATCACACCGCGCAGGCATAAATTAGGGCATTGACTGATAAATTCGGCCAATGCCATTAGCTCGTCTGGGTGGCAGCCTGACTTTGCCTCTTCTAAACTAATATTAACTTGAATTAATACATTGAGTGGGGCTTTGTCGGCTGGTCGTTGCTCATTAAGACGTTTTGCAATTTTAGTGCGGTCAACACTTTGTACCCAATCAAAATGTGTGGCTACTTGGGCACTTTTATTCGATTGAATAGGGCCGATAAAGTGCCAAATAATGTCTTTATAATCAGCCAATGCTGTGACTTTTGTTACCGCTTCTTGAACGTATGATTCGCCAAACTGGCGTTGACCATGCTTATAGGCAGCAATAATATCGTCGGCAGGTTTTGTTTTTGAAACAGCCAATAGGTTGATTGATTGCTCATCGCGGTGATTATTTTTTGCAGCTTGAGCAATTCTTGCGTAGGCGGATGTAAGTCGTTCTGCTATTGTAACCATATAATTATCAGTTGGTTGTGGAGTCATAAATGGATATTACCGAATTATTGGCCTTTAGTGTGCAACACAAAGCCTCGGATTTACACTTGTCATCAGGCGTATCACCTATGATACGTGTTGATGGTGATGTGCGTCGTATTAATATTCCAGCATTAGAACAAAAAGATGTAAATAGTCTGGTATACGATATTATGAACGATAATCAGCGTAAGGACTATGAACAAAATCTCGAAGTGGATTTTTCTTTCGAAGTGCCAAACCTTGCGCGTTTTCGTGTTAACGCATTTAATTCAAACCGTGGTCCTGCGGCGGTGTTTCGTACTATCCCAAGTGATGTTTTAACGCTGGATGATTTAGGTGCCCCAGATATTTTTAAAACCATTGCCGACAATCCACGTGGTTTGGTGCTAGTCACCGGGCCAACGGGTTCGGGTAAATCAACGACTTTGGCGGCGATGGTCGATTATATTAATCAAACTAAACATCACCATATTTTAACTATCGAAGATCCAATCGAATTCGTACATGAAAATAAGCTAAGCCTTATTAACCAACGTGAAGTTCACCGTGATACGCATAGCTTCTCTAATGCACTTAGAAGTGCACTACGTGAAGACCCTGATGTTATTTTAGTGGGTGAGCTGCGTGACCTTGAAACAATTCGCTTAGCGATGACTGCGGCAGAAACGGGGCACTTAGTGTTTGGAACCTTGCATACTACCTCTGCACCAAAAACCATTGACCGTATCATTGACGTGTTCCCAGGTGAAGAAAAAGACATGGTGCGTTCAATGTTGTCAGAATCATTGCGTGCCGTAATCTCGCAAACTTTACTTAAAAAGGTAGGCGGCGGCCGAGTAGCAGCCCATGAAATCATGATCGGTATTCCTGCAATCCGAAATCTGATCCGTGAAGATAAAATTGCGCAAATGTACTCATCAATTCAAACTGGTGCATCGCATGGCATGCAGACCATGGACCAATGTTTAGGTAATTTGGTTAACTACGGCATTATTACTAATGTTGATGCGCGAGCTAAAGCGCAAGATAAAACCCAGTTTGGTGGCTAACGGAGCTATATAAAATGTCTTTACCTTTAAATCATTTTTTGCAAGTCATGATCGACAAAAAAGGCTCTGACTTGTTTGTTTCTAGCCAACTGCCAGTCAGTGCAAAAGTAAACGGTGAATTAATACCTTTAAGCGATGAAAAACTTTCTGATGAGGATTCACTCGCTTTGGTCGAGTCAGCAATGAACGACAAACAGCGCAAAGAGTTCCATGACAGCAAAGAATGTAACTTTGCAATTGCAACTGATGAAGGCCGTTTCCGTGTTTCTGCTTTTTGGCAACGAGACAGGGCTGGAATGGTTATTCGCCGTATCGTGACACAAATTCCTGATGTGAATGAACTTGGTTTGCCATCAACGTTAACCGACGTGATTATGGCAAAACGTGGCTTAGTGCTATTTGTAGGTGGTACTGGTACGGGTAAGTCAACCTCGCTTGCTGCGCTTCTAGGTTATCGTAACCGCAATCAACGTGGTCATATTCTTACTATTGAAGATCCTATCGAATTTGTGCATGAGCACCGTAAAAGCATTATCACTCAACGTGAAGTTGGTCTTGATACAGAAAGCTTTGAATCAGCGCTGAAAAGCTCGTTGCGTCAAGCACCTGATGTGATCTTAATTGGTGAGATCCGCTCACAAGAAACCATGGAATATGCACTCAGCTTTGCCGAAACTGGTCACTTATGTGTCGCAACACTGCATGCGAACAATGCCAACCAAGCCATTGACCGTATCATGCATTTGGTGCCTAAAGAAAAGCACGATAAGTTAAAGTACGACCTTGCACTAAACCTTCGCGCCATTGTTGCTCAGCAGTTGGTGCCAACTGCCGATGGGGAAGGGCGTGTCGCTGCTATCGAAATTTTGCTTAACTCACCTATGGTGGCAGAGCTTATTAAAAAAGGCGATATCGGTTCTATTAAAGAGACTATGGCTAAATCGAAAGAAATGGGCATGCAGACCTTTGACCAAGCATTATTTGAGCTTTATAAACAGCGCCGCATTAACTATGCTGATGCGCTGCACCATGCTGACTCGCCAAATGACTTACGTTTAATGATTAAGCTACAAAACAATGAACAAAAAGGGGCTGGTTTCTTACAGGGTGTGACTATTGATGGCCTTGACGAAAAAGGTAAATCTTAGTTAAAACAAAAGGGAATTACATGCCAGCACTGTCTGTGCTGGCACTCTTTAAATACGTTGAAGGCGCCTACTCACCATAAAACTGCTCAAAAAAGCTTTCTAAAATAATCACAGCAGACATGTTATCAACATTACCTTTGCCGAGGTTTCGGTAGCCACCTTGTTCGAATAAACGCGCTTTTGCGTCTGCGGTGGTTAGTCGTTCGTCTTGCGTTTCAACCGGTATAGCAAAGTGGTTGTGTAAGCGGTTAGCGAACTTCTTAGCTTTAAAGGTAACTTCTTGATTGGTGCCATCCATATTAAGCGGTAAACCAACCACCATTAAATCGGGTTGCCACTCGTCCACTTGTTTTTTAATTAGTTGCCAATCTGGAATACCATCTTTCGCTTTTACAGCTTGTAAACTTGATGCTGTTCCTGTGAGTTCTTGACCAATGGCAATACCAATACTTTTGGTGCCAAAGTCAAAACCCATTACGGTGCGTTCACCGAGTGCCTTAAACGTTCGTTTTGTCATAGTCTTAAAAATTATAAATGTTAAGCATGGCCTGCTTCAGAGCTTAATTGACCGACATCAAAACCCAGCATCGAAACCGCTTTTTCCCAACGTTTTTCAACAGGTGTATTAAAGATGATCTCAGGGTCTGCTTTGATAATTAACCATGAATTCTCCAGCAGTTCTTGCTCTAACTGTCCTTGATCCCAACCAGCATAACCCAATGTGATAATAAATTGTTCTGGTGCTTCACTCGTTGTTAGGCTTGCTAACACATCCTTTGAAGTGGTGATCATAATATCACTGCTGAGCTTTTGACTCGCTGCATAACCAGGCTTTGGTGAGTGCAAAACAAAACCGCGATCGGTTTTTACAGGCCCGCCAGCATATACAGCTAAGCCTGCTGCTTGCTTACTTTTATCGTTATCAATTTCGATTTTATCGAGAAGCTCGCCCACGGTGATATTGATAGGCTGGTTAATTACCAAGCCCATCGCACCATCTTGGTTGTGCTCACAAATATACGTAACAGCACGCTTAAAAAAAGGGTCTTGCATGCTTGGCATTGCGATTAAGAAATGGTTCTCTAATGACTGCATAGGTCGCCCCTTTTGTTGTTTAAATTAAGTATGGCTCAGTTTTCTTTCAATGGCATCAAATAAGTGACCAGTGATTGAAATGTCATAAGCAGCTTCAATCTCTTTTACACACGTTGGCGCAGTGACATTGATTTCAGTTAAACGATCGCCAATGATATCTAGACCAACAAAAATAAGGCCTTTTTCTTTCAGTGTAGGTGCAACAGCCTCTGCAATTTTACGGTCTGAATCGCTAATTGGACGTGCTTCACCTCTACCACCTGCTGCCAAGTTACCGCGCGTTTCGCCATTTTGCGGGATACGCGCTAGGCAGTACGGCATTACTTCACCATCAACCACAAGAACGCGTTTATCGCCTTGCTTGATTTCAGGGATATAATTTTGTGCCATTGCAAAACGACTACCATGCTCGGTTAATGTTTCGCAGATCACACCAATATTGGCATCATCTTCTTTAACTCTAAAGATAGAAGCACCACCCATACCATCAAGGGGTTTTAAAATAATATCTTTATGCTCAGCTAAAAATGCACGAATGTCTGCTTGGCTACGTGTTACTAAAGTATCTGGCGTATGTTCGCTAAACCAAGCCGTGAATAGCTTTTCGTTGGCATCGCGTAAGCTTTGCGGCTTATTGATAACCAGCGTACCAGCTTGCTCAGCACGCTCTAAAATATAGGTAGCGTAGATGTACTCAGTATCAAAAGGCGGATCTTTACGCATTAAAATAACGTCTAAATCAGCTAAAGCAATGGTGGCTTTTTCTTCTAATTCATACCAGTGATTAACATCATCAAATACACGGGCTTTGGCAGCTGTTGCATAGCCTTGACCTTGACGTAGAGAAAGGTCATCCATTTCCATGTAGTAAATTTCGTAACCGCGCTTTTGTGCTTCCATCATCATTGCAAAGCCAGTGTCTTTTTTAATATTAAAGCCACTAATTGGATCAGAGATTATGCCTAGCTTAATTGCCATATTTTTGCCTTAGAATCGTATGCCATACTGTGTTTTGTTACTTTGATATATGGGTATTTTTACTGTTTTCAATTCGCTAAATCGCCAAACTGCAATTGTAATGCGCTCAATACCGTCAGAGCGGCTGTTTCTGTTCGCAGAACACGTGGCCCTAAGCGGATATCAACAAAGTCTTGCTGTTTAGCAATGTTAATTTCTTCATCGGTAAATCCACCTTCAGGACCGACTAAAAAGCGTACCCCTTCACTGGGGATTTGAATCGTTTTAATACTGTGCTCAGCACGCGGGTGCAAAGTAAGTTTAATCGCATCACTTGCTTGTTCTAGCCAGTCTTTTATGTCGATAGGAGGGTGCACAACAGGCACAAAGTTGCGGCCAGACTGTTCAGCAGCGGCAATTGCAATTTTTTGCCATTGTTGATGTTTTTTAGCAAGGCGATCGCCACTTAGTTTTACGCCGCAACGTTGACTAAAAATAGGGGTGATTTCTGTAATACCAAGCTCGACTGATTTTTGAATAGTGAAATCCATTTTATCACCACGAGAAATACCTTGGCCTAAGTGAATCTTTAAAGGCGACTCAACATCATGATCAACAAATTCCTGTGGCTCAACAACCACGTTTTTTTTGCTCACTTCAATAATTTCACTGAGGTATTCACCTCCTTCACCATTAAAAATCGAGACCTTATCACCGACTTGCATGCGCAATACGCGGCCAACATGACCTGCGGCATCATCATCTAGTGCTACTGGGGTGTTTAAAGAAATCGCTGAAGGTTGGTAAATGTGTGGAACTCGCATGACTGTCACTTATCAATAAATTTAGCAATATGGTAAGTATACAGCGGCTTAGGTGCAATTATTTATTTTCTATTTAACTCTTCAGCTAATGGTAAAAGATCTGTCGTCGTTTCAGCGATAGTTGTTTGACAGGAAAGGTGATTAATATGGGCGCTGTCGGGGCAAGGCGCAAAGCTAAAACCTTGTTCTTCTTGTTTTACTAAATAACGTATTTTATGTAGGGAATTGTATATAAATTTTTGTGCATCATCCGCTAATTGGTAATCGGTTAAATTAATTAAAACACCTTTAATGTTGTGGTGTTCATGCAGGTAGCTGGCCAGTTCAGAGACACTTATTTCATTACTGAAGTCGCAATAACAGTAATCTTTTATTAATTCATCAAACATAAGTTTGACCATGTGGCGGCTATTTGCGCCTGCCACAACAAGCGTTGAGCCTTCAACGCTCGCAAAGTAATGCTCAGTAAAGGCTCGGCTAAACTCATTGTCTATATCAACTAGTAAATAATCATTAACTTTAAAGGGCATAGAGTCTCACGGTACTAAAACTTCCGTATCAAATTGAAAACATACTAATAAGTAAATAGCCTATTGCGCCAAAAACGGCAAACTCAATACACGCAATACCAATATTATCTTGATGATCAACTTCAAGAGAAGTATCTATATTCGGTAAAGAAATATACTTAATAATGTAGCTCAAAATATAAAGTAATACCCACATAGCACCGCAATGAGATACCAAAGTGAATAAGTTTTCTACCATCTTACCACTAATAAATGATGCACTGGCAAGACCAGCATAACCGGCAAGAGCAAGGCCAATAGACTTACCGGCGTAGCGGATACCGATGGAAGTATTTTCTAGATTAAAATTACTTTGTAGCGACGCACCTTGGTTAGCTTTTGCAAAACGATACTCACGGATTTTACTATCAAGGGCAAACATACCTTGCAGCACAAAAAAGCTCACTGTGGCGATCAATAAGCTGCTATAGCCTTGGGTATGGCACCAGTTATAAAGACCAAGAGCAATAATACAGTTTGCGATTAGCATGCCTGAATCGACCAAGGCGGCGCAGACATTTTGCTTTAGAATAGCGGCTTCTTCATTAAAGCGATGCAAAATCCATTTACGATGAATTAAATGGCCTATTTTTATAAAAGCAAACAACAGCACAATGAGTAAAAGTACTTTTAGCGGATTAGATTGGGCTGCACTTAAGCTAATCTCATCAAATATATAAGCGATAGTTGCTATAACGACCATGATTTCGCTGGCAAAGCTTATTCCCATGGCAAAGTTATCATGTTGCGCAAGCTCTTCTTTAAGCGCTTGTTTTGCTTTGATTTGCGTTAGAATACGTAGCAGTACTATAGTGGCGCAGATTACAGCGAAACTAATAGCAATCGCGACTAAACTCGTGTTAGATAGTGATAAATATGACATGCAGGTCCCTGCTAAATAATTCTTTGATAATCATTCTAGTACGGTTATTGGCAAGTTAAAAGAGAGTATTTAATGAGTAATTTACACGCGCTTCCAGAGTCACTTCATCAGTTAGGCCAAACCCGCTTCGCGAGCTTGTATGAGGGGCAAACTGAACAACAGAAAATTATTAACTTGTTGTCCTTAAGCGACTTTGCGTGGAACTGTTTACAATCTCAGCCAAACTTAAAAGACTGGTTACTTGATGATAAGGAGCTTGCTAATCGTGCAGTTGAAGCTCCGTTAAGTAGTACAGAAATCAATGAGCTTGACGACAATGCTGCAATGGCAAAACTGCGTTTGTATCGAGAAAAGTACTGGTTGAAAGTGGCTTTTCTTGACTTGTGCTGTGCAAACCAAATCGCTGATAGCATCGCTTATATCTCTGCGCTTGCAAATCAGCTTATCGATAGTGCCAATCAGTGGGCGTTTGCGCAAGTAGCTAAAGTGAGTGGTATGCCGCTTGATGATGACGGTAATGCAATGCACATGTTAGTTTTAGGCATGGGTAAACTAGGCGGAGGAGAGCTTAATTACTCCTCTGACATTGATTTAATTTTTTCTTACCCTCGTGATGTTGCAACGCAAGGTGGGCGTCGCTCTATTGAAGCGCAGGTGTTTTATACCAAAGTGGCGCAAAAGCTGATTATGGCGCTTAATCAAACTACGGTAAATGGCCAAGTCTTTCGGGTTGATATGCGCCTGCGCCCATTTGGTGAGAGTGGGCCTTTGGTGATGAGCTTTCATGCTATGGAAGATTATTATCAAGAGCAAGGACGTGAATGGGAACGCTACGCCATGCTAAAAGGGCGATTAATCGGCACAGAAAACCGTTATTGGAATGAGTTTTATGAATTGCTACGGCCATTTGTTTATCGCCGCTATATTGATTTCTCGGTGATTGAATCGCTGCGTAAAATGAAGCAAATGATAGCTCAAGAAGTACGCCGAAAACGCCTTACAAACAATATTAAATTAGGCGCAGGGGGCATTCGAGAAGTGGAATTTGTGGTACAAGCGCTGCAGATGGTGCGAGGTGGTCGCGAAGCTAACCTGCAAACTCAGTCATTATTAGTTGCTTTAAAAGAACTGGTTAACAATCAGGTTATGTCCAACAAAGAGGCTGATTTACTTACACAAAACTATTTAGACTTACGTCAAATTGAGCAGTACTTACAGATATTTGCTGATAAGCAAACGCAAACTCTACCTGATGACGAATTAAACCAACAACGTTTATGTTATTTGCTCAATAAAGACGATTTTAATCAGTGTTTGTCAAGTATCGAGCAGATCATGTCTCAAGTCCATGGTGAATTCGAACAGGTGATTGGTTTTGAAAGTGAAACCAGCGACCCGTGTGAAAATGAGTACATCAGCGCATGGGAAATGACGGATGTTAGCCTGATGTGTGAGCCGAACCTTGATTGGCAAGCAGCATTGGAAGATTTTAAGGCGCGTTTAACTAAGGCGAAGGTTGGTAGTCGAGGTCGTGACATTTTAGATAAATTAATGCCGCTTTTACTTAAACAATTAACGATAGCAAAAGCGAGCAGTGACGCCTTTATGATGATCTGCCAAGTATTGAATAAGATCATTTCACGAACCGCTTATCTAGAGCTGTTGTATGAAAACCCTGGAGCCTTAAATCAACTGGTTGCACTATGCTGTCATAGTAAATGGATTGGCGAACATATCTCTCGTTACCCAATTTTACTTGATGAGCTGATCGATCCTCAGGTGCTTTATAAACCGACACCTTTATCTGCTTACAAAGATGAAATTAGACAATACTTCTTGCGCATTGAGCATGGTGATCTAGAGCTGCAAATGGAAGCTCTTCGTCAGTTTAAGCAAACGCATCAGCTACGCATTGCAGCGGCTGATGCAACAGGTGTACTCAGCGTGATGAAGGTAAGCGACCACCTTACAGCGCTTGCTGAGGCAATTGTAGAGCAAGCGGTCAATATTGCATGGCATGCGTGTGTTGAACGCTTTGGTCAGCCCGTTAATACGTCAGAGCAAGAAAAAGGCTTTGCGGTAATCGCCTACGGTAAAACAGGTGGTTTCGAAGTTGGCTACGATTCAGACTTAGACCTTGTGTTTGTGCATAACCACGATGGCAGCAGTTATACCGATGGTGATAAGTCGATTGATTCGCGTCAGTTTTATTTAAAACTTGCACAGCGCTTAATGCATTTATTCAATACTCGCACGGCGTCTGGTATTTTGTACGAGCTTGATACTCGTTTACGTCCTGAAGGGGCGTCAGGCTTACTGGCTATTAATTTAGAAAGTTACTACCACTATCAGCAAACTCAAGCATGGACTTGGGAACATCAAGCTCTCGTTCGCTCACGCATGATTTACGGTCAAGCATCATTAAAAGATCGTTTCGCGCGAATTCGTATAGATGTGTTATGCCAAACCCGTGATAACGAAAAATTAAAAACGGATGTTGTTGAGATGCGCGAAAAAATGCGCGCTCACCTTGCTAAGGGTAACGATGAGCTGTTTGATTTGAAGCAAGATAGGGGCGGTATTACAGATATTGAATTTATTACTCAGTATCTGGTGCTAAATAATGCTAAGCAACATCCAGAGCTAACGAGCTGGTCTGATAATGTGCGTATACTAGCCGATGCGGCGCGTTTAGGCTGTATTAGTGAGCAAATGCAGCAAGAGTTAGTGGCTGCGTATATAGCCTATCGTTCACGTTATCATGTAATGAGTTTGAATCAGCAGGGGCGTTGTGCGCCACGTGCTGAGTTAACTCAGCATATCGACTTAGTTAGTCAGGCGTGGCTACAGGTGTTTTAGCTTTTTAAACGGCGGCAATTTTCACGTACATAAGCAGAGGGCAGCTCAGTGATCACAGCCGCTCTTTGCTTAAAACAAAAATAAGTGTAAACCTCATTTTCGAAATCATCGTTGATTGCTCGACCTACTTGATACAATGCAGAAACGAAGTTGCTATCAACTCGAAAGTGATCTTTTACTACGTAGTCTTTACTAAGATACCAATACAACACAATATCTTCATTTTTAGCATAATCAGATAATACATCTTTTAAAGTCGTGCCATTTTCAAAGCGACGAGGTTGTATATCTCCGGTCCAGTTTGGCGATGAAGGCTCAACAACTTTTTCACGCTCAAATAGTGCGACATCTAGACTAGTTTCAGGTGTCGGTAATTTAAGAACATATTTATCTCGCTCGTTATCTTTGTCATTGACCTGATTTCGAAGGGCTGAATAAAAGCGTGATAGACCTTGGGCCGCTGCATTTTGAGTATTTTTGATATCTAATACGGGACCGCTGCCAAATAAAAAATAAATAGCAGCAGCAATCAAAATGACAGCTAATGATAAATGCTTAACCCAAAACCACATTTCTAATACTCTTGTTGTTAATTAGCTTAATAAAACCATACATACAGCAAAATGTCACTCTACTTGTAATAAGAAGGTGCATTCTTATCTGGACGAGTTTTAAAGCGGCGATGTAGCCACATGTACTGCTCAGGAGCCACGTTTATTGCTTGTTCCATACGCTGGTTAACGCGTGTTACATCAGCAAGGTTATTGCCACTAGGGAAATTTTCTAAAATAGGAAGCACTTCTAGATGATAGCATCCATTCTCATCACGACGACTCGTTAAACTTACGGTTTCGCAGTTCTTACTATTGGCAAACAGCAGTGCACCTGTAGTTGTTGCTGTATCTTTTACCGCATAAAACGGTGCAAACTCGCAACGATTACGGCCATAGTCTTGATCTGGCAGGTAGTAACAAACCTTCTTGTTTTTGAGGGCTTGCAGTAGGCCTTTGACATCTTTTTTACCGATTAGATATTCATTAGAGCGTAAGCGACCATTGGTAGTAAAATACTCCATTAGAGGATTATTATGTGGGCGATAAAAACCAATACCTTGGTGCTTTAAGCCCAT
Organism: Pseudoalteromonas sp. Cn5-37; assembly: GCF_021532495.1. Taxonomy (NCBI): domain Bacteria; kingdom Pseudomonadati; phylum Pseudomonadota; class Gammaproteobacteria; order Alteromonadales; family Pseudoalteromonadaceae; genus Pseudoalteromonas; species Pseudoalteromonas sp. Cn5-37. Next base: position 111,288 of record NZ_JAKGBA010000003.1, on the reverse strand, counting down.
TACCCTACTTGCCATTTCAAGGTGTAAAATGTGTGGAACAAGAAGTAAAACGCCTTTGCCTGATTGCTGAATTTGCTGAAAATATTCTAACCCTTTTATCGAGCCATACACTTTTTTAACTCGCCACTCGGGCCACCACCAAGCCATGCCGGTTTCCATCATCGCAATACCGGTATTTTCCATATTTTTACGAACTAGTTCACGTTGTTCATGCTCTGGCATTTCAGGAAAGCACAAACGAATATTCACCTCAGCAATATGGCGACGACGTTTCATAAAACGGTGTACTAGGCGGCCGAGCAGTTTTCCAAGCGCTAGTTGCAATTTATGTGGCAACCAAGAGATAAGATATAAAAAGAAAATGCCAACCCAAGTTAACCAGTAGCGAGGGCCCAAAAAAGACGCTTTAAACGGTGATGAACTAACCACAAAAAAATCTCTAAAAATAAAAAAGCTAGTTTAACTGTAAGTGTTTAAAAATACAAAAAGCCAGCGCTAGGCTGGCTTTGTTGGTATAAGTTTGGAAGAAATACTTAGATTTCTTTTAAACCTTGGTTAATAGCAATAAGGTCTTCACTAGTTAGTGTACCAGCAGCTTGTTTCAAGCGAAGTGTTGAAACAACATAGCGGTAACGAACATTTGCTAAGTTACTTTTTGCGTTATATAAGTTTTGCGTGCTGATCAATACGTCAACGATAGTACGTGTACCAACTTCAAAGCCTGCTTCAGTTGCTTTAAGTGCACTTTCTGCAGAAACAACAGCTTGTTGTAAGGCTTTATACGTGGCAATGTCAGACACTACTTGGTTATATGATGTAATAACCGAGCGAGTTACTGCACGTAAACTTGCTTCTAAATCTTCACTTGCGGCAACATAAAAAGCGCGAGCTTGATCTGTTGCTGCAGTTGTAGCACCACCTGAGTAAATCGGTAGGCTAAAGTTAACGCCAATTTTAGCGCTATCTTCACGAGGTTGATGTGAGTTGCTATTTAGATCGGTTAGGCTGTCACCGTAAGAAGCACTTAATGTTAGCTTCGGATAGTGCCCCGCTTTTGCTAAATCAATTTGATCTTTTGCAATATCAACCGTTACTTTAGAAACTTGCAGATTTAAGTTGTTGTCTTCAGCAATTTTGATGTACTCAGACGATTGTTTATTTGGCGCAACAGTTGAAAATGTATCTGTATTCAACATGTCTAGTTTTGCGTGGTATTTACCAGTAATTTCGCGAAGTTGCTCACGCGCTGTTTCAACACTGTTCTTAGCAACAATTTCTTGTGCAACAGAGTTATCATATTGAGCTTGTGCTTCGTGTACGTCAGTGATTGCTGTTAAACCTACCGCATAACGCTCTTTAGTTTGTTGCAATTGGCGCTCGATGGCACGCTTTTCTGCTTGAACAAACTCAAGGTTATCGATTGCACTTAGTACGTTGAAGTAACCCTCAGCTACACGAACGATTAGATCTTGGCGTGCAAAATCATACTGAGCGTCTGCTTGTAATGCTTGCTTATCAGCAATACCTAGCGAGTTCCAAGCGCCTAAATCAAATAGTGTTTGGTTTAGGCTAATACCACGGCTGAAAACATCAGGATCGTAATCATAACCAGCATAACCTGTAGTATCATTACCCTCATAAAGATCAGACTTGGTTGTTTCATAACCAAGGCTTAAGCCAATTTGTGGTAATAGTGCACTTAACGCGCGATCACTTTCATAAGCTTGCGCATCTGCTTGGGCTTTTGCTTTAAGTACGGTAGGATCGTTTGCTGTAGCAATCTCGTAAACTTGTAGTAAGTCTTCAGCATAACTAGCTGTTGCAGTCAGTGCGCTTGAAAACCCGATCAGCGCAGCGAGTAGAGTTTTTTTCATTGTTCGTTCAGTCCTTAGACAATTTTGTACTATCACCATGGTACTCTTTTTTAATGAATAACCAAAAAAAAATTACGTAAATCTGCATGTCCAAGTGTAACAGAATATAATTGGTCGTAATTTTTGCTTGCAGTGTAAAGGAAATAAAGGATGAAAATATCAGCAATCTCACAATTTAACCATGATGACATAGAGTTAAAGCCAATTGAGCGTGTTTATAATGGTTTCTTTAAAATTAATATCTATCGCTTTCATCATGCCTTGTTTGCGGGTGGTAAATCAGTAGAAGTTAAACGTGAAATTTTAGAGCGCGGCCATGCTGTTGCTGTACTTCCTTATGATCCTGCGACTGATCAAGTTTTATTAATTGAACAAATTAGAATCGGGGCACTCGCATCAAAGCAGTCACCTTGGTTACTTGAGTGTATTGCAGGCATGGCCGATGGCAGTACTGATTACGAAGATGTAGCGAAGCGCGAAGCTTTTGAAGAAGCGGGAATTGAGCTTAACGAGCTGGAATTTATGATGTCGTATCTTTCAAGCCCCGGCGGCACCACTGAACGTTTGTATTTATATTTAGCGCGCACTGACTTAGCAGGGTATCAAGGCGGTATTTTTGGCCTTGATAATGAAGATGAAGATATCAAAACTCATGTAATGTCATATGATGAAGCTATGCTGCGCCTAGAACAGGGTGAAATAGATAATGCAGCGACAGTTATCTCATTACAGTGGTTAGCACTGAATAAGCAACGTATACTGTCTGATTGGAAAAACTCATAGGGGATTATTTTGTCGTACGTCAGTGCCCAGCAGCGTTATATTCAAAGCTTACCTAAGTACTTAACTTTGTGTGAGCATAATTACGTGCGTGCGCTAAAACTATTACCTAATGAGCGACGTATAGGTCAGGAGCGTAAAGTGCAATTAGGGCACAGCACTTTTGCGGTTAAAGTTGACGATACAGCAAAATACACCACAGATATTTCTATCAGACAAGAAGCCGGTCATTTGCCTTCGGTTAAACCTTTGTATTTAACTGTGCGCATGTATCATGATGCGAAAGTAGCCGAAATCGTGCATCATGATTTTCATCAGCGCATCAAGCCTTCCTATGCTTACCCTAATCCGAATATGCACCAAAAAGATGAAAAATATCAGCTTAACGCCTTTTTGTATGACTGGCTGGTGGCCTGTGTTGAAAACGGCCGAGCAGTTTTAAATTGGGATGTAAATAATGGCTTGGTTTAGTGACGCCTTCCATTTTGATAAAACAGCACTGAAAGTTGCCCACATCACTGATTGCCACTTATCAAAAGACATCCATGGTGAATACTTTAGCGTGAATACGGCAGCGTATTTTTCACGCTGTTTAGAAGCGATTGCTGAATTAGATGTGGATTGTGTGGTATTTGGTGGAGATTTAACACAAGATCACAGCAACGATTCTTATCAGCTTTTTGCTAAATTAATAGCAGACTCAGCGCTGAGTTGTCCGGTGTTTTGGCTGCCGGGTAATCATGATGAACTTGCTGAATATGAAAAGCTTATAAGCCCGCAAATTTTAAACAATAAACGCATTACCTTTTTAGGTGGGCAGTTGCTGTTAGCTAACTCAAAAGGCCCCACGCCGGCCGGCTGGGTAACACAAACGCATTTAGATGAGTTGAGCCAAGTGGTAGGGCAGGTTCAAAGTGTGGTGTTTTGTCATCATAACCCGTTGCCTATTCAAGCCTACCTAGATAAACATATGTTAGAAAATGGCCCGCAATTTTTAAATACCTGCGTTAATACTGAGCAGTGTGTAGGGGTATTTCATGGTCATGTGCATCATGAGTACACACAAACCTACCGTAATCTTAGTGTGTATGCGACACCTGCCAGTTCAATACAATTTAGCAAACACACGATGGCGTGGCAGCAAGAGGATTTAGGCCCCGCATTTCGAATCATCGACTTAATAATTGATGAGCAACAAAACTTACTGTTAAGCACGGATGTAGTATGGCTAAACGAGTAATTTATATTCATGGCTTTAATAGCTCTGAGCAATCTTACAAAGCTGTTCGTTTTGGTGAGCACATGGCGCAATTTGATGTCGATTATCAGGTGCCGCGATTAACTCATGAGCCATTACATGCAATTTTACAATTAGAACTACTGCTAAATGATGATACTGTATTACTAGGTAGTTCATTAGGTGGTTTTTATGCGACCTATTTGTCGCAACGTTATTCAATACCCGCGGTAGTCATTAACCCTGCGGTTCGCCCATTTGAGTTACTCAGTAACTATTTAGGGGAAAATTATAACCCGTATCAAGATAGTCATTATGAACTTGGTACTCGTCACATGGATGCATTGCGCAGTTTATATTTGCCGCAATTAGACACCCCTTCATTGATTTATTTGCTACAGCAAACGGGCGATGAAGTACTGCCGTTTCAGCAGGCGGTTAAATATTATTCTCAGTGTAAGCAACACGTTGAATTTGGAGGCGATCATAGTTTTATCGGCTTCGAACAAACCTTTGCAAGTATTGTAGATTTTCTTAAAATCACGTAAAACATAGCTAAGCGCATAAAAGATATAAAAACTATGAGTCAGCAAAATTATAACGCCGAAGCAATTGAAGTCTTAAACGGGTTAGAGCCCGTAAAACGCCGCCCAGGTATGTATACCGACACGGTTCGACCTAATCATTTAGGTCAAGAAGTTATCGATAACAGTGTCGATGAAGCAATGGCAGGCCATGCCACTAAAATAGATGTCATCCTTCATGAAGATAACTCTCTTGAGGTTATCGATGATGGCCGTGGTATGCCGATTGATATTCACCCTGAAGAAGGTATCCCGGGTGTGGAACTTATTTTTACCAAGCTGCACGCCGGTGGTAAGTTCTCTAATAAAAACTATCAGTTCTCAGGTGGTTTACACGGGGTAGGTATTTCGGTTGTAAATGCGCTATCGACTCGTGTTGAAGTGACTGTGCGCCGTGATGCGCAGCAATTTCGTATGGCTTTTGAAAACGGTGACAAGGTTGAAGATCTAAACGTCATTGGTACTGTGGGTAAACGTAACACAGGGACAACTGTACGTTTTTGGCCTGATGCGAGCTATTTTGACTCAGCTAACTTTTCAATTACTAAGCTTAATCACTTATTAAAAGCCAAAGCGGTATTGTGCCCAGGCTTGCGCATTAAGTTTACTAACAAGCAAACTAAAGAAAGCCAAGAGTGGTATTACGAAACAGGCTTAAAAGATTACCTAGTTGAAGCAGTTAAAGGTTTTGAAGTATTACCAAAAGAGCCGTTTATTGGTGATTTTTCAAGTTCAACCGAAGGCGCTGACTGGGCGGTTGTTTGGCTACCTGAAGGCGGTGAATCAATCGCTGAAAGTTATGTAAACTTAATTCCTACTGCACAAGGCGGTACACACGTTAATGGTTTACGCCAAGGCTTGCTTGAAGCAATGCGTGAATTTTGTGAATTTAGAAACCTATTACCACGTGGTGTAAAGCTAACACCAGATGATATTTGGGAGCGTTGTAGCTACGTATTGTCGGTTAAAATGCAAGACCCACAGTTTGCTGGCCAAACAAAAGAAAAGCTGTCTTCTCGCTCATGCGCTGCGTTTGTATCAGGTGTGGTAAAAGACTCATTTAGTTTATGGTTAAACGAGCATACAGAAACGGCAGAATTATTAGCTGAGTTATGTATCTCAAATGCGCAGCGCCGTTTACGTGCTGCAAAAAAAGTCGTGCGTAAGCGTGTTACCTCAGGCCCTGCGTTACCGGGTAAATTAACGGATTGCAGTGCCCAAGATAATGACCGTACTGAACTGTTTTTAGTAGAGGGTGACTCAGCGGGTGGCTCAGCAAAACAAGCGCGCGACCGTGAATTCCAAGCAATCATGCCGCTGCGCGGTAAAATCTTAAATACCTGGGAAGTTGAATCTGGACAGATTTTAGCATCGCAAGAGGTGCATGATATTTCTGTCGCTTTGGGTATTGACCCTGATTCAAGTGATTTATCTGGTCTGCGTTATAACAAGATTTGTATCTTGGCCGATGCTGACTCGGATGGATTACACATTGCTACCTTGCTTTGTGCGCTGTTTGTTCGTCACTTTCCATCGCTTATCAAACAAGGCCATGTGTATGTAGCTATGCCGCCGCTATTTCGTATCGACATTGGTAAAGAGGTTTACTACGCCCTTGATGAAGACGAAAAGAACGGTATTTTAGCGCGCATTGAAGCTGAGAAAAAACGCGGTAAGGTTAATGTTCAACGCTTCAAAGGGTTAGGTGAAATGAACCCGTTACAATTACGCGAAACCACGATGGATCCTAATACGCGTCGTTTAGTGCAATTAACCTTAGATGAAGAAGAGCAAACCATGGAAATGATGGATATGCTTCTTGCAAAGAAACGTTCGTCAGACCGTCGTCAGTGGTTAGAAGATCACGGTAACCGCGCAGAAGTTTAGTTAAAGGTGTAGCAACCTAGTTGCTAGCAACGAATTAAAGGGCAAGAAAAAATGAAAAAACTACTGACCTCATTATTGTCGCTGAGCTTGTTATCAGCGCCTGCAATGGCAAAAGATATTCTTGATAAGTTAACAGTTGCTGATGGGTTTTCTATTAGCCTGTTTGCTGATGATGTAGAAAATGCACGTCAAATTGCGGTATCAAAAAGAGGTATTGTTTACGCAGGCTCACGTAAAGCAGGCAATGTTTATGCGTTGATTGACCATAACAGTGATGGTGTGGCTGACAGAAAAATGGTTATTGCCACAGGTCTTGAAATGCCATCAGGTTTAGCGATTAAAGATGGTGATTTATATGTGGCTGAAGTGTCACGTATCATCCGTTTTAAAGACGTTGATAAAAATTTAAAAGATCCTAAATACGACGTGGTATACGATAAGTTTCCAACTGATCGTCACCATGGCTGGAAATTCATTAGTTTTGCGCCAACTGGTGAGTTAATTGTGCCAGTGTGTGTACCATGTAACATTTGTGCTGAAGACGAAAAATATGGTCGTATCTTCTCGTTAGATGTTGACACAAAAGAAATTAAAACAATTGCCAAAGGCGTTCGTAATTCAGTTGGTTTTGATTATCACCCTACAACGAATGCATTTTGGTTTAGTGATAACGGCCGTGACATGATGGGCGATGACATGCCACCTTGTGAAATTAACCGTGTTGGTGAAGGTGAAGAGGGTGCGCATTATGGTTTCCCTTATGTTCACGCTGGGGCGATTTTAGATCCTGAGTTTGGTAAAGGTAAAAGTATTGCTGACTACAAATCGCCAGCCCTTGCACTTGGTGCTCATGTTGCTCCTCTAGGTATCCATTTTTATAACGGTAAGCAGTTTCCTGCTAAATATAAAGAGCAGCTTTTTGTTGCTGAGCATGGTTCGTGGAACCGCAGTAAAAAGTCAGGCTACAAAGTGATGCTAGCGAATGTTGAACAAGGTCGTATTACTAAGTACACCCCGTTCATCACTGGCTTTATGCAAAACGAAGAAACATTTGGTCGCCCAGTTGCATTTGCAGAGCTTGCAGATGGCAGCTTATTAATCTCAGACGACTTTGCTAATGTGATCTATCGCGTTAGTGCTAAGAAAAAATAGGTAAGCGTTAATGAGTGATACAGATACCTTGCTGATGCAAGGCATAGAACAACAAACAATGGGGCGCTTTACTGAAGACGCCTACTTAAACTACTCAATGTACGTCATTATGGACCGTGCCTTACCTCATGTAGGTGACGGTCTAAAGCCTGTACAGCGTCGTATCATCTATGCAATGAGCGAACTGGGGTTATCGGCGCAAGCAAAATATAAAAAATCAGCCCGTACCGTGGGTGATGTACTGGGTAAATATCACCCTCATGGTGATAGTGCTTGTTACGAAGCCATGGTGTTAATGGCGCAGCCGTTTTCTTACCGCTACCCGCTGGTGGACGGTCAAGGTAACTGGGGTGCTGCCGATGATCCTAAGTCATTTGCTGCAATGCGTTACACCGAAGCGCGTTTATCTAAGTTCTCAGAAGTTTTACTAAAAGAGCTGGGTCAAGGCACTGTCGATTGGACCGCAAACTTTGACGGCACACTTGATGAGCCAATGGTGTTACCTGCGCGTTTACCGCACATCTTACTCAATGGTGTAACGGGTATTGCTGTAGGTATGGCAACCGATATTCCACCACATAATGTGCGTGAAGTTGCCAGTGCCTGTTGTTTATTACTTGATAAGCCAAAAACTGAAATCGAAGAGTTGCTTGAGTTAGTGCATGCGCCTGACTACCCAACAGAAGCTGAGATTATCACACCGAAAGACGATATTCGTAAGATTTATCAAACTGGACGTGGTTCTATCAAGATGCGTGCAATTTACACTGAAGAGCAAGGTGACATCGTGATCACCGCGCTGCCTCATCAGTGTTCAGGTGCAAAAGTACTTGAGCAAATTGCAGCGCAGATGAATGCTAAAAAGTTGCCGATGGTTGCTGATTTACGTGACGAATCTGATCACGAAAACCCAACCCGCATCGTGATTGTACCGCGTTCAAACCGCATCAAGGCTGAGCCATTAATGGCGCACCTATTTGCAACCACAGATTTAGAAAAGAACTACCGCGTAAACTTAAACATGCTTGGTCTTGATGGTCGTCCGCAAGTGAAAGATTTACGTAGTATCTTAACTGAGTGGTTAACGTTCCGCCGTGAAACGGTTCGCCGTCGCTTACAGCACCGTTTAGATAAGGTATTAGCACGCTTACATATTTTAGAAGGTTTATTAACGGCCTTTTTAAACATTGATGAAGTTATCGAAATTATCCGTACTGAAGATAAACCAAAGCCTGTTTTAATGGAGCGTTTTGGTTTAACAGATATTCAAGCGGAAGCGATTTTAGAGTTAAAACTACGTCATTTAGCAAAACTTGAAGAGTTCAAGATTAAAGGTGAGCAAGATGAGCTTGCCCTTGAGCGTGACAAGTTAGAGCAAACGCTTGGTTCAGAGCGTCGTATGTCGACCTTGATGAAAAAAGAAATTCAAGAAGCGGCTGAAATGTATGGTGATGATCGTCGCTCACCAGTTGTTGAACGTTTAGAAGCAAAAGCACTAAGCGAAAAAGACCTTATCCCTTCAGAATCAGTAACTGTTGTGTTATCTGAAAAAGGCTGGGCACGAGTTGGTAAAGGCCATGATTTAGATGTTGAAGGGCTGAGTTATAAGTCAGGCGACAGCTATAAAGCCTCAGCAAGAGGTAAGAGTAACCAGCCTGCAGTGTTCTTAGACTCAAGTGGTCGTGCTTTTGCTACTGATGCACATAGTTTACCTTCAGCTCGAAGCCAAGGCGAACCAATGACAGGGCGCTTTAACTTAAGCTCTGGCGCCAACTTTGAGCATGTGGTGATGGCAGAAGACAACCAAGTGTTGTTAATGGCCTCAGATGCAGGCTATGGCTTTATAAGTGACTTTAAAGATCTGGTGAGTAAGAACAAAAACGGTAAAGCGCTGGTCAGTGTTCCTAAAGGCGGTGAATTACTCGCGCCAATTAGAGTAACTGACGTAGCAACAGATTACTGTATGGCAATTTCTAACGAAGGCCGCATGTTGTTATTCCCACTGCGCGATTTACCTAAGCTTAGTAAAGGTAAAGGAAATAAGATTATTTCTATCCCAAGTGCGAAAGTGCAAGCCCGTGAAGAGTTTGTAAAAGTGCTGGCTGTGGTGCCTGCGGGCAGTAGCGTAACCCTGCATGCAGGTAAACGAAAACTGACACTCAAACCGGCTGATCTTGAGCATTATCATGGTGAACGTGGTAGACGAGGTAATAAGTTACCCCGAGGCTTACAGCGTGTTGATGAAGCTGTAGTCGAAGTGACTCAAACTGATGACAGTGATGAGTCGCCAAGTGAAGTAACAGAGTAAACCAGAGGCCTGCAATTGCAGGCCTTTTTATTGTTAAAACGTTATGAAATTTTAAGCGTACACATGTGCGCTTAAAGCTATGGAAATGCTATTTTTCACGTTATAATGCGCGCTGATTAGTACGAGGAGAATTCGTTTGTTAGCTATTTTTCGCATAATTTTCATGGCGTTATTTATTGTTTTAAGCTGTGTTTTTGGGCTGCTTTTATGCATTGTGAAGCCATTTCATACCAATAACGTGCATATTATTGCGGGTTGGTTTTGCAAGGTAGCTAAAATTTTAGGTGTCAAACTAGAGCTTAAATATCACGAGACTCCAAAAAATATTGGTCCTGCTGTCTATGTAGCAAATCATCAAAATAACTATGACCTATTCACTTTACCTGCCATGGTGCCAGAGAACTGCGTAAGCCTTGGTAAAAAAAGCCTCAAATGGATCCCGTTTTTTGGTCAGCTATATTGGTTATCGGGCAATATCTTAATTGACCGTGCTAACCGCTCAAAAGCGGCGGGCACAATTTCTAAATCAGCTGAGAAAATAAAACAAAAAGGCTTGTCGGTGTGGATGTTTCCTGAGGGCACGCGAAGCTATGGTCGCGGTTTATTACCCTTTAAAACCGGGGCATTTCACACAGCAATGAGTGCTGATGTGCCAGTTGTACCAGTTTGTATGAGTACAACGCACAAAACTATTAAGCTAAATCGCTGGGATAATGGTACAATTTACCTTGAAATGTTAGCGCCGATTTATCTTGATAAAGACGTATCTGCTCGTGACCATGCTTCACATGTTCATCAGATTATGGCCGCTAAAATAACTGAATTAGATGCTCAAGTGAGAAACAAATAATGGAAAATTGGCGCGAAATTACTGAAGACATCGTTACTTCATTGCTTGAAGATGGCTCAGATCCTGAAGTACTTTATGAAGTGGAACATCACTTTGTTAGCGAAAATTTTGAAAAATTAGAGCAAGCAGCTTTAGCCGCTTTTAAACTAGGTTACGATGTTGAAGAACCAGCTGAACTTGAGCTAGAAGACGGCGAGAAAGTATGGAGCTTTGACGTGGTTGTTGAGTGTGAACTTGATGTAGAAGCCATTATGGAAGACGTAGACAAGTTAGAAGCGCTTGCTCAGCAAACAGACGTTGAATACGACGGCTGGGGCACTTACTTTCAGGAATAAACAGCTAGAGAGCTGTCAGCTATCTGCCGTCAGCTCTTAGACTGAACTACCACAATCTAGCGAGTTGCTTGACTCGTTAGTTTACCCTTCTGACTAATACCTATTTCGTATTCGTTATTCAATCTATAGACATTTGTAATCAATTAGCGATAATAAAAAACTCGATGTTTATATGCGCTAAGCTTACCTATGCTTATTACTTTACCCATTGCCGAACTTGTTCCAGGGATGTTTGTTGACAGTGTCAGTAAGCAACAAGAGCATGTAAATAGTATTAAGATCAAAACACGTGGTTTAGTGCGTGATAAAACAATTATTCAGCGCCTGATCTCTGAGGGGGTTGAAGAGCTACTCATCGACTTTACACAAAGCGATGTTGCACTCCCTAAAAAATACCAACCAAAGCCTGAACCGGCTAAACCGAAGGTTGAACAAAAACCTTCTGCTAATGAAGAGCCGCAAGGGATCACGGTTCAACAAGAGTTTCTAAAAGCTAGTGTTCACTATGAGCAGCATAGTCGTAAGCTACAAAGTTTATATTCCGATATTACAGCTGGACTAAAAATGAATATGGCAGTGCTTGACGACATTGCTGTTGATATAGTCGGCTCCGTTTTTCGAAATCACAATGCATTAACTATTTTAACTCGTCTCAAAGATAAACATATTTATAACTGGCGTCACATGATCAACACTGCGATTTTGGTGAGTGTGTTTGCTAAGTATTTAGGCTATAAAGAAAAGACGATCAAAGAACTGGCGATGGGAGCTTTGCTGCATGATATTGGCCAAGCTAAAATGCCGCAAGGTGTTTTATCTAAGCCAAGCGCATTGAATGATAACGAAATGCAAGTCGTTAAAAAACATGTGGCGCAGAGTTTAGGTTTAGTGAAAGGCGAGAAGGGCATTACTCCACTAATGCTTGATATGATAGTAAATCATCATGAACGTTTAGATGGTACAGGTTATCCACGCGGTATTACTGCTGAAAAGCTTAGCCGCCCCGCAAGAATGATGGCAATTGTTGATGTTTATGATGCTATGACGGCAGATAGGCCTCATCAAATGGGAGAAGAACCTATTTCGGCTTTGCGTTATTTACTTGCGAACAAACAAATGTTTGATTCTGAATTAGTGCAGCGCTTTATTAAATGTCTAGGTGTACACCCTGTCGGTACTATTGTTAAGTTAAATAATGATCGTTTAGCGTTAGTAATGGAAGGGAATCACGAGAATCCAATCAAACCAAAAGTGAAAGTATTTTATAATGCTAAACATAAGCACCACGTGACGGCGAAAGATGTCGATTTGAACGTGGAAAAAGAACTAAAAATTATTGCCAGTATTAAACCCTTAGATTATCAGCTTAATTTGGCTCGTTTGTTAAAAGAGCATCTGCTTGTTTAGACTTAACACAGCGTTTTTTGGCGCTGCGTTTAGCTGAAATAAATGCCCCACTAAAACAACTTATCATTAAAACTAACCACAATAGCGTCCCTTTTTCGACATGTAAGGCTACGCAACACAATAAAAGAGACAAAACTGAGCTAAACATAGCGCCTAACCAATAGTGATTGACTGGGTTGTCGCAATCACCTGCTTTAGTACATGCACAATAATTTGCTTTACAAAAATAATGAACGCTCACACCGCATAACATTAGTGCCACAATAATAAAGGCGATTTCCATACTCAAACTCAACTGAGAAACTTTTATTTTTAGTCTAAAGCTACAAAGGCGATAAGTCAATGCAAATGATAATTAATATCGTTTGTTTGGTTTGTAATCAGAGATCTGATGAGTTTTAATGAGTTGTTATCTTGTTGTTAAAATGCGGGTTTTTTACCTATTTCTAACGAAAAATTACAGTTTTTTGATCTTAATTAAGGTAATGTTCGAAAGTTTATAATCATTAGAATAAAACATCTAATGCCAACATACAGCGCTAATCTTTTATGCTTAACTAATAGGTTGCCCTCATTGTTGGATTAGTTTTCGCACAAGTTTGCAAGAGGACACTGATTTATGAAGTTCACAAAAACACTAATTGCAGCATCACTTGCTGTTGTTTCTGCTGACAGCTTTGCTGCAGCTTTCCAATTAGCAGAGCAAAACGTTTCAGGTTTAGGCCGTGCATACGCTGGTGAAGCAGCCGTTGCTGACGATGCCTCAGTTGTTGCTCGTAACCCTGCACTTATGTCTTTATTTAAAGATAAGCAAATCTCAGTGGCAGGTATTGCTGTAATTCCAGATGTTAGCTTAGAAGGTGAAAGTGCTGCATACGGCTTAGATGAAAGCTCTATCGATGACGATAGCATCGCGCCATCAGCATTTATTCCTGCTGGTTACTTCACTATGCCATTAAACGACAAAGTATCTTTAGGCTTTGGTGCTTTTTCAAACTTTGGTCTTTCAACTGAATTTAAAGACGATTACGCAGCAGGCTCTATCGCAGGCGAAACTGAAATCGTGACTGTTAACATGAATGCAAGTGCTTCATACAAAATCAACGAACAGTTCAGCCTAGGCCTTGGTTTAAACTATGTTTATGCTGATGCGAAAGTGGTGCGTAATGCAGGTGCAAACCCATTAGGTTTACCAGCGAGCACGCAAATCGCTCACCTTGAAGGTGACGACTACGGCTTTGGTTGGAACATTGGTGCTATGTATCAGTTAGACGAAAACAACCGTTTTGGTTTTAACTACCGTAGTGAAACTGATATTGATTTTGAAGGTGAGTACTCAAACCAACTACCAGCTGCTGTTGGCGGTTTAGCGGGTACTAAAGTTCCGGGTGAGTTAAAATTAACCTTACCAGCCATTGCTGAGTTCTCTGGTTCACACCAAATCGATAAGAAGCTTGGCGTGCACTACAGCATTTTATGGACTGGCTGGGATAGCTTCCAAAAATTAGAAGCTTATACGCCTAGTCAAGAAGCACCTGTATTCTCTAAAGAAGAGAACTTCTCTGATTCAATGCGTTACTCTATCGGTACTGACTACCAGTACAGCGACGCTCTTTTACTTCGTGCAGGTATTGCATACGATGAGTCGCCAGCAGACCAATCTCACCTTTCAATCTCTATCCCTGATACAGATCGTTTCTGGTTCTCATTTGGTGGTAACTACGCATTCAGCGAAAACTCAAATATTGACCTAGGTGTAAGTATTCTTCGTGGTAAAACACAAAACTTCTCTGAAAAAGACAGCCTAGCTGCATCAGTTGGCCAAGATGTTTCATGGGACTATGAATCAAAAGGTCACGCAGTTCTAGTAGGTGCTCAGTACAACTACAAATTTTAATTGTAACGCGACGTAAAGTCGCTGCTACAGAGCATTAAAAAGCCGCGCTATAACATTGTTATAGCGCGGCTTTTTTGTAAGCGCGAATAAATCGCGCTTGATATATGCTGTTATAGACTTTCGATTTTCGCTTTTTGCGCTAATAGTTTGTCTTTCGCATCGGTAAACTCAGCCAGCTTAGCATGCTCTTTAGCAAGTACAGCCTCTGGCGCATTATTTACGAACTTCTCGTTAGCTAACTTGTTTTGAACCTGTGCTAAGCCTTTTTCTGCTTTTTCAAGCTGCTTCGCAATACGAGCTAATTCAGCTTCAACATCGATTAGGCCAGCCATTGGGATCATGATCTCAAGGTTACCAACATACGATGTTGCACACGCTGGTGCATCGTCTTTGTTATCAAGAAGCGTGAACTCTTCAAGCTTAGCAAGCGACGCTAAGAATGCTTCGTTATCCGTTAAGCGGCGCTTGTCTTCGTCAGACGCATTCGCAAGCAATACCGATAATGGTTTGCTTGGGCTGATATCCATTTCACCACGGATGTTACGAATAGCAAGAATGAATTGTTTAACCCACTCAAGGTCGTCCATCGCTTGGCTATCAACATTTGCTTCATTATATACAGGGAACCCTTGAACCATGATGCTAGTGCCCGCAGTTTCGATACCTGCAAGTGGTGCAACACGTTGCCAAATCGTTTCTGTGATGTATGGCATTAACGGGTGCATTAAGCGAAGTAGGCTTTCTAATACCGTGATTAGGGTATGACGAGTACCACGTTGTTGTGCTTCGTTACCTTTAAACAGTACAGGTTTAGTCAGTTCTAGGTACCAGTCACAGAATTGGTTCCAAGTGAACTCATAAATGGTGTTTGCTGCTAGGTCAAAACGATAGTTTTCTAGATGCTCAGTATAGGTTTTAACCGTTGCTTCAAATTGACCTAAAATCCAACGATCAGCAAGTGAGTACTGTTTCTCAGCATCTGTAGCGAAACCACAGTCTTGCTCTTCAGTGTTCATTAATACGTAACGGCTCGCGTTCCATAGCTTGTTACAGAAGTTACGGTAACCTTCAAGGCGGTTCATATCCCAGTTGATGTCACGGCCCGTTGAAGCCATTGCCGCAAGGGTAAAACGCAGTGCGTCTGTACCGTGTGCTTCGATACCGTTTTCGAATGTTTTACGAGTGTTTTTCTCAATCTTCTTCGCTAGTTGTGGCTGCATCATGTTACCAGTGCGCTTTTCAACTAGGCTTTCAAGGTCGATACCGTCAATCATGTCGATAGGATCAAGTACGTTACCTTTCGACTTAGACATCTTATCGCCGTTTTCATCACGGATAAGGCCTGTTACGTAAACGGTTTTAAATGGTACTTGTGGCTTGCCGTCTTCATCTTTGATGAAGTGCATGGTCATCATGATCATACGCGCAACCCAGAAGAAGATGATGTCGAAACCTGTTACCAATACGTCAGACGGGTGGAACGTTTTTAAATCATCAGTGTTTGCCGGCCAGCCTTGCGTTGAGAAAGTCCAAAGCGCAGATGAGAACCAGGTATCTAAAACGTCTTCGTCTTGCTTAAGTGCAACATCATCAGCAAGGTTGTTGTCGCGGCGTACTTCAGCTTCGTCACGACCAACGTATACGTTGCCTTCGTTGTCGTACCAAGCTGGGATGCGGTGACCCCACCAAAGCTGACGTGAAATACACCAATCTTGTACGTCGTTCATCCACGAGAAGTACATGTTCTCGTATTGTTGAGGTACGAACTTAATATCGCCATTTTTAACTGCTTCTTTTGCAGGCTCTGCTAGAGGTGCTACGCGCACGTACCACTGATCAGTAAGAAGAGGCTCAATCACTACGCCAGAACGGTCACCGTAAGGTACAGTTAAGCTGTGATCTTCGATTTTTTCTAATAGACCAAGTTCTTCAAATTCGCTCACAATCGCTTTACGTGCATCAAAGCGGTCAAGGCCATGTAGGCGCTCAGGAATTGGCGCATCTAATTCAAGCTCTTTACCGTCGAATGTGTAGCTTTCGCCTTCGCTTAATACCGCTGCATCTTTATTGAAGATGTTGATCATTGGTAGTTGGTGACGTTTACCTACTTCGTTATCGTTAAAGTCGTGGGCAGGCGTGATTTTCACACAACCTGTGCCTTTTTCCATGTCTGCATGTTCATCGGCAACAATTGGAATACGGCGGTTTACGATAGGCAGTAAAATGTCTTTACCGATCAGATCTTGGTAGCGCTCATCATCAGGGTTAACAGCAACACCTGTATCACCTAGCATTGTTTCAGGACGTGTTGTCGCAACAATGATGTAGTCTTTACCATCTTTGGTTTTTACGCCATCAGCAAGAGGGTAACGTAGGTTCCACATGTGACCTTGTTTGTCTTTGTTTTCAACTTCAAGATCAGAAATAGCCGTGTGTAGTTTTGGATCCCAGTTAACTAGGCGCTTACCACGGTAAATTAAGTCTTCTTTGTGAAGACGTACAAATACTTCTTTAACCGCTTCAGAAAGGCCTTCGTCCATAGTGAAACGCTCACGGTCCCAATCTACAGACGCGCCTAAACGACGTAATTGTTTAGTGATCGTGCCGCCAGAGTGGTTTTTCCACTCCCAGATTTTATCGATAAATGCTTCACGGCCTAGGTCGTGACGTGTTTTACCTTCTTCAGCAGCAAGCTTACGCTCAACAAGCATTTGTGTTGCGATACCCGCGTGGTCAGTACCTACTTGCCATAATGTGTTGTTGCCTTGCATACGCTTTAAACGCGTTAGCGTATCCATGATGGTATCTTGGAACGCGTGGCCCATGTGTAAGCTACCCGTGACGTTTGGTGGCGGGATCATAATTGAGTATGCGTCACCTTGGCCAGACGGTTTAAAGTAGCCATTTTCTTCCCAGTCTTGGTATAAAGACTGTTCAATATCTTGCGGATTATAGGTTTTATCCATTACACAGAACCTTAAATAAATGCTTAAATGTCAATTTCTTGCGTTGCAATATGGGCGCCCAGTTGGCGAAGCTTTTTAAACCGCTCACGGGCGGCTTGCTTAGCATTTGGCTCAACGGGTACGAAATCATAAACCTGCTGAAAACGGCGAATAAAATCCGGTAGGTGCTCAGCTAGGTTGATTAATATTTTTCTGTTGCCGACAGGTGGAGTCATACCAATTTCAACCGGAGCGCCACCTTTAGGGCCTTCACCTTGTAAGTTGTGTGGTACAAAACTATCTGGTTCAAATGACCAAATGATGTCGTCGATTGTGTGGGCCGTGTCGGTGTTATCAGCGTAAATAAATACGCGATGACCTAGACGATACTGATCCGCAGCAATTTTAGCTGCCAGATCGAAAACAGCGCCAGCCGTTTGGTGGGCACTATCATCTTGTTTTAGAACGTAAAATTGTGCGTTCATATTCATAGTGACTTTCGTCCCCACAGATACACAGATCAAAGCAGGGATTTTGACATAGAACGCGAATTGCTTCAATTAATAAGGCGCCATTTGGCGCCTTATTTAGGGTTAGTTTTAAGCTTGCGGTAAGGCTTAATCGTGACTTGCTTCGCTCACGCCTGCGCGGTTTAGCAAATACTGAGTCAACATAGGCACCGGACGACCAGTTGCGCCTTTGTTTTTACCGCCGCTGCGCCATGCTGTACCTGCGATATCTAAATGCGCCCAGTTATATTTTTTGGTGAATTTAGATAAGAAGCATGCCGCTGTAATCGTACCTGCGGCACGGCCACCTAAGTTGGTGAAATCAGCGAATGGGCTTTCAAGTTGCTCTTGATAGTCATCCCATAAAGGTAACTGCCATGCGCGGTCGCCACTTTGCTCAGATGCTTTTAGTAAGTCATGGGCCAGTGGGTTGTGGTTTGATAGTAAACCTGTGGCATGCGAACCTAGCGCGATAATACACGCACCTGTCAGTGTTGCTACATCGACAACGGTATCAGGTTCAAAACGCTCAACATAAGTGAGTGCATCACACAGTACTAAACGGCCTTCAGCATCTGTGTTTAACACTTCAACTGTTTGACCCGACATGGTTGTTAAGATATCACCTGGGCGATAAGCGTTTGAGCCAGGCATGTTTTCACAACCCGCTAAAACACCGACAACGTTAATTGGTAATTGCATTTGCACAAGTGCGCGCATAGTACCAATAACACCCGCTGCACCACCCATGTCGTATTTCATTTCATCCATGGCTTCGCCTGGCTTGATTGAAATACCGCCAGAGTCGAAAGTTAAGCCTTTACCGACTAACACGATTGGCGCTTGGTCTTTGTCGCCACCTTGATAGTTGATCACTGACATAACCGATTCATTAGCACTACCACGGCCAACCGCTAGGTATGAATTCATGCCCAGCTCTGCCATTTTTTGTTCGCCAATAATATCAACAGTCACATTATCGAAGTTATCAGCGATTTCTTGCGCTTGCTCACCTAAATACGCAGGATTACAGATATTTGGCGGCATATTGGCAACGTCTTTACATAACTTGCTACCTGCAGCGATGGCTAAGCCATGCTCAATTGCACTTTCGCCAATGGTTAACTCACGACGCGTTGGTACGTTGAAAACAATTTTACGTAAAGGACGACGAGGGTCGCTTTTTTTGCTCTTCAGTTGATTGAAGGTGTATAAGCAGTCCTGAGTTGTTTCAACTGCTTGGCGTACTTTCCAATAAGTGTCACGACTCTTAACATGTTGCTCAGTTAAAAAGCATACCGCTTCCATTGAACCTGTTTCGTTAAGTGTGTTTATCGTTTTTGAGATAATTTGTTTGTATTGTTTGTCATCAAGCTCGCGCTCTTTGCCGCAACCTACCAATAATACTCGTTCGCTTAGTACATTAGGTACATGATGTAATAGTAATACTTGGCCAGGCTTACCTTCAAGATCGCCGCGGCGCAATAAGTTTGAGATATAACCGTCACTGATTTTATCTAATTGTTCACCAATGGGGGATAAACGACGTGGCTCATAAACGCCTACTACAATACATGCGCTACGTTGCTTTTCTGGACTACCACTTTTTACGCTAAATTCCATTGTTGCTCCTGATATTGAGTCGTATAACCTTAATTTATAAGGGTAAGAATTTCTTTTTCGAGTCTTTTCTTACATTTTTTAGTTTAGTAGCACTAATCTTAGTACATAAACCATGACTCTATTTATGTGTTTTTGAACTTTATCTTAATGTGAATATCAATATCACATAATAGATGTCATCTGTACCATTAATGCAAGATTATATGCGCTTGCTAGGTATGATATTTGACACTGATGACATATAATAAAGTGAGTAAAATAACTAGTTTACTCAAAAATCCTTACTATTCCAGTGAAACTCGATGTTTAACAGGGGCGAGCATTGCTAATTTTTCGTTATTTGACCACTGAAGTCTTCAAGTCGCAGGTCGCCGTATTTTTAACTTTGATGACTATTTTTGTGTCTCAAAAGTTTGTTGTTATTTTAGGAGACGCCTCTGAAGGGGGTCTTCCAGCTAAACTTGTGCTTTCGATGATTGCGCTAAAACTTCCTCAACTTGCTTCACTTATCCTGCCTTTGAGTATCTTCTTGGGTATTATTTTGGCGTACAGTCGCATTTATGCTGACAGCGAAATGACAGTTTTCAGAGCCTGCGGTGTCAGTGAGTGGTACGTAGTTCGGGTAACGCTTATCTCAAGTACTGCCATGGCTATTTTAGCTGGTGCCCTAACTCTTTATGTCGCACCATGGGCCAGTGAGCAAGAATATCAATTAAAAGAACAAGCAAAAGCCGATGCTGGCTTATCGGCATTACGTGCTGGGCGTTTCCAGCAAACAGGTAACGAAAAAGCGGTCGTTTTTATTCACAACATTGAAAACAGTGGTAAAGAGCTACACAAGGTATTTGTTGCGCAGTTACCTGATCGTGAAAAAGGTGACTTAGCCCGTTTAGTGTATGCAGAGCGTGGTGTGGTGATTGAACAAGATAACGGTGAACAGCAACTTGTTCTTAATGATGGTAAGCGCTACGAAACAGACGGCGAGTCTGCTGCTTTGAACTTAACTGAGTTCGATGGTTACAGTGTGCAAATTCAAGATCAAGAAATCGAGCACCAGCGCCGTAAGTTAGAAGCAATTCCAACCCTTGATTTATTGAAAATGAAAACCTCTGAAGCCATTGCACAGTGGCAGTGGCGTTTAGCTATTCCACTTTCAATTCCATTATTAACTTTACTCGCGGTGCCTCTGAGTGTGGTGAACCCGCGCCAAGGGAAATTCGCTAAATTAGTGCCCGCAATTAGCTTGTATTTAGGGTATTTCATTTTGTTGAATGCCGCTAAGTTTGCTGTTGAAGATGGAAAAATACCGCCTTCAATTGGCTTATGGTGGATCCATTTATCAGCCTTGTTTATTGGTGGTTTCTTGATTATTAAAGGTCGTCCGCTCGGCGCATGGTTAAAGGCAGTTGTGACTAAGCGGGAGTTAAGCGCATGATGAAAACACTCGACTGGTATTTAGGTCGCAGCATAATTCAAACAACCGGTTTTGCGTTAATGGTGCTGGTAGGTATCAGTACCCTCATTAAGTTTATTGAGCAGTTAAAATCAGTTGGCCGTGGTAGCTACGATATTGCAACAGCGTTGATTTACACCCTGTATAGCATGCCAGGTGACTTAGTTATCTTCTTCCCAATGGCTGCATTGATTGGTGGCTTAACAGGTCTAGGCGCATTGGCATCAAATAGTGAGTTGGTTGTTATGCAAGCGGCGGGTATGTCACGTTTGCAAATTATTGTATCAGTCATGAAAACTGCGATGTTTATGGCTATTTGTATGATGGCGCTAGGTGAATGGGGCGCCCCAGAAGCACAGCTCAAAGCAAAAGAAATACGTAACCAAGCGATTTATGGTGGTGATGTATTTAATGCTAAGCAAGGTGTGTGGGCGAAAGATGGTAGTAACTTTATTAATATTGAAGATGTCGATCAGCAAGGTACTTTACGTGGCGTGCATATGTATCACTTTGATAAATCGTTGCAACTTACGCAAATTACCAAGGCAGAAGAAGCATTAAATCGTAAAGATGGCTGGTTACTTCGTGATGTAAATAAAGTCATGATCACGCCAGAGCAGATCACGACTGAGCAATACAAAGAAGAGTTCTACGACTCGCAGCTGACTGCTGAAAAATTAGGCGTTGTATCAGTTAAGCCCGAATCGTTGTCGTTTACTGGGCTTTGGTCTTATTTAGGTTATTTACAGCAAAATGAACAAGATACTAGCACCTATGAGTTGGCGCTATGGCGCAAAATCATGCAGCCAGTATCTATCGCCGTTATGTTGTTAGTTGCTCTGTCGTTTATATTCGGACCACTTCGCACAGTAACCATGGGCGCACGTATCATCATGGGTGTCATAACTGGTATTACTTTCCACTTAACCAATGAGATATTTGGTCCTGTGGTAATGGTTTACCAAATACCTGCAGTGGTTGGTGCTGTGTTACCAAGTCTGTTGTTTATTGGGTTTGCAACATACCTGTTGAATAAACGGGTGTAAAATTCGTTTTAAATCATAAAAAAGCGTGGTTTGAACCACGCTTTTTTTTATGCTTGATTTGCCTTTAATCAAGTGAGCGATAAATACGTTTGTTTTCTTCTTTAGTTAAAGTGATCACTTCAGTTTTTGCAATGTAATCTTGCAATGCGCGTTTATTTTTAAAATCGATCAACACCACTAAATTACCTAAACCTAATAACGCAGTAATTGCTCTGATTGCACCTTGGTGCCAGCTAATTAAATGGCCATCGAGGGTTTGCACCTTCAAACGCCACGCGCGCATACCAATTGTTTGACCGCTTTTAGTCCAAAAGTAACTAAAGAAACTGATACTCACTATTACTAATAATGCGCTACGGATACCGTATAGTAAGGGTGAATTTTGAATGAAAGCAGAGACATCTTCGGCGTCACCAATGCTAAGTAACTCTAAAGAAATAAGCCCTTGAATAGCTAATAAATAGAGTACTGTTGTCAGCATCGCAAAGGCAATGATAACCAAGGTATCGTAAATTAAAGAGGCAAAGCGGCGCCAGAAACCGGCACGTGGAAACTCAGCTGACATAAACAATCTCATCCAATTAAATTGCGCAGTAGTTTAGCAAAGTCCTTCGCAAACAAGAAATACTTAACGGCTGTTTAGTATGCTGGGAACTGAACTGGCTTTGCTAACCTTAAATACACAATCAAAATGAGTATGCGAACATCACTATTTATTAAAGCAAAACCCACCATACCTTTAATCATCCAAGCTTTAAAATTTCAATACCTATAAAACTAGTAGGGTAGTGGGCACTGACAAACTCTAAAGTTAACAACTTGTTTAATTATTGTTCGGTTGATCAGTGACGCCGCACAAAACGCTTGCTGCCTTACCCATTCTTTGTATAATGCTTGGCATAGAGACAAAAGCAGTAAAAAAAGCTTTCGCTCTAAAGTGGTTTTTCTTTATCTTCTCGTGTTTAGAAGGTTAAAGAAAAATGAAGCCAGTATGATGGAATTGGTAGACATGACGGATTCAAAATCCGTTGCCTTCGGGCGTGGCGGTTCAAGTCCGCCTACTGGTACCACTTTTTAACCCTAGCCAATTGGTTAGGGTTTTTTTATGCCTGAAAAAAGTAGTTAGCGGACTTGAGCGCCACGCGAGGCGTGGCACTGAAGCAAGTAAAAGTCCGCCTACTGGTACCACTTTTTAACCCTAGCCAAATGGTTAGGGTTTTTTTATGTCTGAAAAAGTAGTCACCGGACTTGAGCGCCACGCGGGACGTGGCACTGAAGCAAGTAATAGTCCGCCTACTGGTACCACTTTTGAACCCTAGCCAAATGGTTAGGGTTTTTTTATGCCTGAAAAAAGTAGTTAGCGGACTTGATCGCCACGCGAGGCATGGCACTGAAGCAAGTAATAGTCCGCCTACTGGTACCACTTTTTAACCCTAGCCAATTGGTTAGGGTTTTTTTTATGTCTGAAAAAGCTACTAGCCATCAGCTGTCAGTTTTTAGCCGAGCGGTGCGGTTGTTGGGTTTTGAAACCACCCTCAGCCCCAAGGGGGTATTTTGCCTAGCACCCAGAGCCTAACACCTATAACTCAAATCTAAGTACTAATTCACCCCAGATTAAAATAACTTTTGTTCTATTTATAACCTGTAAACTTCAAACTATGCTTACTTTTGAAATAACCATGAAAAATGTATGCTTATTTGTTTGAAAGTTAATCGCTTTCGACTAGAGTACCATGGTGTTTAAGTGCTTAATATAATAGAATTTACCGTCTTTAGTTCAGGTTAAGTCAGACTCTTAGCGGAAAAAACGGTTGGGTGGCATAACATGGGTACATACGATTTAAAGCGTATTGTTGAAAGTATTTCAAATCTTAAAAGTGAGAACTTTTATAATGCAATATGCCTATCTTTATCAGAAGTGCTGGGTGCTTCGCATGTTTTTTTGGCTCAAGTCGATGAGTCAACTTTATATGCGACAACCATTGCTTTAGTTGCGCATGACGAAATAGTTGAAAACATCAGCTACGATATTCGCTGTACACCATGCAATGATGTCAGCTGTGGCAGTGTTTCAAGTTACAACTCAGGTGTTCAGCAGCTATTCCCTAATGATCAATTGCTTGTTGATATGGATATTGAAGCTTATGTGGGTGTGCCATTACAAAGCATTTCTGGCAAGACAAATACCATTCTGGTAGCGCTTTTTCAGCATGAAATAAGTGATGCGTTATCAATCGAATCTTTCTTTTCGTTATTTACAGGTTTAATCCAGCGTGAAATTGAAAAAGACCGTTTCATTGCTAAGCTAGATTTTTCTAATCAGTTAATAGAACAAAGCCACGAAGCTATTTTTATCTGCGACCACAATGTAGAAATTACCTATGCAAATACTGCCTTCACTAAAATGACGGGCTATTCGCTGGACGAAGTCTTAGGGGAAAACCCTAAAATTTTAAGTTCAAACCAGTATGATCCACATTTTTATAAAGCTATGTGGCACCAGATTAATACTGAGGGCAAATGGTCTGGTGAAATTACCAATAAAACTAAGCAAGGTAAGTTATATACGCAATTTTTATCAATAACCAAAATGCAAAATAATGCTGAGGATTGCTATGTGGCGTTTATTTTAGATATTACCGAGAAAAAAGAAGCTGAGCGAAAAATTTATTTTCACGCTAACCACGACCAACTTACAGGGTTAACTAATCGTTTTTACTTTAAAGAGTACTTGTGTACTTTAATTTCGTCTCTTGCATATCAAGATGAAGTAGATACAAACTTGGCAGTAATTTATTTTGATGTTGATAAATTTCAGAATATTAATACGGTATATGGCCTAACATTTGGTGACAAAGTCTTATGTAAACTAGCTGAGCGACTTGAAAGCTGTTTTAAAGAATCAGCCTTTTCACGAATAGATGGTGATAGCTTTGCTATTTTACAAACCTATCAACATATTAGTGAGCTAGAACATGTTTGTAAGCAAATTACAGCATTGTTGGTTGAGCCTTTTTCAATTGGTGGTATTAGCCAGCAAGTATATGTAACTCTTGGGATCAGCTGTTTTGAGCAACGTTATATTTCATCCTCTGAACATAAAATCGAAAAAATAGCACGCCGCTTGATAAGACAAGCTGAGCTTGCAACTCTCAATGCAAAGCAAGCTGGTACGGAGTATTTATTTTTCTGCACTGAAATGGATAACAAAATAAAAACACAAAACTTGCTTATAGATCAGCTAACTTTGGCAGTGAAAAACGACGAAATTGAAGTTTATTTTCAACCTATTATCGATATAGAAAATAACACGGTTGCTAAATTCGAGAGTTTAGTGCGTTGGAATAATCAAGGGCAATGGGTATCACCTGCGGAGTTTATTCCGTTAGCAGAAGAGTCTCGAGTGATTATTCCACTTGGTGAGCTGGTGTTGGTTAAAACTTGTCAGCAAATAAAAGCGTTAGAGCTGCAAGGTTATAACGATGTTGTTTTTAACGTAAATCGGTCTTTATTTGAGTTTACTGAGTTTAATCCTGAGCGTAATGCATGGCTTGAAATTATTAACAACCAAGGGGTTAAGCCGTCACAAATCTCTTTTGAATTAACTGAAAGTGTTTTAGCTCCTGAAAATACTAACC
The DNA here is from genome assembly GCF_021532495.1 of Pseudoalteromonas sp. Cn5-37. Lineage (NCBI taxonomy): Bacteria > Pseudomonadati > Pseudomonadota > Gammaproteobacteria > Alteromonadales > Pseudoalteromonadaceae > Pseudoalteromonas > Pseudoalteromonas sp. Cn5-37. The sequence continues at coordinate 85,763 of NZ_JAKGBA010000003.1, read as the reverse complement.
ATCTCGATGTGCTTACTCAATTAAAAGAGGCGGGTTGCTTAATTTCATTGGATGATTTTGGTACCGGTTATTCATCTCTTAGCTATTTACGCCGTTTCCCTGTTGATGTACTCAAGCTTGATAAGTCTTTCATAGATGAAGTTCATGTTGATTTAGGTGACGAAGCACTGGTTAAATCGATTATCCAAATGAGTCGAGTATTGGGTATTAAGGTCGTTGCTGAAGGGGTTGAAGAGCGCGAGCAATTGGCGGTGCTTACCGAAGCAGGCTGCGATTATATCCAAGGCTATTACTTTTCTAAGCCATTACCAGCAAATGATGTAATACCATTTTTAACGCAATTTTCTCGAGAGCAGTAGATAATTACGGTATGATTTTGGTATCAAGCAGTTAGCAAAAGCTTACTATGTCAAAATTAACCGCAAAGCAAAACATCAAGGCGATTGCTACAGCCATTAAGGCCGAAGAGCAGTCGTTAAGAGCGCGTTACCCTATACTTAACCAACAAAATAAAATTGCGATGGTAATTCTGCTGGTGTCGTTGTGTTCACTATTCGGTGTTGCGACACTTTATTACTTAGCGGTTATTCCCTCGTGGCTTTGCATCATTCTGGCTGCCTTTATTACTTCAATATCGCATGAGCTTGAGCATGACCTTATCCATAAGCAGTATTTTAGTAATCGTCCTTTTATACATAACTTTATGATGTTAACCGTGTGGCTTATGCGGCCTAATACGGTGAACCCTTGGTATCGCAGAAAGATTCATTTACATCACCATAAAGTATCCGGCACCTCACAAGATTTAGAAGAGCGTTTAGTAGGCAATGGTATTAAGTCGCCCTTGTTGAGAGCTTTGGTCATTACTGATGGCTTGCTAGGTTTGTTAATCAATACCAAGCGATTTAAAAAAGAAATTAGTGGTTTTAAGTTCTTCCGTGTATTTAATGCGGGCTTTCCGATTGCTACTGCGTATTTTGCGATTCTTTACGGGGTAATTGCTTATTATGCAGTGCAGTTCGTACAGCCATTTACATTGCCGCCGTGGGGAGCTGAGTTATTGGCGATGGCAGAGTTTTTAATGGTGGTACTTATCGTGCCTAATATTATTCGTTCGAGTTCTCTTAACTTAGTGACATCTTCAATGCATTATTATGGCGGTGTAAATAATTTACTTGAGCAAACGCATGTGATCACCAGCCGTTGGTTTTTACCGTTTCAGCTATTCTGTTTTGATTTTGGCCGCACCCACACAATCCATCATTTTGTGCCGAATCAGCCCTTTTACATTAGGCAATTGATCAGCAAAAAAATACATCCTATTATGGCCCAGCATGGGGTACGGTTTAATGATTTACAAAGCTTGAAACACGCTAATCATTACCCTGTAAAAGAGCAGTCATCTCAACAAGGAGTTTAATATGAAGGTTACCGGTCGTTGTCATTGTGGTGAGGTAACTTACCATGCAAACGTTGATGAAAATAAAGTGATAAACTGTCACTGCACTGATTGCCAAATTATCTCAGGTGCGCCTTTTCGTACGGTTGTGGTGTCTGTGCCAGATGGAGTTACCTTTACAGGTGCTAAGCCAAAAGAATATATAAAAATAGCTGAAAGTGGCAACCAGCGTGCGCAAGGGTTTTGTGGTAATTGTGGTACAGCTTTGTACGCGACTTCTGTCGGTGCAGGTGAACGTATTTATGGCTTACGTATTGGCGCCGTAGAGCAAGCTGATGAGCTCATCCCTAAAGCGCATATTTGGTATCGCTCACATAAACCTTGGCTCGATAACCTTAGTAATATGAGTGCCTTTGAAACCGCCCCTAAATAGCTGTGGTTTCATATTTATTGCTGGCCGATGGTGATATTTCGGCCACTTAAGTAACCAAATAAAGCACACAATAGGCTAGATGCCATACACAGCCAAAGTGCTCCCGCCCAGTTGTTGAAATAACTATGTAAGGCGCCCGCAATAATAGGGCCTGTGGCAGCCAATAAATACCCGATACATTGCGCCATACCCGATAACGCAGCGGCTTGCATTGAGTCATGAGTACGTAGGCTTACAAATGATAAGCCCAAGATAAAACAGGCACCTGAGCAAAAACCTAAGGTGACTGACCAAAGCATCGCAAAACTAGGCGCAACTAATAATCCAGCAGAACAAAGCGCGCCAAGTAACGCTAAGCTTAGCGTTAAGATGCGTTGATCTTTTAATTTGGCAAGCAGAGGAATAAGCACAATACCTGGTAGCGCAGAGGCAACTTGAAAGGCGCCTTGCAAAGCGCCCGCGTGCTGCGCACTATGGCCACCTTCTATTAAAATGCTGGGTAGCCAACCAAGCATGATATAAGTGAAAAAGGAGTTAAAGCCGAGCAATAAGGTGATTTGCCAAGCCAGTGCAGAGTGCCAAATTTTGTTTTGTGTATTGTTTGACACATATGCCTGTTTTGGCATGGTATGTTGCTTAAGTTGTGGTAACCACACCATAATAGCCAGCACAACCAGTAAAGCATAACTGGCAAGCGCCAATTGCCAGCCAATTTCTTTGTATTCAGCGAGCGGAATGATGAGTGCTGAATAGCTGCCACCAAATATGCCCATCGCCAAAACATAACTCGACGTCATTACTGCCACTTTGTGTGGAAAGTCACGCTTTATTAGGCTTGGTAATAACACATTACCAATCGCGATACCGACACCAATTACAGCGGTGCCAATAAATAGCACGGTGGCAGAATCAATAACCCGAGAGACAACCCCTATACCTATGAGTACAAGGGCAATAAACAGTGATATTTCAAGGCCACACTTTTTAGCAAGACTTGCCGCCATAGGTGAGGCAATGGCAAACGCGATTAAAGGTAAAGTCGTCAACATGCCGGCTTGCGATGCATTTAACTGAAACTGTTCAATGATCTGTTCAAGTACCGGTGCAATGCCAGTGATCGGGGCTCGTAAGCTGGCTGCAATAAGAAAAATGCCCAGCACTAAAAGAAGGTTACGAATTAGATTTTGAGAAGATGTCACGCTGTTTAGAAGTAATAGCAAGAGGTACATTTATCATACCAAAACACGAAACAGCGTGGGTGAACTATGAGGTAGCTCACCAAAAAATGCGGTTATTTAAAACTGATAACTTGCTGATAACATGGCATTGCGCGGTCTACCCGGAAAGTATCGGTCGCCACTAAATGTAGTGTAGTCAGCACGCTCTGCGTAACGCTCGTCGGTTAAATTGTTTATTCGTGCCGTCACACTAAGGTTAGCTGTTAGCTGCCACGCCGCTCGTAAATTTACTAATGAGTGGCCTTGGTAACTATGCTGGTTTTCAGGATCAGTAAAGTAGCTGCTGGTGGTATGTAGCTCAAGACCAACACGTGTCATGTCGTTTGCTTGCCAAAGTAGCTGTAAGTTTGCGATGTTACGTGGAGCAGTATCAATAAGATTACCATTGATGTTAATCCCGCTGAGTACTTGGTCATAACTGTATGTATGTTTGGCGTGGCTTGCGGCTAACTGCATCGATAGACTTGGCGTAATGGCATAAGCTAACTCAAGCTCAACACCACGATGCTGAGTTTGGCCATCATTGACGTAATAAAAATCACTGTCGCGGAAAATGGTATTCTTTTTATTCATTGCATAAATGCTAACTACATAATGCAGCTGTGCTTGTTGACCTTTTAAACCAAGCTCTAGGTTTTTAGCTGTTTCAGATTTAAGATCTGCGACATTTTGTTCGCGTTGCAACTGATAAAGCTCTGCCGCTTGCGGTGCTCGATAACCTTCTGAAGCATTGGCGTAGATAAACTGGTTTTCAGCATATTGATAGCTTAAACCAAGCTTAGGTGAAAAGTTAGTAAAGCGATTTTCGCCGCTTTCTGGTCGAGAATAGCGACACCCACCCATGGCGCATGCTGTACCATCTTCTTTTGTGCGGCCAGCCAACATATGGTTGTCGTAGTCATAACGCATACGCTCGTATCGACCACCCAGGCTGATAAGTAACTCATCAAGTTGCCAATCAAGGTTCACAAACGGTGCTAATAGGGTGCTTGTTACTTGATAATCATAATGTTTGCCTTGAGGCACGGTGGCGACTAAAAATGCTGAGCCTTGAGTGGGACTGTCTTGATATTGTAAAAAGTCAGCATCTGTAAGCTCACCATCAAAACCAACAGTTAACAGGCTAGAGCCGGTTAACTTGTGCTGCCAGCTTGATTGTAGGCCAACACCTTGCTGAGCATTTTCTTCAAGGGGAGTACCCGGTAAAAAATGCTTAAAGAAGGTCATGTCTTGGTCGCGGATATAAGGCGTTAGGGTAAAGCTGTTAGCCTCATCTTGTGTCCAATTTAGCTTTGACCAAACACGCAAAGAGCGGGCTTTACGAAATGCATCAGGATCAAAATTAGACTGAGCTATTTGCTTATCCTTGTAGCTTTCAAAGCCCTCTATGTAGCCAGCTGTTTGTTGATCTAAATGGGTGTAAGTCAGGCCTGTACTTACACTTAGTTTTTCGCCATCAAAACGGTGACGTAGCGAGAGCTTTTCTTGGTCAACACTTTCGTCATCACGATAACCCGTATCTCGAGTAATAGTGGCATTAATACCTAAACCTTGTTGGCCAAAATCACGACCCGCACCTAGTTTGTAGCGGGTGTAGCCAAACGAGCCGTAATCAAAACCAAGTTGGTTGTGGTTATAGGTTGTATCTGGGGTGATCACGTTGACTACACCATGTACAGCGTTTGAACCATAAAGTGCAGAACCCGGGCCTTTCAGTACTTCGATGCGTTCAGCCATTTCAGTGTGGGCTTCGAATAATTCATTGATGTTGCAAAAACCAGCTGCGCGAAGTGGAATACCGTCTTCGGCAGTAAGTAAGCCACCGCATGCACCTGCGCCAGAAAGTACAGGCGAACGTAAAGCGGGTAAATACTCTTGGCCGTTACCGTGTTGAAGATTAGCACCAGCAACCTGTTTAAGGGCTTGTTCAATGTGAGTTGGAGCGATAAGCGCCAGTTGCTTCTGTGAAATACTGCTGACCACTACAGGCAATGGATCTGCCAATACTTCGCTGCGTGATGCGGTCGTTGTAATATGTTCTAGTTCATTATTTGCAATGGCTTGTTGGTTAAATAATGAGGTGCCCACAAGCACTGAAAGTATCGACAACTTCATGAAAACCCTTTGGTTAGGTACAACAAAAACCAAAGGGTATCTGCTTTTTAGGATGGGTAAAAGCTTTCTCGATTAATAACTTTGTCTGTTATGCACTACGGCGATGTACGGCAAAACCTGCCAGTACTGCCACTAACCAGAATAAGCTACTGCCGCCACTGCCATTTCTGTGTGTGACATTGGCTACTTTTTCTTCTTTTACGCGGGTTTTAAATTTCGCTAATTCAGCATCGAGATTCGTGATCATGTCATCAACAGCGCTATTAAAGCTTGCCAGCGACTGCTCTTTAGCGACTTCATCGATGCCAATTGCTGTACTGCGTTGCTCTGCTTTATGAATACCTGGCGCGCGAAACAGCATTTTTCGGCTTTTCACGTCAAATACGGCAGTATCTACAAAGGTTTGTACTGAGTTCTCATTGCCCGGAATCACATATAAACCAACAATCGTTAGATATAAAAATGCAGCGTTATTTTCTAAGCTTTGCGACACTTGGTCGTATGAAACAAGCGCCATAATATCCACATCATATAATCGAGATACTTGTTCTAATGCGGTAAATCCCTCGCTGCCTTTTAAATAAGTACTTGGGATCACTTCAATACGGTCTATGTAGTCATATTGCATAAACTGCTTTTTAACTTTATTTAGCAGTGCGATTTCATCACCATGATGCAAGCCATCATTGTACTTGTTAGGAATAAAGGCAATCCCTACCGTGGCTGGTAAGTTCAAAGTTGGAATCGTTGCTTGGTGTGCAGCTCTATCTTGTTGGTCTGGGTAAAGGTACTCAACCAATGAACTTGATTGCGTTTTTTGATTGCCATATTGGCTCATCATGGCACTACAGCCCGTTAGTGCAGTAATACTAATGACCAAACACCATTTTAGAACATTCATAAATTATCCTTATTATGTTGTGAGGAAGCCTTTGTTTATGTTGCAAATATAACGACAAACGCCTCAAACGAAACTGTAACTCAGACTCGATTTTTCGTAAATAGTGCCAAAGTAGTTTAAAGAAATGTAAAGAACGCCTTTCTAATACATTGATGTGTAAACAGTTACGTTTTTAAATTGTAACCCTTCATCTATGATTCAGGCTAAAACGTTAGGCTTTTTATCAAGAGCAAACGTTGAGGGTCTCTTTTATGAATAAATTAATTACTATCTCAGTTGCTGTTTTAGGTTTGAGTTTGATACCTATGGAAGCAAACGCGAAACATGATCGTGACCACGATAGATACGAACATAAGCACGAACGTAAAAAGCATAAAAAACATAAAAAACACCACAAACATCACCATCATCATGACAGACATGATCGTTACGATAGATACGACCATTACAGCTACCGTGACTTACCACCCGGTTTATACAAAAAAGTAGGGTATGGTGGTGGCTTACCACCTGGTTGGTATAAGCGTTATCACCATGGTGATATTCTTGACCGTGATATATATCGTCATGGGCGAGTGATTAAACGTCGCGACCGAAATGGCATTATTGCCATCGAAATCGATGACCGCCTTATTCATCTAGTACACGATACGCGAGAGATTTTATCAATCGTTACTCGCCATCGTTAATCCTGTCAAAAGCCGCTTAGCGGCTTTTTTATTAATTTTAATATATTGTTCAGACGTAAATGCTAGACTTGTAAGATAATAATAAATTTAACGAGGGAAGTTAATGATAATTACTTTAGGGGCAGTTGTATTCGCTTTACTGATAATTACCTTATTGCCATTTTCATATTCCCAACATTATTTAATTCGCAGTTGTGACTTTGTACGCTTGCAAGTGGTTTACCTTGCTTGTGCGAGTTTAATTGCTGCAAGCTATTTAATCAGTCGCACGGGCTCCGCGCCTTATATTGGTTGTGCTCTGGCGAGTATCGTCGTGTTGCTTTTACAAGTTGGCTGGATTTACCCTTACACAAGGCTCGCTAATAAAGAAGTTGCTTCAAGCAATAAAACCGATAAGCACAGTATTCGCATTATGTCGGCAAATGTACTGATGTCGAACAGCGAATATGACAAACTCATTGCTTTAGTTAACACGCACCAACCAGACTTACTCATTACGTTAGAGTCTGATCAAACTTGGCAGAATGAACTGAGCAGTTTAGAGCAAGAATACCCGTATCGAGTGTACTGCCCAAAAGATAATCGTTATGGTATGCACTTGTACAGCAAGTTTAAAATTAAACAACAGCAAGTTTGTGAGCTTATAGAAAGCGATATCCCCTCAATCCATATTTTGTTTGAAGATGCAGATGGCGTAGAAGTTCAAGGGCATTTTATTCATCCTGCACCTCCGAGCCCCACGGAAGAAGACAGCTCACGGCCGCGTGATACTGAACTAATTATCTTAGCAAAAGCACTTAAAAACAGACTGCGACCTTGTATTGTTGCAGGAGATCTAAATGATGTTGCTTGGTCGCGAAGTACCCGTTTGTTTATGCGTATTAGTGGCTTGTTAGACCCACGTAAAGGCCGCGGCTTTTTTAATACCTTTCATGCCAGTTATTTCTTTATGCGCTGGCCACTTGATCACCTTTTTCATAGTAATGAGTTTAGTGCTAAGCGTATTGAGCGTTTGGCAAAGTATGGCTCAGACCATTTTGCACTTCTTACAGAGCTTGTTTATAACCCCGATTCTGACAACCAAAAACAACAAGAGCAGATTGATAAAGAAAAAGCAGTGGATGAGTTAAAAATGCCAGCAGCCTCGAAGCAACAAGTGCCAATGTTTGAAAAACGATAACCTTATTCAGGGCGGACAATCAGATATAAAAAAGGGCTCTAATGAGCCCTTAATAGTGATTAGTCGTTGACCATAATGGTTTTGATATTAACAAATTCTCGTAGTCCAAAACCGCCATGTTCACGGCCATAGCCACTGTCTTTTACACCGCCAAATGGTAAGTTCGGTTGCGCAAGACTATAACCATTGATATTTACCATACCGGTGTCAAAGTGAAGCTTTGCAAGCTCAATGGCTGCTTGTTCATCTTTTGAGAAAATACCGCCGCCAAGACCATAGCGTGAATCATTAGCAATTTGCATTGCCTCAGCGTTATCTTTGGCTCGAATAAGTGATGCCACAGGGCCAAATAATTCATCGTCATAAGCGGGCATGCCCGGTTTGATATTTTCAAGCAAGGTCGGGGTGTAATAAAAGCCGGTGTGTTCAGCAACTTTACCGCCCGTGATAATAGTAGCACCTGCATTTACAGAGTCAGTGACTTGCTGATGAAGCTGATCGCGCAGATCTTTACGAGCCATTGGGCCAAGCGTGGTTTTTTCATCGTTCGGATCGCCAAGAACAACTTGCTCAAATTGCTCTTTGATTAGAGCTTTAAAATCATCATATAAAGCATCAACCACAATAAAGCGTTTTGCCGCAACACAGGTTTGTCCGTTGTTTATCAAACGACCTTGCGTACATGCGGTAATCGCCGTATTTAAATCAGCGTCATCAAGTACGATGTATGCATCGTTACTGCCTAATTCGAGCACGGTTTTCTTAACCTGTTTAGCTGCTCGCTCTGCGACTTTTTTGCCTGTGCCATCGCTGCCAGTAAAGGTTACACCACGAATCGCTGAGTGATCTATTAGTTCGCTTGCGGTTTTACCGTCAATAAGTAAGTTCTTAAAGCAATAATCGTCAAAACCAGCCAGTTTAAATAACTGTTCAATCTTTTCGGCCATGCCAAATACATTACCAGCATGTTTTAGCACTGTGGTGTTACCTGCCATAACATTCGCGCAAGCATAGCGAATGACTTGATATAGCGGGAAGTTCCATGGTTGAATACCAAGTATTACACCAATTGGTTGGTAACTAATAATTGCATGTCCGTCTTGCATATCTCGCTTTTCATCGCCAAGCACTTTTGGTCCCTGCTCAGCGGTATAACGACAAATTGCTGCACAAAGCTCAACCTCCTGAAGGCCCTGTTGGTAAATCTTACCCATTTCATCGGTCATTAGTTGTGCTAATTTTTGTTGATTAGAATCAATTACTTGTGCAAGTTTATTAAGTAATTTTGCGCGGTGCTCATGGGATGTAGTGCGCCATTTTAAAAATGCTTGATGACATCGGTCAACTTCACTCTGTGCTTGTTGCAGTGACAATAAGTTATAAGTCTTGATCGTTTGTTCATTAGTTGGATTGATTGTAGTAACAGTATCAGTCATCATTATCTCCTTACAAAGTTGTAGGAGCTAGTCTGCAAAGCTAATACCTATTTTTTGCCTTTTATAGCTTATTGTTTTAGAAGACTTTTATTTTTCAGTTAGCCTTTGAGAAGCTTAAACTTTGTAAAAACTGCATTAGGTTGAAAAACTTACAAGGAATATGTAATGACAAATTCTGTGTTAAAAACTGAACTTGCGATTATTCAAGCGCCGATGGCGGGTGTGCAAAATGCCAAACTGGCAGTCGCTGTGTGTGAAGCTGGAGGGCTTGGCTCTTTACCTTGCGCTATGCTCTCAGCAGAGCTGCTAAAATCAGAACTTGATTATCTTAGCCAGCATACTGATAAGCCTTACAATCTTAACTTTTTTTGTCATCAAACACCCGACTATACCCTGGCTCAGCAAACGGCTTGGCATAATCTGCTTACACCTTATTTTGATGAGTTTGCTGTCGATGTCTCACAATTTACCCGTAATGCTTCGCGCCAGCCAATTAATCAACAAATAATAGATATTATCGCACCTTACGCGCCTGCCGTTGTAAGCTTTCATTTTGGTCTACCAAGTAGAGAGATTGTTTCTCAAATAAAAGCGTGGGGCGGAACGGTTCTTTCATCAGCAACAACGTTAGATGAAGCGCGTTGGTTACAAACAAATGGAGCCGATGCGGTTATTGCACAAGGGATTGAAGCTGGCGGCCACCGCGGCCATTTTTTATCAATGGATTTATCGCTGCAACCAACCACTGCGCAATTAGTGCGAGAATGTGTAGAGCTTGATATACCTGTTATTGCAGCAGGTGGAATTTGCACGGCAGAAGATGTCGCCCAATACCAAGCATTAGGTGTCGCAGCAGTGCAGGTGGGGAGCGCTTACTTACTTTGTGAAGAAGCGACAACAAGTGCTTTACATCGTGAAGTATTAAAAACAGTTGCGCCAGACTCAACTGAATTGACGACCTTATTCTCTGGTCGTCCAGCACGAGGTATTAGCAATCGAGTCATGCAAGAGTTAGGAGCTATGCCAGAGCAAGCGCCGCCTTTTCCGTATGCGTCGATTGCGATGACCGCATTACGTGCAAAAGCTGAAGTCAAAGGCGATAGTGGTTTTTCACCACTTTGGTGTGGTGAACGCTTTATTGTTAGAGAAGGGATTAACGCCCAGCAAATAACTAGATTATTGATGCAAGGTTGGCAATCTTGAACGATGCTCAGTTACTTCCTCTTGGTGATAGCTACCATCAGTTAGCTTGTAAATTTCGTAATAAACTTGCTGGGCAATGCACAATTAAGCGATACGCCAAGGGAGATATTTTATTACAGCAAGGCGATGAGCAAGATGCGGGTTACTTAATTATATCAGGGGTGCTTGGTGCATTACATGCATCATCGCAAGGCACACAAAAGTGTAAAGAGTTTTACTTTCAAGATGAGTTTGCACTGCTTTATGGGAACTGGTTGACTAAAACCCCTGCGCTCTATCAACTCAAAGTAATACGTGATGCTGAGCTTATTAAGGTGCCTTTGGTTTTATTTGATAGTACTGACTGGCAAGCAATTAAATATCAATTAATTAGTCAGCAATTATTGTTTAAAGAAGCAAAAGAAGCGTTTTTATTACTCAATACGCCAGAGCAACGTTATCAATATTTATTAGATCAAAAACCGCACTGGCTTGAGCAATTAAGCTTAAACGATGTTGCTATGTATTTAGGGATTTCAGCGATTTCTTTATCGCGAATTAGACGGCGTCTTAACTTAAGTTAAGGCGCAGCAAAACAGTGAACATTACACTGCTGATTTTTCAGGAGTCGTTATGTTTATTTTATCTCAGTGCTTAGTTGCCATTGCCACATTACTCGATTTGGCTTCTTTTCAGTTTAAACAAAGACAAGCTATTTTAGCTTGTTTGTTTAGCTCAGTATTACTGACATCAGTGCATTTTATGCTGCTTGATAATTTCAGTGCTGCAAGCTTAATGTTGATTGCAGCACTACGTTATGGCTATTGTATTTTTGCGCGCAAAACTTGGGTGATGATAGCGTTTATGCTTTTGAGTATTAGCGCAGTACTATTAACATTGCATAGCTGGGTTAGCTTTATCGCACTGGCAGCAACGTTAATGCAAACCTATGCTTCATTCCAAGGCAAAGATTTTACCTTACGCCTGTTGATGATTGTCGGCACTGTGTGCTGGATAGTTCACAATTTATTAGCGTTTTCACCACTAGCAGTGGTAATGGAAACAGTGTTTTTAATAAGTAATTTAGTGGGCTTATGGCGCTTTTATGCTAACCCTAAGCCCGCTTAAATTTTATTTAAGACTTACCTAGCATGCGGCTCAGCATGCCATCTTTGTCAACAAACTGGTGTTTAAGTGCAGCAGCAACGTGTAAGGCTAAAATCACCACGATAATGAGCACAGAACTGTGGTGCACAAAGCTGCCTGCATCTGCAAGCCAAGGTGTTTTTTCTGGTGCGCTCAATAGCTCAAACTCAAAGAAGCTAATTGCACGACCGCCCGCATAGCTCATGATAAATCCAGATAACGGCATAGCTAGGGTCGCAAGTAATTATAAGCCATGAGTGAGGTGAGCAATTACGGTTTGCCATTTAGGCATGTCAGATGTTGCAGGTAATGCGCCTTCTTTTATGCGCCAAATAAGCCTTGCGATGGCAAAAACTAATACTACTAAGCCCATTGATTTATGCCATCCCATATAAGTAAATTTAGCGGGTGGCTCGGCAAAATCAGCAACATAAATGCCCATCGCAAATACGCCGATAAACAAAATGGCAACGGTCCAATGTAACAGGATGGTTGGCTTAGAAAGGGCAGCTACTTTACTCATGGTTGACTCTCATAATTGGCTTTAATTATAAGTATAGACTGCCCCAATGGCTGAGGGTTGCGTAAAGTAATGTAAAAAACTTAAAGAGTGTCAGCAATCAGCTTTAATAAAAAGGTCTCGCGCTGAATCGATAAGCCCTGTTTTTCACTCATTGCCATGGTGGTTTCGTTGTGTGCGATGGCATCAAATATATTCACCCACTTAGGTTGCATGCCATTTTGCACTTCGTAGTGCTCCATTTTTGGGTCAGCAAATTCATCGCTTATTTCACAAAAGTAGCAATAAGATTTGATATGAACACAGTCAAAGTCGTCTTTGTACCAAGGTCTGATTTCTTCGTATAAGCCTAGTGACTGCTTTATTTGAATTTGTTGTGCACCTGTTTCTTCATGAAGTTCTCGCAGGAGCCCTTGCTCAATACTTTCGCCTTTATCAACCCCGCCACCCGGTAAACTGTAGTCATCATAACGAGCGGTGTACAAAAGCAGTACTTGCTCGCCTTTTAATACGACGGCGCGAGCAGTGTTACGAATAAATACAGAGCCGTAGTCGCTTCCTAAACTTGGGTGAATAACTTTTCTTAATAACTTCATATGATTACAACTTAATAACTTAATATAAGTACAGCTCAGCTTAATATTGAGTAGGCAATAATAACCCGTTTCTAGTATTTTTCTCACTTTTTACCCTAAAGTGGAACTAAATGCAGTAATATGGTCGTAATATGAATTCAATTAGTATCTAACGCGCTTTATTTTATTTTTATTGGAACTAAGCGTAGAATGATTAAAAAAGCTTATGGAATAAATATGTTAAACGTACTTTTAGTTGATGATGACAGTGAGTTTAGTGATGTAGTTTGTCACATTGTTGAGTTCCTCGGGCACAATATAAATACCGCAGCGAACCTTGCTGAAGCTGAGCAATGGTTTGAAAACAACACGTTTGACCATGTTTTTTTAGATTTTATGTTGCCAGATGGCAGCGGTCTACATTTGCTTGAGCACTTAAAAGCAATCGGTCAATCGCCTCGTGTTACGTTAATTTCAGGGCACCCTTCAGTAAAGGGTAAGTTGGCTGAAATGTGTGAGCCTAATGTTGGTCACCTAGTCAAACCACTACAACGAGAAGATATAGAACGGGTACTCAACCCGAAAAAAGCAAGTCCTAAGAAAAAAGCAACGCCAGCTATAAAGCGCCACTTTGGCACCTTAATTGGTGAATCTGAGGTGATGCAAAAGCTTTACACTATGATTGAGCGTGTTGCAGCAACTTCTGCCAATGTAATGTTGATGGGTGAAAGTGGTGCTGGTAAAGAAGTGGTTGCTCAGGCAATTCACAACGCCACTGAGTGTGATGGCCCTTTAGTAGCAACTAACTGTGGTGCATTTTCTAAAGAGCTGATTGGTAGCGAACTTTTCGGCCATGAAAAGGGCGCATTTACAGGCGCTATTGCACGTAAAGAGGGGGTGTTTGAGCAAGCTGCTGGTGGTACTTTGTTTTTAGATGAAGTGACAGAAATGCCCATTGATATGCAGCCAAACTTACTACGTGTACTCGAAAGTAAAAAAGTAACTCGAGTGGGTGGAACCAAAGAGCAAGCGGTAAATTGCCGCGTTATTTCTGCAACCAACCGCACCTTGACCGACCTTGCGCAAAATAATGTTATTCGTGAAGACATTTACTTTCGTTTAGCGGTATTCCCTATTGATATTCCACCGCTTCGTGAGCGCAAAGAAGATATTCCATTGCTTGCCAATGCTTTTTTAGAGCAGCTTAATGATGAAAACGGCACCGACTTTAAATGGCAAGCAGCGCAAATCAAAGAACTTGAGGCACATGATTGGCCTGGTAACGTGCGTGAACTTCGCCATGCTATACACCGTGCCTTTATCATGAGTGACCCTAAAGGCTCCGTTATTACTTTACCTGATTCGTTAGAATCACCGTTTTCTAAAGTGAATAAAGAGAGCCAAGCAAACCAAGTTGTTGCAGGGCAAACCATTGAAGAAGTTGAAAAAGAATTGATCCACGCGACTTTAGATAAAGTACAAGGTAATAAGACGATTGCAGCACAAATGCTGGGGATCAGTACGAAAACACTTTATAACCGTTTAAATGCTTATGGAGGCATTGGCGAATACAAATAACAAAGGATAGCTATGAATAATAACGAGTCTTTACGAAAAATGGTGCACGATGCCCGTGCGCCACTGAACCGTATTTCGATGAATGCAGAGTTAGTTAAGCTCGTATTAGAAAATGATATGCCTAAGCAAAAAGCACTTGAGGCATTGAATAAAATTATCGCTAATTGTCAGCAGTGCAGTGAGCACTTACAGGAAATAAGCGACACTCACGCAGTTGATTAAGCACTTAAAAACTGGGAAGCAAATGCAAAAACAAAAAGGAAAAATAGCAGTCAGTTGGGCTGGCTTTATTGCTGTGGTGCTTTGTATTGTGGTGGCTAATGCGTTTTTAGCCCTTAATAGCATTCGCTCACTCACCGAAACACAAAGTAGTCTTGATAACACCAACTCGCTTAACACCGCGATTGAGCGTTTGCATTTATCTGTGGTGCAAGCTGAGTCAGGTCAGCGTGGTTATTTACTTACTGACCGAGAAGATTATTTACTGCCTTACAATGATGCTATCGCTTCAATGCAAGCTCAGATCATGCTTGTGAAAAGTCTGCATTCTGAAATTGAAGGTCAAGCAGACCGCATTGCTCGTTTAATTCATTTAGTAAACGATAAAGTCGCGGTGATGACTAAAACCACCGATCTGGCCCTTGCAAATAAAGACGTTAAAGCTCGTCGCTTGTTATTAACAGACCAAGGTCGTGATTTATATAAAGATATTCGCACTGCAGTTGATGAAATTCAAATGCGTGAACTGAACTTTAAAATAGAGCAGTTTGCAAAGCTCTCACAAATTAGAAACGAAGCGAAGTTAACATTTGCGATTACGGCTGTGACCAGTACCTTATTGATAATAGGTATGTTTGTATTAACTCGTATCAACTTACGCAATCAAGCTAAGTACCGAGCTGACCTTGAAAAACAAAACGAAAACTTGGCGGCAAAGGTTGCAGAACGCACCCAAGAGTTAACCATCTATTCAGATGAGTTAAGTCGCTCAAATAGAGAGCTTGAAGACTTTGCCTTTGTTGCAAGTCATGATTTACAAGAACCACTGCGTAAGATTCAAGCCTTCAGTGACCGCCTTGAAAAGATGTTTAAAGATGAGCTCGGCGAAAAAGGGGTTGATTACATTAATCGTATGAAAAATGCCGCTCAGCGTATGTCTAATTTAATCAATGACCTACTTGAATTCTCACGCGTAACCACTCGTGGTAAGGACTTTGTTGATACAGATTTGAATGAAGTCGTTGCAGAGGTACTTGATGATCTTGAAATCGCAATAAAAGAATCTGAGACCACGGTTAACCTCGATACCTTACCGCATATTCAAGCAGACCCGAGTCAAATGCTACAGCTGTTCTTAAACATTCTGTCGAATGCAGTAAAGTTTAGACGTGAGAATGTTGCGCCTGTGATTGATATTGCATATCAGCGAATTTCAGAATTTAGCGAAGTTCATCACACTGATGTAGAGTGGGAAGTTATTACAATTTCAGATAACGGAATTGGCTTTTCAGAAGAATATCTAGAAAAAATATTTGTTCCGTTCCAGCGGTTACATGGCCGTTCGCAATACAAAGGCACAGGCATAGGACTATCGGTTTGTCGCCGTATTGTGGAGCGTCATGGCGGAGAAATAACAGCAAGTAGTCGCGTTGGTGAGGGTGCAAGCTTCACTCTTAAATTACCCGTGGAAACATCGCTTTTCACACTACAAGGAGAGGCGTAATGCCACTTAATAAAGTTAAACCAATAACCATTTTAATGGCTGATGACGACGAAGATGATCGTTTATTAACCCAAGATGCATTAGCCGAAAGCCGTGTATTAAACGAGTTGTTTTTTGTTGAAGACGGTGTAGAACTGCTTGAATACCTTGAGCGTAAAGGCAAATTTAGTGAAAAAGAAAGCTCACCGCGCCCGGGCTTGATTTTACTCGATTTGAATATGCCGCGTATGGACGGCCGTGAAGCTTTACAAGCAATCAAAGCTAACCCTAACTTGAAGGGTATTCCGGTGGTGATTTTAACTACATCAAAACAAGAAGAAGATATGGTTAAAGGCTACGACTTAGGGGCTGCATCATACATTACTAAGCCAGTTACTTTTGAAGGTTTAGTCGAGTTAATGCAAACATTAGGGAAATACTGGGTAGAGTTTGTAGAGCTGCCAACACCACAGAACGATTAATTCCAATTTGCGATAATATTTTATTAAGCAAATTGCTATAAGGAATAAGAATGTTAGATAAGGTAACCCGATTACTCTTAGTAGAAGACGACGAAGACGATTATATTCTTACTTGCGACTACCTAGAGCAATTAGGTTCCCATACATTCGATGTTGAGTGGTTAAGTTGCCCTGAACAGGCCATCAGTGTGCTGAGCGAAAACAAGCATGATATTTGTTTGTTAGATTATCGTTTAGGTGCCTCTGATGGTTTAGAAGTGCTAAAACGGGCCGTTGATAATGGTTTTCGCGGTCCGATTATCATGCTTACCGGGCAATCAGATGAAGCTCTCGATTCTGCAGCGCTTGATGCCGGTGCGGTTGATTACCTTGTTAAAAACGAGATGAACTCTAGCCGTTTTGCCCGCGCTATTCGTTATGCGTTAGCACGACGAGATGTTGAAGATGAGCGTGTTGAACGCTTAAAAGCTGAAGCAGAAAACCGTTCTAAAGACCGTTTTTTGGCGCATTTAAGCCATGAGTTACGTACGCCCCTGTCATCCATCTTGGGTTATACCGAGTTACTAATGCAAAGTGGTAAGAACCAGCATGCCCAAAACGAGCTGGGTGTGATTTACCGAAATGGTAAGCATCTTCTGAGCTTACTTAATGATGTGCTCGACCTATCAAAAATTGCTGCTGATAAACTTGAGCTCAATTGCAGTGATGTCAATTTAGATAGCCTAATGGCGGACGTTTATACCTTAATGCGCGTCTCAGCGGTTGATAAAGGCTTAACACTTAAATTTGAATCTCAGCAAGCCTTACCTTTAGTTGTCAACACAGACGCGACGCGGTTACGCCAAATCCTGATTAACATCATCAACAATGCAATTAAGTTTACTAACCAAGGCGAGATCACAGTGCGTGCTTGGACTGCTTGGGTTAATGAGCGCGAAATGCTGTTTTTTAGTATTAAAGACACAGGTCTTGGAATCCCAGCCGAAAAACAAGCTTTGATCTTTAAACCATTTGAACAAATTGCTGATGTAGAATCCCGAGATGTCGGTGGAGCAGGGCTTGGCCTTGCCATTTGTTCTGAGCTACTTAATCGAATGCAAGGCTCAATTGAGCTTGAGTCTACGCAAGGTGTGGGCTCAGAATTTACCCTTTCTATCTACCCGGGCAACATTCGTGATGTTGAGCGCCAAGTACTGCGTTTTGATTCAAACCCAGATTGCCAACAAAAATTAGCCACCCTTGAAACCAGTGGTCGGGTATTAGTGGTCGACGACTTAAAAGATTTACGTAACCTAGTAGGTCATATGATCACTATGACCGGTGCTGAAGTGGAATACGCAGAACACGGTAAACAAGCTATTGAGAAAGTCGCTAATGCAGAACAAGCGGGTGAGCCTTTTGATATTGTTTTTATTGATTTGCATATGCCGGTTATGGGCGGTAAAGAAGCCACTATTGAACTTCGTAAAATGGGTTATCAAGGGCCAATTATCGCGCTTACTGCGGCCACTATGAAAGGGGTGAAAACTGAGTTAAGCGCACTGGGTTTTAACGATATGATTGCCAAGCCGGTTGATTCTGGGTTGCTTTACCAAGTGCTTAATCATTATATTTGCGAAGGCAATACTGCACCTGTGATTGAGCAAGACGACAGCCCTGAAATGACCAACCAGAGCACGCGTTATTTATTGGTTGAAGACGACAGTGATGCGGCACAGATTACCCAATTATTGCTTGAAAGCTTAGGTGTTGAAACTGTCATAGCGCCAAGTTGTGCTGCGTGTCTTGAGACACTGAGTGACGACCAAAATTTTGCTAAAGTATTACTCGATATGCATTTGCCTGATGGTGGAGGGCTAGATTTAGCAAAAGAAATTAAACAGCGCCACCCCGACTTAAAATTAGTCATTGTAAGTGGCGCCGAACCAGAGCCAGAAAGAATTAAACAACTTGATATAGAACAAGTGCTGTTAAAACCGATTAATCTTGGCTTGTTATCCGAGCTTATTGCTGACTAATTGAATGCCTGACTACTAGTTCAGGTTCAAATAGCGTTTGTAACGGCGGTGTTTGTTTTTGATAAACTTGGTTTAACACCCAGTCAGCAGCCATGCGGCCCATTTCATTTATGGGGTAATTAATGGTGGTTAATTGTGGGTAAACGTGACGGGTGAAAAACACGTTATCGTAGCCCATAATCGACAATTGCTTAGGTAACGTTAGCCCTAAATCACGTGCGCTTGCCATGGCACCCACTGCCATTTCATCATTAGCACAGATAAGCGCCGTGAATGGATGCGTTTGTTGATGAAGTGCTTTTAACCCCTCATAACCGCTCGCTTCCATGAAATCACCTTGAAATAAGAGGTTTTCATCAAACTCAAGGTTAAACTCAGCAAGCGCTTGTTTGTGGCCTTCTAGGCGGTCTTTGGCATCTTGCTTCCAAGCTGGTCCACTGATGTAGGCAATGTCTTTATGACCTTGTTCTAGAACATGTTTAGTCGCTAGATATCCGCCTTTTATATTATTAAGCAAAATGCAGCGGTCACTGAGTTCGCTGATATAGCGGTTGATTAGTACAAACGGAGTACGGCCTTTGCTAAGTTTAATTAGGTAGTCGTCGCTGACTGCTTCAACATGCAAAATAAGCGCATCGCAGTTACGGCTAATTAAAAATTCAATCCCTTGTTTTTCTCGTTCTTCATCACTGTGACCTGCAGCAATAATCAGGTGTTTGCCTTGATTACGAAAGGTATTTTCAATGCCGCTCATCATAGGCCCGTAAAATGGGCCTTGTAATTCAGAGACCAGTAGACCAACACTGTTCGAGCAATTTGATGCCAGTGACTGAGCAATTGAGTTAGGTCTATAGCCAAGCTCATCCATTGCGGCAGTGACCTTTTTACGTGTTGCATCACTGACATTTGCATTGTTGTTCATTACTCGCGAAACGGTTGCAAGAGAAACGCCTGCAAGTTTCGACACCTCGTAAATGGTGGCCATGTTATTCCTTTTTAAACAAAGTTATGGATGCTTTTTTAACGATAAATCGGCACTGATCCGCTCAACCGTTTGATTATCAAGAATATACCTTTTCATGATAAATGCGACAAGCATACTACCTATTGCTGGGTAAAGGGTAAATGAAATTAAGATACCCGAGAGCGTGTGTTCACTGAGTTCGGTATTGGCTTCATAGCCATAAAATGCCAATAACCAACCTGCAATGGCACCGCCAAGAGCAAGGCCAAGCTTAATAAAAAAGACCACGCTTGCGTAGACTAGGCCTGTTAGCCTTTCACCGGTTTTCCATTGCCCATAATCTATGGTGTCGGCCATTTTTGCCCACAGTAACGGAGTTGCCATTTGCGTGAAAAAACACCACAAAAAGTACACCGCAAAGGCAAGTGCAAGTTGTTCGCCTGGCAACCAAAATGCCACGCAACTAATTGCCGCAGAGATGTATTGCAAACGAATATAGGCGGTTTTCTTATCAACGCGTTTACTAAGAGGGTTTGCACAGGCACAGCCCAGAATATTACCTATCATGCCGATGGTAACAAAGTAGGTGACCAGCTCGGCTTCACCAAGTACATATTTTACATAGTAAATGGCAAGGGTGGTGCGCAGTACCATACTGGTTAACAGCATAAATGCAGCAAAGCACAATACTTTAAATGGGCCATTTTGCCATAGCGTGTTCATGCGGGTTTTCCAGCTCAACGATGAGCTGTTATGCGCCGCTACGCGCTCTTTGGTAAAGCGAAAACAAATTAAGAATAAGATCACACCTAAGCCGCTCATCAGGGCCATAGTGAGTTGGTAGCCCGTGGCGTTATCACCTTTGCCAAGCCAGTTTACCAAAGGCAAAGTACAGGCACTGACAATTAAGCCGCCCAGCATACCAAACACAAAGCGATAAGATTGAATGGATACTCGCTCTTTAGGGTCGCCACTTAATACCCCACCTAACGCTGAGTAAGGAATGTTAATCGCGGTGTACACCAGCATCAGCAAAGTGTAAGTGACAAAGGCGTAAATGACTTTGCCTGACTCAGGTAGATCTGGTGTGGTGAAGGTGATCATGCTGATCACCCCAAATGGTAAAGCGAGCCAGAGTAAGTAGGGGCGATAGCTTCCCCACCTAGTGCGAGTTGAATCGGTTAAGGCTCCCATTAATGGGTCGGTGATGGCATCAACGACTCTCACCACCAAAAACAAGGTGCCAACAATCACGGGTGAAATACCAAAGATATCAGTATAGAAAAAAGTTAAAAATAACATCACCGTTTGAAAGATGATATTACTTGCTGTGTCGCCTAATCCGTAGGCTATTTTTTCTCTTTTTGTCAGCATGTGTGTTCTCGATTGTTGTTATTTTTATCGCTGTTTGAGTAGCGCGCGATATTGTTTTGCGCTTTCTTTTAAAATGCGTTGTTGGCTTTGGTAGTCAATATAAACTAACCCAAAGCGCTTTTCGTAGCCATAGGCCCACTCAAAGTTGTCCATTAAGCTCCACGCAAAGTAGCCTTGAATATCGACGCCTTGGCGAATTGCATCACACACTGCATTTAAATGAGTGTGATAATAATCTACGCGTTCTATGTCGTTCACTTCACCATTTTCTAATGTATCGGCCATGGCTGCGCCATTTTCGGTAATGTACATTTTTGGTAAATCATATTGCTGATGCAATGATACTAAAAGCTCAGTTAAGCCTTGAGGATAAACTTCCCAGCCCATATCGGTAACACGAACATCCGCAAGGTTTGCTTCTTCAAACCAGCCATCAGCGGTATTTTTGTAGTGTATGCGGGTATAATAGTTAACGCCAATAAAGTCGACGGCTTGACGAATAATTGCCATATCGCCAGCAATAATAATTGGTTTAACTTCATCTGCTAAATCATCCATTAAAGAGGGGTAAGCACCTTCTAAAACCGCTTTGATATACCATTGATTGTGGTATTGATCAGCAAGCTCTGCGGCTTTTTTATCATCTTCGGTTAAAGGATACGTTGGGCTGAAGTTTAATACGATACCTGCTTCTGTGTTTGGGCAGTTTTTACGTAATACTTGCATAGCAAGGCCGTGGGCGAGTAGTAAGTGGTGCGCTGCTTGTCGGCCAGCTTGTTGTGATTTTATGCCAGGTGCATGTACACCCACTTCATAGCCTAAATAAGCGCTACAAAATGGTTCGTTCAAGGTGGCGAATGAATCAACCAAATGGCCTAAATGTTGAGTAACAAGTTCGGCATAGTCTTTAAATTTATAGGCTGTTTCGCGATTTAACCAGCCGCCATTATCTTCAAGGTATTGAGGTAAATCCCAGTGATATAAGGTGACATAGGTTTTAATGTTACGCGCTTTTAAAGCCGTTAATAACTGAACATAAAACGCCATACCTTGCTCGTTAACCGAGCCATCTTGCTGCATGACCCTTGGCCACGAAATAGATAAGCGGTAAGCATCGACAGCCAAATCTGCAATCATCTCGACATCTTGCTGCCAACGTGCAACATGGTCACAAGCTACATCGCCATGGCTTTGGTCAGCAATAGCGCCAGGCTTTTCGCAAAATGTATCCCAGATACAATCAAGGCGCTTATCGCGTGCCCCTTCAATCTGGAATGAAGCTGTTGCCACACCGAACGTGAACTCGGGCTTGAGTAAAGATGAATCTGGTAACAGTGAAATTGATTTATACACAGTAGATACTCGTCCTTCGGGTTAAGTGTAAGGCTTAGTAAATTAGAGCTTAGACTCAGTTGTAAGCGCTTACAATTTTTCTGCAAATAAATTGCTAAATATGATTTATATGTTATAAATGTAAGCGCTTACATTTAATGTTGCAACATATTTCGCTATTTGCTGTTAGTGATTAAGTATTAAACCTTGCTGTAACAAACTGATAAATATAATTAACTAGAGAAGAAAATTATGGCTCATGTTTCAACCCCTGTGTCGGCTGCTGCAAGCCAAGCAGATATGCCTAAGCAGCACTTTGCGCTGGCATCATTGACCACATTATTTTTTATGTGGGGATTCATAACCTGTCTGAATGACATTTTAATCCCTTATTTAAAAGGTATGTTTTCACTTAACTATACGCAGGCTATGCTCATTCAATTTTGCTTCTTTGGTGCGTATTTTGTGATGTCGATCCCTGCTGGAAAGTTGGTCAGTCGTATTGGCTACCAGTTTGGTATCGTGGTTGGTTTAGTGGTCGCAGCCGTGGGGTGTGCGCTGTTTTACCCAGCTGCGGTTGCCCATGTGTACGAATTATTTTTACTAGCCTTGTTTGTCCTTGCCTCGGGCATCACGATTTTACAAGTATCTGCCAATCCTTATGTAAGTGTACTTGGTCCGCAAAAAACAGCATCTTCGCGTTTGACTATGACACAAGCATTTAACTCTTTAGGAACCACGGTTGCACCAATTTTTGGTGGTTGGTTAATTCTATCTGAGGTTAGTCAAGCCACCGCAGAAGAAGTGAAACTCCCTTATTTAATGTTGTCGTTAAGCTTGTTGGTACTTGCGGTTATCTTTGCATTTTTAAAATTGCCAAAACTAGGTAAAGAAAGTGATAGCGAAGCGGCACATCAAGATTTAGAAGATTTTGTTGATTTAGGCAGTGTTTGGCGTTACCGCCACCTCATTTTAGGTGCTGTAGGTATTTTTGTGTATGTGGGCGCAGAAGTGGCGATTGGTAGCTTTTTGGTGGGCTTTTTGACCCTAGATAACATTGCTGGTTTACCAGAAAATGAAGCTGCGCATTATATTAGCTACTACTTTGCAGGAGCCATGGTTGGCCGTTTTATTGGTGCAGTTGTAATGCAGAAATTTAATGCAGGCAAGGTGTTGGCATGCCATGGCTTGTTGGCGGTATTGTTAGTATTGATTGCTATGACGGGTGAGGGCAGCCTTGCTATGTGGGCAATTTTGCTTGTGGGATTATGTAACTCGATTATGTTCCCAACCATTTTTAGCCTTGCTTTACACGGCCTTGGAAAATACACCTCAAAAGGATCAGGCATTTTATGTTTAGCGATTGTAGGGGGGGCGATTATTCCATTACTACAAGGCGTATTAGCAGATTCTATTGGCGTGCAAATGGCGTTATTCTTACCAATCGCCTGTTATTTATATATTACTTACTTTGCGCTGGTTGGCTCAAAAGTATCAACTCAGACTTCATAGGTGCAAAAAATGAAATTGAAAAAAACATTCACTCTCTGTTCGTTAATGATGGCAAGCGTCAGCATGCTAGGTTGTACTGGACAAGATAAGGTGACCAACGTGAGCACTGAGCAAGAAATTTGGCCAAATATCGAAACGGGCATTGCAGCAAATCCAGAAATGGAAGCACAAATTGCGAAAATGTTGGCAAATATGACCCTTGAGCAAAAAATTGCGCAAATGATCCAGCCAGAAATTCGCGATATAACCGTTGAAGATATGCGTAAATACGGCTTTGGTTCTTACCTCAATGGCGGTGGCGCATTCCCTAATAATGATAAACATGCCAGCGCTGCAGATTGGATTGATCTTGCTGAAAAAATGTATCAAGCCTCAATTGATGACTCGCTCGATGGCAGCTCAATTCCGACTATGTGGGGTACCGATGCCGTGCATGGTCACAATAACGTAATTGGTGCGACATTATTTCCACATAACATTGGTTTAGGTGCAACAAACAACCCTGAGTTAATCGAAAAAATTGCCGCCGCTACCGCGCAAGAAGTGATGGTAACTGGTATCGACTGGGTATTTGCACCAACTGTGGCTGTTGTTCGTGACGACCGTTGGGGCCGAACTTATGAAGGCTATTCTGAAGACCCTGAAATTGTAAAAGCGTATTCAGCAGCCATTGTTAAGGGGTTGCAAGGTGCGGTTGATGACGACTTTTTATCTGATAAACGTGTGATCAGTACGGTTAAACACTTTTTAGGTGATGGCGGCACAGAAGGCGGTGATGACCAAGGTAATAACACGGCATCTGAGCAAGAGTTATTTGATATTCATGCGCAAGGTTATGTAGGCGGCTTAGGTGCGGGGGCGCAAACCGTAATGGCGTCATTCAACAGCTGGAATGGTGAAAAAATTCATGGCAGTAAATACCTACTTACCGACGTGCTAAAAGATAAAATGGGTTTTGATGGTTTTGTTGTTGGTGACTGGAACGGCCACGGTCAAATTCCGGGTTGTACTAATGGCAACTGTGCGCAGGCTGCAAATGCGGGTCTTGATGTGTACATGGTACCGACAGATGCATGGAAACCACTTTACGAAAACCTTATTAAGCAAGTTAAAAGTGGCGAAATTGCACAAAGCCGTATCGATGATGCAGTAACACGTATCTTACGTGTAAAAATGCGCGCAGGTTTGTTTGATAAGCCAAGCCCTGCCAAGCGTCCGCTTTCAGGTAAAACAGAGATCATTGGTAGTGCAGAACATCGCGCAGTTGCAAAACAAGCAGTCCGTGAATCACTAGTACTACTGAAAAATAAACAACAGTTGTTACCGCTATCAGCAAATGCAAATGTATTAGTTGCCGGCCAGGGCGCAGATAACATTGGTATGCAGTCAGGTGGCTGGACAATCACATGGCAGGGTACAGGTAACGAAAATAGTGACTTCCCGGGTGGCTCTTCAATTTTTGATGGGATCAAAAATACAGTTGAGCAAGCAGGAGGTCAGGTTCAATACAATGTGAATGGCGAATTTGAATCTAAGCCAGATGTCGCGATTGTGGTGTTCGGTGAACAGCCGTATGCAGAAGGTAATGGTGATTTAGATAACCTTGAATACCAACGTGGTAATAAAACTGATTTAGCCCTGCTTAAAAAGCTAAAAAAAGCCGGTATTCCTGTGGTGTCGCTATTTATTAGTGGCCGCCCAATGTGGGTGAATGCAGAGTTGAATGCTAGTGATGCGTTTGTCGCAACTTGGTTACCAGGCAGTGAAGGTGATGCAATCAGCGATGTTATCTTTAAAAAGCAAGATGGTTCTATCAATCATGACTTTAAAGGTAAGTTATCGTTCTCGTGGCCAAATAACCCGGTAGGTAACCAAAACCGTGGTGATAAAGATTACGCGCCACTATTACCTTATGGCTTTGGTTTAACTTACCAAGATAAAAATACATTAGCAGATGACCTTAGCGAAAAATCACAAGTTGCCGCTAAATTAGAAGACTTAGTATTATTTGAACGTGCCGTAAAAGCACCGTGGTCACTGCAACTACAAAGTGGTTCTGAGCAACAAGCCATGACCAGTAGCCGTGCAGCCCTTAACGCTGTTAGCGTAAAAACCTTTGATAAAGACGTACAAGAAGATGCGCGCGCAATCAGCTTTAATGGTAAAGAAGCGGCTGCGGTTCGTTTAATGGCTGCGTTCCCATCGGATTTACGTTCATACGTTGAAAAAGCGGGTCAACTGCAAATGCAGATTAAGGTAGACCAAGCTGCTGATGCGCCGCTAATGCTAGGTATGCAATGCGGTGAAAACTGTGACGGCCAATTTGATATTAGCAAACAGCTTAAAGCAGTAAATGATTGGCAAACACTAACGGTAGATTTGAGCTGCTTTGCAGAGCAAGGTGTGCAGCTTGGGCAAGTATTCTCGCCTTGGCAATTAGCCACTGAAGGTGCATGGCAAGTATCAATTGCTAAACTATCAGTAACGAGCGTGCACACCGAGGACGCAACAGTCTCATGTCAGTAAAATCGTATGCTGTTATTTTGCTAACAGGTGCGCTTAGTGCCTGTCAGCAAACCCCTGCGCCTGTCAAAGCCAGCCTAGGAGAAGGCTGGCAGTTAGTTTGGCAAGACGAATTTTCGCAAAATGATCTCGACCTAACTAAGTGGCAACACGAAGTAAATTGTCGAGGTGGCGGTAATGATGAGCAGCAATGTTATACCGCGCGTAGCGAAAACAGTTTTGTTAAAGATGGCCTATTGCATATTGTTGCTCGCCAAGAGCAATACACTGGGCCATTGCATAATAGCGATGAAGTGAGTAGCGATGCTGAGCGAGAAAAACAAGCGACTCAGCCGTTCACTTCTGCACGTTTACGCACTAAAAACTTAGCTGATTGGCGATACGGGCGGTTTGAAATTCGCGCTAAATTGCCAGCAGGGCAAGGCGCGTGGCCAGCAATTTGGATGTTACCAACTGATTGGCGTTATGGTCGCTGGGCATCATCAGGCGAAATAGACATCATGGAAGCAGTTAATCTAAAGACTCTCACTGATGACAAAACAGCGCCAGCTGGCAGCCTTGAAACGCGCGTACACGGCACCTTGCATTACGGTGGTCCTGCACCCAAAAATGTTTACAGCGGTTCGCCGTACCGTTTTAGCGAAGCTAATAACCCGGCTGATAACTTTCATGTTTATGCCCTTGAATGGCAGCAAGATGAAATTCGTTGGTATGTTGATGATGTTCACTATGCGACATTTCGCCACGACCAGTGGTATTCAACATCACAACAACAAGACGGCTCGTTTATAGAAAATACCGGCTTTGCTCCGTTTGATCAGCGTTTTCATTTACTGCTTAACTTTGCAGTAGGCGGAAACTGGCCAGCAAATGTGAATGCTAAAGGCGTTGATTTTGCAGGTTATCCTAAGCAAATGCTGGTGGATTACGTACGTGTTTTTCAATGTAGTAAAAATAGTGAAACAGGTATCGGCTGTGCAACAAAGCAGCCATCAGCAGTACAAATAAAGGGTAAGACCAATCCGCAATAGTACTTAATTAAGCGGGTTGCTATAAGTGAATTATGAACCAAGAGCCTGCAGATGCTTCGCCGAACTCGTTGCATCCGCTGGCTTTTGGTTCATTCTATCGGTTGAGTTTTTGCAGTAATAGCTGCCTTACTCTTCTGGCCGTTAGTTCGTCGATATCCGCTAATATCCCTTGCGCAGGCTCAGCAACGTGGCTTGCTAAATCCACATCATCAGCAAACACATAATGATTAAAGAGTTGCTGCCATTTCTGTTTATGCTCGTTTGGCAAGTCTTTAATTGCCAGCATACTGTGCAGCATGGCATCAAATGGGTTTGCTAAATACTCTGGGGCTTGTCGCCACCAATAGTTCACCAACACATTAAACGGACTGGTTGCACTAACCTGATGCCACCAAAGCGCTGGAATATAAATAGCATCGCCAGGGCCAAGAGTTGCCGATTGCGCCTTTGCTACAGCTTCTTTAAAACGTGGAAAGCGGCTGAAATCAGGGTTATCAAAATCAACCAAGCTAATCGCTTGCCCAGCGGGTGTAAATTCGAGTGGACCAACGTAAAGGTTATTGACCTGATCAGTTGGCAATAGTGTAAACGTACGCTTACCCGCAGCAACACAAGCTAGGTTATCGGCATTGTCATAGTGAGCCGCAATCTGACTATGATTTCCCACCCAGAGGCTGGTTAGGCAGTTATAATCGGTTACTGTTAATGGGTTTTCAACACTAAAGCCCGGAGCGCAATACTCCACAGCAGTAGAGCCCATATACAGTGAATCACTGTCGGTTTGTGTGAGTAAATGTGCTAATTTTTGCAGTACAGAAACTAAGTTATCGGCGTGCTGTGAGAAATTAAGCCCTGAGAAATCAGCGTTATAAAAATAGCGACCCTGATGAATTGCTTGGCTGCTAAAACTGCGTACTGGGGCGTTATTGGCAAGCCCTAAAAGGTAGTCTAAGGCGTTTTTAGAACTTTGTTTAGCTGCCATGACTTGGGGCCAATCAACGCAGAGATCTCTTATGACCAGTGGTTCAGTTTGCTCAGCTAAAAACACTTTTAGATCAGCAATGCTTGAAGCCTGGCATTCTTTTATTGGCGCAGCCGCAAACATTACTGCTGAGCCCATTTTTTATTAAGCAAATGAGGAATGTGCTCCATTGATGCCAGCACCATATAAATAGCCTGTAGGTCACCTTGCTGTTGTAACTGCTTAAGCTGTTCAGCGGTTAAGCCGTTTAGCACCTGTTGGTTAATAGTATAAAAGCCGCTTACTGTGACTTTTTCGCCATTTTTATCTGCATATTCAATACTGAAAGCTTCGAGTAAATTAACGCTAAGCAAACGCTCAAAAAACAGATTAATTGTTTGGTGTTCTTGATGTAACGCGTTAAGTACTTGAGCAATATGATTTAAGTATTCGCTATTTCCACCATGTTCAAGGAAAATGGCTTCGCCATCATGTGTGCTTATGCGTGGGCTGTCTAAATCAATATGTACCACCAGAGATTGCTCAGGAATACCGTTGTTATACTGGGTTTGTTGGCCAATTAAAAATGGCTGGCGCTGCATACTTAGCGGTAAGTAACTCAGTTGCAATTCGCCTTGCTCGTTTAGCAGCAAGTTCTCACCATTTTCAAAACCAAATAAAGCGAGGGCTTCGAATTGACCTGTTTGTGGGTGCTTACGAAATACGATAGGTTGATTTGCTTGAACTTTAGCAAACTCACTTGGAAATACGGTAGCGCAGCTAATATTGTCGCCCCAGTTAGCACCGCGTGTGGTGATCACTTTTAGGTCTTTATGGCTGATGTTATCAAGTAAGACATGATTGGCCATTGGGCCTCCTAATACTGAGATTAAATAGGTTGTATACCAAATTGCTGAATATGATTTAACAGCTCGCGGTTAGTGGGTAGTTGTTGTAATCCGCGTTTGGCTTGTTGTTGGTTAGCACTAAAATGCTCAATAATTGCCGCAGGCATTGCAAGTACAGGAAACTGTGGCAATTGCTTCATTCCATAAAGTACATACTGGTAACTGGCTGCAGAGAAGACCTCTTGAGCACGGTCAAAGTCGTTTAACCACGGACTTTGATATTGCCAAAGTGCTAAGTTTTCTTGAAGTTGCAGAGGAATTGAGTTTGCCTCTTTATGAGCTTGCCAATAAGGGCTTGTGCGCTTTGACAACACATAATGCAGCTTTAAAAACTCAATGATACGTTTCCAGCGATAATGGCACTGCTCATCAAAACGTTTTGCCAGTGTCGGCATTGCAGCACGATGTGTTGGGAAATTAGCAAGTAAGTTATTAAGGCCAAGCTCCACCATGACTAACGCTGAGGCTTCAAGTGGTTCAATAAAGCCTGCAGACATACCAATAGCTAAACAGTTTTTATACCAAAAACGGCGTCTATAGCCGGGCGTAAAACTAATTTCACGAAATATCAGTTCATTTTGTGCTGTGCCAGGCTGGGTTTTTGCAATGTACTGGCTAAGCGCTTGTTTCGCATCTTCGCTATTGGCAAAACGACTTGAGTACACCATACCCAGACCACGGCGGCTTTGTAAGCCGATATCCCAAATCCAACCGGCATCTTGCGCCGTGGCTTTGGTATAAGAAAGGATCTCTTGCTGCGGGTTTAAATAGGGCACCTGTACGGCAACGGCTCGATCGTTAAATAACACATCGTGTTGCTCGATTAGCTCTATCCCGTAATGTTGATGTAACAGCTTTGCGTGGGTGCCAGAGCAATCAATAAATAAATCACCCGCAATAGTGCCATGATCGCGGGTTTGCAATGAACTAATATAGCCATCTTCATCACTATTGATGCATTCAACATGACTGACGATATGCTCAACGTTTAGCTTGGTAGTGCAGTGTTGTTGTAGCAGCATGGCAAACTTACCAGCATCTAAATGATAGCCATAGTTTGCTTCACCTTGATAGGCACTATGTAAGTGGTTTTTCGGTGCTTTATGGTGATCGCATAAGTAGGTTTGGCTTGCCACCGCGTGGCTGAAACTCACGGCATCTTTGTTGGCAAACCAATAAGGTGCAATATTTAATTGCTGATATGCCACCGGTAAGCTGAACGGGTGGTAATAATGTGCGTCGCCTTCATCGTCGCACCAGCCATCAAAACGTGAGCCTTGTTTAAAAGACGCATCACAACGTTGAATAAATTCACTTTCGCTAATGCCGATGGTTTTTAAGGTTTGTCGCATGGTTGGCCAAGTACCTTCACCGACACCAATGGTGGCAATATCAGGCGACTCAATCAGGGTAATTTGTGCGTTGTGAGTTAAATGAGGCTGGGCAGCAATTAAACTTGCAGATAACCAACCTGCTGTACCACCACCTAAAATGACGACTTTTTTTACTTCATTCTTTTGCATGTTTAAGGCCATCTCAAATGCTATGTAGACAAACTAGCATAATTATGAAAAAAAAAGCCGCTGTTGAGCGGCTTTTTTGACAACAAAATGCTAGAACGAGTAGCGGAAGCCGATGTTGTAGCGCGCACCGTATTGGTTTGCACGTAACAGCTGCTCAGAGTAACGAACGTAAGTACGTTGCGTTTCATCTGTCAGGTTAAGGCCTTCAACAAACACAGTTAGGTTCTCGTTAACTGAATAGTTCACGTTGATATCCCACTGGCCATAAGACTCAGTAAAGATAGGTGAAGCATGTTGGTCAAAGCCTGTTAAGAACTCATCACGCCAGTTATAAGAAATACGAGCCGATAAACCATTTAAATCATAAATCGCAGAGAAGTTAGCTGAATCACTTAAACCCGGTAGGGCAAATTGATAGCCGATAGCATCTCGGTCTGCTTCAACATCACCAAATACGAAAGTCGCGTTAGCGGCAATACCAAAGCCAGAATCACCAAACATATGTTGCGCTGCTAGTTCCCAGCCCCATAGATTTGCTGTTTCAACGTTGTTATCACGCGATACGAAGAAGTTTGCTAGAGGATCTGTATCGTTACCAACGATAGGTGTGCCTTCTTCTGTGCCTTGGTTTTCGTTGATCTTATCGTGAATTGCTTGGTCAGATGGTTGCTCACCCGCTGCCGCTAAATCGTCACGCGCTTGTTCAGCACGATCACCGATGAATGGGTCTGTAATACCGTCAATAGTCTCTTCGGTTGTGATATTTACAAGGAAGTTATCAACTTGCTTACGATAGTAACCCGCAGACATATAGCTGCCTTCACCGTAGTAGTATTCAAGTGATAGGTCGATATTATCTGAAGTATAAGGTTTTAAGTTCGGGTTACCCACAGCCACTTTACGTTGACCCACTTTCGGGTTACCTAAGAATGACGTTGTTGAGCGAAGCGCGCCTACAGGAGGACGAGCAAGGCTGCGGCTGTAAGAGAAACGTGCAATAACGTCTTCAACTACTTCGATATTCATATCGATGCTAGGTAGAAACTCTTTGCTACTACCTTCACCGTTTGAGAATGAGCGTTCATCAGCGTAAATGTAAGACCATTCGTTACCGTTAACCCATTCCATTGCAACAGCAGGGCGCTCTAAGCTGTTTGCTGTAACATCTGTTGATTCGTAACGTAAACCCGCAGTGATGTTCACTGGCATACCGTTAAATTCTGTTTCGAAGTTAGCTTGTGCGTATACCGCCGTTGTTTCTTCGCTTACACGGTGGTCGTCATCGATTGGACCCGCTTGCACCATGCCGTTTACATCAGCAGGCCAGCTACATGCGCCAATACCGCCATCAGGGTGATCACAGTCAATGCTTTCGGCAATCGCGACAATCTCATCAAAATCAGCATCGTAGTAGTAATTTAATAACTTATCGCTACCACCACCAGAGAAGCCATCAAGTAAACCTGAGCTGTCGACACGAGTGAACATGCTGTCATCGTACCAATCCGCAGAGTTCAACCACCAACCAGCAGCAAGCTGACCTGAGTAGGCTGTTGTCGTACGGAAATCGATTTTAGTGTGTGATACACCAAAGTTAATGCTCGATAGAGCACCGCTGTCTTCGTTATACCACGTACCTTTTAACTGGTATTGGTCAAGATCGTTAGTGTTGGTATCTTTGTTTACACCGGCGAAAAGGGTTCCCATATCGCTCGGTAAAATTTCTGCTTGGCCATTGGTTAAGGTCATATCAATAAGCGGAATTTCGCCTTGGCTAAAGTCAGCCATTTTTTCGTCGATATTAACCGTTGGGTTTTCACACCATGAACATGATGTGTTACCAATGATCATAAACGCATCGTGGCCAATACCTACACCGGCACTTTCAGCCGATGAGTTATGCGCATCAAACTCAATGTTTAAATTGTCTGTTACTTGCCAATCAATGTTTAAACCAAGCGATTTATTTTCGTTGGTTGTTGCACCACGGTTTAAGTTTGTAGAGTAGTCACCACCAATTTCAGTTACCTGCGTGTAAGTACCTTTTTCATTGATAGTTGCTGCGCTGACGTTACCACCATTATTGAACCATACACCAAAGCTACGGCCATCTTTTTCAAACTCGAGTTTTGAGTAAGTGTAATCAACGGTTGCAGTAATGCGGTCATTCGGTGCGTATTGCAGCACAAGTTGACCATTGGTACGTTTACGTGAATTGTCTGAAAACGCGTAACCTGCATTTTGCGGATACCAGGTTGCGCCATCTGCGCGCTGGTTGTTATCTGTCAGTGCTAAATCAGGAGACGATGAAATATCAACATCTGGGATCCAGTTATCAACTGCCATTGATTGTTCGCGGTTATCACGTTCTTGAACTGAGCCTGAAATTAAAATCCCGAATTTGTCATCGTTGAATGTGTTGCTGTAGATACCTGAAAGCTCAGGCGTTACATCATCACCTGTTTCGTTTGATGTGTCGTGAACTGCTTTTGCACCAATCGAAGCGTGCAAACCAGGATTAGAAAGTGGTTTAGCTGTAGTGATATTAACTGTTGCACCAATACCCCCGCTAGGGATATCAGAACGCGCTGTTTTATATACTTCAACACCGCTCACACTTTCTGTTGCGATGTCACCAAAATCAAATGAACGACCGCCAGTTGTTGGCATTTGGCGATTGTTAAGGGTTACTAAGTTAAATTCAGGGCCAAAACCACGAACCGTAATTTTGCTACCTTCACCATTACTACGGTCAATAGACACACCGGTAATACGTTGCAAAGATTCAGCTAGGTTGGTATCAGGGAATTTACCAATGTCTTCAGAGGTAATTGCATCAACAACCCCCGCAGATTGACGCTTGATATCCATTGATTTTACTAGGCTTCCGCGAATACCTGATACTTGTATTACTTCAATATCACTTGCTTTGTCGGGCTGTTCTTCGGCGACAGCTGAGTGAGGAACTAGCGCGCTTAAACCCATTGCCATAGACAGGCTAATAGCAAGCTGCTTTTTCTTGAAAAGTGTGTGGTTCATGCAAATCTCCAGATTTGGTTTTATTTTATGTTGTTGTCTATTTTTGTAAGCGCTTACATTTCTTTTCAAAAAAAATCGCCGAACCCGATTTTTAAAATGTAACCGCTTACATTAAGTTATTAGAAAGTAAAACAATCGTCAACATAAATAACGCTTATAGTGAAAGGTAATATCTATGTTTATGTTATTATGAGAATTATTCTACCAATGGATTTACTTATTTTAGGTACGAAATTGGCGTGTTAATGCTAAAAATAAAAAATTGAGTCTTTTACATTTGTTAAAATGAGAGGTATTTGCGTGCAATCAGTGAAATGGAATAAAGAAGTATTCACCCCAAGCAAAATTATTTGCGTAGGTCGTAATTATGCTGCGCATATTGCAGAGCTTAACAATGAAACACCAACAAATATGGTGCTGTTTGCAAAACCAAATAGCGCCATCACAGATTCTCTTAATAGCGAACACTTAGGTGAGGCTCTACATTACGAAACTGAGCTTTGCTTTTTAGTTAAAGATAAACAGCTGGCAGCGGTTGCGCTTGGGCTTGATTTAACCAAACGAGGCTTACAAAGCACACTTAAAGAAAAAGGCCTGCCTTGGGAGCGCGCAAAAGCATTTAATGGTTCAGCGCTTTTTACTGAATTTGTTGCGGTTAATGCCAGTTGTCATTATCAATTTAGTCTAAAGATTGATGGAATAGACACTCAACTAGGCGATACAAGGTTAATGCTGCATAACGCAGAGCAAATCTTAGCTGAAATTAGTGATTTTATGGACCTAGAAGATGGCGACATCATTATGACTGGCACGCCTGAAGGGGTAGGGAAGGTTGTCGCAAATTCGAGCTTTGCTGTAACACTTATGGATGATCAACAGGAGCTGTTATCTCATCAGTGGCAGGCTCTTTAAGCGGGTCTAGAATAGAGCGCTGATAATAAGTTGAAAACTCAGGAAAGCTTTGTTCAAGCCAAATTCGTTGGCTTTGCTGGTATTTTTCACTCGGCAGTACTTTGTTTTTCAGCGCCTCATTGATTTCTGCAAGTACTTTTTCGGCATAATTATTAGGCGCATTTGTTGAGCAACCAATGGCACCAAAAACCACATTTTGAGTTGGATTAGCAATGCTGAGCTTTTGAATATTCTGTTGGTTTTGTTGATTGTAATAATCAGCAACAAATGGGTAATCAATTGTGTAATCAATGTAGCCATGCTCTAACTGCGATAGTAGCGCTTGGTTTGCATGGCTGCCGGTGCCACTTAATGCAGCACTCTCATAAAGCTTAGTATTTTTAGCTATTGCGTCCAGTTTACTGCCAAATTTTCGCGCATCATTTTGGCCATAAATAAAATTGGCATCAGTCAATAATGAAATTAATGACACTGGATTACCGTGTTTTTGCTTAATCTTTAGCGCTCTTTCTTCAGTACTTAACACGCTAAAGGATGGATAAACTGCAGTTGGAATAGAGTAAGTGGCACGGTTAGTTTTTTTATCTCGATGGATCATGCACGCGTAACACGCTAAGTGGCCATCATCGAGATATTTGCTTAATCGCTTAGGTGGCAATAGTGACTTTTGATGCTTAAAATTTGGCATTGCTTCAATCAGTAAGTCGGTTATGTTGTTGCACAAGCCACCTAAAGGATATTGCTCAGATTTATCAACAAAGAAAGGTTTGTTATCTGTTTCTAGCCAAGTTATAGAAAGCCGCTCTGAAGCATAGGTTATAGGAACAAGCACTATCACCATTATCATGCATAATATATTTTTTACGTATTTACTCATTAACAACCAAAAAAGTTAAATGCTGTGAATTACCATACACTAAAGTATTGGTGAAGTTGTAGGAGAAAGGTAAAAATGATGAATAAGTATTAATAAGCCTATCATTTAATAGACTTATTAATATTGCAGGGAGATGCTCAAAAAGGCATTGGATAACGGTTAAATACGTCAGCGATTTTATCGTTAGCTTCATCGCTTAATTGCACAGAAAAAGCATCGATATTTTCTTTTAACTGCGCCATTGATGTAGCGCCTATGATTGTTGAGCTTACGCCATCCACTTGATTACACCAAGCCAATGCAAGTTGTGAAGGGGTTAAATTAAAGGCGTTAGCAATTTCAACATATTCAGCAATCGCAGCGCGAGATTGTACTGTGTCTCTAAATAAACCATTACGTTGCACTAGCGTCCAACGACTACCTTCAGGGCGAGCACCATTTAAGTACTTACCGCTTAACATGCCGCCACCTAGCGGTGACCAAGGTAGGTAAGCAATATCTTCATGAATACATTGTTCAATTAAATACGGCCAATCTTTGGCGTGCAGGAGACTAAATTCGTTTTGAATAGAAACCATACGCGGAAGGTTATGCTGCTCACTTAAACGCAAGTACTGGCTAATGCCCCAAGGAGTGTCGTCTGATAAACCACAGTGCTTAATTTTGCCAGCCTTGATACAGTCATTTAGACCTTCAAGAATATCTAACATACCCGCGATATTTTGTTCAGTGTCAGCTTCTGAGAAACACACTTTACCTGGCCACTGTTTACCAAAGTGCGGTGATGTACGGTTAGGCCAATGTAATTGGTATAAATCGATAACCTCAGTTTGTAAGCGTTTAAGAGATGCATCAACGGCTTCAACCACTGCTTGGCGAGTAATATCGCCTGCATCGCGGACCCACGGTAAGCCGTTACCTGCTATTTTAGTGGCAATGACAAGATCATCGCGTTTGTCTTTATTTCGCGCTAACCAATTACCGATGATCTCTTCTGTTTTACCGTAGGTGTCAGGAGAAGGTGGTACGGCATACATTTCGGCGGTATCAATAAAGTTAACGCCTTTATCTAACGCATAGGCGATTTGTTCATCGGCATCGGCTTGGTTGTTTTGCATACCCCATGTCATGCTACCTAAGCAGACACGAGATACATCAATACCACTTCGACCAAGTGGGCTATAAAGCATAATAGATCCTTGTTAATCGCTAGAATGGGCTTTAAGTGCAGTTAATAACTCATCATTTAACTGAGCTTTTTTACCCGTTTTAAAATTAAACATAACCACTTGTGATGAGCCAATGGTTGTTACTGCGTCTTGGCTTTCACTAAATACAGTGTAATGCATCATAAAGCGATCGTGTTCAATGTCACTAATCTTAACACCAACATGCACCGTATCAGGAAATGTCACAGGGCGTTTATAGCGAGCATTGTTCTCGCTGATCACCGGACCCACACCTGTTACTTGTAAATCTTTAAGAAAGCCTAGTTGAGTGAAAAAATCGATACGAGCTGTTTCGAAGTAGCGAAAGTACACCACATTATTAACGTGTTGTAGGGCATCCATTTCACCCCATGCGACATTTATTTTGGTTCTGATAGGGTGTTGTTCTATAAACGATTGCATAGTAAATCTTCATTGATTGTGAGAAAACTTAGGTTAGCAATATGATGCTTTTAGCTCAAGGAAATTAGAAATCTCAGTAAATCGTGCTAGATTTATAAGTTCACGCTTACGTAAAGTGTGAGTAAAATGAACACACATTAAAGGACCTTAATTATGCAGCAACTAACCTTGAGGGTGATAAAGTGGATTGCACTTTTCATCTTACTTGCTCTAGCTTTGCTCTGTTATAGCATGGGCACAATGTCAGGATTTATCGCTTTAATTGTCGTGGGCTTGTTATTCGAAGCCGCCTTTTGGTTATTTGGCGCACGGCTTATCAGTCGCAAAAAACCAAACCAACAAACAAGCCAAACCTCTTAGCTTGCACTCTCAGGAAGTTTAAATATAATAACTGTATATATAAACAGTTGTTGTGTTCCTGATGAAAAAATTCATTCACATCGATATGGACTGCTTTTATGCAGCTGTAGAGATGCGTGATAACCCCGCGCTTGCCAATGTGCCTCTGGCTATAGGTGGTAATAGTCGTCGCGGGGTGCTTTCAACAGCCAACTATATTGCCCGTAAATATGGTGTGCGCTCGGCGATGTCCAACTATCACGCCAAACAATTGTGCCCCGATCTGGTTATCGTGCCCGGACGAATGCAGGTTTATAAAGAAATCTCCACGCAAATTCGCGCCATTTTTGCAAAGTACACAGACCTTATTGAGCCGTTATCGTTAGATGAAGCCTACCTTGATGTAACCGACAGTACCGCATGCAAAGGCAGTGCAACACTCATGGCACAGCAAATCCGCCAAGAAATCTATGACACCACTGGGCTGACAGCCTCAGCGGGCGTTGCGCCAATTAAGTTTATTGCCAAAATAGCTAGCGATGAAAATAAGCCTAATGGTCAATTTGTGGTATTACCCGATCAAGTTGATGACTTTTTGGCGAGTTTACCGCTTGGCAAAATTCCCGGCGTTGGCAAGGTGACCTTAGAAAAGCTGCAACTTAAAGGGCTTTACACAGGGGCTGATGTGCGTGCGAAAGGGGTTAATTGGATGCAGCAGCACATTGGTAATTTTGGCGTCTCTTTATATCAAAAGTGTGCAGGCGAGTACGTTGGCAAAGTGTCAACTGAGCGAGTACGAAAGTCACTCAGTGTTGAGCACACCTATGAATACAACAAAAATAATTTAGACGAGTGTTTAAGCCAGTTACCCCGTTTGATGGATGAATTAACCCGCCGTCTTGATAAACAACAATTAAACAACCGCATCAATAAATTATCGGTAAAAGTAAAATTTGCCAATTTTGTCGTGACCAGTGCCGATCAAAGCCACCATCAATTAGACGAACGCATTTTTGCTGAGTTAATGAGCAAAGCCTATGAGCGAGGTAATAACCAGCCAGTACGCCTGTTAGGGATAGGTGTCGGAATAAAGAGTCAGGCTCACGAGCATTTTCAGCTGAGTATATTAGACTAAAGGTTAACACCTTGGTGCTTGAAAGTTTGTTAGTGTCTAGTTGGGGTGCTAGGCCTGCCTAGTTCAACACCTTAGACAACATTATAACTTAATAAGAGAGATGACTATGCAATCGGTCGTAATCGTGCTGCTCGGAATAGTCGGTATGTTGTTCGGATGGTTCTTTTATTCGAAATTCATCGCCGAAAAAATATTTAAAATGGATGATAATTTTGTCACGCCAGCTCATGAACTTGAGGATGGTGTGGATTATGTGCCAACTAACAAAGTTGTGTTGTGGGGCCACCATTTCACTTCTGTTGCAGGTGCTGCGCCAATTGTTGGCCCTGCTATTGCCGTTTATTGGGGCTGGGTGCCTGCGGTACTTTGGGTGGTATTTGGTACTATCTTTTTTGCTGGTGTTCACGACATGGGGGCTCTTTGGGCCAGCGCGCGTAACAAAGGCAAATCAATGGGCGCTTTATCTGAAAGCGTAATTGGTAAGCGTACCCGTGCGCTATTTATGATTGTGGTGTTCTTAGTGCTGCTGATGGTGAATGCGGTATTTGGTGTGGTGATTGCCAAGTCATTTGTATCGCAACCTAACGCGGTATTCCCCGCTTGGTCAGCGATTGTAGTGGCCTTAGTTATTGGCCAGTTACTACGCCGTAAAGTGTCGTTAATTCCGCTTTGTTTAGTTGGTGTGGGAATTCTGTATTACACCATTTACCTTGGTAGTGGTATGCCAATTTCATTACCTGATGAAATGTTTGGTCTAAGTGCGAATGCGAACTGGATCATTATCTTATTTATTTATGCTGCCATTGCTTCGTTATTGCCAGTATGGATGCTGTTACAGCCTCGTGACTTTATCAACGGTATGCAGTTATTAGTTGGCTTAGTGCTTCTTTACGGTGCGGTGTTTGTGTCAATGCCAGATATCACAGCGCCTGCGTTTAATACGCAAACGGCGGTTGATACACCAAGTATTATTCCATTGCTATTTGTGACCATAGCTTGTGGTGCGGTATCGGGTTTCCACGGTATTGTGTCTTCAGGTACCAGTTCTAAGCAGCTGAACAAGGAAACTGATGGCCGCTTTGTGGGTTACTTAGGTGCGGTAGGCGAAGGTATGCTTGCACTTATAACACTCGTTGCAGTTAGTGGTGTTGCACTTGCTGTATCACCTGAAGAATGGCATGAAATTTATAGTCACTTAGGTGCAGGTAGTGTCAGCGCCTTTATTAATGGTGGCGCAAACTTAATTGAAAGTGGTTGGGGTATCTCGCAAGAGGTGGCATCAACCTTACTTGCCGTGATGGTGGTCTTGTTTGCGGGGACTACCATGGACTCTGGCGTACGCCTGCAGCGTTATATCATCCAAGAGTGGGGAGATATTTATAATATCAGCATCATTCGTAATGGTATTGTAGCTACACTTATTGCAGTTCTAAGCTGTTTACTGCTTGCCTTTGGAGCTGGTGGCGCTGACGGTAGCGGCGGTATGATCATTTGGCCGTTATTCGGTTCGACTAACCAAATCTTAGCAAGCTTAACCTTACTGGTGATTTCGGTAATGTTAATTAAAGCGAATCGTCCAGCTAAATACACGCTTATACCAATGAGTTTTGTACTCGTTATGGCGTTCTTTGCTGGGGTTATTAAATTGGGCGAGTACTATCAACAAGGTAACTGGTTACTGGTGACACTTGATTTGTTAGTACTGGTTGTGAGCGTACTGGTTATGCTTGAAGCTTGGTCTGTAATTGTTAAGCATCGTAAAGACTCAGCACACATTACAGAGCAGTAAACTTAGCTTGCCAGCCTTATAGTAAGCTATCTTACTTGGCTGGCAATAGCGCCCTAAATCAATGATAATAAGGTCCTATGTTTTTAACAGCAGGACCTTTTTTATGGCATACCCTCATGCAGTTGCAGCCCCGCAATTAGCGGATGCAAATCACGATGCATTGATCATTATCGGTGATGATTTTTCTTCTTTAGCAGACGCAAGCTTAAGTCAAGCTATTAGCGCTCAACAAGCTGTAGACGCACGTATTGGCAAACAAGTGACATTACTTGTAATTGACTCTAAACGCGTTATTTTAGCGCCTACAGGCCCTCTGAACCGTGATTATGATGATGTACGTCGTTACTTTGATGCAGCAAAGCAAGGTGTACTAGAAGCGAAAGCATCGGGTAGCACTCAGCCTGCAATTTTACTTGCTAACGTAAATCAAGATAGCCGTTACAAGCATGCCCTTGAAGTGGCTTATTTAGGTGCTTGCCAAGCGCTATGGCAACCACTTGAGGCACGTGAGTTCCACGGCCAAGCGATTGAACCAATTAGCCAAATTAGCCTAGTGGGTGCAGACGAGGCAATGAGCAAAGCGCTTAATGCTATTGCTGCAGGTCAATACGCTGCACGTGATTTATGTGGTACAGAGCCTGAGCGTATGGCACCACCTCGTTTTGCAGACTACTGCGTTGAGTTATTTGCTGGTAGTAAGGTGTCTGTTGAAGTGATTTCAGATATCAACACTATCGATAAAGATTACCCAATGATGAGCACCGTAGCGCGCGCATCTTATGCTGTTGAGCGTCATCACCCACGTGTTGTAAAACTAGAATACGTGCCTGAAGGCGATGTTGAGCGTACCTTAATGTTTGTTGGTAAAGGTTTAGTTTACGATACCGGTGGTGCAGACCTTAAAGTGGGTGGCTTTATGGCAGGTATGAGCCGTGATAAAGGCGGTGCTGCTTCGGTTGCTGGCTTTATGAAATCAGTGGCTGACTTTGCACCAAAAGGCGTAAAAGTGATTGCTTACTTAGCCGTAGTTCGTAACTCAATTGGTTCTGATTGTTTTGTTCCTGATGAAATCATTACTAGCCGCGAAGGTGTACGTGTTCGTATCGGTAACACAGATGCTGAAGGCCGTTTAGCTATGGGCGACTTACTAAGCGAAATGAAAGATCGCGCTTTAAACGAAGTGAATCCAGAGCTATTCACTGTTGCAACACTAACAGGCCACGCAGCACGTGCTATGGGTCCTTACAGTGCGTATGTTGAAAATGGTCCAGCTCGCGCGGCGAAAATTTCGCGCCAAATTGCTGACTTAGGCGATTTATGGGCAGATGCCGCAGAAGTATCTCGTAGCCGCCGTGAAGATTATGACTTCATTCGCCCTCGCACATTAGCTGATGACGTACTATCAAGTAACAATGCAGCTTCTGCTGTAACTGCACGTGGTCATCAGTTCCCGATGGCATTCTTAGCGATTGTTGGTGGTTTAGATAAGCATGGTACTGAATCAGCGCAGCCATTACCGTATGTTCATATGGATATCGCAGGCAGTGGTGTAGAAGGTGGTGATTGGCAACATGGCAAGCCTACCGCCGCAACAGTAAGCAGCTTATTCGCTCGTTATTGTTTGTAAGTTGTAAGTTTAAAAAGCATAAGCTTTAGACACAACCCTGTGCTCTAAAGCCTATGCTTGGTCAGGTTTAGTCTTTTATGTTCTTCTTTCGGTTTCTACGAATAAAGCACAGTGCGCCGAGCATTAGTGTAAAGTAACCTGATACACTGCCGCTTGCTTTATCATCTGGGGTTGCATGCTCTGGAATACCATCTTTATTGGTGATTGTGATTACTTCATCAGCGTATTTTTCATTGAATGATTCAGACTCTAATACGAGAATGAAGCGTCTTGAGCCATCTACCTCTGAATTATCAATAATGTCGATCGTAATGTTTTTTTGTGTTTCGCCTTGAGCAAAGGTAAGTACTTCATCAAGAGCTGTAAAATCAGTGCCGCCGACCGCGCTATCATCCGTCGTTTTTATACGAACTTTTGTTTCAAAATCGGTTGGATCGGATTTGATTATACCAACTAATAGTTGGCCGCTATTTTCAGATATTTGTGTGTCTGAAATGTCTAACTCATAGCTGAAATCAACATCGTTGTCTTCAATCGTTACAATTGATTCATTGAAGATTATGTCACTTTCATCAGATGCTAGTTTGATATTAAAAGAGCGAGAACCATCAACTTCATTATTATCAAATATATTTATAGCTAGTTCTTTTTCAGTTTCTTGGCTCGAAAAAGTAAGGGTCTCATCAAGTGCTGTATAATCTTCTCCAGCAATAGCATCCACGTCTTCGGTGTAAATTCGTATTTTCGAACTACTATCTAAGCCTGAGTTTTTAATGACCTTGAATGTTACTTCATTTTCGTCTTCGGCTATATTGAGAGTATTACTATTAAATTCATAATCTTGCTGAGGTTGAGTGCCCGAAACAGTGAAAAGATCAAATGACGCATCACCTTTTTCACCTTCTATGATATGACTTAGTCTCAGCTGTGCGGGAGTTGTTCTGTAGTTAGATAGATCAACCGTCACTTTTTCCCAAATGTCGCCGTCGGAGTGTTGTTGGCCTTCTTTTCGCCATAACTCAGCCCACGTTTGCGCATTATCGGCGGATACCTCGATAATACTAGTTCCCATATCTTTGCCGTGCATATTGAAGTAAAACTCCAATGTCGGTTTTTCGATGAAGCTCAAGTCATAGCAAGGGCTTAAGTAGTTTAATTTGTCACCTTTTTTGGCATATACAATGTCATCAAAATCAGTGTCATCCCGTTTGCTACTATCAATTTGTAAATAGCTGTGCCCCTCAAAGGGTTCATCAGCACCTGTTCTGCTTGAATTTGAATCAGGTGAGGTTCTAAAAAAGAAGCCGTTATTAGCTACATCTTGAACCCATGGCTGCGCTATTTCTTGATTAAAATTAAAGCCATCTATATGTGGGAATTGAGTAACTATAATTGAGTTTTCGCAGTTTGGTACGGTTCTACCTTCACCAAATTGATTAAAAAGA
The DNA here is from genome assembly GCF_021532495.1 of Pseudoalteromonas sp. Cn5-37. Lineage (NCBI taxonomy): Bacteria > Pseudomonadati > Pseudomonadota > Gammaproteobacteria > Alteromonadales > Pseudoalteromonadaceae > Pseudoalteromonas > Pseudoalteromonas sp. Cn5-37. The sequence continues at coordinate 42,247 of NZ_JAKGBA010000003.1, read as the reverse complement.
TGGTATTTATCTCTTTGCAAAACGTACTGCATACGGTCTATTTGTTGTGCAGAAAAGTGCGTACGGCAGGTATTTTTTCCTTGGCTCATTATGTTTTTGGCATCAGGGGCGTAGGGAGTACCTTCTTCATCTTCGGCAGAGCCTGTGTATTCGCAATTTTCAATATCATCATCTAAGTCATCAAAAGAAGGAGGGGTGTCGATTATCTGGTCACCGTACAAGTAGCCACGTTCACCGATTTGCACTGAAATAGGTTCATCATCACCATCGGCAAAGGTATGCAATAAACTGAGGTTATGGCCGATTTCATGTGCGAGTGTCGTTGTAACAAGATCTTCTGTATCAATTAACACACCATCTACGCCAAAGTAAGGAAAAAACGCATTACCATTGACGCCATCAAAGTCTGCGACCATGACATTTAAAGCTGATTTATCAAAATAAGGCTCAATAAATAACACTCTATTGTCTGGTGAGTAATCGTCGTCATAAAAACCAGGCATCTCTTCGTTGGTTACGAAGTCAGTAGATTTATAGTGATATGAGTAACCTGTACCTTGATAATGTGAATTTAAGTTTTCAATTGATTGCTCAATAGTGGCTTGGTCAACTTTGGCATTAGCGCCATCTTTATCGGTTGCTGCAACTATAAAGTGTAATGGAATTTGTTTTGTTTGAGTTGTATCTGCCAGCGCTTGATTAGTTACTCCGAGTAGCGAGTAAGTGCAAATTGCAGCTAACATAGTACGCTTTAAGTGTGTGTTCTTTTTGGGGTGTATGTTTCTTGAAGGCACTTTGGTATCGCTCCTTATTATTTTTGTAATAGTGATTAAATGCCAATGGCAATTTAATTCAGCACACCTCATTAGTTCCTTTTTAATTTATTTATGTAAATCTCGTTAATATCTATTTATCATCTTTTTTATCTATTTAATAAAGGTCTAATTAAATCAGTGGGTTGTGTTTTTGGTGGCTTCAAAAATTACTAGGGGATAAAAAAGAAAGGTTATAGAAAAACCCCGCAAATCATTGCAGGGCTTTTGAATTGCTGTGATCAATCGAGTTTGAAACGGTTAACTACATCGCTCAATGCTTGTGAGCTATGCTTTAAATTATCACTGGCGTTGGAAAGTCCTTGGGTATTCGACAGTGATTGCTCGGTTGATTGAGAAAGCTCATTAATCCGCAAGTTAACTTCATCTGCGGCGCTGGTTTGTTGCTCGGTAGCGCGGGCAATTTGGCTATTCATATCTTTGATAATAGTGACTAGTCGTTCAATTTCACTGAGGGAGCTATTTGCTTCACCTGCCTGTGAAACCGTTTCACTTGATAACTGCTGACTTGCTGATACAGCATCAACAGCAGCTTGTGCACCGGTTTGTAGTTTACTGATCATGGCTTGAATTTCGTCAGTACTTTTACCTGTGCGACTTGCTAATGTACGTACTTCGTCAGCTACAACGGCAAAGCCTCGGCCTTGCTCACCAGCACGTGCTGCTTCAATGGCTGCATTGAGTGCCAGTAAGTTGGTTTGCTCTGCAATGCTGCGGATAACATCAAGTACTGAGCCTATGTTGTTACTCTCTGCAGCAAGGTCGGCAGTAACCTTACTCACTTGTTCAATGTTACGCGACAAGGTTTCAATGGCTGTTATTGTCTTATTAAGAACTTGCTTACCCGTTTCTGCATTTTGTGCAGCTTCGTTAGCGGCATGCTCAGCTTGTTCAGCATTCTGACTAACATCATGAATTTGATGGGTCATTTGTTCCATCGCTGTGGCCACTTGAGTTGAGCTATCGTTTTGCAGTTCTATAAATGAATGGTTGGTTTTGCTGGCATCATCAACGCTGTGGGCAAACTGATTCACTTGCTCTGCGTTGTCGGCAACATGTTTTAGTGACTCACGCATTTTGGCCGTGTACAAATTAAAGTAGCGCGACAAACGAGACACTTCATCATTGCCGTTTTCATCAAGCTTTTGAGTTAAATCACCTTCACCTTGTGAGATATCTTTCATCATATTTGCGGCAAGTTGTGTCGGACGAAGAATGCTATTGGCAATTAGGTAGCTAAGCGCAACCAGTAAGGCAATAATCACTACCGCGGTGATAATGACATGGGTACGAAGTGACGAGAACGCCTCTTCAATGGTATCAATGTAGACACCAGAGCCAACAATCCATTGCCACTTTGCAAACCCTTTTACGTAGGCAATTTTATCAACGGGCTGATCTTTACCTGGCTTTGGCCACTTATAGGGAATAAAACCCTCTCCTTGTTTTTTGACGATATTAACCATATCGACAAATAACAACACACCATCTGGATCTTTACTGCCCGCTAGCGATTTACCATTTAATTCTGGCTTAAACGGGTGCATGACCATAACGGGTTCATAATCGTTGATCCAAAAGTAATTGTTATTGTCATAACGTAGTGCAGAAATTGTTTCGAGGGCTGCTTGCTTGGCTTGTTGCTCACTCAGCTTACCTTGCTCAAACAACGCATAGTTATGCTCGATAATAGAGTAGGCTGACTCAACAAGGTTTTGGGTTTTTATGTATTGCTCTTGCTTTAGCGAGCTGTATTGCTGCGTTAAACTCGAGACGCTCAAAAATATCAGCCCTATCACGACCACACTCACTAACATGGCGAGGCGCTGAAAAATTGTAAAACGGCGTAAGTAATTCATGTGTGTTCCTTCGTCATGCTCATAAGAGCAATGTATTAAGCGTAGCCAAAATAGGTCGAAAATCTAGTTAAATAGTAGAATACATTGAGACAAAAAAAAGGCTGATTTAACAATCAGCCTTTAGTCTAAGTTACCGAAATTAAACGTTATTACTCAACGTTAAAGTGTCGGTTGAAGAAACTTGTGATGGTTTGGTGTAAGTGCGTTTGTACGCTCTTGCCACGTAAACTGTGTTTTGAGCCCGGGTAAGTCATCATTTCGAACTGTTTTTCTTGATCTTGCAGTTGTTTGAATAACTTAGTGGCGTGAGTGAATAACACGTTATCATCAGCCATACCGTGATAAATCATCAGCGGGCCTTTTAAGCCTTCAGCATACGGGAAAACTGCACTTGCTTCGTAACCTTTCGCGTTAGTTGCAGGGTGACCTACATAACGCTCAGTGTAGTGAGTGTCGTAAAGTGCCCAATCAGTAACTGGCGCACCAGAAACACCGGCTTTGAAGTAGTCGCCCGCTTTAAACATAGTCATAAGCGCCATATAACCACCATAGCTGTGGCCATAAATTCCAATACGTTCAGGGTCAACGTAATCAAGGGTGCGTAAGAACTCGACACCTTTGATTTGGTCTGCCACTTCAGCCACACCTAAGTGCTTATAAATCACGTCTTCAAATTTTTTACCACGGTTGTATGAACCACGGTTATCAAGTTGGAAAATAACATAGCCTTGTTGTGCCATGTACTGGAAGTATAAGTTTTTACTACGCCAGCTGTTCGTTACACGCTGAGCATGAGGGCCGCCATACACGTTAACAATAACTGGGTGCTTTTTACCGTCTTGGTAATTAGTTGGCTTGAATAAACGGTAATGCATGATTTGCCCGTCTTCAGCCGTTAGTGTGCCGTATTCTGGGGTGATCAAATCAGCTAGGTAAGGCGTTAATGGGTGTGACTTATCTAACTTGTTTTCTTCAAGCCAAGTGATAAATTCGCCATTAATTTTACGTAATGCCGCAGAGCCAGGCTTATTCACTGATGAGCTGTTATCGATAAAGGTTTTGTTATCTTTAGCAATTACCACATTATGGTAAGCACCTAGCTCAGTTACGCGCTTAATTTCGCCTTTTTTGAATAGCGGTACGCTGTAAAGGTGGCTCTCAAGTGCTGTATCTTTACGACCTGCAAAATACACGATGCCTTTTTTCTCATCGATACCTTTTAAGCTATCAACAACCCATTCACCTTGGGTGATTTGACGGATCATTTCACCGTTTGTGCGGTATAAATAAAGGTGTTTAAAACCGTCGCGCTCAGATGCCCAAACGAAATGCTTTTTATCGTTTAAGAATTGCAAATCAAAGTGTAGGTTAATCCAAGTATCACTGGTTTCTGTTAGGGCAACCGTTTGTTTTTTAGTGTCGCTATTATAAAAACGTAACTCTAAGTTATGTTGCGAGCGGTCTTGCCACTGATAAGAAAGCGTTTTGTTATCTTTTAACCATTTTGCGCGAGCGATATAGATATCTTGATCGTCGCCTAAATCAACCCAGTCAGTTTTTTGATTGTTGATGCTTACAACACCTAACTGAATTTTAACGTTGTCGGTACCTGTAAACGGGTAGCGTTGGTTAAAAAGCTTTACTTCATCGGCGTAAATTTCATTACGGATCGCTTCTTTTACTGGGCTTTCATCAACACGGGTATAAGCGATTTTAGACTCATCACCAGACCACCAGTAGCCAGTCATACGGCCCATTTCTTCTTGCGCAACAAACTCGGCCATACCGTTTTTAATAACACCGCCACCATCTTTACTTAATTGGATTTCTTGACCCGTTTTTAAGTTAAGTGCGTATAGGTTTTGCTTACGAATAAACGATACGAAGTGCCCTTTAGGTGAGAAGCGTGCATCGGTTTCAAATGCGTCTGTGTCGGTTAATTTGCGGCTTTTAGCTGAGGCAAGCTCGTAATAGTAAAGGTCGCCATTAAGTGGGAATAAAAGCGCTTTACCATCTTTAGACCATTTATATTCTAAGATCCCTTTACCAAAAATACGTTGGCGCTCACGGCGTGCTTTTTCTTCATCAGATAAGTTTTCTGGACCAGAAAATAGCGCAGCAGAGTCAACTAATAAGCGGTTTTTGTTATCTTTTAAGTTGTATTCCCATAGATCGTAGCGGTTGTAATCATCGGTTTTACCTTGCAGGTAAGTGACACGACTGCCGTCTGGAGAGAATTTAAGTTGTACAGGCGCTTTGCCTGCTAAGCTTGGATCGTCAAAAATACGCTCAAGTGTGAGTGGTTCAGCAGTCACACTAAATGCAGTGGCCACCACTGGCAGAGCAAGTGAGAGAGATTTAATTTTTTTTAGCACAGGAGTACCTTCGCTCGAATAAAAACTGCCATGATGTTAATGGTAAGCTTAGGCAACTGCAACAAAATGCTATAAAGTAGGATTTGATTACCCAATATCAAAGGATTTATTGATGAAAAATACTGATACGTCGTTTTCTCTGGCCCCAGAACTACAACGCGACTGCATTGAACTTGCGGATTGGCCACTGTGTAAAGTATTGCTGATGAATGATAGCCAGTACCCTTGGTTTATCTTAGTGCCAAGAGTTGCAGACGTTAAAGAGATTATCGATCTGTCTGAAGAGCTACAAATTACCTTATTACAAGAGTCGGGCAAACTGAGTAAGTTGTTACAACAGGTATTCAGCCCAGACAAACTCAATATAGCAGCATTGGGTAATATGGTGCCGCAATTACATGTTCATCATATTGCACGCTTCACTACCGATCCGGCTTGGCCAGCGCCTATTTGGGGGAAATTACCGGCAGTTCCATATAGCGATGAACAAATAGAGCAACTAAGAGCACATTTTTAATCAATCATATTAAATTGCGCTAAGCTAAGTAGATGCGAAAAATAAGAGACTAATAAAAGTGAAAAGCACAGTAATAGCCGTATTGGCTTTTCTATGTTCATTTTCCGTAACAGCAAAAAGTTATTACTTTGTTGGGAGCCATTTCCCCGCAATCTTAGAACAAGATCAACAAGGTACAGTGATTGGTTTAGGTGCTGATATTGCTCATGAAATTTGTCGACGTCTTGGGCATGAACTCGTCATCGATATCATGCCACTAAAGCGTGCTTTAAAAATGGTTGAGCAAGGCCATGCAGATGCCATTATCGGTCCTTATAAGTCTCTTCAACGTCAACAATATATGCAATTTAGTGCCTTGCCATTTTATGAAGATCCTATTGTCTTTTTTACCAAAAAAAATAGCGATGTAACTTGGGCTGGTAATTTCGCAAGCTTACGTAAAGACGTGATTGGTATTACTCGGGGTTGGAATTATGGTTCAGAATTTAAACGCAATAAATCAAGTTTAACTTTGTCAGAAGTGGCGAGTGTTAAAGCTAGTTTTTTACAGTTAATGCATAATCGAGTTGATCTAGTGATGACTCACCCGCGAGCTGCTCTTCCGATTATTGATGATTTATCAATTTCTAGTAAGGTTATCATGCTGTCGCCAATCATTACGGTGAATCAAGGCTATTATGGTTTCACTAAGCAACGGGAGCTTAATGAGTTTATAGATGACTTTAATTCAGAGTTTAATAAGATGTTGATTAGTGGTGATATAGTCCAGCTGAATAGCAAATATGGATTAAGTTTTGTCGCACGAGAATAATAAAAAACGCTGCAATTGCAGCGTTTTTTATATCAGACAAGGCTGGTATTAAAGGCCTAATACTTCTTTGCCTTGTTTGAAAGTAACATCAACTGGGATATTAGCTTGGCTTAATTTTTCTAAATCTTTCGCTAGCTCTGCTTTGATCTCACCATGAGTTGCGATTAGCTGATCAACTTTTTGGTAATCACCGTCACCTTGAATCGTTAAGATTAAGCGCGATAGTTTTTCCATTGCTTGGCTCATTTTCTCCATGTTAACGCTGTATAAGCCGTCAGCATTTTTAGAAAATGCGCCTTCTTCAGCGAAGAAGTTAAAGCGGATCATATTCGCTTTACCATGTGCGCTTGAAGCACCAAAACGCACTGAACGGAAGATACCAGCCATAAAGGTGATGTAGTAATCTTCTAATGTACCGTCAGTGATCTCGCCTTTCTTAAGTAATTGCTCAACCATGTAAAGACCTAAGATATCCGCTTTACCTTCTTCAAGGGCACTTGCATGCTCTTGCAATGATTGGCGAACAGTACCCTTACCCGTAATGGTGTTTTTAATGCCTAAACCGTGCGCTACTTCGTGGAACATAGTGTTTGCGAAGAAAGCGTCAAAGGTAATGTGTTTACGTTGCTCAGGAACAATTAGCTGCTCTGAAATAGGCACTAAGATTTTATCGAACTTAGCACGCATTGCGTTTTTAAGCTGTAAACGACGTGTGCCTTTTTCTAGCTGTACTTGCTCATCATTTGGCAAGTTGATAGCAATTGTTTTACTACCCGCATTTGAGTGGCCTGCGTAATAAACGACATCATAAGCATTTAAGTCAGCGTCTGAACCTGGGACTTCTTGCTTATATTTTTCGTCTACAGGTAAACCTTTTTGTAGCTCTGGTAAGAAAGCAGCGAATTTAGCTAAACGCTCGCTCCATGCCAAGTCTTTGATTAGTACATAAGATTCATACGCCGCACGGTAACCAAATAGTTGATCTTCATAGGTTTCAATAGGACCAATAACCACATCAATAGGGTTATTTTTCATATCCATCCATGCAAAATCAGATGGTTGAAAGTCATCATTTACTAGTGCATCTGCACGCATGCTTAAGTAGTTAGCGAATTCTTTATCATCAGCTAGCTTGCTTGCTTCACGTAACAAGTTGGCTGCTTTTTCTAGCTCTTGTGCGTACTCAACAGAGTAAGCTACACTGTAAAGAAGGCCTTTCTCGTCACGTTTGATCACTGAGTAAAGACCTGTTTTGTCATCAACGATTGCGTTGTTTAATTCTTCTTTAGTGATATCGCTTGGGTAAAATTCAGCGCCTAGAGGCTTTTCTTCATAACCTGATAAGAAAACTTGGTCGCCGTTTAAGCGATCCCAAGGGCCGTAGTTGATATCTGCAAACTTCTGAACTTTTTCATCATTGATTTTTGCTAAGAAAGCGTCTTTGTTCTCACCAAATGCTTGGCGCCAGAATAGCTCATCCATAATTTTTGAGGCATCGATCAACTTACCAACCATTTGCTTTTGGTTATCACTCAGGTGGCTAAGATCAGAAGTAAGTGTGAAGTCTGTGTAAATGTCTAAACGGTTTTCATCTACATTGATAAGTTGTGGGTTGTTCTGTTCAATACTTTGCTTTGTTTGCTCTGCAGCAGGCTGAGTTTGAGAAGTGGTTGCTTGCTGATCAGAACATGCACCAAGAAAAACAGCACCAGATAAGATAAGTGCTTGGCTAATTTTATTTAATGTCATTTTGCCCGTTCCCGATTTTAGTGAGAGTCATTGTTATTAAAACAAAAAGTGTATGCATTAAAGCAAACCTGTCATATACATGGCAAGTATACAGCGCTAGAAGCGATATTTATTTATCAGTTACATGATTAAAAAGCATAAAAAGAGATAATTTCTGTGATTTTCTTAACTTTAGCGTTAAGTTAGACAATACTAAAACAAGAACTAATCTAATAATGTCAGTCATTAGTTTGTCTTTATTTTGGCAAACTAACCCAAGAGGATGGCACGCATATGTCAACAGAGAATGCATTACTGACCATATTGGTCGACAGAATAAATAATGACACTTTAGTGTTACCGACATTACCTGAAGTTGCAGTAAAAGTGAGGCAAGCAGCAGATAACCCAGAAGTAAACTTGATGGATATGGCAGATGTTATCTCCCATGATCCTGCGTTATCGGCACGAATGATTAAAGTGGCCAACAGTGCATTTATGGGGCGCTCAGTTAAAGTCACCAATCTTCATCAAGCCGTCACACGAATTGGTCTTCGTCAAATCAAAAATATTGCCACCGCAATGGCGATGGAACAATTGTTTGTATCGCATAATGAGCTGATAAAAGGGTATATGGATAAAGCATGGCAAAAAACCCTTAAAGTTGCATGTCACTCAATTACTCTAATGGACTTTTTCTTACGTCGAAATAAGCAAACATCACTGAACCGAGATACCATTACGCTAGCTTCATTAGTCTATAACATAGGCGTGTTGCCAATTTTGACTGAGGCTGAAAAGCACCCTGAAGTTTTTGCAAATCCAAGTTTTTTGGCACACGCTATCCAAAAATTAGGAGGCAAAGTAGGTGGCGCAATTATGCGTGCTTGGGGCTTTACTGATGAGTTCGTCGAAGTTGCTGAAAGCTGGGCAAATCCAAACTATCGTCCAGAGCATATATGCTATGTTGACTTTATTCGTATTGGTGCGATTTTAGAAGGCATCTTGCAGGTTTCTGACAAATCGGCAGCATTGCAAACATACGTAGATAAAGGCGTAATAGAATCGCTTGAGTTATTTAATGAAGACGAATATCACGATATGCTTGATGAGGTCAAAGCCATTTTTACTGAATAGCTAAAAACACAAAGCGCGACCAAGTCGCGCTTTGTGTTAATTAACATTTAGGTTAATTTTATAAATCTTCAGCGTCGCCTAAGCCTTGGGTCAGCTCTTCTAGCAACTGTTTAATTTCTTCTGACGCTAAGATGAAGTCAGCATCAAGTTTTACCGCCATATCTTCTTTTGGAATGTCGGCGTTTTCTTCTTTTAATGTTTCTGAATAGCTTAGACGCTTAATCGAACCATCGTTTTGTAGCATGAACTTAACGCGTTCTTGCCAATCAAGAGCCAGTTTAGTTACGCGCTTACCATTTTCTAGGTGTGACTTTACTTCGTCACATGATAAGTCATGGCCTTTCAATTTAACCTGAGCACCACTGTCATCGGCTTCTTCAAGCTCTGCATCGTTACCGATAGAGAAGCCTTCAGGAGTGCTGAAATTAGTTAACCAATCTGTTAAAAATACATCTAAATCATAATTAGCAAATGCAGGTACGACAGGTAGCGTGCCAAGTGATTTACGAAGTAGGGCTAAAAGCTCTTCTGCTTTATTAAAGCTTGCGCTGTTAACGACAACCCAGCCATTTTTTTGGTCAATAAACGCAAACTGTAGGCTCGACTTTTTAAATGCTTGAGGCAGTAAAGTGTGCAGAATATTTTCTTTTAGTTCGTCTTTTTCTTTTTTCTTTACCGGACGGTTTTCTTCCGCTTCGATTTGCTCAACTTTCTCTGCAACCAATTCGTTGATAACGGCCGCAGGCAGTACTTTTTCTTCACGCTTAGCGCATACTAAAATGCTGTCTTGAGAGAAGTGAGATAGAGTTTGACCATGCTTACCAAAGGCTTTTGTCCAACCAAATGTTGAAAGCTCTTGGCCTGTACATGAGCGGAACAGATCTTGTTCTAGGGCTTTGTCGAAGTCTTCTTGAGAGTATGAAACGTCTTGTTTAAAACGGTAGCAGATAAGGTTACTAAACCACATAATTAGGCTAATCCTTTCAATAAATTTGCCCAATCATAACAATAAAAAACTGATGTCGAAATGAATCATTTCGCCATCAGTACGAAATGCTTATGAGTTAAACATTGAGAGCGGTTTAGGCATGTTTTTTGGGAAACTAATATGGTAATGCAAGCCTTTTCCAACTTCGCTTGTTACTTCTATATCACCGCCAAGGGTTTGCTTCACTAAGTTTAAAGTGATATGAGTACCTAACCCACTGCCACCCTGATCACGCTTGGTTGTGAAGAACGGGTCAAACAGTTTTTCTAGCTGATGTTCGGATACACCATTACCATTATCTTTAAAGTCGATAACGACTTCATCTTCTTCGTCTTTAATTATGATATCTATGATGCCACTTTCAATACCTTCAAAGCCATGAATAAGTGCGTTCATGATCAAGTTTGTAAAAATTTGGCTAATAGCGCCTGCAGGCAGGTTGAGCGTTAAATCTTCAGGGCAATCTAAATTGATATGATGAGATGTTTTCTTTAGTTTTGGATGTAAAGAGCGGATCACTTCACCTAAATACTCTTTGAAATTAATAGTACGTACTGCTTCACTAGCTTGATCGACTGCAATTTGTTTGAAACTTGCAACCAACTCTGATGCACGGTCTAAATTACTAGTAAGTAAGCTAGTGCTTTGCTTGGCGTCATTAATAAACTCTTCAAGCGCTTTTGGTGATAGGGTTTTTTCTTTGTATGCCGCTTCAATCTGATCTAAACGTTCTTGTAAAAATGAAGTCGCAGTCACACCAATCCCGATTGGTGTATTTACATCATGGGTAATACCTGCAACTAAGCCGCCTAAAGCAGCCATTTTCTCGGAGCCGACTAGGCGCTCCTGTGCTAAGTTCAACTCATCAACATAGCGCTGTAACTCAGTTTGCTTGGTTATGAGTTCTTGTTCAGTTTGTTTACGAAGGTCTATCTCTTCAGTCAGTGTTAGCTTTTGTTTTTCTAATTCATATTTCTGTTGCTGCAAATCCATCATCGCTTGGCTAAGGTTAGATGTTTTGCGCGCGACTTCTTGCTCTAATTGTAAATTATGTTGGTCGAGTTTTTCATTACTAAGTACAAGCTCTTTCTGAGTATGTTCCAGTTCTTCTCGGTAGAGAACAACTTTATCTATTAAACGGTTAAAAGATTCTTCCATTACTTTTAATTCGTTGTGTTCAGTTGTGTGGATCTCGATATGGCGGCCTTCTAAATCGTTTAGTTCAAGATCTTCAATTTGTTCTGTAAATTGCGCAAGTGGTTCAGTTAAGCGTTTTCTAAATGCTAATAAGAAAAGTATGATCAAAAAGGTGGTTTTGATCATTGCGTTACCGATTAGAAAATAAATAGAGATCATGATGCGGCTAAATACCACTTCTCGGCTTGAGAATAAGGTTACATCGCCTACTTGAGTTGTTTTACCCGAAAACTCAAAAATAAGCGGAAATGTATAGCCGAATAAACCGGATGGTGTATCTTCAATTATCGCTTCTTCTTGCACTAACTGCTGGCTATATAGCTCGTGAATATCTAATGAGCGACCTAATTGTGAGAGTACCTCGCCACTATCATCGCGCACAATAATGCCTTCGATCATAGGAATTGCGAGTAAGCCTTCAGCTGTTGTGATGGTTTGTTTATCGTTAAGCTCCCAAATTGCACGGGTTAAACTACGGCTAAATGTTTTTTGTAAAGTGGTTAATTCGTCACGAATGTAATCTTTAGTGTTTACATATTCAGCAATAACCTGCCCACAGGTCACTACAAAAGTGAGTAAGAAGTAGACCGAGAGCACATTTGTTAACAATTCTTTTGATAGGCTTTTCTGTAACATAGAATACCCATAGCTCCTTGGTTACATTTGTAATACATTCAATTAGTTCTAAAGTTAGCTAATAAACGGTTAAAAATAAATAAATAAATCCTTTTTTACTGGAGTATTTATAAATTGTTACTATTTTTTAAAAAAACTTAACCTTACTGCACCAATAAAAGTGTGTTATAAATTTCGCTCGTTTTTTACTTTAGCCTTTTTAGATGTTGTATTTGCTACAGCGAAGATTTTTATATTCATGAATAACCCTAATTTTTCAATACTGGTTTGTGATGATTCAAGTATAGCTCGCAAACAAGTAGTTCGGTGCTTAGGTAACTGTTTAAGTGCTGATATTCAACAAGCAACCAATGGTCGAGAAGCACTTGCTTTACTACGCGAGCAAAACTTTGATCTATTGTGTTTGGATTTAACTATGCCAGAGCTAGATGGTGTTGCTGTACTTGAAACGATCAAAGCAGAGAAAATAGAGTGCTTTGTTATAGTGATTTCAGCTGATATTCAAGCGCAAATGAAGCAAAAAGTAGTTAGTTTGGGAGCCATTGATTTCATCGATAAGCCAATAGATATTGTTCGACTTAAAGCAACTTTGCATAAATTTGGTATTCATTAATCTTTTTTATAACAAAAGCGCATAATTTATCTTTTCTTTAAGGGTTGACAGCTTGGCTACATTTAAGGCAGTCTAAAGGCTATGAAAACATTTAATCACGCAACGACCATTATTATTACAACCATCATCCTTACGGGATAGTGGCATAGGTCGGTGCAACAAATTTATAGGCCTGTGTTCACTAGAACACAGGCCTTTTTCGTTTATGGAATGAGGAAACATAAATAATGCGAGTATTAAAATTTGGTGGGTCGTCCTTGGCCGACTACGCATGTTTGCAACAGGTAGCTCAGTTAGTCAAAGAAGAATTACGCGATGAAATGCTGTTAGTGCTGTCAGCACCAGGTGGCATGACAGATTCATTAGTAGCATTAGCAAGCGCCGCAGAGCAGGGGCAAGATTTTAGTGAGTTATGGCAAGCATTGGTTGCGCGCTGTGAACAATTAAAAGCTGCTGTTGAAGCTGACTTTGGTCAGGTAGTGAATTGGCCTGATTTAAACGAACTTAAGAATAAACTGGATGGTGTTGCACTTTTGAAGTGTTGCCCAGACCAAGTACGTGCTTATGTAATTAGTTTTGGTGAGCGCGTTAGTGTTGCCTTGATGGAGTGTATGCTTAACGAAAGTAATGCTCGTTATTTAGAAGCAACAGACTGTATAGCTTCAGTGGGTGGCTACATTGATGCTGAAGCTGACTTGGCCGCAAGTAAGTTACGTTTTCAAGCTGCATTAAAAGCGGCACCGAGCACAATTTATATCATGCCGGGTTTCACTGCTGCCAATGAGCAGGGGGAACTAACAACACTTGGTCGCAATGGTTCAGATTACTCAGCAGCTATTGCGGCAGCATGTTTAGAAGCTGATGTATGCCAGATCTGGACTGATGTTGACGGTGTTTACAATGCTGACCCGCGTTATATCAAAAAAGCATCTAAGGTTGATTCGTTATCTTATAAAGAAGCAATGGAGCTGTCTTACTTTGGTGCGAAAGTATTACACCCGAAAACGATTTTACCTTGTGCTAAAGCAGGTGTGCCGTGTGAGATCAAAAATACTCATAACCCACGCGCTGAAGGTTCAGTGATCAGTAACGACAGTGTGTCGAACGAGCCTGTTAAAGCGCTATCAAGTTTACAAAACCTCGCTATGTTAACGGTGTCTGGCCCAGGTATGAAAGGCAAAGTGGGTATGGCATCAAAAGTATTTAATGCATTGGCGCATGACAATGTGTCAATTGTACTAATCACACAATCTTCGTGTGAATTTAGTATCAGTTTCTGTGTGCATGAGAGCGACCTATCACTTGCTCTAGAAGCATTACAAATTGCTTTCGAATTAGAATCACAAGCCGGTTTAATCGAACCAGTTCAAGTACAGCGTAACCTTGCGATTGTTACTCTAGTTGGTGATAACATGCGTGCGCACAAAGGCTTAGCTGCTAAGTTCTTTGCTTCATTAGCTCAAGCGCAGGTTAACATTGTTGCTATTGCACAAGACTCGACTGAGAGTGCTATTTCAGCGGTTATCGATGGTGAACTATGCAACGACGCAGTGAAAGTGTGCCATGAGAACTTCTTTACTCACATTCCTTCAATCGATGTGTTTTTACTTGGCTGTGGCTTAGTAGGTCAAGAACTTATCCAGCAGTTAAAGCGTCAACAAGCATGGCTTGAAAAACGTAATATTAAACTGAACTTGTACGGTGTTGCTAATTCAAGGCAGCTTTATCTAGATAGCGAAGGCATTGCTTTTGATGGTTGGCAAGACAAATTAGCCGTGTCAGAGCAGGCATTTGATTTAAATTTGGTCGAGCAATTTGTTAAACAAAACCATTTAATTAACCCTGTGATCGTAGATTGTAGCTCAGCCGATAAGCTTGCTGGGCAATATGTTGATTTCTTGAATGCCGGTTTCCACGTTGTTGCGGCAAACAAAAAGGCCAATACTAGCTCGTATGCTTACTACCAAGATTTAGTTGCAGCGACACAGAAGAATAATCGTAAGTTTTTATACGAAACAAACGTAGGTGCAGGCTTACCAGTACTTGATAACCTGAAATCACTCTTTGGTGCCGGTGATGAACTTATTAAGTTCAGCGGTATCTTGTCGGGTTCATTATCGTATATGTTTGGTGCGCTACAAGATGGTTTATCACTTAGCGAAGCAACGTTAAAAGCGAAAGAAAGTGGATTTACAGAACCAGATCCGCGTGATGATTTATCAGGCACTGATGTTGCTCGAAAACTACTGATCATTGCCCGTGAATCGGGTCTTGAGTTAGAACTAAGCGATATCGAAGTTGAATCTGTTTTACCAAAAGGGTTTGCAGAAGGTGATTCTGTAGCAGATTTCATGGCAAAACTACCATCACTTGATGCACAGTTTAACGACCGTATACAAAGTGCTGCAAGCGAAGGTAAAGTACTTCGTTATGTGGGTACTATTGAAAACGGTCAATGTAAAGTAGGCATTGAAGCCGTAGATAGTAGCCATGCTCTTTATGATATCCGTGACGGTGAAAATGCACTGGCCATCTTAAGTCAATATTATCAACCTCGTCCGTTTGTTATTCGTGGTTATGGCGCAGGTGCTGAAGTAACGGCTGCAGGCGTATTTGCCGACATTTTAAAAACGTTAACACGTTAGGAGCTGGTCATGATCCGTGTATATGCACCCGCTTCAATCGGGAATTTTGCTGTCGGCTTTGATGCGTTAGGTGCTGCGCTAGCACCAATCGATGGCACCTTATTAGGCGATGTTGTAGAGGTGAGTGCCGCTGAGCAAGATACTTTTGTCTGCTCAGGCGACTATGCCCACAAACTGCCTGCTAATGCTGAAGAAAACTTGGCTTATCAATGTTTAATTCATTTTAAAGAACACGTTGCACCGACTATGCCAGCGGTAAAACTTGAGCTTAAAAAGAACCTACCAATTGGTTCAGGTTTAGGTTCGAGTGCCTGTTCTGTGGTGGCTGCGTTTGCAGCCCTTGATAAGTTCGCTGAAACCAACTTATCTCAAGAACAACTTATCGAGTTGATGGCTGATTTTGAAGCCATTGTTAGTGGCGGTCGTCATTACGATAACATCACACCCTGTTATTTAGGTGGCTTGCAATTAACTGGTGAACTCATTCCGAACAAGTCAATTTCGTTACCTGTTGATAATCAATGGTATTACGTAGCGGCTTTTCCGGGATTTTCACTGAATACCGCAAAAGCGCGTTCGGTCTTGCCAACGCAATTATCAATGCACGACAGTGTCGAGTTCGCTCAGCGACTTTCTGCATTTAGCAGCTTATTGCTTACAGGTCGCTTTGACGCAGCGCTTTCCATTATGAGTGATGAAATCGCTGAGCCACATCGCGCACCGCTCATTCAAGGCTTTGCCGAAGCAAAGAGTGCCTTGCCAGAGCTTGGTGCAGAGATTGTCAGCATTTCTGGTGCGGGCCCAACATTATTTACCGTGTGTAAGAGCCTGGAAGCTGCTAAGCAGTGTGCAGCTTGGCTGAATGATAATTACATCAATGAGCAGGGCTTCTGCCACATCTGCCAACTTGATCAGCTTGGCACACGACAGCTTTAAAGAATTTAAGGAATAAACATGCAATTACATAATTTAAAAGATGAAACACAACAGGTGTCGTTTGTTGAAGCGGTAAAAACGGGTTTAGGGCGTAATCAAGGTGTATTCTTCCCTAATAGCCTTACACCAATTCAAGACATTGATAAGTTACTTGATTTAGACTTTGTGAGCCGTAGCAGTAAGATTTTATCGCACCTGATTGGTGACGAGCTTCCTGCCGATACCGTTGCACAGATGGTGCAAAATGCGTTTAACTTTGATGTGAAGTTAGTTGAAGTAGAAAAAGATATTTATTGCCTTGAATTATTTCATGGCCCAACGCTTGCGTTTAAAGACTTTGGTGGCCGTTTTATGGCTGAGTGTCTTGCGCAATTTAATCAGGGTGAAAAAGTCACGATTTTAACGGCTACATCAGGCGATACAGGGGCTGCAGTTGCCCATGCATTTTATAATAAGCCAAATATCGATGTCGTGATCTTATACCCGAAAGGTAAAATTTCATTAGCGCAGCAAAAGCTATTCACAACGTTAGGCAACAACATTCACTGCTATGCGGTTGATGGTAGCTTTGATGATTGTCAAAGCATGGTAAAACAGGCGTTTTTAGATGATGAAGTGAAACAAAAGCTAGGTCTAAATTCTGCTAATTCAATCAACATCAGTCGTTTAGTTGCACAGGTTTGCTATTACTTTGAAGCGATTGCTCAATTACCTAAAGAGCAGCGTAGTAAAGCGCATATCTCAGTCCCAAGTGGTAACTTTGGTAATGTGTGCGCTGCGATGATCGGTGCTGTGCTTGGTATGCCAGTAGCGAAACTAAGTGCTACAACTAACCAAAACGACACTGTGCCACGTTTCTTACAAAGCAAAGAGTGGGCACCGTATGACACGCTTGAATCGTTATCGAACGCTATGGATGTGAGTAAACCGAATAACTGGCCACGTGTTCAGTTTATGTTGGATAACAAATGGTTTAGCTATGATGACTTTTATTCAAGCTGTGTTGGCGAAGAAGAAACAAAAGAGGTGATGAAAAAAATTCATCAAACGGGTTACATCGCAGAGCCTCATACTGCAATTGCTTATCAAGGCTTGAAAGAAAATCTAGCAGATGGCAGTGCAGGTATCTTTTTAGCGACTGCACACCCAGCAAAATTTAAAGACAGTGTAGAAGAAATTTTAGACATCGAATTGCCTATGCCGAAACCACTTGCTGATGTGCTAGCAAATGAGTGCTTGGCTGAAGATATTAACTTTGATTATCAATTGCTTCGAACTGAGCTGTTTAATAAATTAGCTTAGTGCTTAATAAAGGTATAAAGAGCGGCTAAGCCGCTCTTTTTAATGCAGTCTTTTAAAGAAGCCTTTAATGAAGTAACGAATGACTATGTCGGTTTAAAACCCGCATGATAAGAATGACCCCGGCCGAAATACACAGCAAAATACTGATCATCGAGACGAGTTCACTGTGCGTCCATTGCATCAAGGTGAATGCCGAAATAAAAATGATAAAGGGTTTAAATTCATAGTAATAGCGACGTTTTTTTTGTTTAACACGCTGGCTTGAATGATCGGTTCTTCTGGCTTCTGAACGCATCCGCCAAATATTAGCACCTAATAAAAATAAGATTACACCGATGAGAGTTGGCACATAATTATTTGCCAATGCGATACAGCTTATGCCAAGAAAAAAATATCCGTAGGGGACTAATTCGTATATTGGTTTAGCTAACATGTACTTATACCATCCTTGATATTGACTAGTCCTATAAGCTTAGTTTGTCCCTATAAAAACGCAATTTAATCGGGCGGTTTTTCGTTGAAATAACATTTTAAATATCTATGAAATATTTTAAATCTATAAATTTTTATTATGTATCAATAAAAAAATATCATTATTAAAACACTGTGAAATAAATTCAATCCCTGTTTAAATATGTTCATCTTTACAAGATAGGCAAAAGTGCGTTTTAAGCGTACAATACAGCCTTCAAAAAACACCATACACGTTGCCTTAGGAGACCCCATGTTAGAACGTAGCATGAATATTTCGGATTTCGATCCAGAGTTATTTGCAGCCATCACTAAAGAGACGGCTCGTCAAGAAGAGCATATCGAACTGATCGCGTCTGAAAACTATTGTAGCCCACGCGTACTCGAAGCGCAGGGTTCTCAGCTTACCAACAAATACGCTGAAGGTTACCCAGGCAAACGTTACTATGGCGGTTGTGAGCATGTTGATGTTGTTGAGCAATTAGCAATTGACCGTGCAAACGAATTATTCGGCACAGATTACGCTAACGTTCAACCGCATGCGGGCTCACAAGCAAACGCAGCTGTTTTCCAAGCACTTCTTCAGCCGCACGATACAGTACTAGGTATGAGCTTAGCTCATGGTGGTCACTTAACTCACGGTTCACACGTTAACTTTTCTGGTAAAACGTACAATGCAATTCAATACGGCCTAAACGACGAAACAGGTGAAATTGATTATGCTCAAGTTGAAGCGCTTGCATTAGAGCACAAGCCAAAAATGATCATCGCTGGTTTCTCTGCATACTCAGGCGTTGTTGACTGGGCTAAATTCCGTGAAATCGCTGATAAAGTTGGCGCATACTTATTCGTAGATATGGCTCACGTTGCTGGTCTTATCGCAGCGGGTGTATACCCAAGTCCAATCCCTCACGCACACGTTGTTACAACAACAACTCACAAAACATTAGCGGGTCCTCGTGGCGGTCTAATCGTTTCTGCATGTGGTGATGAAGAGATCTACAAAAAACTAAACAGCGCTGTATTCCCTGGCGGTCAAGGTGGTCCTTTATGCCACATCATCGCTGCTAAAGCGGTTGCTTTCAAAGAAGCTTTACAACCAGAATTCAAAGCGTACCAAGCACAAGTTGTTAAGAACGCTCAAGCTATGGTTGAAGTACTGCAAGAGCGTGGCTACAAAGTTGTTTCTGGTAAAACAGACAACCACTTATTCCTTCTAGACCTAATCGATAAAGATATCACAGGTAAAGATGCTGACGCTGCTCTAGGTAACGCTAACATCACTGTAAATAAAAACTCAGTACCAAACGACCCACGTTCACCGTTTGTAACGTCTGGTCTTCGTATTGGTTCTCCGGCTATTACTCGCCGTGGTTTCAAAGAAGCTGAGTCAAAAGAGCTTGCTGGCTGGATCTGTGACGTACTAGACAACATCAACGATGAGTCAGTACAAGCAGAAGTAAAAGAGAAAGTTAAAGCTATCTGTAAAAAATTACCAGTTTACGCTTAATTACTGGTTAAACCGTAATTAAGATAACAATAGCGTTGTTTTTTGCTATCATAAAGGCCGCTTACTAAGCGGCCTTTTTGTTTTTTATAAACGGAACTAGAACCCTATGCATTGCCCTTTTTGCACCGCAAAAGATACTAAAGTAATTGATTCTCGACTTGTTGGCGGTGGTCACCAAGTGAGACGTCGACGTGAATGTAACGAATGCCATGAGCGCTTTACCACCTTTGAAGGCGCTGAACTTGTGATGCCAAGAGTCATCAAGCAAGACGGTAGCCGCGAACCATTTAACGAAGACAAGTTACTGAATGGCTTGCATCGCGCTTTAGAGAAACGCCCAGTGAGCACTGAGCAGGTCGACGAAGTCGTTAACATCATTAAATCTCAACTTCGTGCTACCGGTGAGCGTGAAATCTCTAGCCATTTAATTGGCGAATGCATCATGGAGTCGCTGAAAAAACTCGACAAAGTAGCCTATGTGCGCTTTGCATCGGTTTATCGTTCATTTGAAGACATTCGCGAGTTTGGAGAAGAAATCGCTCGTTTAGGTGATTAATCATGTCGTTTACAGAACTTGATACTGTTTACATGGCGCGTGCCATTGAGCTTGCTAAACACGGCCGTTTTACTACCACGCCAAACCCGAATGTTGGCTGTGTACTGGTTAAAGATGACGAAATAGTCGGCGAAGGGTTTCATCAAATCGCAGGGCAGGGCCATGCTGAAGTGAATGCGTTGGCTGTAGCTGGCGATAAAGCAAAGGGCGCCACTGCCTATGTCACTTTAGAGCCTTGTAGTCATTATGGACGCACTCCGCCTTGTGCCGAAGGTTTAAAAGCTGCGGGTGTAAGCAAGGTGATTGCTGCTATGGTTGACCCAAACCCTGCGGTAAGTGGTCGCGGCCTGCAGATATTAGCTGACGCTGGTATTAGTGTGGCATCTGGCTTACTTGAGCAACAAGCGCGCGACTTAAACAAAGGCTTTTTAAAGCGTATGGAAACTGGGTTGCCATATGTAACCTGTAAAATGGCGTGTAGTTTAGATGGTAAAACTGCGCTAAATAACGGTCAAAGTAAATGGATAACAGGCCCTCAAGCGCGCCAAGATGTGCAAGCATTTCGTGCGCAAAGCTGCGGTATCTTAACCGGTGCAGACACCGTTATTACTGATAATGCAAAACTCAATGTCCGTGTTGATGAGTTGCCATTTACCATGCCAACCTCGCTGCCTTTGCGCCAACCAACCCGAATCATTATTGACTCACAAAACAGGTTAACGCCTGAGCTTGCGTTATTCAGCATCGAGAGCCCGGTAATAATTTTTACCACTTCGCTTGATAATCACACCAAGTGGCCTCACTTTGTTAAACACGAAGTGGTGCCAGCAGTTAACAATAAAGTTGATTTATCGGCGGTTTTAAAGCGTCTTGCTGAACTACAATTTAATCATATTTGGCTCGAAGCGGGGGCAACCCTTGCTGGGGTGTTTGCCGAGCAAGATTTAATTGACGAATATATTGTTTATATTGCCCCTAAGTTAGTAGGTGATATGGGCAAAAGCTTACTAAACTTTGCAGAAGTCACCATGATGAGTGATATCACTGAACTGACCTTTACTGACACAGTGATGATTGGCGACGATATTCGCTTAACAGCGACAAAAGCAAAGCAAGCCTCAAAAATTGAAAATAAAGAGTAGCACTATGTTTACTGGAATTATTGAAGCAACAGGTAAAATTGTTGAACTAACACAAAAGCAAGGCGATCTAGCTATTCGTATTCAAAGCGCTAATTTGGATATGGAAGACGTCAAGCTCGGTGACAGTATTGCCACCAATGGTGTGTGTTTAACGGTTGTCGCTAAACATAGCGATGGTTTTAGTGCTGACTTATCAAACGAAACAATTAGCTTAACTGGGTTTGCACATTATAAAAAAGGGCAAACAGTTAACCTCGAAAAAGCTATGCAACCGGTTTCTCGCCTAGGTGGGCACTTAGTGTCAGGCCATGTTGATGGTATTGCGACTGTCGAAAGTATTAGTCCTAATGCTCGTGCAACTGAGTATTGGTTAAGTACTGACAATGATTTAATGAAGTACATTCCGTACAAAGGCTCGGTGTGTATTGATGGCATTAGCCTAACCGTCAACGAGGTTGAGCAAAATCGCTTTAAGCTGACGATTGTTCCACATACTGCTGAGCAAACAACGATTGCAGAATTTCAGGTGGGTACTCAGGTGAA
This sequence comes from Pseudoalteromonas sp. Cn5-37, assembly GCF_021532495.1. NCBI lineage: Bacteria > Pseudomonadati > Pseudomonadota > Gammaproteobacteria > Alteromonadales > Pseudoalteromonadaceae > Pseudoalteromonas > Pseudoalteromonas sp. Cn5-37. The sequence continues at coordinate 20,448 of NZ_JAKGBA010000003.1, read as the reverse complement.
CTTAGAAGTTGACCAGATTGCTCGCTATTTAGAGCGCCTAATTAAAGGGGCTGAACAACCTTCCCGTTCAGACATATCAATGAGCTTGCTCGCACAAGCTGGCTTTATTAAGTAAGCAAAGATACGTCACTATTAATCATACTCTCATGGGCACATTATGAATTTACACAGCGCGCAAGAAATTATCGATGACATTAAAGCCGGTAAAATGGTTATTTTAATGGACGATGAAGACCGAGAAAATGAAGGCGATTTAATTATCGCGGCAGAACATATCAGTGCTGATGCCATCAACTTTATGGCAACACACGGCCGTGGTTTAATTTGTTTAACAATGACACAAGAGCGTTGTCAGCAGTTAGAATTACCACTGATGGTTAAAAATAACGGTGCAGCTTTTTCAACTAACTTCACTATGTCGATTGAAGCGGCGAAAGGCGTAACTACAGGTATTTCAGCAGCCGACCGCGCACGTACCGTACAAGCCGCAATCGCTAAAGGTGCCGTACCGAGCGATATCGTACAGCCAGGGCATATTTTCCCAATTATGGCGCAGCCTGGTGGCGTGTTAACACGTGCTGGTCATACTGAAGCGGGTTGTGATTTAGCACGTTTAGCAGGTCTTGAACCTTCATCTGTGATTGTTGAAATTCTAAATGCAGATGGCACTATGGCCCGTCGCCCAGATCTTGAAGTATTTGCTAAAGAGCATGACTTAAAGATTGGCACTATTGCAGATTTAATCGAATACCGAAACCTAAACGAAACCACCATTGAGCGTGTTGCTAAATGTAAACTACCAACGGATCATGGTGAGTTTGATTTAGTGACCTACAAAGACACAATTGATGGTCAGCTTCACTATGTTTTACAAAAAGGTGAAGTATCGAAAGATGAGCCAACGTTAGTACGAGTTCACTTACAAAGCACCTTTAACGATATTCTATTATCAGATAGAAGTGCTGATCGTAGCTGGGGCTTATCAGATGCTATGGCTTATATCGCTGAGCATAACGGCGTGCTGGTTATTTTAGGTAAACAAGAATCAACTGAAGATTTAGAAGCAACCGTTAAAGCCTTTGCCGCTGAAGATGCGGGCGAAAATGTCAGTCATCGTAAATTCCAAGGTACCTCGCGTACTGTGGGTGTTGGTTCGCAAATTTTGGCTGATTTAGGTATTGAAAAGATGCGCTTAATGAGCCGTCCTAAGAAGTACCACGCGCTATCTGGTTTCCACTTAGAAGTGGTTGACTATGTTGAGCCTCGCTCTTAATTTGGGAAAATAGATTTACTAGGCTACTTTTATATTTTTGTGGTATTATGCGCCGTAATTTTTGCGCAATCGCAACCGCTTAAACTTATTTTTTAGGGTTATTAAATGAAAATTATTGAAGGTAACAAATACGCACCGGGCAAAAAATTTGCCATTGTCATTTCTCGCTTTAATGACTTTATTGGTAGCAGCCTATTAGCAGGTGCTGTTGATGAGCTTAAGCGCACAGGTGGTGTTTCTGAAGACGACATTACTGTTGTTTACGTACCAGGTGCCGTTGAATTACCTTTAGCAGCGAAACGCGTTGCAGCAAAGAAAGAACACGATGCAATCATCGCTCTAGGTGTCGTGATCAGAGGTGGTACGCCACACTTTGATTTAGTCGCTGGCGAATCAAACAAAGGTCTTGCACAAGTATCTCTTGAGTACGATATCCCGGTTGCATTTGGCGTATTAACCACTGAAAGCATTGAGCAAGCAATTGAGCGCGCAGGTACCAAAATGGGTAATAAAGGCGGCGAAGCTGCTTTAGGTGCGCTTGAAATGGTTAATGTGTTAGACAAAATTTAAGTTTAAGGAATCTCTGTGAAACCAGCAGCAAGACGTAAAGCACGTATCTTAGCACTTCAAGCCGTATACTCTTGGCAGTTAAGCGGCAACCCAATTGCTGATATTGAACAGCAAATGTTAATTGAAAATGATGTGACTAAGATCGACGTCGAATATTTCAAAGACCTAGCACGCGGTGTTGTTGTTAACTGTAAGCAATTAGATGAAATCGTTGCACCACATTTAGCACGCCCAGCTGATGAGTTAGACATGGTCGAAAAAGCAATTTTACGTCTGTCTGGCTATGAGCTGAAATTCCGTGAAGACGTACCTTACAAAGTGGCAATCAATGAAGGCATTGAGCTTGCTAAGATGTTTGGTGCTGAAGACAGCCATAAGTTTGTCAACGGTGTACTTGATAAAGCAGTGAAAGAACTGCGTAAGTAAGTAACCCCGTAAAGGAGAGCCGGCTTGGGCCGGCTTTTTTGTGTATGAAGGAATTTGAATTAATCAATCGTTACTTTAAGGGCCGTGGCATTATTCGCCGTGATGTGAACCTAGGTATTGGTGACGATTGTGCCTTAGTAACTGTGCCTGAAAACTGTCAATTGGCGGTAACAACAGATACTTTAGTTGCGGGCGTACACTTTTTTGATGACATCTCTGCGCGTGCTCTTGGGCATCGAGCTTTAGCTGTTAACTTAAGTGATCTTGCGGCAATGGGCGCTGAACCTACGTGGATTTCGGTAGGCCTAACTTTGCCTGAAGCAAATATAGAGTGGCTTGAAGAGTTCACTGAAGGCATGCATGAAATTGCAGAGTACTTCAATGTGCAAATCATTGGTGGTGATACCACTCAAGGTCCTTTAACTATTACGATTTGTGCTAAAGGCATCGTGCCTGAAGGCAAAGCACTGCGCCGTAGCGGTGCTAAAGTGGGCGATTGGATTTATGTAACAGGTCCATTAGGAGATGCTGGTGTAGCCATTGAAGCCCGTAAACAAGGCCTCGATATCGCCCCTGAACACTTAAGCTATTTAAATAATCGTTTTGATTATCCGACGCCACGTGTAGCAGCGGGGCAAGTTTTGCGAGGCGCAGCCTCTTCAGCAATTGATATCTCCGATGGCTTATTAGCTGATTTAGGCCATATTTTAGCGCTATCGCAAGTTAGTGCGGTGATCAATGTTGATAAAGTGCCTGTTTCTGATGCATTAAATTCGTCGATTCCACGTGCTGAGCAATTTGACTATATCTTAAATTACGGTGACGACTATGAGTTGCTGTTTACTGTGCCAGAAAGCAATAAAAGCATGGTTGATATGAAACTGCGCCAATATGGTGTAGAAGCAAGCTGTGTAGGTCAAATTAAAAGTGGCGAAGGTGAGATTGAGCTATTGCTTGACGGCGAAAAGTTTAACTACCAAGGAAAAGGCTTTCAGCACTTTACAAAGGAGCCGGTTTGAGCAGTAACCGTTTATTCAATTTAAAACGCCCACACCAATTTTTTGGTCTGGGTTTTGGCTTAGGCCTTGCCCCTAAAGCGCCAGGCACCTTTGGTACCTTTGCTGCCTTGCCATTTATTTTCACCACAATGTATTTTCCGCTTTGGTTACAAATTGTATTTGCTGTCGTGATCAGCGTGTTTGGTATTTGGGCATGTGGTAAAACAGCAGATGACTTAGGGGTGCATGATCATCCAGCCATTGTTTGGGATGAAGTTGCTGGTTATTATATCACCATGATTGGTGCTGCACTGAGTTGGCAGTCACTGTTGGTTGGTTTTTTATTGTTCCGCTTTTTTGATATCGCTAAACCAGGTCCTATCAGAATTTTAGATAGACGTTTACACGGGGGCTTGGGCATCATGGCTGATGATATTTTAGCAGGTATTTTTTCATTAATTTGTGTTCAAGCCTTGTTTAAAGCAGGCTATTTGCCTTTTTAAACGATGAGTTAAGTGTTACTTGGTGGCAAGTATATGATGCGATTTCTAGTTGTCTGTTTGTTGATGCTTTGCAGCATGCCTGCGTTTGCATCTATTACTGACTATGTCGTCAAACAGTGGAACATCCAAAATGGCTTGCCATCGCAATCATTAAAAAGTATTGCTCAAGATGAGCAAGGCTATATGTGGCTGGGTACTCAGTTTGGCTTAAGCCGCTTTGATGGTAATACGTTCACTAACTTCAATACGCAAAACAGCGACTTCCTGCCAAGTAATGGTATCAATAAATTACTAGTCGATAGCACAGGGTTACTTTGGGTTGGTACCAAAAATGGTTTAGTAACACTTGATCCTAAAACCATGATGTCGCAAACCTTTAACGTTAAAGGTCCGGTGCGCGATATTCTTGAAGACTCCAAAGGCAGTATCTGGATTGCAGCCAACGGCCTCTATTATGTTGCTCGAAATCAAGTCACACTCAATCAAAATTCCGCACTAATCGTGCCGGTATCTAATGCCACTGCTATTACGCAAATTGTGGGCTCAGTGAGTCAAATGGCATTGTCGCCAGAAGGCATTTGGCTGGTTAATGAGCGTCACTTATTGCGTTTAACTAATACCTCTTCTGATTTTGCGAAATTACGATTAGAGCTGACTGCCAAGGTTTCACTACCTGAACGATTAGCGCAAACCATTATTCATGACATGGCGTGGCTTGAAGGTAACTTGTATCTTGCCTCAGAGCTTGGTGCCTACTTTCTTGATTTAGATGACGAGCTGCGTCCATTCCCACTGCCAAATGCCAGTAACTCTGCCGTTTATAAGTTTATGAGCGACTCCGATGGCGCGCTATGGATCTCTACTTATGGACGCTTATTATTCCGTAATAATTCAGGAGATTGGCAATGGGTTGAACCTAGCCAGCTCGATCAAAGCATTTGGTTTGCCGATATTTTCCGTGACAATCAAAATAACATTTGGCTGGCAAGCTTCAGTGAAGGCTTATGGCTTGCTCACGAAGGGCGTATTGAACGTCACTCAGCTATCTCAAATATGACCGAAGCGGTGATGGCAATTAGCCAAGCACCTGATGGCAAATTATGGGTGGCTAACCGCAGTGGTGTTGGTTACTTCGATTACAACAAGAATTTTGTAAATCAAATTCCGAGTAACCAGTTTGGTCGAGCAGCAGTGCATGACTTACAATTTGACGGTGACCGTTTGTACATCGCAACAGGCCGCGGTGTGTTTTATTACGAAAACCAAAACTTGTATACGGTGCCTGGGCGAGCGCTGCGCGATAACCCAGTATTTGCAATAAGCCGTTCTAGCAAAGGTGGATTTTGGCTCGGTACTGGCCGCGGTATGTACCGCTTAAGTTATGGTGGTTTAACACCTTTTGCATACAATGCCTTCTTAAGCAGCAAATTTATTACTTATGTTCATGATGAGCAGAATTTTGGCTTAATAGGTACCAGTAAAGGGGCTTATTACTTTACCGATCGCGGGATTGAAAAAATTGGCGACCAAACTAGTTTAGAAAGTGCTTACGTCACCAGTATTTTGAATATCGAAGGAGTGGGAATATTAATTGGTTCACTTAACGATGGCTTATTTTATCGCAGTACCAAAGGGCAGTGGCGTCAGTTAGATGCCACCGATGGTCTACCGTATGGCTCTATTTTCAGTCTAGTTTACGACAAGCAATTAAAACGTATTTGGGTCAGTACTATGAAAGGCGTATACCGTATGCCTGTAGAGCAGTTTGGTACTGATATCGAAAGTTTAAAAGTAGAACAAGTGATCTCATCGTTTGACCGTCAACTTGATGGTAAAGCCAGTCAATGTTGTGCAGGCCTTGGCCATGATGCTGTAGCAGACACAGGCAACTCTATTTGGTACCCAAGTCTGCAAGGTGTGGTAGAAATACCAAAGAGCGTTGAGCTGTTTGGTGTACAAGCACTTAAGCCTCGCATTGAAAGCTTGATCACGCCGCTTCGTCATTTAAGTACCGCAACTTTAGGTAATAAGCCTGAGCTACAAATTGATGAACGCGATGTAACGTTAAAATATACCGCGATTGATTATTATGCCCCTTCAAGTATCGAGTTCCGTTATCGTTTAAGTGGCTTAGACAGTGACTGGCGTTATGCCAATACTCGTCGTGAGGCAATCTATACCAACTTACCGCCGGGGTCGTTTTTGTTCCAACTTGAAGCAAAGCGTCGTGGTGAAGATTGGCAAAAAGCACGTCGTACCGAGTACAGCTTTGTAGTGCCGCGTCGTTTTGATGAGACTATTTATTTTAGACTCTTGATCACCAGCAGCTTTATTTTACTGTTCTACCTCGTGTTTTGGGTATTTAGAGCGCAAGAGAAACGTAAGCAATTAGCGCTTGAAAGCTTAGTAACAGAACGTACCGTAGAGCTTCGAGAAGCTAACGATAAGCTTAACCAAGTGAACTCACAGCTTAAGCTAGTTAGTCACTCAGATGAGCTTACAGGCTTACGTAGCCGTCGCTTCTTGTTTGATCAGCTCCCTAAAGATATCGAACACTTCCAGCGTAACTCACAGTCATTGCAAGCGCAGGGTAAGTCGCTAGTGCTATTAATAATAAACTTTGATAACTTCAGCCGCATTAATGATGCGTATGGCCCACTTGCAGGCGATAGCTGTTTACAGCAAATGGCGACTTTGTTGAATAGCCGTACTCAAGGTTCTGACTATGTTGCGCGTTGGAGTGGTGATGAGTTTTTACTCTTACTACGTGATTTCAAACGCACAGCAATAGACATTTATGTGGCCGATTTATGTGAAGCAATTGCAGCAAACCCATTTAGATTACCGAATGGGCAGTCGACCACTATCACTGCGTCGATTGGTTGGTCTTTTTATCCATTACCTTTACTGGGTGGCCAAGTTATTGGTTGGGAAACCTCAGTTAACCTTGCCGATATCGCACTGCATCAAGTTAAAAAGCGCGGTGGCGATGGTGTAGCAAACATTACCTTTGATGAGCAATTAGATGCCTTTGAGTTCGAGCAAAGCAACAATGTTGATCAGCAGCTCAGCGCACTGCAAGCCAATGGCTTAGCCGATATTAAAATTTGGATGCGTTAATACTCTCTAAACTAAGTGAGCAGATATAAAAAATGCCTTACCTAGGGCTAGATAAGGCATTGGAGGCCAATAGAGGCGTTCGTTACCTAAACACCTTTTGATGGTTAGTGATTAAGCCAAGCTGGTAAAACAGCCACAGACTCTGGGGCGGTAAAGGAGTAGCTCACCGTTGCTGCAATGTCACCGCTAGGACTATTTAAAATATTATCAAAGCGCATAACTAGGCCATTTGATTTTTCGGCAACATATAAATCATTACCCGTATACATAATATCGACAGGGTTACCTAATTGGCTTGCAGGACCTGCGATATTTACACTTACATTGGTTAAACCACTGGCCATAGCAGCACTATTAATTACATAAATTTTCCCGTCGGTGGCATCGGCTGCAGAGCCAACATCAGAAACTATTAGTGAGTCACTTAATGGGTCGTAATCAATACCATGAATATTGGTTGGTGCAGCAAATGCAGTGCCGCCCGATGCAGGGGTAATTAAACGATCTTCACCTGTAATGGTAGTCATACCTGACATCCACTTGCTTTTCACTTCATCAAAAACAGCAATTGTGCCATTGGTAAGTGCAACAAATGCCCTGTCAGTTGATGGATCATAGTCTACATCCCAAGGGCGTGCACTAGCACTGGGTGTTAGGGTCATTAATGGGCTTACATCACCTGTTGCGCAGCTAGAGAAAATGAGAACACCAGGCGTTGTTGCATTAAATTCAGCAACAAAAATCATGCCTGTATCTGAAGCTATATCAATACCTTTTGGTGAGATAATACCAGTACTTGCTCCCATGATTGTTCTATCTTGGTTGGTTGCGTAACTTTCGCCGTTACGCTGTGTTGCAACCTTGTTTGAAATAACGATACCACCCATCGATGTAACTGCATCATCAAATGTTGCGTAGCTAGTGCCAGACTTATCAAAAGCCACACTTTCAATTGTTTGATTTGCATTATACGTTGCCAGTTCGGCTGTTAAAGGTGCGTTTAAACGACTAATTTGACCTGTTGTTGGACCTACTGTTCCTGGGTTACTACTTACAGCTACACCGAGCAGGGGCATGTTAACCATAATACTATCAGAGCTATCTTGCATATTATTATGCATAACGGTTTCTGTTATTGATTCAGGTTTTGTTGTTGGCGTGATGAGATCTGGTGATACATCACCACTTTCGCCTGCAAATATATTACTAAATACTAAAACTGCATCATTTGATTTTTCAGCCACACGCAAGTCGCTGCCAGTAAGACTTATATCCACAGGGTTACCGAGCATAGACATTGGGCCTGCTATATGACGGTCAACCGCTACCATACCATCTGCTTGAGCAGCATTTGAAATTACAAAGAGTGCACCATCTGTTGCATCAGATGCACTACCTACATCAGACAGCACAAGCTTGTTACTAGTCATATCTAAAGCAATACCATGAATATTGACTGAGATTTTTGTACCAGTTTCATCACTTGGTGTAATGGTTCGAGTTGGTGTTGCAGCAAAACCACCCATTACATAACTGTCGTAAACAGCAACATCACCATTAGTTAGTGCGACGTAAAGACGATCATTATTTTCATCGTACGTAAGATCCCATGGTGTTGCATCGGTTACCGTTGTTGCTAATGGTGCTACATCACCTGCAGCTTCTTTACCAAATACAGTTACTTGCATAGCATTAAAATCAGCAATAAAAACAAGACCATATTTATTAGAGATATGTATGCCCTTCGGATTTACAAGTGTGGTGTTTGTGCCAGTTAATGTACGATCAATATTATTGGTGTACATGCCATCTGCACGGCTTAACACTTGGCATACGGTACTTAGTGCTCCATTTCCTGAATCAGCAGCTTGCACTAAATTACCTAAGCTATCGAAAACAACACCTTCATTAGCACCAGTATTAAATGTTGTGAGTTTAGCGGCATTTTGATCAATGAGGTTGATAGTGCCCGCATTATCAGAGCCATTGTTCGCTAATATAAATGTTGCTGATGCGAAGCCAGGAGCGCCATCGTTACCATTCATACCATCAGCGCCATTTTGACCGTCAGCGCCATTTTGGCCATCGACACCATTAGTACCGTCTTGCCCTGCTGCACCTTGAGCTCCCATAGCACCATCTTTACCATCATCTCCATCACACCCTGTAATACCCAGCATTACAGCAAGAGCAATGGCAGAAAACATGACCTTAGATAGTTTTGAATTAGCGAGTTGTTGATCTTTAATAGCTTTACTTTTAATCGTATTCATTTGTCTATACCTTTTAAATATTCCATCAAATGTGAACAAACAACCTGTATTGTTTAACGACAAAATACGTGCTCACGAGTTAACCTCAATGAATAAACGGCTAGCTAAAGATATTGGATGCAAGAAAATAGAAAATAGGTAAGTTATTTTTTATGTGTATGGTTTTAAATAATAAAAAAGGAGCCATGAGACTCCTTTTTAATGAATTGCGTATAGTTTTTAAGCCATGAACTCTTTAATGCGAGTTAAGATGCCATTGGCATCTAGGCCCATCTCAGCGTGCATTTCATCTTGTGTGCCATGCTTAATGAACTCATCTGGAATACCTAAATTTAAGATAGTCACATCGGCTTTGATTGCAGCCAAATATTCATTCACAGCAGAACCCGCACCGCCTGCAATGGCATTGTCTTCTAAAGTAACAATGACATCATGGCTACTAATTAGCTCATTAATAGCTTCAGTATCAAGTGGTTTGATAAAGCGCATATCAATCACTGTTGCATTAAGCTCATCTGCGGCTACTTTGGCGCTCTCTAGCAGCGTACCGAACGACAAGATGGCCACTTTACTACCTTGTTTGATACTACGCGCTTTACCGATTTCAATCGCACTCATTGTTGATTCAACATCACAATTGCCGGCACTACCACGTGGGTAACGAACAGCAACAGGTTGATTGCATTGGTAGCCAGTGTAAAGCATTTGGCGGCACTCGTTAGTGTCGCTAGGCGCCATGATAATCATATTAGGAATACAGCGCATAAAGCTTAAGTCATAGGCGCCTTGGTGAGTTTCACCATCAGCACCAACAATACCGGCACGGTCAATAGCAAATAGAACAGGTAAGTTTTGTAATGCTACATCGTGGATAAGTTGGTCGTACGCACGTTGTAAAAAGCTTGAATAAATAGCAACAACAGGCTTCAACCCTTCACAAGCAAGACCAGCTGCAAGCGTTACAGCATGTTGCTCAGCAATTGCTACATCAAAGTATTGCGCTGGGTACTCTTTAGAAAAACGTACCATCCCTGAGCCTTCACGCATCGCAGGGGTAATTGCCATTAGCTTGTCGTCTTGGGCTGCCATATCGCATAACCAGTCACCAAACACATTTGAGAATGTGGCAGCACCCGGTTTTGATTTTGGTAATTTCGACATGCTCGGATCAAATTTTGGTACGCCGTGGTAGCCAATTGGATCCGCTTCAGCAGGCTTATAACCTTTACCTTTTTGCGTTTTAATATGTAGTAACTGTGGGCCTTTAAGGTTACGCATATTACGTAAGGTATCAACCAACATATTTACATCATGACCATCGATTGGGCCGATGTAATTTAGGCCTAACTCTTCAAAGAACGTACCCGGAATGACCATTCCTTTTAGGTGCTCTTCCATGCGGCTAGCAAGTTCTTTCACAGGCGGTAAACCAGAAAGGAGCTTTTTACTGCCTTCACGAATATTGGTGTAGAAGCTACCAGATAAAATTCGGGCAAAGTGGTTATTGAGTGCCCCCACGTTTTCTGAAATCGACATTTCATTGTCGTTTAAGATAATTAACACGTTAGGATTAACATCACCCATGTGATTCATTGCTTCAAATGCCATACCAGCAGTGATCGCACCATCGCCAATAACAGCAACAGTTTTACGATCTTTACCTTCTTTTTCTGCAGCAATGGCCATACCTAAGGCTGCTGAAATTGAGGTGCTCGAATGACCAACACTGAAAGTATCGTATGGGCTTTCTTCACGGAATGGGAATGGGTGTAAACCGTCTTTTTGACGAATAGTATGCATTTGGTCACGACGACCCGTTAAGATTTTATGCGGGTATGCTTGATGACCCACATCCCAAACTAAACGATCTTCAGGAGTGTTATAAACATAATGCAGTGCAACTGTTAACTCAACAGTGCCTAAACCTGATGCTAGATGACCACTACTTTGCGAAACTGAGTTAAGTAGGTATTCGCGTAACTCTTTACTAAACGCAGGTAACTTGTCTTGCGCTAAATCACGCAGTTGTGCTGGTTCGTCAACCAAACTTAATAATGGATACTTGCTACTATCAAGTGTCATGATTTTTTATACATCCTTCGCTAACCAGAGTGCATTATAGCCCATTGCCGCTCCGATTTTTTAGTTATTTTGTCTTTCTTTTTAGGTATTAATAATTGCGTTCAACAATATAGCTTGCAAGACTCGCCAATTCGCTGGTGTCGTAATCAATAGCCTCAAGAGCTTGATGGGCTTGAGCCAGCAAATCTTGTGCTTTTTGCTTTGCGCCTGCCATCCCTAATAAAGCAGGGTAGGTTGCTTTGTTTGCAGCAACATCGGAACCCTGTGGCTTACCTAATGTTTCAGTATCAGCTTCTACATCAAGGATATCGTCTTGTACCTGAAAGGCCAGCCCAATTGCTTGACCGAATAGGTTTAATTGCGCGAGTGTATGTTCATCACAGCTTTTTGCACTCAATGCACCGAGTGTAATTGCACAATTAAGCAAGGCACCCGTTTTTAGCTGATGAATGCGCTCTAGCTGAGCAACTGTAATTTCTTTATCGGTCGCTTCAATATCCAGTGCTTGCCCACCTACCATACCTTCAATACCTGAGGCTTTGCTTAATGAGGCAATCATTTTTACTTGCTGGCTCGCAGAAACAGCAAATTGATGATTGGCAATTAAATCAAATGCCAGTGTTTGTAAGGCATCACCTGCGAGTATGGCTTGTGCTTCGCCATAGACAATATGACAGGTAGGGCGGCCACGTCTTAAGTCATCATCATCCATTGCTGGTAAGTCATCATGAACTAAAGAATAGCTATGAATACACTCAATAGCGGCGGCAAGAATATCAAGATCGGCCTTGTCCGCGCCCATCATCCGGCCCGTTGCATATACAAGGTAAGGACGTAAGCGTTTACCACCATTTAGAACACCGTAGTGGGTGGCTTCTTTGATGTTTTTTTCGGTATTAAGTGGCTGTTCAAAATAGCGATTTAAATGTGCTTCAACGTCTTCACGAGCGCGTTGTAATTGTTCTTTTAATTGCACTTAATTAGTCCAAGTTTGAATCAAAATTGCTAAGAGGCGCTTGGCTATCGTTACCCATTAAAATGGCAACTTTTTGTTCGGCTTGTTGTAACTTACCAGACGAAGCGTTTGCTAGCGCAATGCCGCGTTCAAATTGTTTTAGTGATTGTTCCAGTGACAATTCACCTTGCTCCATTTGTGCAACAATTTGAGATAATTCATCCAGTGCTTCTTCAAAGCTTAAGTTTTCTGGTTTCTTTGTTGCCATTGTGGCCTCGATAGCTGTTAGAAAGTGAGGCCAATTTTAGGGGGAATGCTAAACTAGGTCAAAGAATGATGTGTTTTTTTACGCATAATTCATTTTTAGTATGCTATTTTTACGATTTTAAATACAGCTTAAACTTGTAGCTTAAAAATCTTACATTAAAATAAAATTAATTCATTTAATGATTTAAGTATTTCAACTGCTTGCCGATAAGCAGTTAATAATAAAAATTTGATACTTGAGTGTATCGTGTAATTGTTCCTCTGGAGGGGTATGTGGATTTAGCAACCATAATAGGTATTCTTGGTGCCATAGGCTTAATTGCTATGTCGATGGTGTTAAGTAGTGATGGCCAAGTTGCAATGTTTTACAACACGCCTTCGGTGGTCATTGTATTTGGTGGTTCGATTTTTATTGTATTATCAAATTTCACCATGGGGCAATTTTTGGGCATAGGTAAAGTGGCAGCAAAAGCTTTTATGTTCAAAATCGAATCTCCGGAAGAATTAATTGAAAAAGCAGTAGAATTAGCTGATTCTGCACGTAAAGGTGGCTTCTTAGCATTAGAAGAAGCTGAAATCCCCAACGGTTTTATGCGTAAAGGGGTCGATATGTTAGTGGATGGTCATGATGCTGATGTCGTTCGCGCCACGCTGCAAAAAGATATTTCTCTTACTGCTAACCGTCATGAACTCGGTGCTGGTTTATTCAAATCACTTGCCGATATTGCTCCTGCAATGGGTATGATCGGTACGCTAATCGGTCTGGTTGCTATGTTATCAAACATGGATGACCCAAAGGCAATCGGCCCAGCAATGGCAGTTGCCCTTTTAACAACTCTCTATGGTGCTTTCTTAGCAAATGTTGTCGCTATTCCAATTCAGGTAAAACTAGAACTGCGTAAAGACGAAGAAGCCCTCAATCAACGCTTAATTCTTGACGCGGTGCTAGGTATTCAAGACGGTCAGAACCCGAAAGTAATTGAAGGTATTTTGAAAAACTACTTAGCCGAATCAAAACGTAAAGTTGATACCGAGGAGTAGAGCATGTCAGATGAAGAGTGCAAATGTCCTCCACCAGGCTTGCCTGCATGGATGGGTACCTTCGCGGATTTAATGTCATTATTAATGTGCTTCTTTGTACTCTTGCTTGCTTTCTCTGAAATGGACGTGCTGAAGTTTAAGCAAATTGCTGGCTCTATGAAGTTTGCTTTTGGTGTACAAAATAAAATTGAAGTAAAAGATATTCCAAAAGGAACCTCTGTTATTGCCATGGAGTTTACTCCAGGCAAACCTGAGCCAACACCTATTGAAACGATTCAGCAACAAACCGTTGAGATGACACAACAAATGCTTGAGTTTCAGGCTGGCGACGAAAGCTCCGCCGGTGGTCGACAAGAACAGCGCGGTAATAAACGTGGTGGTGAATCGCAAAGTACGGCTCAGCAACAAGCTTTAGAACAGTCAATTTCTGCGGCTGATCAAGAACAAACAAATGAACTTGTGAAGAAAATTGCTCAGCAACTAGAACAGCAAATTATGGATGGTGCGATTGAGCTCGAGTCATTAGGCCAGCAAATTATTATTCGCATTCGTGAGAATGGTTCATTCCCATCGGGTAGTGCTTTTTTACAGCCAAAATTTAAACCTATTATTCGTGATATTGCTACGCTGTTAAAAGATGTGCCGGGTGAAATAACCGTGTCAGGTCACACTGATGACTTCCAAGTATCGAATGAGCTTTATACTAATAATTGGGATTTATCATCAAAACGTGCGGTGGCAGTTGCCAGTGAAATGGAAAAAGCGCCAGGGTTTGATAAGTCCCGTATGATGGTAGTCGGCCACGCAGAAACGAGGCCTCTAGTACCGAATGTAACCGACGAAGATCGCAAGCGAAATCGCCGTGTTGAAATCTCTATTATGCAAGGTAAAGCACACGAATCTGAACCTATTGATGTAAGGCAGTAAATCAATTAAAGTTAAGTCTCATTAACAAATGTAATAGAGAATAAAAATGAAAAAAGTTGATAAATATAGCTACATGCCTGGTAATGGTAGTGGCGACGATGATGGTAAAACAGATTAAGGTTAGTTAATTTTGCCTGATTGGTTTGTATATACCATCTCAATTTTGAATAATAGCTGGGTGTTCATTCTGAGCCCTGCTATTTTCGTTTTCTACCTCCGCAAAGATTGGCAGGCATTCCACTTTACCGTAATAACTGCATGTTTCTTTTTATACGGTACCTTAATTCATAGCGGCTTACGTGAATTTGATGACATTTATATTTGGCGCTATGTCGTTTGGGCTTTTAATGATATTGCTTGGATGGCAATCATTGCTTACTTAGGTATTAAAGATAAAGTCTACTTATGGCAAAGTGTTTTAGGGCAGTTGGTTGTGATAATGGCGCCTATTTTGCAATTGTTCCGTTTAGTTGACCGCCACCTTTGGGATTTGTCTTACAGCACTTACATGTATAAGACCCTGCTACCGCTAATCAATATTGGTACTGTGGTCGTATGTTACCTACCACTTATCTATCTTTTTACTCGACGAAGCCAGCAAGCTTAAGGCGTTTCATCGTTAAAAATCCTGTGCTAGACTACTGTTTATAAAAACAGTATTTAGTGTTGCGTTATGAAACTTTACATTGCCGAAAAACCATCCTTGGCACGAGCCATTGCAGATGCTCTACCAAAACCACAAAAAAAACATGATGGTTATATAGAGCTTGGTAATGGAGATTGTGTTTCTTGGTGTATTGGTCATTTACTTGAGCAAGCAGAGCCCGATGATTACGATGCAAGTTTTAAAAAATGGCGATTTGAGCATTTACCTATCGTGCCAGAACAATGGCAATTAAAACCTAAAGCAAAAACACGCAAACAACTTACTGTACTAAAAAAGCTCATTAAGCAGGCAAGTACAATAATTCATGCTGGCGACCCTGATAGGGAAGGCCAGCTATTGGTTGATGAAGTGATCGAACAGGTTAAACTTAGCCAAGCCAAAAAACAGCAAATTCAACGACTCTTGATCAGCGACTTAAACTTAAGTGCAGTTAAAAAAGCACTAAATAATTTGAAATCGAACCGCGATTTTATTCCTTTGAGTGTGTCTGCCTTAGCTCGATCACGTGCCGATTGGTTATTTGGCATGAATTTAACTCGAGCCTATACGCTTGCTGGGCAAAAAGCTGGATTTGGCAATGTGCTATCTGTTGGGCGTGTTCAAACGCCTATTTTAGGTTTAGTCGTTAATCGTGATAATGAAATCACTCACTTTGTAGCGAAACCTTTTTATGAAGTATTAGCTCACCTTGAAACTCAGCAGCAGCAAACATTTGCTGCAAAGTGGCAACCAAGTAAAGCATGTGAACCTTATCAAGATGAAGAAGGGCGAGTATTGCATAGGGGGCTTGCTGAAAATGTTGTGTCACGTATAACTAATCAACCAGCTAAAGTGGTTGAGCTTGAGCAAAAGCAAAAAAAACAACAGGCACCGCTACCTTATAATTTATCCGCTTTACAGATTGATGCGGCAAAGGCGTTTTCAATGCCTGCACAAAAAGTGCTAGATACCTGCCAAAACTTGTATGAGCGTCATAAGTTAATTACGTACCCTCGTTCAGATAATCGCTATTTACCAAAAGATCATCATAAAGATGCCGCGAGTATTATTGCCGCCATCGCTAATAATGAAGGTCAAGCAATTGAAGCTTGTAAGCAAGCTGATAGCAGTAAGCGTAGTAAATGTTTTAATGACAGCAAAGTGGCAGCTCACCACGCTATTGTTCCAACCGAAAAACAACTTCGCTCAGCGTCCTTAAATAGTGATGAACAAAAAATCTATCGCTTGATCTGTCGTCATTATTTAATCCAATTTTATCCAGATTATCTATTTAACGAAACCAAAATAACGGTTGAAATTGCGGGTGGGCTTTTTAAAGCAGCAGCTAAGCAAGATGTTAGCTTAGGCTTTAAAATATTAATGGGCAAAACAGAGTTAAAAGATGAGCAAACCTTACCACCACTTGAAAAAGGTCAACAGCTGCATTGCAATCAAGGTGAAGTAGTAGACAAAATGACGACACCGCCAGCGCATTTTACTGATGCGAGCTTATTAAGTGCCATGACAGGCATCAGTCGGTATGTGAAAGACCCAGAAATTAAAAAGATCCTTAAGGAAACAGATGGTCTTGGTACTGAAGCTACGCGAGCCGGTATTCTTGAGCTTTTATTTAAACGCCGTTTTTTAGAGCGGCAGGGTAAAAACATTTTGGCTACCGCAACAGGTAAAGCACTCATAAGTACATTACCAGAACAGCTTGCTAGCCCTGACTTAACCGCTAAGTGGGAAGCATCGTTAGGTAATATCGCTGAACAGCATATGAGTTATCAGCAATTTTTAACACCATTGTTGGAAGAGTTACATGCTTTAGTTGAGCAAGCCAAGCATTGCGATAGCCAAGTCTTTGCCCAGTTACCAAAAACGCCGCAAAAGCGACGTTTTAAAAGAAAAGCTAAGCCCAGAGCTAAGTCAGCCTAAACTACTTTTTGTTGAATAGGGCAACCGCGGCGTTACTCATTGCTGTAATTCCAGTAGGAAGTGCTTTTTTGTAATCAGGTGCAAACTTACTTGAGTGTAAAGAAGGTAATGTTGCGCCAGATTGCATTGCTGAGTCATATTGACTCGGTTCAACACCGCCTAACCAAAACAAAGTAATCGGCACATTTTGTTCTGTACGGCCATAAAGGCCAAAGTCTTCACCGGCCATTACAGCTTCAGTTTCAAGTACATTGTCTTCACCAATAGCGTTAGCAATTGCTGATCGCACTACATTGGTTTGTGCAGGATTGTTATAAGTTGAAGGAATTGACTCATCTTCATGCACATAGACTTCTGGTGCTAAGCTTTCGTCAAGCCCAGCACTTAATGCGATGCCTTTAGTAATTCGTTTAATTGCCGCGATTTGTTGTAAACGAACTTCAGGGTTATAGCTACGCAATGTAAGTTGTAGTTTTACTTCATCTGAAATGACATTGTGTTTAGAGCCTCCATGAATTGAGCCAACGGTGATCACTGACGGCTCGAGTGGTGACAATTCGCGACTAGTAATAGTTTGCAGTGCCAATACAATACGTGAAGCAATCACAACTGGGTCTATCGTTGTGTGTGGATAGGCACCGTGACCGCCTTTGCCCTTTACTGTAATATCAACAGAGTCAACACTTGCCATTGTATATTCAGTTTTCATGCTAACTTTACCAGCAGGAACACTTGCACTTACATGCAAACCAATAACATGATCTGGAGTAGGGTACTTAGTGAAAAGCCCTTCTTTAAGCATTGCTTTTGCACCACCGCCAACTTCCTCTGCAGGTTGTGCGACCATCATTAACGTACCTTGCCACTGATCTTTATGTGTCATTAACTGTTGTGCTGTGCCAATAAATGAGCTCATGTGAATATCATGACCACAACCATGCATTACGCCAACGGTTGCACCAGCATCATTTGTTACAGTCACTTTAGAAGCGTAAGGTTTTCCAGTTTGCTCAACAATTGGTAGTCCATCAGTATCAGTGCGGATCATTACTGTAGGGCCATCACCGTTTTCATAAATACCAACAACGCCATAACCACCTACATTATCTGTAACAGTAAAGCCCAGTTGTTTTAATTGCTTTGCAAGCTTTTGGCCCGTTTCTTTTTCATGGTAAGACAGCTCAGGAGATTGATGTAAGTCTAAATAGAGCTTTTCAATTTCAGGCATAGTCTTTTGAAGGTTTAAATCGAGCGTTGTTGCTTGTGCGAATGGACTAAGAAGTAATAAAGCTGCAGAAATAGCAGATAATTTCATAATGACCTCGACCCGTTGGGCTTGTAATTGTTATGTTTGCCACTATATAAAAACCTAAATACTTATATAGTGCAATCAATCAAATGAATAATATGATAAACCTTACCCCACAAAATTTGCAGCAAGCATTGGGTGAAACGTCAGCTGAAAAGCTAGTGCTACTTACTTTTTACTCTGCACAAAACCCAGAGTGCCATCAGCAAGCTGCAATTTTAGAGAAAATAGCAAATGAGTATGGTGAGCATTTATTAGTAGCGACATTAGATTGCGATGTTGAGCAAGCTCTTGCAGGGCAACTTGCGCAGCAAATTGGTTTACAAGCATTACCAACGCTTGTGATGTTAAAAGATTCAGCACCTGTCGATATGTTACCCGGTGCTCAAACAGAACAGCAAATTCGCGATGCGCTAGCTAAACATTTACCAGCTCAACACGAGTTATTATTAGAGCAAGCTAAGCAAGCGTTAATTAATCAAGATCTAAATAATGCCTTTAACTATGCAAAGCAGGCTTATGAACTTGATCCAAATCACACACGTGTAAAGTTAGTTTTAGCTGATATCTGTATTCAAATTCATAAATTAGAAGATGCACAAGCATTATTAGATTCGGTTGCAGAAAACGAACGTGATGCGTATTTCACAAATATTCAAGCAAAATGTGAACAAGCATTAGCTGCCACTGATTCGCCAGAGATAAAAGCACTGCAGGATAAAGTTGAAAAATACCCAAATGATTTAGAGATAAAAGTAGAACTAAGTAATGCTCTTAATAGCGCGGGTCGTAAAGAAGAAGCACTAGAGATGTTATTTAATGTACTTAAAAAAGATCTTAACTACGCAGATGCAAAACCAACCTATCTAGAAATTATCGCTTCTTTACCTGATGGCGATGCCTTGGCATCTAAGTACCGTCGTAAGTTATATAGTATCTTGTACTAATTAAGAGTTGATTGATAAAAGCGCCATTAAAAATAGTGGCGCTTTTTTTATTTAAAAACTTGCGTATTACCTATTATCGATAATACTTAAGATCCTCTCGAGAAAAGTTGGCTGTATTTTGTACAGTAAACTGTGTTTTTTACTGCCTTTAGCTTGTTTTTTGCGCGAAAGGTAAGTTTTTATTAGTTTTCTACAAAAAGTGCTTGCGTTAAAAATCCATCTCCCTATAATGCGCATCCACTGACACGGCGGGCAGCAATGAAAAGCGCTGAACAAAGTGACACAGAGTTAAGTAAAACTTCGGTTTAAAACGGTCTAAAAAGAAAGTTTAAAATTAAGTGTTGACTCGAAAAATTAAGGATGTATTATACGCATCCCTAGCGACAACGTCGCAACGTTCTTTAACAATATAAAGCAATCATCTGTGTGGGCACTCGTACAGATTGAGTTCTAACAGCGAAGCTTAGTTTACTAAGTGAAGCAAACAAATTTAGAGTCTCAATTTCTTATGAGTGACTATATAGTCAATTTATACAGAATTCATTGAGCACGAAACTTCGGTTTCAAAAAACTTTTAATTGAAGAGTTTGATCATGGCTCAGATTGAACGCTGGCGGCAGGCCTAACACATGCAAGTCGAGCGGTAACATTTCTAGCTTGCTAGAAGATGACGAGCGGCGGACGGGTGAGTAATGCTTGGGAATATGCCTTATGGTGGGGGACAACAGTTGGAAACGACTGCTAATACCGCATGATGTCTACGGACCAAAGTGGGGGACCTTCGGGCCTCACGCCATAAGATTAGCCCAAGTGGGATTAGCTAGTTGGTGAGGTAATGGCTCACCAAGGCGACGATCCCTAGCTGGTTTGAGAGGATGATCAGCCACACTGGGACTGAGACACGGCCCAGACTCCTACGGGAGGCAGCAGTGGGGAATATTGCACAATGGGCGCAAGCCTGATGCAGCCATGCCGCGTGTGTGAAGAAGGCCTTCGGGTTGTAAAGCACTTTCAGTAAGGAGGAAAGGTTAAGTGTTAATAGCACTTAGCTGTGACGTTACTTACAGAAGAAGCACCGGCTAACTCCGTGCCAGCAGCCGCGGTAATACGGAGGGTGCGAGCGTTAATCGGAATTACTGGGCGTAAAGCGTACGCAGGCGGTTTGTTAAGCGA
>NZ_JAKGBA010000002.1:0-401485 GCF_021532495.1 Pseudoalteromonas sp. Cn5-37 | reverse complement strand
CATGCTTTAGAAATTTCAGTAACGAACTGTTCTCTTTATGGCGTGTGCTAGGTAATTGCTTTAACCATTTATAATACCCAGCCGGCGACACAGATAACCAACTGCACAACTTCTTCACTGTGCGTTTAGCGTCTGTGACCTTGTGGATATATTCGAACCTTATTCTTTTAGGCTGTCGAAGTAGACCTTCGCCTTTTTTAAAACGTCATTCTCCAACTGAGCATCTTCGAGTTGCTTCTCAAGCTTACGAATTTGGCGTTCTAAATCTGCGTATGATTTGTCAGGGCCTTGGTTCTTTAGTGGCTTTGCCGTTTTCTTTTTCGAGGTCATGTGACTTCTCCAACTTGATAGCATGTCAGGATGAATACCGTACTTATTAGCGACCATCTTAACTGTATCTGTGGTGTCTAACGACTCTTGAACGACTTTTATTTTAAATTCGAGGGAATATCTACGCTGTGACTTTACTTTCATGATTACTGACTCCAAAAAGGTGTCTACTTTTATGGAGTCAGATCAATCTTCCCTGTAGTTTTTCTCTTGTACAAGAACTTATTATTCTTATTCACGCGAAATAAATTTCACGCCTACGGTACTAACTTTACTCTTTCACCTTGCTAACTCGCTAACTGACTACCTTATATGTTTTATCTGATAGCTGACGGCTGAAAGCTGATAGCTCCTGTGTGTTGGGTTTCGCTCTACTCTAACCAACCTACGAGCTAATGAGTCAAGCACTGTGGGTCGTCATTTATAGCGACACATAATCGTTTAATTGACGGGCTAAAGCCCGACCTACGACTTACCCGTTATTTAAGAAATACCGCGCGAAATAAATTTCACGCCTACGGCACCGGGTTTAGCCATAGCAATGTGCTGGCACAATCTAACTTTACTCTTTCCCCTTTCTAACTCGCTAACTT
Source organism: Pseudoalteromonas sp. Cn5-37 (assembly GCF_021532495.1). Lineage (NCBI taxonomy): Bacteria > Pseudomonadati > Pseudomonadota > Gammaproteobacteria > Alteromonadales > Pseudoalteromonadaceae > Pseudoalteromonas > Pseudoalteromonas sp. Cn5-37. The sequence goes on along the minus strand of NZ_JAKGBA010000002.1, from coordinate 400,562 downwards.
TTTTGTTCTGAAAGCTGATTGCTCCTGTGCGTTGGGTTTCACTTCACTCTACCCAACACACATGTTTTCAACCTATCGAACCCTACTTAAACCATCCCTGAAAGCGCTCCATTAGTAGGTAATTAACTGGCACTAATAGCAAGGTGATAAGCGTTGCGAAGATAATCCCAAATCCAAGGCTTACCGCCATTGGAATAAGGAATTGTGCTTGCGTTGCTTTTTCAAATAACAGCGGCATTAAACCAATAAAGGTGGTTAAACTGGTTAGCATTACTGGGCGAAAGCGTGCCGCACCGGCGAGCTTAACGGTTTCAAGTAAATCACCGCCCTCTTCACGCTTCTTATTAATAAAATCAACCAGTACCAATGAGTCATTCACTACAACGCCTATCAAGGCTAGCATGCCAAGTAGGCTCATAATGGTTAACTCCATGCCCATTACCCAGTGACCCATTACCGCACCTATCATACCAAACGGAATAACACTCATCACAATTAATGGCTGCATATATGATTTAAACGGTATCGCTAATAACGCATAAATAATAAAGAATACAAACACCAGGCCCCAAGCGAGTGAACCAAATGATTCACGCTGCTCTTTGGCTTCACCTTCGAGCGAGTAATCAACACCAGGGTATTGCACCATTAGCTCATCTAAGTAAGTTTTTAAGTCTGCTTGCAGTACTGTCATATTGGTATTTGATTTTTCAACATCAGCTGTCACATTCAACGTGCGATAGCGATCAATACGATAAATCGACGAAGGGCTTTGCCCCGGTACTAAGGTCGCCACATGCGACAATGGTACTGTGCCACCCGTTGGGGTTTTAATTAAAATATCTGTTAAATCAGCAACTGAGCGGCGCTCTTCAATTGGTAAACGCACCATTACACGCACATCATCGCGGCCACGTTGAATACGTTGAACTTGCGCACCAAAGAACGAATTACGCACTTGTTGCGATACATCAACACGGTTTAAACCAAGTGCCAAACCTTGCTCTGTTAGCTCAATTTGCAGCTCGTCTTTACCATCTGACATGCTATCGGCAATTTCGTAAACAGTTGGGTAAGTAGCTAAACGCTCTTTTACCTTTTCTGCTACAGCTTCAAGGGTGTCGATTGAACTGCCGCTTAGCTGCACATCAATAGGGTCTGAACTGCGACCAAACTCAGCACGGAAAGTTACACTCTCTGCGCCCGGTATAATACCGATAAGGTCACGCCATTCACTGGCAAGCTCTCGAGAGCCAATATCTGATTCACGTTTTTCGGCTGGTGTGATTTCAAAGCGCACACTACCTGTATTTGATGAACCACCACGGCCACCTGTGGTTGCCAAAATATTTAAAATCACGCTTTGACCATCTTCATCGCGATACTTGTCTTGTAGCTCTTTGGCCTTATCTGACATATCGATGATGTATTTGTTGGTCACTTCAAACGGTGTTCCTGCAGGGAATGTTAGCTCTGCGCGAACGGTTTCACTTGGAATACGCGGGAAGAATATAAACTTTGTCCAACCGCTGGTGATCAGGGTCAAAATGATAAAGAAAATACCTACGAACAAGCTGACCGTTGCTAATTTATTCTTTAGCGCAACATTTAGTAGCGGCTGATAGTACTTCATAATGGCGTGTTCAAAGCCATCGGCAAAACGCTGCTGAAACTGCTGCAGTTTTGACGGATTACTTTTTTCACTTCGTAGTTTTAAGTACTTTAAGTGAGCCGGCAGAACAAATTTTGACTCTATTAAAGAGAACAGTAATACCGGAATAACGACAACAGGAATTTGCGCAAATAAGGCACCACGGTTACCTTCGATAAAGGCTAATGGTAAAAATGCTGCAACCGTTGTAAGTACACCAAAGGTAACGGGTGTCGCAACTTCTTGCGTACCACGAATAGCAGCTTGCTCACCACTTTCGGCTGTTTTTAGGTGGGTGTAGACATTTTCACCGGTCACAATGGCATCATCAACAACAATACCAAGTACCAAAATAAAACCAAATAAACTCATTACATTAAGCGTAATACCAAAAATTGGCATCGCTAAAAACGCGCCCATGAATGACACAGGGATACCAATAAACACCCAAAACGCAATGGCAGGACGCAAGAACAAGGTAAGTAATGCAAGAACTAAAATGCCACCCTGAATAGCATTGGTTGTTAGCGTCGCAATACGGCTTTTCACGATTTCAGAGTCGTCATCCCAAAAGCTTAACTCAAACCCTTCAGGCAGCTGACTTTGATGCTCGGTAATGTAATTTTTTACCGCATCTGCAACTTCAATCGCACTTTGCGGACCAATACGATACACATCAATAAATGCCGCTTGCTTACCATTGAAGCGAGTACGGACTGGGGTTTCTTCGAAGTCATCGGTAATACGGGCAATATCACCTAGGCGAATAATGGTACCATCAGCTTGGTACTTCACCACAACTTGGGCAAACTCATCTTTACGATAGGCTTGGCCTTTTGAACGAATGAGTACATCTCCCCCTTCGGTTTTTAAGTTACCAGCAGAAACATCGGTACTTGAATTACTAATTGCTGAAGAAATGTCCGATAAGCGTAAATCATATTGGCGTAATGTATCTTGGCTTACTTCAATGGCAATTTCGTAATCTCGCACCCCACTTAGCTCTACCTGAGTGATTTCTGGCAAGCGTAATAAGTCATCACGTACATGTTCGGCATATTCTAAAGTTTCTTTTTCGCCGTATTCACTCGACACAGTAACCGCTATTACTTCACGAGTGCGCTGCGCGAGGGCTACAACTGGTTTTTCGGCATCAACCGGAAAAGTATTAATGGCATCAACCCGGCTTTTTATATCGGCTAATAGCTCCCGTGGGTCATAGCCGGTATCGACTTCAATTGATACCGAGGCAGAGCCTTCTGATGAGCGGCTAGTTATGCGCTTTACGCCTTCGAGATCTTGCACCGCTTCTTCAATACGGATAGCGACACCTTTTTCAACATCTTCAGGTGTCGAGCCACGTAGGGTCACGCTAACACTAATGCGGTCTGCTTCAAATGACGGGAACACTTCAAGTGGTATTTGCGTCGATACGCTAAATAGCCCCGCTAATAAAATGCTGATCAGCAATAAGTTTGCTGCAACATGATTCTTTGTAAACCAAGCTATCATTATTGCGCTCCTTGCTTACGAGCAGCGCGGCGTTGTTCAATTAATTTTTCAACTGTAATACCTTGCTCTTTTGCTTGCTTTTCAAGCTCTTCACGGCTTGGACGCTGTGCTTTACCACGCGTAGCTTGATACGCTTCGCTTCCCATTACCGTCACTTGGGTACCTGAGCTAACTTGACCAAGCGGCGTAATCACTAAGTGATCTCCTGCTGATAAGCCTTCGGCAACCATAGCTTGAGTCGCGTTTTGCCAAGCCAGTGAGATGTTTTTGCGACGCAACACACCTTGCTCTTCAACATAAACATAGGTGCCTTGGTAAATTGCACTGTTTGGGATCACTATGGCATTTTCAACCGCCTTGCCAGTAATTTGCGCTTTGATGTACTGACCAATTTTAATTGGATATTGATTAGCTGAAGTGGCTTTGTAAGGGTCATTAATTTGTGCAACCACATAAAGCTGCTGCGCGCTTTCATCAATGGCACCTTCGGTGCGAATAACTTGACCTTGCCATTGCTGTTTACCAACAAGATCTGAGCTAAATTTAACGAGTGAACCGGCACTATTTTTAGCACCATCACGAAATTGTTCTGGTAAGTTAATGAACGGCAGATCTTTATTTTTGATTGGTAAGCGAATTTCAACACGATCAATGGCATAAATACTGGCAAGTTCCATGTTATTACTCACCACCTGACCTAAGTCTACGCTGCGGCTTAAAACTCGCCCCGCGTATGGAGCAGTGATTTTTGTACGCTCTAAATCAAGTTTCGCTTTTTCAAGCGTCGCTTGGGCAGACAATACACTTGCTTCGGCAGCTGCAAGTTGTGGCTTACGCAGTACCAGGCTACTTGCTTGTTCACCCTTTCCTAAGCGCTCCCAATCGGTAATTGCTTGACGACCACGAGCTTGCTCTTCAAGTAGACTTTGCTCAGCGGTTAATAAAGCTGCTTGTGCTGATTTTACTTCGGCGCGGTGATCTCTATCATCTAATTGCAACAACACATCGCCTTTTTCGAAAAAGCCACCTTCACGAAATTGCTCACTAATTTCGATAATTTGCCCTGAAGCCTGCGCGACCAGCATACTTTGCGTACGTGGCTTTACGGTGCCAAAACTATCAATCATCACCTGATAGGTTTCTGGTGTCAGGGTCTTAACTGCCACATTTACTTTTGCTTTTGGCGGTGAAGAAAAGCGGTTTGCTTGAGGCGGGTTGCCTTTAATAAACATGACAAGCAGTACCGTCACAACGATCACTACCAATGGAATTAAAATTTTACGTGTCTTGCTATTCATGATTATTGCTCTGCTACTTCGCTGTTTGCTTCACTAAAATCACCACCAAGGGCAATATGTAAGTTGATTCTGTTGATAATTAATTGGTTTTTAAGTTCGATTACCGAACTTTGCGCATTGAACGAACGGTCTTGTGCATCGAGTACCGTGGTGTAGGTAACTAAACCACTTTGATATTGTTCAAACGCTAATGCCTCTGCGGTAATGGCATTTTCTTGCGCTTCTAAGGTTTTTTCGTAGCGTACTTTAAGCGCTTGCTCTTGGCTGATGGCTGTTTCAACATCGTTAAAGGCATCGTAAAGTGTGGCAAGATAAGCCTGCTCTTGGCGCTTAACGTTTAACCTTGCTTGTTCTTCATTGGCTTTTAAGCGACCACCTTCAAAAATTGGCATCGAAATACTACCAATCAACGACCACGCTAAGCTTGAAGGCGAAAATAAGTCGCTCACTCTATCTGTGCTATCACTCATTGATGCAGAAAGATTCAAGCTCGGAAAACGCTGTTTATGCGCATAAGCAAGCCCAGCATCGGTGCTAAGTAATTGATACCAGCTTGCCATTAACTCAGGTTTGCGAGTGATAAGCTCTGAAGGTAAACCAAGTGGAATGGCACTGTCGAGTAGAGGTAAATCTGCACTAACGCTTAACGCGCCAGTTGGGTATTGGCCTGTTAAACGCTCTAAATCACGAATTGATTTAGTTAACGTTGCTTGCTGTGCGGCAATGTTTGAGCGCTCAGTATTTAGCTCATTCCGAGCAAGATAAACATCAAGCGCTTCATTTAAACCTTGACGATAACCTGACTCAATAATATCTAAATTTTTTTCTGCGTTTTGCTCACGCTGCTTGTATAGTTCAAGTAATTTGTGATTCGTAATAACATCAAACCAACCCGCTACCACATCAGCAACTAACTGTTGTTTGCTTTGCTCAAATGTGGCTTTTTCAGCTAGGTATTCAAGATTTGCTTGTCGTTCTGAGGCTGATAATTTACCCCATAAATCAACTTCGTAGCTTAATTCTAATGATGCTGAGCTGGCGTTGTTATAACTAACAGGGCGGTTATCTTTACTACGGCTCGCACGTGTTGATAAATCAAGGCTTGGCCATAAATCAGCCCCAGCAGCAATAAGCTGCTGCTCTTTAATCGCGACATCATAGCCCGCTTGTAAAATCGCTTGGTTATGGGCTAATGCTTGCTCAACTAAAGTAAAAACTTGAGGGTCGTGTAATTGCTGCAACCAGTTATCTTCAACAGCAAGCGCTTTGTCGCTAGAAGGGAGTTGCTGCCATGCACTTGGTACTGTCTCAAGCTCAGCAACTCGTTCATTGTGAGTCGGCTGGCTCGCACATGCACTTAGCAAAATTACACTTAAGGCCAATAAACTCGGCTTATATTGCCAATTCATTCTAAAAACCTGAAAAACATCTATTTATGAGTGTAATTCAAGCACCACGTTAAGTTTTGCTCAACTGACTTTACATAACATTACACTGCCTGACATTTGACGACGATGAATGGTAGGAAAATGGAGGTAAGTTGCAAACTATCAGCTATCAGCTATCAGCTATCAGCTATCAGCTATCAGCTATCAGCTATCAGCTATCAGCTATCAGCTATCAGCTATCAGCTATCAGCTATCAGCTATCGATAATCTTCCATGTAGTTTTTCTTTTATACAAGTACTTATTATTCTTATTCGCGCGAAATAAATTTCACGCCTACGGCACCGGGTTTAGCCATAGTAATGTGCGGGCACAATCTAACTTTACTCTTTCCCCTTTCTAACTCGCTAACTTTTCAATCTGATAGCTGACGGCTGAAAGCTGATAGCTCTTTAAATTTCACGCCTACGGGAAGTAAAATCGTGCTTTGGAGGGGGTAAAACAAAAAAGCCTCGCGATTGCGAGGCTTTAAATTAATGGTGCCCAGAGGCGGAATCGAACCACCGACACGAGGATTTTCAATCCTCTGCTCTACCGACTGAGCTATCTGGGCAATATTTAGTTTTTTATGCAGAATATCCACAAGGATTTTCAATGCAATTCCCGATGGCTCTACCGACTGAGCTATCTGGGCATAACAAAAAGCTAGATGCTTGATGTTTAAATAAATGGTGCCGACTATCCGAGTTGAACGGATGACCTACTGATTACAAGTCAGTTGCTCTACCAACTGAGCTAAGTCGGCACACTGAATTTGTGTGCTATGCACTTAATCACGTTGTGATTATAAATAATGGTGCCCAGAGGCGGAATCGAACCACCGACACGAGGATTTTCAATCCTCTGCTCTACCGACTGAGCTATCTGGGCAATATTTAGTTTTATGCAGAATATCCATAAGGATTTTCAATGCAATTCCCGATGGCTCTACCGAGTGAGCTATCTGGGCAAAAAAATTAGCTAAATGCTAACTATTAAAATAAATGGTGCCGACTATCCGAGTTGAACGGATGACCTACTGATTACAAGTCAGTTGCTCTACCAACTGAGCTAAGTCGGCACACTAAAATTGTGTGCGTTGTGCACTATAATCACTTTAAAAGAGATTATCAAATAATGGTGCCAAGAGGCGGAATCGAACCACCGACACGAGGATTTTCAATCCTCTGCTCTACCGACTGAGCTATCTGGGCAAAATTTAGTTTTATGCAGAAAATCAACAAGGATTTTCAATGCAATTCCCAATGGCTCTACCGAGTGAGCTATCTGGGCATTTTAAACTTTCGTTTAAAAATAAATGGTGCCGACTATCCGAGTTGAACGGATGACCTACTGATTACAAGTCAGTTGCTCTACCAACTGAGCTAAGTCGGCACACTAAATCTGTGTGCTTGGCACGATATTGATGTTTAAATCATAAGTTAAACACCAATATACTAAATAATGGTGCCCAGAGGCGGAATCGAACCACCGACACGAGGATTTTCAATCCTCTGCTCTACCGACTGAGCTATCTGGGCGTGCGGCGTATTAAACGGGTTTTGCCTTCTCAAGTCAACTTTTTTTTGAGGATTCTAACTGTTTGCACAGTTTTCAATCAAGATTGCTGTTTTCAATAGTTTTTAGCTTATTTAACCAACAACTTTTATGCTTTTAAATTGACTCTCATCATAAAAGAGTTACCTCTGTTAAAAACGTGATGAATTTTTCTTCACAGATGGTAGGATTGTCTAAATATCAAGGAAATGTACCTAGCTGTAAAATTGTTGGATAAGAACCATGCCAAGTAAATCGAATTCACCTGTAAAAGGCTTACTACCGCTTTTTATAATTACGAATCTCGTCATCACCCTGTTAGCGGTCGTTGCTTTTTCGTTTTATCCAACTAATGATGAAGCACCAGTAAAAGAGTTGCAGCCAAATTTAACGGCCATTCAAGTTTCAAATCAATTGCGTGCCCCTCTTGTTAGTGCTTTAACAATGCCAGGGCAAGATAAAGTAAAAGAAGTACTGGATTTAAGCTTACTTCTTAATACTGGCTTTGATTACTATTTATATAGATACGAGTTTAACGGTGATGTTTCTTTAGTTTATGCAAACAACAAAGAGCTTATTCAACCCACTAAAGTCAATCAACAACTAGCTGAAAAAACACTAATACATACTGTTCTTGAATTTAATGACCAGCCTGTTGGCGAGTTAATTGTGAAACAACACCCTATTGAGCAGCCTATTACACAATCTTCTGTGCTTTCAATCGGTCTTGCTGGCTTAACGCTTCTAGCTTTAATTATATTATCTGTTGCGCTGAGTATTTTTATCAATAAGCGTTTTAGTAAAAGCAGTTCATCGTTAAATAAAGAGCTAAAAGCTATTACTGATAATGCGGACTACCAAGGGCAAGTAACTGAAACCCTTGACTTTGGCCTAGACTCTGTCGCAAAGCATGTAAATCAATTACTTAAAAAAGTTGAATCAGCAATTACCGAGAACAAAGCAGCACAAGCTGATTTACAAAAATTACAAAACAGCCTAGAGACAGAGGTACAAAATCGTACTCTCGCTCTTGAGCAAGCAACTCTAAAAGCTGAACAAGCAAACGAAACTAAAACCACTTTCTTGGCTACCATGAGCCATGAGATTCGCACACCAATGAACGGTGTTATTGGCACAATTGATTTACTTCGCCAAACAGAGCTTGATGGGGCGCAACATAGACTAAGTACAATTATTCGTGATTCTGCATTTTCGTTATTAGGGATATTAGATGACATTCTCGATTTCTCGAAAATCGAAGCGGGTAAATTAAATATCGATAACATTCCTTTTTCAGTATCTGACACGATTGAAGAAGTTGCCCGTGTTTTATCATCGGTTGCCAAAAAGCGTGACCTTGAGCTAGAGCTCGCTATTGCGCCCGATATCCCAACAAACCTAATTGGCGACACGGTACGAGTTCGCCAAGTACTTTACAATCTATGTAGTAATGCAATTAAGTTCACTAGCACAGACGACAAGCAAAAAGGTCATGTAAAAATTTCGGTGGAGGTTGCACAAAACACCACTGATCACTACACATTACGCTTTAGTGTATTAGATAACGGTAAAGGGATGACGCAAGCGCAGCTTCGCGAAATATTTAATCCATTTATTCAAGCTGAAGGGTCAATAACCCGCGAATACGGTGGCACAGGGTTAGGTTTATCGATTTGTAAAAGCTTAACCGAACTAATGTTGGGTACAATTTCTGTAACCAGTGACTTAGGTATTGGCAGTGAGTTTGTCGTTGAATTACCTTTTAGTACGCAAGGTAAAGTTGATTATGCTCACAAACAAGTCATGAAAGATCAAAGAGTTGTTGTGGTCTCTAATCATGACGGTCGAAAAAAATTACTGACACGTTATTTATCATTTATGGGGGCAACACCAGTTATCGCCCAAAACAATGAGCAAATTGAAGTTGAGCAGGACCGAAAAGAGCTGATTTGGATCCTTGATGGGATCGAAACCATGGAAGATATTAACTATATCTTACGTCGCTTACTTTACACTTTAGAAGATAATAATCAGCAAGTTATCGTCTTAAGTAGATTAGATGAAGCTGCCGTAAATCATAAGAATATTTTTTATCTAAATGCAGTACCATTATGTAAGTCAAACTTTATGATGTCACTTCTCGTGGCAGCTGGATTACATAAGCCTAAACAAATTTCTTCTACCAAATCATTTAACGACTACCTAAGTGTTGATAAGGCTCGTGAAGAAAACAAGTTAGTGCTTCTTGTTGAAGATAACGTGCTAAATCAGCAAGTGCTGACCGATCAGCTACATCTACTAGGCTATGGTGTTGAAATGGCTGAAAATGGTAAGAAAGGTTTAGAAGCATGGCGTGAAGGTAAGCACTCTATTATTTTAACTGATTTACACATGCCAAAAATGTCTGGTTACGATATGGTAGAAAAAATACGCCATGAAGCATCGCAACTTGAAGATATCAACGCCCAGCCTTATGTAATTGCTATAACAGCTAATGCGCTTAAAGGTGAAAAAGAGCGTTGTTTAAGCATAGGCATGAACGATTACATTACAAAACCTGTTGAGCTAAATGTGCTTGAAGGAACACTTCATAAATGTGCTTATAAAGCAAACCCAGAAGCTGCAAAATTGGAAAGTAAAAAACTTACAACACCAATTGATATGGATGTGCTAGGTAAATATGTCAATGATGAAGCGAAGAAGCTACGTTTCTTTAAGATGTATTTAGAACAGAGTAATCAACTCAGTAAAGAGGTAAACGCTGGGGTTATAGAATATGATTTAGATAAAATTATTACTTCTTGCCATCAGCTAAAGTCAATTTCGAAAACCATAGGAGCAATGAAGGTTGCTGAGCTTGCCGCTGGATTTGAACAAACCTGCAAAGAAGGCGAGCCTACAAGCGACGAATTAATTGCACTTAGAGATAGTTTCGAAATTGAATACTCTAAGGTGGCTCAGTTCTTAAAAGAACAAATTAACAAAGCCGAACAAGAAGCTGAATAATACAGATCAAAAAGGGCCATTACGGCCCTTTTTACTTTTGATTATGCGCTTATTTTTCTGGTGGACGGTAGCCTTCTATTTCTACGTCTTTACCTTCAAATAAGAAACCCACCATTTGCTCTTCTAAAAAAGCACGGTGCTCTGGGTCCATCATGTTCAGGTGTTTTTCGTTGATCAGCATTGTTTGCTTGTGTTGCCATTGGCCCCACGCTTCTTTACTGATGTTGTTGAAAATCTTTTCACCAAGCTCACCTGGGTATAGTTGGAAGCCTAAGCCTTCAGCTTCTTTTTGTAACTTTTGACAAAATACTGTACGTGCCATAATTGCTCTCTACTCTTATTGCGTGATGCTATTGTAATCTATTGCGCTTAATTGTTTAACCAGCTTTTTCGTTGGTGCAGCAAGACCAACCTCAACAGACTCATCAAGCGGATACCAAACCAGTTGTCGTTCATTAATGAGATCTGGAATGCTCGGCAAGGTTAAAACATGTGGATTGATGGTTAGCTCAAAATGCGAAAATACATGGGTAAAGGCTTCAAGTGCCTGCGTATTGCTTGATAGACCATGCTGAGCTAAAAATGATTCGAGCTCAGCTTGCTCGCTAAACTCAAAAAAGCCAAATAAACCACCCCATATTCCTGAGCTTGGGCGCTTTTCCATAAGCACTTTATTGTCGCAGGCTAGAATGAGCTGATGGCATGACTTTTTCGGTACAGCTTTCTTAGGCTTTGAATGCGGGAACTCTTTTACTTTACCTTCTTTAAAAGCAAGGCACTTACTATTCAAAGGACAAGGCTCACAATCAAACTTACTACGTGAACAAAGGCTTGCACCTAAATCCATCATTGCCTGATTAAACTCAGTAACCGACTCTTTAGGCGTTAATTGCGATGATAATGACCAAAGTTGATTTTCGACCTTTTTCACTCCGTACCAGCCTTCAACCATAAAAAAGCGTGCTAGCACTCGTTTAACATTGCCATCTAAAATTGGATGATGTTGACCAAGCGATAAAGACAAGATAGCCCCTGCCGTTGAACGACCAATACCCGGCAAGTCCATAACTTCTTCAAGCGTAGTTGGAAACTCACCTTGGTAGTTATCACGGACTATTTTTGCAGTTTTATGTAAGTTACGCGCTCGGGCGTAGTAGCCAAGGCCAGTCCAATGGTGTAACACCTGATCTTCATCGGCATTAGCAAGCGCAATAATGTCAGGAAAGCTTTGCATAAACTTTTCAAAGTATGGAATAACAGTCACCACTTGAGTCTGCTGTAGCATGACCTCAGAGATCCATACCTTATAAGGGGTTTTATTTAACTGCCAAGGGAGAGTTTTACGGCCGTGAAGGTGGTACCAGTCAACCACTTGGTTTGCAAACCAAGTTGACTCCTTATTGCTTAAATTCAAAATAACATCTTTACTTGCTGAAGCTCATTGCGGCCAAGTCTATTGCAGTTGGTTAGGCCAAGCAAGTCGAACTGCCCCTACTTTACCTAAATAGCTAGCATATGGCTGCAATATTAATCTCATAAGATAAACAAGCCCAGACTATTGTACTCAAGGCGCAGGTCAGGGATAATACGCACCCTTTTTCTATCGTCAGTATTTTTATCAGGCCAAAATATATGAGTGACTCAAGTAACCCAAACCTCGAGCAAGCAAAGCAAGAGGGTAAATACATCCGCACGATTCGTAGTTTCGTAAAGCGCGAAGGTCGCCTCACAAAAGGCCAAGCGGCAGCCATCGAGAAGTGTTGGCCAACGATGGGCCTTGAGCATAAAAATGGCATGCTAAACCTAAAAGAAGTGTTTGGTAACGATAACGATGTGGTACTAGAAATCGGTTTTGGTATGGGTAAATCGCTAGTCGAAATGGCTAAAAACGCACCAGAGCTTAACTTCATCGGTATTGAAGTTCACCGCCCAGGTGTAGGTGCCTGTTTAATGGATGCCGACGAAGCAGGTGTAACAAACTTACGCGTATTCGAACACGATGCAGTTGAAGTTCTAGCTGATTGTATTGCCGATGAAAGCTTATCTAAGCTGCAATTATTCTTCCCTGATCCATGGCATAAAAAACGTCACCATAAGCGTCGTATCGTACAACCAGAGTTTGCACAAAAGTTACGTAGCAAATTAAAAATTGGCGGTGTTTTCCATATGGCGACTGACTGGGAAAATTATGCTGAGCATATGCTTGAAGTAATGCAAGTTGCTGAAGGTTACAAAAACCAATCAGAAACTAACGATTACGTTCCTCGCCCAGATTCACGTCCACTGACAAAATTTGAGCAGCGCGGTCACCGTTTAGGTCACGGCGTATGGGATCTAATGTTTGAGCGTACTAAGTAACAAAAGGTAAAGCAGCATGAGTAAGTTAACCAACCCAAGTTTATTATTGCTTCGAAATGAAGACGAACTTGTTGGACAATCGATTTTAGTGGTTAACTTTGAGCAAGATGGCTTCTTACGCGAACTTAAAACGCTAAACCCTGAAGCAAAAATTACTGCGTTCAGTTATAACCACGCAAATGCCATGTATGCTAGCAAAATTGCCGGTGTACATGCTGTGGTTAGCCACACTATTCCAGATAATAACTACGATTTAGTTATCTATTATTACCCAAAAGCTAAGCCCGAAGCACAAATGTGCCTCGATAACATTCGTGCTGTTTGTCATCAAGACGCGCAACTATTTGTGGTAGGTGAAAATAAAAGCGGTGTTAAATCAGCAGAGAAACAACTAAAAGATCACTGTGGTTTTAGTAACAAAATCGATAGTGCCAAGCACTGTATTTTGTATTTATTCTCTGAGCTTACGCTAAACGATAACTTTGCTATCGGTCGTTATCATAAGCAATTTCAAGTGAAAGCCGGCGATATTGAATTTACGGCGATTAGTGTGCCGGGCGTATTTAACCACGGTGCGCTTGATGTAGGTACCGCGGTACTTCTAAATAATGCGCCAAGTATTAGCAAGGGTAAAGTGCTCGACTTTGCATGTGGCGCAGGCATTATTGCTACTTATTTAGGAAAAAAGCAGCCTGAGCTTGAGTTTGTATGTAGCGATGTAAGTGCTCTTGCTACTTACGCCACAGAGCAAACACTTGCATTAAATAACCTTAAAGGCCAAGCGGTATTAAGTGATGGCTTATCTGATATTAATGGTAAATTCGACTTAATCATCAGTAACCCTCCTTTCCACACCGGTATTGCCACTGATTACACCATTGCCGAGGCATTTCTTAGCTCTGCAAAGCAACACTTGAGTAAGCAAGGTAAACTGACCATAGTTGCAAACAGCTTCTTAAAATACCCACCTATTTTAGAAGCGCAATTTGGCCAATACAGTACCGATTTCAAAAATACAAAATTTGCAGTTTACTCAGCTAAATAAAAGTTGAGTAAATAGCTTATTCGTAGCAAAAATATTTTTTAAAATATTTAGTTACTTTTAAATGTCTTTGCTAGACTAAACTCTTACTAATAAAATAAAAATTTAGGCTTTCTATAGCGCATGTCAATTTTATCGGCACAAACGAGTATTCGTAAGGCATTAACTAATGCGGTTATGCTTGTTACTGCGTTGTGCTTGTCTTTGTCTATCTCTATTTCGACCTACCTAGATGTAAAAGAACAAAAAGCCTTAATTGTCGATAAAATAACTATTCTATCTGAAATTATTGCATATAACGCCCAGGTCACAGTGTTATTTGATGATAACGAAACTGAAACAGAGCGCCTAAAATCTTTCGAGACAGTGCCGCTCATTAAAAACATTCACATATACGCAATTGACGAATTATCGAATGAGCCTGTTTTTTTCAGCAGCTTTAACGCCAATAGAACTCCGCCAGTTCCTATCAAAGTAAACAGTATCAGCGAGCTGTCTGAGCCAAAGTTTAAAGATGATGTAATAGAATTAATAAAACCAATCAAATATGAAGGAGAAGTGATTGGCTATGCCTATGTTCGTGGTGGCTTAGATAGGCTCAATCAGTATATTAACCGTAAAATCTTTATTGATATTTTACTAACCCTATTTGTTTTAGTGTTGGTATATTTTGTTGCTCTGCGTATTCAAAAACGTATTGCGAACCCAATTGATGAACTGAGTAACTTGCTTCAAGATGTGTCAAAAAACCATAACTATGACACTCGCGCACAAAAAACTAATGTCGATGAAATTAATCAGCTTTCTAGCAGCTTAAATATCATGCTTGCCCGAACCCAAAAGCAAATCGAGCGCCACGAAAAAGACAAACAAGAAATAAAACAGCTTAACCAAAGCCTTGAAGAGAAAGTAAATCAACGTACTATTGCCTTGCGTGAGGCTAACCAAGAACTACTCAATACACTTGAGCGTATGCATCAATACCAAAATCAAATAGTAGAAAATGAAAAAATGGCCTCTTTAGGGCAAATGGTTGCAGGTGTTGCCCATGAGGTAAATACACCTATCGGCTTAGGTATTACGGGTTCAACTTTGCTCCGTGACAAGCTGGCAGAAATCAACGCGCAGTTTGAGCAAAAAACACTCACCTCAGCACATTTAAAACGCTTTATAACTGATGGCATTGAAAATCTAGATCTTATCTATCGCAACTTAAACCGAGCCGCAGAGCTAGTCTCAAGCTTTAAGAAAGTGGCAGTTAATCAAGATGTCGAAATAACCACTAACGTAAACTTATATAATTTATTAAATGATGTGATTATGTCGATGCGCTCAGAAATACAATATCGCAATCCTAAAATCACGATTAACTGCAATAATGACTTTAGTATTGAGACTAAATCGGGACCATTACAGCAGGTGTTACAGCAGTTATTGAGTAACTCTGTGATCCATGGTTTTAGCGACGAGCTTGATAACGAGATCACCTTTAACGTTGAGCGCAATGAAAGCAGCTTTATTATTCACTATTTCGATAATGGCGTTGGTGTTGAAAAGACGATTCGAAAACGTATTTTCGACCCATTTGTGACAACCAAACGAGGCGAAGGTGGAAGTGGACTAGGTATGCATTTAGTTTATAACCTGGTAACCCAAGCCTTAGGCGGTACAATAATTCACGATGAGTTAAATACCGAGGGTGCTCATTTTATTATTACTCTCCCCTTATCTGAAGGTAATGCATGATGAAAATCATATGTTGCCTTTTTGCTTTTGTTATTTACGCCACCCCGAGTTTTGCAAAATCACCAGAACAAGTAAAATCTGCGTTTTTATATCAAATTGCTAAGTTCACTAAGTTTACTGAAAGCATGGATCCTCCACCTATTTCTTTCTGTTTTTATAATGTAGAAACAGGGCCTGGGTCGTTCCTAAAGGACAAAAGTGAACTGCAAATTAACAAAAAACCTATCAACGTTATTTTAGTGAAAAAAACTCAGCAAATTTCTGAACTTTCTCAGATTTGTGATATCACATACATTGATGAAACATTAGAAAATGATATACTTCCACTTTGGACCGATACAATTTCATTAAATACTTTAACGATAGGTGAAAGTATTCGCTTTTTAGAGAAAGGCGGAATAGCCTCTCTGGTTCAAGAAGGAAATAAAATCCGACTGTATATCAATAAGCAGCACGTATTGCAGCATAACTTTAAAGTGCAATCTCGATTGTTAGCTATGGCTAAGTTTTATCCAAATTGATTTTACTTGTTAACAATTGGATCTAATCCTATAATCTCTAGTATTCGGTTTTGCTTGATAATACCGAATTTTTGTAAATAAAATTTCCGAAAAGGTTAATATACAATGCAAACGCCAGTCATTCTGATCGTAGAGGATGAAGACGTAACTCGACTAAACCTCGTTAGTTTATTTGAAGCCGAAGGTTACAAAGTTATTGAAGCCATTGATGGCGATGATATGCATGACAAGCTTACAAATAATGATGATGTGAACCTTGTAGTTATGGATATCAACCTACCAGGTAAAAACGGGCTTATTTTAGCGCGTGAATTACGTCAAAAACGTAATGTTGGTTTAATTTTCTTAACAGGTCGTGACAACGACGTTGATCGCATTTTAGGTCTTGAAATTGGTGCTGATGATTACATCACAAAACCATTCAACCCTCGCGAATTAACTATTCGTGCTCGTAACCTTATTTCGCGCACAGCATTAGGTGGCGAAGAAGCGAATATCGAAACAAATGGTGTTATTACATTTAACGGTTGGGAACTTGATGAAAACAGCCGTTGTTTAACATCTCCAAGTGGCGACGCTAAGCGTTTACCTAAAGGTGAATACCGCGCACTTCGTTTAATGCTCGATTCACCGGGCCGTATTTTCAGCCGTGAGCAATTAATTAAGCACATGACTGGCCGTGAGCTTCGCGCAAATGACCGCACTGTAGACGTAACCATTCGTCGTATCAGAAAACACTTTGAAAGCGATAACAGCACCTCTGAGCTGATCAGCACCATCCATGGTGAAGGCTATCGTTTCATTGGTAAAATCGACAGCTAATTAGAATTAATCTTCTAACTGTTGTAAGAATAATTGGAGGGCGTCACGCCCTTCATTTATTTTAACTGCAAGTTCATCAAGCCACTGTTGTAACTCTTCACTACTTTCTTCAAGCGCGCCGTGTTCCATCTTCTTAGCATGTAACTGCACATCGTTTAAGCCCACAGAGCCAGCTGCACCTTTCAATTTATGCGCCACCGATTTGTATTCTTCTCTATCATCTTCAGCTAACGCATCTGCTAGCTCAGTTTGATACTGAGGGTTTAACTTATTAAATAACTCACAGCTACGATTAAAAATAACCAGCCCCATTGAGCCTACAAAGTCTTCGATGGTTTCTATATCGAGAAGCTCAACACGTATACCCGATAAGTCTTTTTCCGTCACGGCTTTAATTGGCTCAGGCTGACAATTTTGTTGCTGTTTGATATCAAATAGCTCGCCGAGCATTTTATCGAGTTTTGTGGTGTTGATAGGCTTAGCGAGTGCACCTTGAATATTAATACCCGCAAGTTCTTCTTCGGCACTACGCACGTTGGCAGTCAAGGCAACGATTGGCAGCTTATCAAAGTGCTCATCATCACGAATTTGACGAGCAACTTCATCACCATTGATGTCTGGTAATTGCATATCAAGTAAAACGAGGTCTAAGTCATCTTCTGTGTAGACAAACGACAGCGCATCTTCACCTGTTTCAGCCCAAATAACTTCGTGGCCACGCTGCTCAAGTAGGTTGGTAGCAATCTCAGCATTTAGCGGCACATCTTCAACTAAAAGAATATTTAAGCTGCGTACCGCATAACTTTGCTCAGCTGGCGCAATACAAAGCTTAAGGGGAATTTCGACAACAAAAACACTGCCCTCACCTTCAGTACTGCTGACATTGATTTCACCTTTCATCGCAGTAACAAGTGCTTTAGTTACTGCAAGACCAATCCCTGAACCAATTGCATTGGTGCCTTTGATATCAGGTGCCTTATAGTACATGTCAAAAATACGGTGAAGCTGCTCTTGAGGAATGCCTTGACCGGTGTCGCTTACACGCATCACTAACCAAGGCCCATCAGCGCGATTCTCACGGCGACATTCAAGCTCAACATGACCCTGTTGGGTGAACTTAACCGCATTATTGATGAGATTCCAAACAACTTGACGTAAACGAGTCGGATCAAGTGACGCATAAACGTCTAACGTACCTTTGCGTTTAATATTGAACTCAAGCCCCTTTTGCTCAGCAATTAAGCCTGCAAAGTTCACCACATCATTTATAAAGTCGGCCACATTGACTGAGTCAGCAACAATATCAAGCTGCTCACGATCAATTTTATCCAAGTCGATAATATCGTTAAATATATTGCCAAGGGTTTCGGCACTTGAGAATACCGTGTTACACCAACTACGTTGTTGTTTATCAAGTTCTGTATCTAGCAACATGCGGGTTAAACCCACTATACCGTTAAGCGGTGTTCTTAGTTCATGACTTAGAGTCGCAATGAATTTACCTTTATCTTTGTAAGCCGCTTCAAGGGCCTGAGCCGCCTCTTTACGACTGGTGATATCACGGCCAAAGGCAAGTAAACCAATGTACTCACCTTTTTCATTAATAAAGGGTAACTTACGCATCTCAAACCAACGCTTTTCACCATTAACAGGGTATTCAACGTCAAGTGTAAGAGCTTGGTGAGTTTGAGATACTTTTTTGTCAGTGCGAAGTACCTCCGGTAAATAATCACTTGGATAGATTTCTTCGACACTCTTGCCGATTAACTCATCGCTGCTTTTACCAATCACTTGTTCGAACATTTTATTACAGCCAGCAAACACACCATTGTTGTCGCGGTAATAAAACAAATCGGGAGATGAGTCGACAATAGAGCGTAATAACATGCCTTGTTGAGCTAGTTCTTGTTGAGTTTTCTTACGCTCAGCAATTTCGCGTCTAAGTTCTTCTATTGCTCTGTGCTTAGCATGAAACGCCATTTTACGTTCATCAATCTCTTCGTTTAAGCGACTGATATTGTCTTTTAGCGTTTGATTGAGCAGTTTTTCTTGTTTGGTTGCGCTATCTAGATAACTATAAGATGCTTCTAACTGGCGAATAGAATTGAGCAGCACTGTTATTAATATCGGCGATACTACTGCGGTAAAAAACAACACAGCTAAAACATCAACTAAAGTTACCGTACCGACTGCTACATAATAAAACATGCACGATAAAATCAGCGACATGACCAGTAATAAGGCATAACAGGCAGCGGCAGTTTTAAACTCACCGTACTTAGAAATAAAGCTTGAGAGTGTGCGAGCCCAGGGACTCAAAGAAGAATCAATCATATATTAAAGCTTAGGCACATAATCGAAAAAAAACAGCATAGTTAATTTTATCACTATTCCTTTAGAAATATTCATATTGTGCGATAAACATAGAATTTTTTCATCAACGCCGCTTTTTTATATTTTTTCATGTAAAATACCGCGCTTTAATAATTGCAAAGAATGAGTATTACCATGCAAACCACAATGCCAGATATTGCTGATACGGCTCCCGCCTTACAAACAGGTAAATTAGACTGGGTTGGCATGGGCGAAATTGAACTTCCTTTCATTTTTGAAACTCGCAATATTGCCCCTGTAAACGTAATTGCCAAGGCACGCGCTTTTGTAAACTTGCATAAAGAAGACGCCAAAGGCATTCATATGTCGCGTTTATTTTTAGCCCTTGATACCTTATCAACCGAGCAGCAAGTTAATCCACAAACTCTCAAGCAAGCACTTGATACCTTTATTAGCAGCCATGATGATTTAAGTGACCAAGCACAAATCGAATTTAAGTTTGAGCTACCACTGCGCCGAAAATCTTTATTAAGTGGCAAAGTAGGTTGGAAAAACTACCCGATTCATCTGATCGCTAAGATCAACCAAGGCATTGTAAGCTTTGAGTTAATGGTTGATGTCACTTACTCGTCAACATGCCCATGTTCAGCGGCTCTTGCTCGTCAATTAATTCAAAATGCCTTTAGCGAAAAGTTTGCAGAGCAAAATGTTGATAAGCAAACTGTTTTAGAATGGCTAGGCACAACTGACGGGATTGTAGCTACACCACACTCACAGCGTTCAATCGCCAACGTGAAAGTAAAACTCGACAGCCAAATTGACAGCTTTGATGTGGTTGGCTTAATTGATGCTTTAGAAGCTGAGCTAAAAACGCCAGTACAAGCGGCGGTTAAACGTGAAGATGAGCAAGAGTTTGCCCGCTTAAATGGTCAAAACCTCATGTTCTGCGAAGATGCTGCACGTAAAATTAAAGGCTTACTTGAACAGCATAACTACGCAGATTACTGGCTACAAATAAACCACTACGAATCACTTCATGCCCATGACGCGGTAGCAATCGCAGTTAAAGGGGTTGCTGGCGGATACACGGCTTAAAAATTTCGGGTAGCTCCATACAGTTAGGCACGCTAATTGCTATTAGTTTTCAGTGTCAATTTGTTGTTGTGGAGTTACCGTATGGAATTCGCTTTATTATCAATTTTAGTATTAGTCGTCGTAGCCTCTGTTGTTGCGTCAAAGTTTACCGATGAAGGCGGAAACCCTTACCCTTTCACTCGTAAGCAAACTGTTTTTACGCAAGTTGAGAGTGCTTTTTTACACCTGCTAGAACGTGCGGTAGGTGACCAGTACAAAATCGTCAGCCGTGTTAAACTGATTGATTTAATCGACTGTAAGCAAGGCTTATCTGTCAAAGCTAAACGTGCTGCAATGGCTAAAGCCAAAAACAAACAGTTAGATTACGTGCTTATCGACAAGGACAAACTTAGCATTGTTGCCGCTGTTGATTTAGTAAATAACACCAACCGTGACGGCCATAAAGCACAACGTGACTGGTTTGTCAGTGGCGCGTTAGAAGCGGCAGGCATTCCGCATATTCGTATGAAAGTAAAATCAGGCTATCAACCAAGAGAAGTGCGTGACGCTATCATGTTTAAACTTGGTAAACCTGCAGCAGCACCGGCAAGACCTGCGCGCAATCGAGTAACTAAACCAGCAGTACTATCACCATCACAAGCAAAAGCACACTCAACGGCGCTTGCAGAAATATAGTCCGTCATAATATTGGCAAAAGCAGACTTTAAGGTCTGCTTTTTTGTTTGTTTTAGACATTTTTAGGTATAATCACCCTATTCAACCTAAGGAATCAAATATTATGCACGTTGGTATTATTGGCGCGATGGAGCCAGAAGTAAAAATCTTACGCGAAGCAATGGTAAACCCAAGCATCATGACTAAAGCTGGTTTTACCTTTTACACCGGTGAATTAGCGGGTAACACTGTTACTTTAGTTCAATCTGGTATTGGTAAAGTAGCTTCTGCAGTAGCAACGACACTACTAATCGACAACTTCAGCCCAGATTGTGTGATCAACACAGGTTCTGCAGGTGGTTTTGAGCCATCGCTAAATGTAGGTGATGTCGTTATTTCTTCAGAAGTTCGTCACCACGATGTAGACGTGACTGCATTCGGTTACGAAATCGGCCAAGTACCACAAATGCCAGCGGGCTTTGCTGCGCACCCTAAATTGATTGACGCGGCAGAGCAAAGCGTAAGCCAAATCAGCGATGTTAAAACCATGATTGGCCTAATTTGTACTGGTGATTCATTCATGTGTGACCCGGTAAGAATTGAAAAAACACGCGCAGAATTTCCAACTATGCTTGCAGTAGAAATGGAAGGTGCAGCAATTGCACAAGCTTGTCACGTGCTAGAAACACCATTTGTTGTTATTCGTTCAATGTCTGACATTGCTGGCAAAGAATCGCCGCAATCATTTGAAGAGTATATCGAAACTGCATCTATCAACTCATCTAAAATGGTTGTTGCTCTTTTAGAGAAGCTAACATCGGTGAGTTTATAAGGTGATTGCAAATATTGTTCAAAACCATTTGGACATTATTGTATTTTTTGTAGCGCTCTTAGCTGAGCGCTTCTTTCCTTTGGTTAGTTGGTATCATCCTAATACCTTTTTAAGCGTTATTTTCTCTGCCCTCAACGATCGTTTATACAACCCAACGAATCCTAAAAGCTATCAATATTTAGCCTCAACTTTGGCTTTTACACTCACTATTTTAGTGATAGTGACATTAGTTGTGCTGTTTTTAGAGTTTGCTTTTTATCCTGAGTTATTAAGCGGCTTAATTTTATATTTGTTACTCAGTAGCCGCGCGCAAGAGAAGAAATCATTACGTATTGCCAGATTACTCAAGCTCAACCAAAAAGCGACTGCTAGAGAGCTACTCTCGAGCTTTGTTGCCCGTGATGTATCACGTTTATCGGCTTCTGGAATTTGTAAAGCAACCATGGAGTCACTGGTGTTACAAAGTGCGCGGCATTATTTTGCCGTTATCTTCTTTTATCTACTTGGCGGCGCTATCCTTGCTTTAGTTTATCGCTTACTGACATTAATTCATCAAGCATGGCGAAAAAACCAAAAACCCAACAACCCGTTTTTGGCTCCCATTGCTAAGTTACTATTTGTATTGGAGTGGTTACCCACTCGATTAGTCGCATTAACCATTGCAGCAACCAATGCCAGTAGACAGAGCATTCATTACATTAAGCACTATGGCAGACACTTTTATCAAACCAATACGGGTTGGCTGTTAAGTGTTACATCGGCTGCTCTACAAGTGCAATTAGGTGGCCCTGCCCTTTACCAAGGTGAGCGCTTTAATAAAATGCGTGTTGGTACCGATCGCCTACCAGATGCCGATGATATTCCCGCTTTAGTGAATCGCTTAAATCAAGCGAAAGCATTTTGGTTACTACTTATCATCGCCATTGAAGTGGCTACGCTGTTTATTAACTAAAAAAAGGCACAAAAAAACCAGCCGCAGCTGGTTTTTATTCTGTTAGCTTATTTATTTAAGCTAAGGTGATTTTAGCAAACTTACGTTTACCTACTTGGTAAATCTGTGTAGTGCCTTTAGCAACTTCAAGCTTAGTATCCGTTACTTTTTCTTCACCATTAATCTTTACAGCGCCTTGTTTAATCATACGCATTGCTTCTGACGTACTTGCAACAAGGTTCGCTTCTTTTAATAGATTAGTGATAAACACAGTGTCTTCAGCAATTGTTACTGTTACTTCAGGGATCTCATCTGGTAACGCATTCTTTTGGAAACGCTTGATGAAATCTTGATGAGCACCTTCGGCTGCTTCTTCGCTGTGGAAACGTGCAATCATTTCTTTGGCAAGCTCAATCTTAATGTCGCGCGGGTTTGCACCATCTGCAACACATTGTTTAAGCGCTGCAATCTCTTCGATAGATAATGCACTTAATAAGTCATAGTAACGCCACATTAGCTCATCACTAATAGACATCACTTTACCAAACATGTCGTTAGGCTCATCAGTAATACCAATGTAATTACCTAATGACTTAGACATTTTTTGAACGCCGTCAGTACCTTCAAGCAGTGGCATCATCAATACTGTTTGTGGTTTTTGACCTTCGTCTTTTTGTAATTCACGACCCATTAATAGGTTAAAACGTTGGTCTGTACCGCCAAGTTCAACATCAGCTTCTAATGCAACTGAGTCCCAACCTTGTACCAGTGGATATAAAAATTCGTGGATAGCAATTGATTGACCGCTGGCATAACGCTTTTTAAAGTCATCACGTTCTAGCATACGTGCTACTGTTTGACGCGCAGCCAGTTTAATCATACCTGCTGCACCTAAGTTCTCCATCCAAGTAGAGTTGAATGCAACTGTAGTTTTAGCAGGATCAAGAATCTTAAATACTTGCTCTTTATAGGTTTCAGCATTAGCTAATACATCTTCACGGGTTAACGGTTTACGCGTTACGTTTTTACCCGTCGGATCACCAATCATACCGGTGAAGTCACCGATCAAGAAAATCACTTCATGACCTAGGTCTTGGAAGGTTTTCATTTTGTTGATAAGAACTGTGTGACCTAAATGCAGATCAGGCGCAGTTGGATCGAAACCCGCTTTGATCTTAAGTTTCTTACCAGACTTTAGCTTTTCGACTAATTCGTCTTCAATTAATATCTCTTCTGCACCGCGTTTTATCTCAGCTAGAGCGGTTTGTAAATCCACTGTGTATTACTCCAAAAATTCAGCTACCGGGGCGTGGTGGCCTGTCAGGGTTATAAATATAGAGCTAAAAACTTTAAAATTTAGCTAGTTAGCACCAAAAAGCGACACTAGAAAAAAGCCTAACTTAAATAGTTTAAGAAACAGCCCTGAAGGCAGCGCGCATGATTGTTCTTTATACCGCGTTATTGCAATTTAATGAAGGGACTATAGTTAACTAATGTAGATTTAGTTTAACCATAGACATCTGCTGCAATTTTAAACAAAAAAGTTTAACGCGCAGGCCAATTCTAGCGTAAAATAGCGCCAGTTTAAATCTACAAAACACTGGTATTTGCTCTATTTTAGGTATATCCTGCGATATTAGTATTTAAATTTCTTGACAGCAGAAAAGGCACGATATGGTTCACGTAGTGCACAAACTTCCCAAAAAACACAAACTGCTTATTCTCGGTTTGGTTTCTGCTATTGTCGGCTTGGCGTTATTGCCTTCTGAAAAAGCCACCGCATCAAAGGACAACAGTGCAAACGCACTTGAAATTGGCAAACGCTACGAATTACAAGTTAAAGTTGATGATAACGAAAAACTAACTGAGCTTAATTCGGAGCAAGCAGCAGCAAAACTTCCAGAATACGAGCTTATCGACCATGAAGTACGTAATGGCGATAATTTAGCACTTATCTTTAAACGTGCGGGTTTCTCAGCGCAAACATTACACAAACTAGTTAATACCAACGCTGAAACTCGTAAGTTAACAAAAATTCACCCAGGCGAAATCTTAAGCTTTGCAACCGCTGAAGATGGCTCTTTAGCGCAGCTTCGTTATGTGATCTCAAAAACAGATACCTTATACGTTACATTAAATGACGAAGGTAACTACGACACTTCTATCGATAGCAAAGAAATCGAAACGCTAAGTAAATCTGCTGGCGGCGAGATCTCTAATAGCTTTTGGACATCAGGCATTGCCGCTGGCTTAAGCGAGCGTCAAATTATGAATTTTGCTGACATCTTTGGTTGGGATGTCGACTTTGCTAATGACATTCGTAAAGGTGACCAATTTGGTCTTATTTACGAAGCTCACTATGTTGATGGTGAATACATTGGCGACGGTAAAATTATTGCCGCAGAGTTTATTAACCAAGGCGAGCGTTACACTGCTATTCGCCATACCGATGGTAACTTCTATACGCCTGAAGGCCGCAGCATGAAAAAGGCTTTCTTACGTGCGCCAGTTAACTTTAAGTATATTAGTTCGAGCTTTAACCCGCGTCGCTTACACCCAGTGACCAAAACGGTAAAACCACATAACGGTATCGATTACGCAGCGCGTACCGGTACGCCAGTTGTATCATCGGGTAATGGTAAAGTGATTAGAGCAGGCTACAGTAAATACAATGGTAACTATGTATTTATTAGCCATGGCACACAGTATGTAACTAAGTACTTACACTTAGACAAAAAGATGGTTAGAACTGGTCAGAAAGTGAAGCAAGGCCAAAAGATTGGTACGGTTGGTGCGACAGGTCGTGTAACGGGCCCACACTTACACTATGAATTCTTAGTAAACGGTGTACACCGTAATCCGAAAACGGTCAAACTACCTAAATCAGAGCCTTTACCGCGCGATGAGTTAGCTAAGTTTAAACCGATTGCTGATAACTTCTTAGCGCAATTACAACGTAACCGTGAGTTACAATTGGCGTTAAATAAGTAGTTAAGTAAACATAAAAAAGCCGCTTCAATTGAAGCGGCTTTTTTGTGCCAAATAAACCCGGCTAAAACTATTATAGACTTTACTAAAATGAGTACTGATAGCACTGCGGTTTAATACAACTATTACCTTAAAAGAACATAGATAAGTTGAATAATCAGCGAAATCATCACCAGTGGCCAAATGTACTTTGCATACTTTGTCGCGCCATCAAGCCCCATTCTAGACTGATACTTTTCAAGTAGCGGTATTAGAATAACCAAGGCAACAAAAAGGCATAATAAGATAATAAAAACATTCATGGCGGCTTCCTTACACAACTATCATTTAACTACAATTTCTTTAGGGTGACCCTAGTCTATAGGCAAAAAAAAGCGCAGTAAAATTACTGCGCCAGTCGGTTGGAAGTAAATCGACTTAGCCAACAATCGCTAACAGAATACCTGCTGCAACGGCACTTCCTAATACCCCTGCTACGTTTGGTCCCATGGCATGCATTAACAAGAAGTTATGCGGGTTGCTCTCAAGGCCTACCTTATTAACCACCCGTGCTGCCATTGGTACCGCTGACACACCTGCTGCGCCTACTAATGGGTTGATTGGCGATTTAGAGATCTTATTCAGACCTTTTGCCATAAACACGCCTGACGCTGTACCAATTGCAAAGGCCAATGCACCTAACACCAAAATACCGATTGTTTCTACGGTTAAGAACTTATCTGCAGCAAGCTTTGAGCCTACCGCTAAGCCTAAGAAAATGGTGGTAATGTTGATGATTTCGTTTTGTGCACTATTGCTTAAACGATCAACCACGCCCGATTCACGCATCAAGTTACCTAGGCAGAACATACCTACCAGCGGTGTTGCCGCAGGTAAAAACAAGATAGTTAAACTAAGCACCATTAACGGAAAAACAATTTTCTCTTTTTTCGATACTGTACGAAGTTGCGGCATTTGAATTTCACGTTCTTCTTGCGTTGTTAATGCACGCATAATTGGCGGCTGAATAATTGGCACAAGTGCCATATATGAATAAGCCGCTACTGCTATTGCACCAAGTAAATCAGGTGCCAGCTTAGATGCTAAGAAAATAGCTGTTGGACCATCTGCTCCACCAATAATGGCAATGGCCGATGCATCTTGAAGTGTAAACTCAAAACCAGGAATAAAGTTAAGTAGAATTGCACCAAATAAAGTAGCAAAAATACCAAACTGCGCAGCCGCGCCTAACAGCAACATACGCGGATTTGCTATCAAGGCACTAAAGTCTGTAAGCGCCCCCACGCCCATAAAGATCAAAAGTGGGAACACCCCAGAATCAATCCCGATATCGTACACGTAATAAAGCAAACCACCCGGTTCAGATAACCCGGCTACAGGAATATTAGTTAAAATAGCCCCAAAGCCGATAGGTAATAACAATAATGGCTCAAATTTACGGGCGATTGCGAGATATAATAACCCGCAACCTACCGCAATCATTATTAATGCAGGAAAGGTAAAGTTAGCAATACCTGTCGCATGCCAGAGGTTTAAAACACCATTCATCCTCTGTCTCCTATGCTAGCGCGATTAGCGCATCGCCAGTGGCAACAGAGTCGCCCTCTGCTACTAATACTTCAGCTATTGTACCTGAGTGTGCGGCGCGAACTTCTGTTTCCATTTTCATTGCTTCCATTATGATAACCACATCACCTTCATTTACTGTTTGGCCAGCTTTTACTTTCACTTTGAAAATATTGCCTGCTAACGGCGCGTTTAAGGTTTCGCTAACAGACGCTGAGGCAGATTGAGGAATTAACTCACTGTCTTTTAGAGTTACTTCTTTTAGTTCACCACCTTGCGCTACAACGACATCGTAAACTTTACCGTCAACTTTAACGCTGTATTGCTCTGCTTTTGCAGGACTTGAAGCGGCTGGTTTACTTTCTGACTTAGCAACTTCACCCGTTGGAATTGCTTCAAACGCATCAGGGTTGTTACGGTTTTTAATAAACTTAAGGCCAATTTGAGGGAATAATGCGTAAGTAAGCACATCATCAATCACGTCATCAGCAAGCTCTAAACCTTGCTCTTTAGCTTCACTTAATAACTCTGCTTCAAGCTTCTCAAGTTCAGGCTCAAGCTTATCAGCAGGACGGCAAGTGATTGCTTCAGCGCCATCTAGTACACGTTCTTGCAGCTCTTTATTCATTGGCGCTGGTGTTGCACCATACTCGCCTTTAAGCACACCCGCAGTTTCTTTCGTGATGGTTTTATATCGCTCGCCAGTCAACACATTAAGTACCGCTTGAGTACCAACAATTTGCGAGGTTGGTGTAACGAGTGGAATGTAACCTAAGTCTTCGCGAACACGCGGGATCTCAAGTAATACTTGATCAAGTTTATCAGCAGCACCTTGCTCTTTAAGCTGATTTTCCATATTAGTTAACATGCCGCCCGGCACTTGCGCTAATAAGATACGTCCATCAACGCCTTTAAGGCTGCCTTCAAATGCAGCATATTTCTTGCGTACGTCACGGAAGTAAGCAGCAATTTCTTCTAATTGGTTTAAATCAAGGCCTGTGTCTCGCTCAGTGCCTTCTACAATTGAAACGATGGTTTCTGTGGCGCTATGACCATAGGTCATACTCATTGACGAAATAGCCGTATCAAGCATATCGATACCTGCATCGATCGCTTTTTGGTAAGTTGCAGTGCTTAAACCTGTGGTTGCGTGGCATTGCATCGCAATAGGAATAGACACAGTTTCTTTTAAACCTTTGATCAACTGTTCACAATCATAAGGCTTTAATAAACCTGCCATATCTTTGATACAAATTGAATGACAACCAAGATCTTCTAGTTGTTTTGCAAGCTCAAGCCACATATCAAGCGTATGGACTGGGCTTACTGTGTACGAAATAGTACCTTGGGCATGAGCACCTACTTTAACAGCAGCTTTAATGGCAGTTTCAAGGTTACGCACATCGTTCATCGCATCGAAAATACGGAAAACATCAACACCGTTTTTGTGGGCACGCTCAACAAACTTTTCGACTACATCATCAGCATAATGACGGTAACCTAAAAGGTTTTGCCCACGCAGTAGCATTTGCTGCTTAGTGTTTGGCATTGCCGCTTTTAGCTCGCGAATACGTTGCCAAGGATCTTCACCTAAATAACGGATACACGAGTCAAACGTCGCACCACCCCATGATTCAATTGACCAATAACCCGCATTATCGAGTTTTTCTGCCATGGGTAGCATGTCGTCTAAGCGCATACGCGTTGCCAAAAGAGACTGGTGTGCGTCGCGCAATACTAGTTCGGTTAGTTTTAATTTAGCCATGTTTAAGCTGCCCCGTTATTTTTGTTTATTTCGAAATTGAGCAATTGCAGCGCTGATTGCTGCAATATGTGCCTGTGGCACACCCTGTTGAGGTTGAACTTTTGCTGTACGCGTAGGTTCTGCAGTTGCAGGATCATCAAATCGACCCACCAGCTTTGACATTAAAGTGACTGCTGAAATCAAAATAGTCAGAAAAACAAACACGCCTACCATGCCTGTCACCATCAAACTGGCCGCAGTGGTGAGTAATCCACCTATATCCATACGACTCCCCTCGCTTACTTAAAATAAAAAGTTATTTTTGTTAAATAATTATGCACCAATAATAACAAACAAAATTCATTTGTATAGCACCATTGTAAATTGGTAAAACCAATTAAATTTAAAATAACATGACGTACATATAATTAACACCCTACTATTAGCGCATTTAAAGCCCCGCTATAGATGATATAAATAATCAATATAGCCAGTCGTTATATGCTGAACTATTAATTAATAGCAACAAAATGGCTAAAAACCACACACAACAAGGTGTTATAGGTAGCCAACCCAAATAAAGTTAAATTGGTCTTACCATTTATTGGTGCATTATCTCTTTTTCTCATGCATCTCAATATGAAAAAATATCACTATGAATAAGTTACATGCTTACTCGTAAAAGTTACCAAATGATGAACCCTCTAAAGAACAATAAAAACACACAACCCATTGAAATATATAAAATAAAAGTTCTGGCACAGAACTCGCTTCAGTTACATCGAACTTAAGAAAATTTAAATAGCCAAGGAGACCACTATGTTACGCTGGACAATTACTTTTCTAGTTATCGCGTTAATCGCAGCAGTGTTAGGTTTTGGCGGTATCGCAGGAGCCGCTGCAGGCATCGCTAAGATTATCTTTTTTATATTTTTAGTATTACTTGTTATTTCGCTGGTATCAGGAGCACTTAGAGGCAACGTCCCTAAGTAGTTAAAAGCAGATAACCACTTACTTTATTTTTAAATTTACAAGGAATTTCATTATGAAAAATTCAACTTTAAAAGCCGCAACTATCGCCCTATTTTCAGGTCTTTTCATCATGGGTTGTGAAGACAACTCTGCTGAAGACGCAGGTGAGCGTATTGACGAAGCAATTACTGATACACAAAATGCAGTTGAAGATGCATGTGAAGAAGTAAAAGAAGGTGTTAACGCAGAAGAAACTAACTGCTAATCAGTCACCTTACTTAAGAAAAGCGGCCAAGTGCCGCTTTTTTTGTTTTGTATGCGAGTTAGCGAGTTAGCGAGTTAGCGAGTTAGCGAGTTAGCGAGTTAGCGAGTTAGCGAGTTAGCGAGTTAGCGAGTTAGCGAGTTAGCGAGTTAGCGACTTTAGGCTGCAAGCTGCTTGTGTCAAGAAGCTTGCTAACTTTACTCTTTCCCCTAGAAACTCATTAATTTGTTGGGTTTCGCTCCGCTCTAACCTACGTCACGTAGGTCGTCATTTATGGCGACACATGTTTTATCACTCATACCTGACGGGCTAAAGCCCGACCTACGACTTACACGTAGATTTAAGAAACATCGCGCGAAATAAATTTCACGCCTACGTGAGCCTCAAACTCGATAACTTTACTCTTTCCTCTAGAAATTCGCTAACTTGTTGGGTTTCACTCCGTTCTATCCTACATCATGTAGGTCGTCATTTATGGCGACACATGTTTTATTACTCATACCTGACGGGCTAAAGCCCGACCTACGACTTACACGTAGATTTAAGAAACATCGCGCGAAATAAATTTCACGCCTACGTGAGCCTCAAACTCGATAACTTTACTCTTTCCTCTAGAAATTCGCTAACTTGTTGGGTTTTAATCTGATAGCTGACGGCTCTGAGTGCGTCTCCGTTCTACCCAACGTTATCACTCACATACCTTAGTGAGGGGCACATTTGTCGTTATACTTGCTATATGCCATTGGCCGTCGATAAAACTTACTTTTGCGACATCGCTTACAGCAAAATCTCCGGGGACATTTAAACGCGTTAAGTTGCTCGCTAACTGCTGCTGGCAATATGGGCCGGTATCACCATGCATTACAAGCACAGGCTTCTTTGTGTGCTTTGCGAAGTCGCTGATGGCATCTCGGTATATTTTAAATGCATCACAATTAGAGCGCTGTGATTCACTGCAAGTGGGTTTACTGGTCGGGTGGTAAATATCAGCCTGAAAGCCAAACACATAGGCCTTAGCATCTTGCTGAACAAGCGCTTGTTTTAGCCAAATTAAGTTGTACTTATCACGCTTGTCGGCGGCATCTAGTGCCGCGTTTTTGTCACTTTTTAAAATTTGTGAGCGGCCGTTAAAAGTACCCGGTATATGCAAAGTACGAAATTCAATGTCATCATACTGCCAGCGGGCATTTTCTAGCATTTCAGCTTGGATTGCATAACCTTTTAGTTGCTGTGCTTTTTTTGTATAAGCATCGTCGAACATCAAGCTTTTAACAAAGCTTAGCCGTTCAAGTTCATCAAAACGCACCGATAGCTTTTCTCGGTCGCAATCGGTCCATTCATTATCACCTGGGGTGTAAATAAAAGGCTGTTTGGTCAACGACGTCAATAACGCTTTATTTGTTTGCAAAAGCTTGTTCGTGCAAGCAAGCGCCCCGGATTTCATATCACCAAGATGTATTAAAAAGCCATGAGGTGTTGCTTCGATTGCCTTGGTAATTTTTCCGCCTTTGGCGAGATTAATTTCATCAATCGGGGTGTATGGCATATCGCCCATAACTAAAAAAGTATTTGTGGTCATTGCAAGTGCTAATGACATTGAACTAACAAACATACAACTTACGCCTTTAAAATACACATACCTTAAGCTCTCACAATGACAACTAAATGAAAACCAACTACGGCAGATTTTTTCTATCAATGTTAAACTGCTGTCAGCAAATTAAGTGAGCCCACGAATGACACTAAGTACAACTTACACATTAGATAAACCGTATTATTACGAATGCTTTGATGAGTCTTTGCCTTATTCATCTCAAGCCAAGCCTAAATACCCGCTGTTGATATTGTTAATAACCTTAGGCTTATTGGCGTTTTATCAATTAGAGAATCATTACCTTGGTAGCTTTATGATTATGCTTGCCGTCGTTGAGTGCTTATCGTTTTATTACAAGCGCCCATGGTGGGTCGCAAGACAAATGATGAGCCGTGCATCAGGCAGCGAAGTGACTATCGTATTTGATGATGATGGGGTGAAAGCCGAAAACCCGCATAAAAGCTACCAATTAAGCTGGCAACAGATTAGTGAGATTATTGAAACTGAGCGAGGTTATATTTTAAAGGCACAGCGCGGTATGCAATATATTTCTAAACAAGCGCTAAATGATGAAATGACAGCCGAACTAAATAAAAGAGCCACTCAGTGAGTGGCTCTTAAAATATCTGTCGCTGATTAAACGTTGCCCGGATTTGGGTTAGATTTCTCTGCTTGAATTCGCATGTAGATTTCTTCACGATGTACTGATACATCTTTCGGTGCATTTACACCAATGCGAACTTGATTTCCTTTAACACCAAGAACAGTAACTGTTACTTCGTCACCGATCATTAGGGTTTCACCTACTCTACGAGTTAGTATTAGCATTCTCTTGCTCCCATGTTCCAAAAAATTAAAAGATTCCGCGTCAAAAACATTCTAATGAAATCTAGACTTAAAAGTAAGTAAAAACTCTAGATCTTATTCATTTTCGGTTAAAAAAACTTTGTGTAGCGCACGTACAGCCAGTTCTAAATACTTTTCGTCAATTAAAACTGATATCTTTATTTCTGATGTCGATACAAGCATCACTTTGATGTTTTCATCGGCAAGGGCATTAAAAAATAAACTTGCCACACCAGAGTGAGATTTCATCCCTACACCTACTGCAGACACCTTGGCAACATTGCTGATCCCTTTAATAGACTCTGCGCTGATACCATCTTGGTTACTGGTCAAAATTTCAAGGGCTTGCTCAAAATCATTCGTGTGCACAGTAAAAGCATAGTCTATTTTTTCAAAGTTATGATTAACTTGATTAATCATATCTATTTCGATGCCAAATTCTGCAAAAAGTTTCAAAATTTTTGCAAGGTTTTCCGTTCCTTGGTGTACGCCATTGACGTAAATCAAGCTTTCGTCACGATTAAAGGCGATACCCGACACAATGTTTGCTTGCACATCCGGCTCCTCAAAACTGATCAAGGTCCCTTGATCCGGGTTAAAACTCGATAACACTCTGAGCGGTATATTATATTTTCCTGCCGCTTCGACACTACGAATATGCAGTACCTTAGCCCCAAGACTAGCCATTTCGAGCATTTCTTCGAAGGTGACATGGCTCATACGTCGCGCATTAGGCTCAATACGTGGGTCGGTGGTGTATACCCCATCAACATCGGTGTAAATTTGACATTCATCGGCATTGATAGCGCCTGCAATCTCAACCGCAGAGGTATCAGTACCACCGCGACCAAGCGTGGTGATATTGCCTTCAATATCGCGGCCCTGAAAGCCCGCTATTATAGCAATCCGGTTATGTTCAAGTTCATGCTTTAGACGAGTCGCCGCAATCTCTTCAATCCGCGCTTTACCAAACATGTTATCGGTGCGAATGTTGACCTGATCAGCAAGTAAGCTTACCGCTGAGTGACCACGTTTAATAATAGCCATAGCGAGTAAAGAGACCGACACTTGCTCACCGGTGGTTAGCAATACATCAAGCTCACGAGCACTGGGTCGAGAATCGATTTGTTTAGCGAGTTCAATTAGACGGTTAGTTTCTCCCGACATCGCCGAGAGCACCACCACAACTTGATGGCCTTGTTGTTTGGTTTTTACAACAAGGTCGGCGACGGCCTCAATTCGCTCTATTGAGCCAACTGAGGTACCACCGAATTTTTGGACGATAAGTGCCACTAGTGATTAAGAACGCTCAGTTAACCAAGCCGTTACACTTTCTAAGGCTGCAGCTAGGTTCTCTGGCTGAGTACCACCTGCTTGCGCCATATCAGGACGACCACCGCCCTTACCGCCTACTTGTGCAGCCATGTGATTTACAAGTTCACCGGCTTTCACTTTACCAGTTAGGTCTTTAGTTACACCGGCAATTAGGCTTACTTTATCGCCATTAGCTACGCCAAGGGCAATAACACCTGAACCAATCTTCGTTTTCAGGTCATCAACCATGCCGCGTAGTGCTTTAGACTCAGTACCTGCAACATCAGCAACCAGTAGTTTAATACCGTTCACTTCAACAACAGAGTCAAGTAACGATGCACCTGCCGCACTTGCTAGCTTGTCGTTAAGCTGTGCAATTTGCTTCTCAAGGCCTTTTGATTTCTCAAGTAATGCAGTTACTTTTTCAAGTACTGTGCTGCTATCACCTTTTACTAGTGCTGCAACATCGTTTAGTTGTTGCTCTTGCTCACTTACATAAGCAACCGCTTCAGCACCTGTTACCGCTTCAATACGGCGGATACCGGCTGCGATACCGCTTTCTGATACGATTTTAAATAAACCGATATCACCAGCACGCTTAACGTGAGTACCACCACATAGCTCGATTGAGTAATCACCAATGGTTACTACGCGCACTTCGTCATCGTATTTTTCACCGAATAATGCCATCGCACCTTTTGCTTTTGCATCTTCGATAGCCATTAGCTCAGTTTCAAGCGCAAAGTTACGACGGATTTCATCGTTTACCGCGCGCTCGATTTGACGTAATTCGTCTTTTGTTACCGCTTCAAAGTGTGAGAAGTCAAAACGTAAACGTTCAGGGTCAACTAGTGAACCTTTTTGACTTACGTGCTCACCTAAAATTTGGCGTAATGTTTCATGCAAGATATGCGTTGCAGTGTGGTTTTTCTTGATGCTATCGCGACGTGCTGCATCAATGGTTGCCTCTGCTTTATCGTTTGTACCAATACGACCTTGTACACGACCATGGTGTGCAAATGCATTACCAAGTTTCGTGGTGTTAGTCACTACAAACTCACCGCCAGCAACTTTTAACACACCCGTGTCACCAACCTGACCACCTGATTCAGCGTAGAACGGTGTGCGGTCTAAGATTGCGATACCTTCTTGACCATCTTCAAGTACCGAAACCGATTGACCTTCAGAGAAAAGCTCAACCACAGTACCTGTGTAATGTTCTGCATCGTAACCTTTAAAGTCAGTATGTTTTTCAGACTTAAGTTGTTGGTTGTAATCTGCACCAAACTTACCCGCTTGCTGTGCTTGCTTACGCTGAACAGCCATACACTCTTGGAAGCCGTGCTCATCAATCGTCATAAAACGCTCACGCGCCACGTCTGCCGTTAAGTCTGCTGGGAAACCGTAAGTGTCGTACAGTTTGAATACCAAGTCACCTGGGATCACATCACCTTCGATGTCAGTTAGGCTTTCTTCTAAAATAGCCAGACCACGCTCAAGTGTTTTACCAAACTGCTCTTCTTCAATACGCAGTACTTTTTCAATAATTTCTTGTTGCTTAGCAAGCTCTGGGTACGCTTGACCCATTTGCTCAATTAGCGCAGCAACTAGCTTGTAGAAGAATGCACCTTTCGCACCTAGCTTGTTACCGTGACGAACAGCACGACGAATGATACGACGTAATACATAACCACGGCCTTCGTTTGACGGCATAACGCCGTCAGATACTAAGAACGCACACGAACGAATGTGGTCAGCCACAACGCGTAACGATTTATCATCTAAATCTTGTGCGTTTGTTACTTTAGCCGCTGCTGCAATAAGCGCTTGGAATAAATCGATTTCGTAGTTTGAGTGCACGCCTTGTAAAATTGCAGAGATACGCTCAAGACCCATACCTGTATCAACAGACTGCTTAGGAAGCGGCTCCATTGTACCGTCGGCATGGCGGTTATACTGCATAAATACTAGGTTCCAGATCTCGATGAAACGGTCACCGTCTTCTTCAGGTGAACCTGGAGGACCACCCCAAATTTCTTCACCGTGATCGTAAAAGATTTCAGAACATGGACCACAAGGACCTGTATCACCCATTGACCAGAAGTTATCGCTAGTTGCAATGCGAATAATACGGTCTTCACTTAGACCCACTTCTTTATGCCAAATGTTGAAGGCTTCTTCATCATCGTGATAAATAGTAACAAGGAGCTTTTCTTGCGGTAGTTTTACAACGTCAGTTAAAAACTCCCAAGCAAATTTGATTGCGTCTTGCTTGAAGTAATCGCCAAAGCTGAAGTTACCTAGCATTTCAAAGAATGTATGGTGGCGTGCAGTGTAGCCTACGTTTTCAAGGTCGTTATGTTTACCACCTGCGCGTACACAACGTTGTGAGCTGGTTGCACGTGAATAAGGGCGGCTTTCCGCACCTAAAAATACATCTTTAAATTGCACCATACCGGCGTTATTGAATAATAACGTGGCATCGTTACCCGGGATCAGCGAGCTTGAAGGAACAATTTGGTGTTGTTTAGAGGCAAAAAAGTCTAAGAACTGTTGCCTGATCTGTGCGGTAGTCATATGCTGCATGTGAAAATCTCACCCGTTTATTGCTGTGCTTGCATTGCAAAATCAATTTGTTCGTAATTAAAGCCTCGATACATCAAGTAGCGTACACGTTTCGCTCTTTCTTTCTGGTCGAGTTCTTTACCTGAATTTGAAAACTTCTTTAAATATGCGTCCTTTGCGAGTTCAAACCAATCGATTTCGAACTCCTCGAGCGTCTTGTCTAGTAGTGCTCGATCTATCCCTTTTGCCATTGCTTCGCTCTGAATGCGTTTTACACCATGATACTTAGCTAAATGGCGGCGTACAAACCCTTCGCAATAGCGCTGTTCGTTAATAAAGTTGTGTGATTCACACCAATCTAACAAGCGCTCTGTAAACTCAGGTGTCGCCTCTTTTTGCTGTAACTTTCGCGTTAAATCCCGACGCGAATAATCTTGTCGGGACAATAACCAAAGTACGTAATTCTTTAACTTTTGTTCTTTATCATCCATTACGCGTCAAAGCGTCCTGATTGTGACTGTGCTTCAGGTGCTTTTGTTTGGTCATCACCTTTTGGCACAACTGGCATAAAAATGGCCTGAAAAGACACGAAGAAGCTAATGTAACAAATTGGCATTAAAACCAATAGTGGAATAAACGATAAAGGAATACAGATCACCATTAAAACAGCGCAAATTAGGCCATAAACACCAAGTGGCGCCATATTATGGTAAAACACCATGAATGAGGTTTTTAAAACCTGAAACATATTGCTTTGCTTTTGAAAATAAACCAAAGGCACTGCATAGGCAAAAGCAGTTAAATACACACAGATCGCCAATAGAAATACCGCAACTTGCCCCATTGAAATGGTTGCTAATAAATCGGCAATATGTGTTTGGTTTTGTGGGTCGAAAGTTTGACTCGAAATAACTGCGTAGGCATCTGCAAAAATGAAATTAGACAGTAAGGCTAATAAAATACCTGCCGCCATCTGATACACAGCCACACGCACTAAACCTATACGGTTTCCTTTATTACTAAATGGCTTAAAAATATCAGCTTGGCTGATAGTCCCGCCTTGCTGCTTAGTTAACACAGCTTGATAAAAACCTGCCATCAAAAATGGCGTCACAAACGCACCAACAACTTGCAGTAAAGGTAGCAGCAATGCCAAAAAGCTAATTATCACGATTAGCAGATGCATTAAAATAAAAGTCAAAGGTTGCAGCTTAAAGATTTCCCACCCAGCTTTAAACCATTTAACGCCCGCATCAGCTTTAAAAATACGTACTTCGATCGACATAGTTTCTCATTCAATAACGACAAAACGCACCGAGTATAACTGGGTGCGCCGCTTGTTTATAGTCACCTGTTGTGAAATTTACTCAGGCTTTTTAATTTTTTTAATATCAAGCATGTGCGAGCCATGTTTGATTTTCGTTTCAAGGTAAGCTCGGTTACCTACCACACCCGCTTTAATGTGCGCATGAGTGCCAACCACTGAATCAACTTCAATACCCGCATCACGCAGTGCTTTGAGCTTATTTGGGTTGTTAGTCATTAACTTAACATGCTTTTGATTGAGTGCTTCGAGCATTAATACCGCGTCTGAAAAATCACGTAAATCATCAGCAAAACCCAAATGGTTATTTGCTTCGTACGTATTCATACCTTGCGACTGTAATACGTAAGCATCAATCTTATTGTATAAGCCAATACCACGGCCTTCTTGGCGTAAATACAGTAAAATACCACCCTGCTGGTGCATCATCTCGATACACTCATTTAATTGCTCACCACAATCACAACGTGAAGAGTGAAATACATCGCCCGTTAAACACTCTGAATGCATTCGAATTAAAGGAACATCTTGCTCTGTGTCTGCTTGATTAAACACTAAAGCAACATGTTCTTGGCCATCATTTAAGCCACTGAAAGATACGATTTCTGCAGGGATATCACTGTTTTTGCCAACATTCAGCTGGACTCTTGCTCTTACTTGCGCCACGACAAATCCAAATTAAAAAATAAATGCGATACTGCAAATGTGATTACAACAGCTTGAGGTTGTAAGGATGCAACATACGACGAGTGATAACTAATATTGAGGCAGTTACCAGCAATTCAAGTATTATACACTCAAACCACCCCAAGATACGAGCTTTGCGCCTCGCTTTAATGGCGCTCATCAAACACTTGAAAACTCGCCGTCATACAGCTACCTAATTGAATTGTAATGCGTTTTAAAAAATCACATTCAAAATATTCGAAAAAATAGATTAGTTTAATCTCGATAAACAGTCAGACCTTGTTCAAATTGTTAATAAAAACATACTATGTATCTTAATATTCAACAGTGACACAGCGAGTGTAACTTGCTACCTTGCACCTAATGATGATAATGATTATCATCAACTAGTATTAATTCCCTTCTCTATCTCAGGGCAAAATAATAAGGAATATTATGAAAAAGAGCTCGCTTGCCTTATGCATGGCACTTTTATTTAGCCAGCAAAGCATGGCTAATGAAATGACCACCCAAGAGTTTAACGACACCTACCGCGCTTATGTCGCCGCTGTAAAAAATCAGCAAGACAGTAGTGAGCTTGCAAAAAAAGCGTTTGAACTAGGCAAAAAAGTTTATGGCGAAAGCGCCGACAACACTGCGAACCTTGCTATTAACTATGCAAACAGCCTAGATAAAAGCGAGCAAGAGCAACGCTTTGAGTTATATCGCACAGCCTACGAAATACTCGAAAAAAACCACGGTAAACTCAGTGCACAAGTGTATGACTCATTAATCGGCATGGCAGAATCAACACCTTCAGCTAAGCGTGCAGATACGTATTTAGATGATGTCATTGCCATTGCTGAAAAACAAAACTCCGCCAAGCTTGTTGCAGATGCAAAAATGACCGCCGCTCGTATTCTTGCATATAAAGGCACTGGTGAGCGCTATTACACAGCAAAGAAATATCTTGAAGAAGCCGATGATTACTATCAAGAGAATTTACCCAATAACGCTGTCGATCGTATTAGCGCTGACTTTTTAGTTGCCGCATTTGCAGAAAATCAACGTAAATACAGCACCGCCATTGAGCGTTTAAATCACGTGGTAAGCGTATTTGATCAAGAGCTAGACTTTGATCATCAAACCGAATTAAACGCCCATTCAAAGCTAGTTCACCTATACGAAAAAACAGGTAAAAGTGACGAAGCAACTAAACATTGCTTAGCGATTGCGAAAATGGTGCCGTGGAAAGAAAGCCAAGAACAAGAGCCGTTATACCGCGTACATCCTAAATATCCAAAATCAAAAGTTCAACGTATGGAAGATGGCAGTGTCGTAATGGAGTTTGAAGTAACCCCGTCAGGCTTTGTAGACAACATAACTGTGGTTGGCTCTGAGGGTGGCTCTGCATTTGAAAGAGAAGCTGTTAAAGCAGTAAAACAGTGGCGTTATGCCCCTAAGTTTGAAAATGGGCAAGCTATTGCTGCGACTTCTCGGGTGCAATTAGATTTTAAAATCAACAACTAAATAACAGGGTCGCAGTGCGACCCTATCATATCTTGTTAAGTAGTTTATCTGCTGCGTCCTCAATTAAATCGAGTACTTTTTCGAAGCCTTGATCGCCACCATAGTAGGGATCAGGGATCTCGCTTTCCCCTGCGTCACCATGACTTAAAAATAGCGACAGCTTATATTGTAAGTGCTCTGGACACTGGGCTTTTAAATCAGCAAGATTTTGCTTGTCGGCTGCGAGGATTAAATCAAACTCATAAAAATCAGCTTGAGTCACAGGTCGCGAATAAATTCCTTTAAAACTATAGCCGCGCTTTTCGGCTGCTGCTTTTGAGCGAGGATCTGGTGGATTACCTTGGTGATATCCAATGGTGCCAGCAGAATCAACTTTGACATTGACACCCAGCGCCTTTGCTCGACTACGAAGCACCGCCTCAGCTGTGGGTGAGCGACAAATATTGCCCAAGCAAACAATCAAAATCTTCTTCATTAAAATGAACCACCTTTATTATTTGCTTCAAAAAATTGCTTAAAACTCATAACTCAAGTTGATACCACCATCAACACGTTTATTATCATCGCTTGAGGCTTCACCGTACCCTAATTCAAACCTCAATCGCCAACCGTCTTGGTTTAAGCCACTGAAATTATAGCTGTAACTAAGCCCAATACCATTAGTGGTTTCTTCATCAAACGCTTCAGCGAGAGCACAACCAATTGCGTTGGCAAATGCTGCTGTAAGTTCATCGCTATTTTGAGATTCATCGCACTGAGTATCTACTTCTCTGTTTCCTAATGCGCCAACCAGCAAGCCGATTGCATGTTTATTATTATCACTTATAGCTTGCTCAAAACCCGCAGAAAAACCATCATCAAGGCCTATCTTATAATTGCCATACCAACGCTGGCTTAAGTCAGCACTAGCAACAGATACTTCAGGTATTACAAAGTACGGATAGCCACCACCAATCGAAAAACTAATATCATTAGCGCTAGCAAAAGTGGGGCCTAGTAGCAGCAACGAGACAACTGTATGTGTTATTTTTTTCATTGTTCACAATCTTTAAAATTTTGATGCAACAAAAAATAAAGCAAAATAGGTACAAAGACAACTTTTTAGTATTGATTTAGTATCTTTTCGTCATACTTATCAACATCTAAAGTTAAATTGTACTGCTGCGCAACACTATCAAGCTCAGCCTGCTTAATTGCCAACTCATCCATGGTAATAGTGTTGTCATCAAGCTGCCATAACAAACGTGACCCCGCATAACTGTATTGAATTGCTAATAAAGCATCGGCATTGCCCTCACGCCCTGCTGCTTTTAACTTTGGCATTTTACGGGTGATTTTATTCAGCGCTTTTTTAAGCTCCCACACATAGACAATTTCAGTCATGTAATCATGATTGCGGTACTTATTAAGCACAAAGCCCACCAGCAAACTACACACAACAACCCCTAATAGGTTCCAATGAAAATGGCTACCGCTTGGATCAGGAA
Source organism: Pseudoalteromonas sp. Cn5-37 (assembly GCF_021532495.1). NCBI lineage: Bacteria > Pseudomonadati > Pseudomonadota > Gammaproteobacteria > Alteromonadales > Pseudoalteromonadaceae > Pseudoalteromonas > Pseudoalteromonas sp. Cn5-37. The sequence goes on along the minus strand of NZ_JAKGBA010000002.1, from coordinate 358,920 downwards.
ATAACGCAATTAATGTTTGTGAAATGGCTAAACTGCCAACGGCTAAAGCAATTACACAAGCAATAATTACTTGGTTTAAATGTTTACGGTAACGGGCTTTATCTATTTGAATAAGTTTCATAACAACCTAAAAAACTTGTGAAAAATAAAAAGTGAAAAAAATTTCACCCCTTTTTTATTTGCCAGCCGTTTTAGCTATGAAAGCAATTATCCAAAGAGGAACGGCTATGCATACTTTACCACTAAACTCAGCAAGCTTGAATAACAGCAATGCTGCTTTAAAGACAACCGCAGCAATTATTGGTGGTGGTGTCATGACCTTTGCAGCATTTGCATTTATGCAGTACTTAATTTCTGCTGAGCAAAGAGCCGATGTAAAAACAGGCCCAGACATCACAGTTGAAATTTATGAAGTACCGGAAGACTCAAAAGTACAAGTAAAGCAAACACTGCCGCCACCGCCAGTTGCAAAAATGCCACCAAAAGTGCCACCGCGGCCAACCATTGATACGACCGAAACAGTTGTGCTAGCTGATTTAACACCAACAATGACATTCGATAACATTGGCGACACACTGAGCAAAACTATTAATCAACCAACAGGAGATGCAACGCCAATTGTGCGTATTAACCCTAAGTACCCTCCGGTAGCAGCTCGCGACGGCATTGAAGGTTGGGTGCAAATTAGCTTTAGTATTTCACCGACTGGTGAAGTGATTGATCCTGTTATTATTGATGCTGAGCCAAAACGGGTATTTGACCGTGAAGCAATTCGCGCGATTAAACGTTGGAAATATCGCCCTAAAGTTGTTGAAGGTGTGGCACAATTGCAAACAAACCAAAGCGTTCAACTTGATTTTAAAATAGATGGATAACTGCCTATGCTAATGAGCATCAAGACATGGTTATTTGACAAGCCAAACACAGATTGTTTGGCGCTGTATGCCAAAACGGGCGACAACCGTTACCTTAACCAACTCGTTGCTCAATACGGGAATGATCTTTATCACTATCTAGTCACTCAAAGTGATAAAGATCTTGCCCTTGATATATGCCAGCAAACCTGGTTAAAAGTTATTGATAAACGCAACTTTTACAATGATCAAAACAACCCAAAAGCGTGGCTTTTTCGATTAGCTCGTAATTTATTAATTGATGAATTTCGTAAGCAGCAAAAGTTCGTTGAATTAGAAGACAACCAACTATTTTCTGAATCTCAGGATGCAAGTTATCACTATGACTACGAAGCCTTTGATAAAGCACTTATGGCGCTTAGCTTTGTACAACGTGAAGCGCTGACCTTACAACAAGAAGGCTTTAGTCTCGAAGACATTGTTGCAATCACACAAAATAACCCAGAGACCATTAAAACTCGGCTGCGATATGCCCGTCAAAACCTGAAACAACAACTAGGAGGCCATCATGAAGCGTAACGACGAGCAATTCGATGCTGATTTAAAAGCACATTTTCAAAAACGTAAGGCAGAGCACAGCTTAAGCAGCGACGAGCTTTCACATATGCAAAAGCCACAGTCGGCAACGCCAAGACCACAACGCTTTTTAGGCCTGCAAATGACCGGTGTTTTTGCTGCTTTAGCGATTCTTGGTTTTGTCATGCTGCAATACAACAACCGTGAATTAACCGATGTTTACGCCGTGGATTTATCGGATTATCAATGGCTTGAAGTACACGAACTCGACGCCAAAGGCAGCTATGTGAGTAATCTTAAACAACAAAAACAAAACCTAGATGCTAACTACCAACAAGCATTAGCCAATCACCAAGCCCGCACCAGCTTCACCGGCCGTCTAGTCAGTGTTGATAACGACTGGTATATCGCCGACTGCGAGCAAAATGTCATAGTACAAATTAAACAATCACTCCTTGAAGAACTACAAAAACACGGCACCCTAGATACTCATATTCACCAAGGTGACCTACTCGCCCTAGACCAGAACAAACAAGGCCAAATCATCGCACTCAAACAGTTAACCCATGAGGCGAAAAAGTGTACGAGTTAGCGAGCTCGTAGGTTGGGTAGAGCGTAGCGAAACCCAACACACTCAGAGCAGTCAGATTTAAAAAAGTTAGCGAGCTACAAGGGGAAAGAGTAAAGGAGTACCGTGGGCGTGAAATTTATTTCGCGCGATTCTCTCAATTTATGCGGCTGTAAGTCGGGCTTTAGCCCGCCACGTATGAGTGATAAAACATGTTTCGCCATAAATGACGACCTACGTGACGTTGGTTAGAACGGAGTGAAAACCAACACACTCAGAGCTTTCAGCTATCAGATTTAAAACAACCTAGCGAGTTACAAGAGTAAAGTCGCAAGTTTTTAGGTAGCAGCTGGTTTACCCCGCGTAGTTAGTCTTCAGATGTCAGATCATTCTTCTGACATCTGATCCCTAATATCAATATCAATCTCACTCCCCTACCTTCGGCAACATGCTTTTACTAATCACTTCAAATGTATCTAAGTCTACCAGCATAGAGTAAACTTCATCGTTGTTGATAAATACAACGAATAAATTGCCCTCAGCGTTGAGGTTAGACTCTACAATGCGGTTGTAACCTGAAATAACTTCACTGTAGTTTGAGCCATCAATCTTGCTTAGCGCGAAGGTGCGCTTATCTTTGCCATCGAGCAGTTTGTCGTTGTTGGTATCGTTTTTGATAACTTCGTAAGAAACGGCCTTAGGAGCATTGGCTTTTTGCTCATTGTAAACTCGAGTATCAAACTCTTCGTAATGGCTTAAAGCACCAAACTCTATGATCAACTGATCCGTTGTTTTAAATAGCCACTTGGCGTGATTGGTTTTGTCATTAAGAAACAAAATGTTCTTTGAGCGCGTAGGTCTGTATTTATAACCACCGCTAAAATTATTGTAAACTGTTACATCAGCTTTCACCTCGATATCCAGTTTTTCTGATTCCAACGGGATAAAGTAAAAATCACTCCCCTCGACCTTACGGGGGTAACCCAGTTTCCACTTTTCTTGCTGCTTTTCATCTTCAGCTAAGTTTAGTGTTTGTTGCTGAACATGGTTATCGGACTTTAGTAAGTAAGCAACAAAATTATACCCTATTGCTGCAGCTCCAATGATTAAGCCCATAAGTAAAATTAGGCCGTTAACATTCCACACCCATTTAAAAAACTTTTCTGACTTCATACGACTGGTTAAATCCTTTTAAGAATAAGAACTCGCTAAGCTAGCAGATTTAAAACAAGTTAGCGAGCTACAAAGGGAAAGAGTAAAGGAGTACCGTAGGCGTGAAATTTATTTCGCGCGATGGTTCAACGAGCCATCAGCTTTCAAACTGACGGCTAATACTCCACTCTTTACCTCGCTTTTCCTACCAATAATCGCACATTGCTCTAATGTTAATAACAATTTAATGCTGAACCAGCTAGGCTAGTAACATCGTGTTTAAATATTATGGAGTTACCATGAAAAGGTCTTTGTTTAACAGTTTAATCATTACCTCAATTAGCTTGTCGAGCTTGCAAGCGTGTGCTCAGCCGGAGCAAAAGATCCCTCTGGATGCTAGCGCTAATGACTACAAGCTAGAATTAGTAAGTGAAGGAATTCAAATTCCGTGGGGTATGGCTTGGCTTAACGAGCGTGACTTACTCGTCACCGACAGACGTGGCGAGCTTAGATTAATTCGTGATGGCAAACTCGTTGAGCAAATAGTTAAAGGCACACCTAAAGTACATGATGAAGGTCAAGGGGGCTTATTAGACATAGAGCTTGATCCGAACTTTGCCGACAATGGCTGGATTTACTTTTCGTACTCGGGCTATGAAGGCGATGGTGAGGGTTATAACACCTCGATTATGCGCGCCCGCTTTAAAGATATGGCTCTTATTGATCAGCAATTATTGTTTGATGGCGAGCCAAATATTAAAACAACAAAACACTATGGTTCGCGTATTGAGTTCGATAAACAAGGTTACTTGTACTTCTCTATTGGCGACCGTGGCAAAAGGGACGTTCACCCACAAAGCCTTAACTATGATGCAGGCAAAATTCACCGTATCAATAGCGATGGCTCTATCCCTAAATCAAACCCGTTTTATAACCATAAAACAACTCATAAAAGCATTTATTCATATGGACACCGTAACCCTCAAGGTATGGCGATGCACCCAGAAACTGGGGTTATATGGAGTCATGAACATGGCCCCCGTGGCGGCGATGAAATCAACATAGTTAAAGCAGGTGCTAACTATGGTTGGCCTGAGATCACTTATGGGATCAACTACATTGGTACAAAAATTACTGACGAAACCAGTCGCGAGGGAATGGAACAACCTGATTGGTATTGGGTGCCTTCCATTGCCCCTTCTGGAATGGAATTTATCACCAGCGATAAATACCCTCAGTGGCAAGGTCAAATTGCCGTAGGTTCGATGAAGTTTGGTCACCTTGTGTTAGTGAAACTTGATGGTGACAAAGTAACAGGCCACAGCAAGGTTTTTGAAGGTGTAGGTCGCGTGCGCAGCCTTGCCACTCACCCTAATGGTGATTTATACCTTGGTGTTGATGGTGTCGGTGTTTATAAGGTTGTACCTAAATCGTAGGTTGGATAGAGCGAAGCGAAACCCAACACACTCAGAGCTATCAGCTTTCAGCCGTCAGCTATCAGATTTAATACAAGGTAGCGAGTTTCAAGGGGAAAGAGTAAAGGAATACCGTAGGCGTGAATTTTATTTCGCGCGATGGCCTCAATCCACACTATTGTAGGTCGGACTTTAGTCCGTCACTTTATAAGTGATTCGACATGTGTCGCCATAAATGACGACTTACGTTACAAGCAATAAAAAACCACAGACTCCTCTGTGGTTTTTTACTTATAACTTAAAGCTTACAGCTTAAAGCTATTACTTATAAAACAATTATGCTCGTCACTAGGTAAGCAATAAAAGTTAGCGCACCGCCGAATAAGGCATATGGCATTTGAGTTTTTACGTGCGTTAATAAATCACACCCTGATGCAATGGCCGATACTGCGCTGGTATCTGAGATTGGCGAGCAGTGATCGCCAAACACACCACCACCTAGAATAGCAGCAATGACCAATGAAGGTGGTAAACCTAATGCTTGAATGAGCGGTACACCAATTGGAATAAGTATTGCGAATGTGCCCCACGAGGTACCTGTGGTAAATGAAATTACTGCACCGGTTAAAAACAGCACTGGCACAACCAAGTAAATAGGTAAGAAATCACCGACTAGTCCGGCTACAAACACACCCGTACCTAGGTCTTTTAAGCTTGCACCTAAAGTGAGTGAAAGTAATACAATAGACACTAATGGAAGTAACTCACCCATTCCTTTAAAGCCAATATCAACCAGCTTATGATGCGTAAATTCACGCGAGCTAATCATTAAAAAGTAAGCCACAACACAAGCTAAAATAGTTGCATACAGCACTGATTTAGAGCCGCTGCCGCTGGCAATATCGCCATCGCCAGTCCAGAACATAAAACCAACCATGCTACCAATTAAAGTGATAAGTGGCACAAGCATGTGACGCGCTTTTGAGCCTTTGACTTCTTCTGTTAGTTCGGTTTCTTGTTGTTCAAAATTTTCTTCTGCTTGCTTTAATGGGCCATGTACCTTGTCGAAAGTAATCGTATAAAACACGATAAGTAGCGCGATAATGGCATAGAAGTTATAACCAATACTGCCCCATAATACCGATACAGCTGACTCTTCCAGTTCGTAGTTGCCAAGCAAGCCCAACACATAAGCGCCCCAGCCATTTAGCAAGATTAAGATACACACAGGTGCACTAGTACTATCGATAATATAAGCAAGGCGCGCTCGGCTCATTTTAAATTTATCAAACAAACCACGCGATAAAATCCCCGAGGTTAATACACTTAAGTTCGATTCAATGAACACCGCAATACCTGAGAACATGGTTAAGTAACCCACTTGGCGCTTACTTTTTGCAACCCCTTTGTTCATCAGTAAATTAACCGTCGCAGCCACACCGCCAGATTCACGAATGTAGGCAAGTAAAGCACCAATTAGAACACTAAAAATAAGGATACGGCTATTACCAGGGGAGCTGGCAACTTCAATGACTCGCTCTATGGTATTGATAAAGGTGAAAAACAAGGTATTACCTTCACCATTCAGAGCAAGTAAAAACTCAGACGACGCAACAGCGACTAATAACGCCATGATCACTTCTTTGCGCCAAAACACAATTAAGATAGCAATCAAGGGTGGTAAAATTGAATACCAAGACATAAAAACCCTTTTAAATTAAGAACAACATTTTATTTTTATTATGCGAAAACTCGCTAAGCTTAATGGCTTTGCCACCAAACTCAACTTAATTCGACTAGTGATTTAATATACTCTCATAAATCAGTGAGATAATAGAGCCATACTTACCTGTTTCAAAACGCTTGCCGACAAACTGGTAATTTTTTTGCGAGCCTTCAATAGGGGTATGACGCGCGTTGGTTAGTAGTACAATAGCAAGGTCGTATTCGGGGTCAATAACGGTTACAGTGCCTGTCCAGCCCGTATGACCAAAAGCCCGCGGGCTAGCATAAGGGCCAAAATGCCATTTGCGCGCTTGATGCCCTGCTCTACGCCACCCTAACCCATAGGTCTCATCGCTTGCTTGGGAGTTTGTGAATTGCTCAAGTACTTGTGGCGTAAAAATTTGTTTGTTGTCGTAACCGCCACCATTGAGTAACACCTGCATAAGTACGGACAAGTCACCAGCGGTACTAAATAGCCCCGCATGCCCCGCTACACCACCTAAAGCATAAAAGGCTTTTTCATCATGTACTTCACCTTGCAGTACATCGGTTCGAATGTTTTCAAACTCAATGCGACCACCTCGGGTGTTGCCGTTAATCTCAGTAGCGGCAATCTGTGAAGCTAAAAAGCCTTTTTGCAATGGATTATAAACCGTATGTGTTAAACCAAGCGGCTGATAAACTTGGCTCTCAACATAGGTATCGAGCGCCATACCGCTGATACGCTCAACTAATACACCAAGCAACATATAATCGATATCAGAATATAGGTGTTTTACGTTACGACCAGCCACAAAAGGCACGCCTGTTAATAACAGGTTTTTAGTACGCAGGCTGTTTTGAGAAAAAAAGCGCTCACCAAATTTATTGTCCTTACGATGAAAATCAACCACTGCTGGGTAACCCGCACTGTGGGTGAGTAAATCTTTTACTAAACGCTGTTCACGACCGCTGCCTCTAAATTCTGGTAGGTAATAGAACAGCGGTTTTTCTACGTCGAGTTTTCCTTCGCTGGCAAGCTTCATCAGTGCAAAGTTAGTGGCAAACATTTTTGAATTTGAAGCTATATCAAACAAGGTATCGTTTTGCATGGCTTGTGGGCTTGCAAGCTCACTGCCATCAGCATGGTACTTTTTAGCCGCGCCATAATGGCTTAGTTTGATCAACTTGCCATCTTTAATAACGGCAAGTACTGCGCCCGGAAAGCCCTCTTTAATCTCATGATTAATTAACTCATCAACGGCACTAAAACGCTTTTGACTGTTGTTTGTATCAAGCGTTGGGTAAGGAAAACGTAAGGTTAAGCTTGCCCCTTCAGGCAACACATTCTCTACCTTATAAGTGTTAATGCCATCGCGGGTGCGCTTAGCTAAACTGTATTGATATATTTTTTCGGCTGTTAATGGTGAGGCAATATTAATTTTTTCACCATTAATGAAAATATCAGCACTGGTTGCATCTTGATTTTCTATGATGATTTCACCGCGACCTTTATAGGCTATAAAAGTGCCTCTGTCGTTCACTAGCGCGCGGCTACTCGGATCAAGCGCCGGAATACGCGCTACAACTTGTGCATTGGCCAGTGTTTTTGGCGCAGACTCAACCGCTTGCTGTTGCTGCTGATATTCTTTAAATAACCGCTCAAGCTTTTTAGGAAAGTACTTATCTAGTAATGCAAATAGCACAGCGGCACTTCTTGCATCACTATTACCGCTTACATGCCAAGGCAAAAAGTGCATTTGAAAAGCACTTAGGGCATCGAGCGTTTGCGAATCAAGCTGACCCGTTGCAATCACCTCATAGCCGTAACTGCGCAATGCTTTTTGCATTAATTCAACAGAAGGTTTTGATGCGCTAAATAACTGCCAATACTTATCAACGGTGTTGCTGTCATACCACGCACCGATACCTGCTTTATACAGTTGATACCAAGGAAAACGCGGACCTGGGTCGTTCTTTCGGCTTGGAGCAATATCAGAATGGCCAATAACTTGAGTTGGGCCGATATCTGGGTTACGAGCAAGAATATCTTTGCTTAGCTTGATTAGTAGCTCTATTTGCTTAGCGTCGTAGTCAGGAAAAATACATAACTTGCTGGCGTCATTTTCCATCGCAAGCTTAGTTTGCTCCGGAATATGGCAGCTTGGTACATTCACTATTTCAATACCAATTGAATGATCATTTAAATCTTCTCGGCCCTGCCAAAAGCTGCGTCCGGCGTGCCATGCTCTATCTTTTTCATCAACTAGCTGAATAATTTCTAAATCATCTTTTGGGTAACTAGGATCGCCTGATTCGGGTAATAAATAATGTGAACTCAATCCCCCTTCATCCACGAGCGCACGCATTGATTTTTCGTAATCAATAGCGGTGTAATGCATCACTAAGAACTTAACACGATGGCTGTAATTAGCTGATTGTGTGTAGGTATATGGATTACTGGCACAGCTTACTAATAATGCCGCACTACTGAGATAACACAGCTGTTTAAGTAATGTTTTCAAAGGGGTAAAACTCATAACAGATTCATACCTGATGATTTAAGCATTGACGATTCTCAGCTATACAGTAGCAACACCCACTTAACATGTAAAATATTTTATTTCACATTTAAAGAATAAAAAGCATACATTATCGCTAAGTTACTAAAAATAGGGCTTTCTCAATAATTAGTGTTGTATCTATTATGGAATAAAACTATATTATTCCATCTAAATTAAGAAAAATATTCCAAACTTAGGTCTGCTAAAACAAAAATAAGTCGTCGTGTTAAGCAAACAATGCGCCCAAGCCCTGTGTTTATAATAGAACCATCGCTTTGCGTTTTGACTAAGTTAAGCAAACAAAGTGAGCCCTATGTCTACTTTTGTAAAAATTAAAGCCTTACGCCAATCTCTATCGAGCAGCGAAGCTAAGCTTGCTGACTTTACGTTAAATTCAGCGAATGCGATTCGTAATTTATCATCGGTTGAACTAGCAAAAGTGGTTGGTGTAAGCCAATCGAGTGTGGTGAAATTTTCGCAAAAGTTAGGTTATAAAGGCTTCCCTGCTTTTAAACTTGCAGTAATTGATGCCCTTAACGATGAAACGAGCGAACCTAAACTACATGGCAAGATCACCCTTAATGACTCGCTAGAGCAAATCGCCGAAAAACTATTAAGCAGTAAATTGGCGGTGTTAACCGAAACAAAAAACCTCAACGAAGCGCCTGCCGTCGAAAAAGCGGTAGAGCTATTAAAATCAGCAAAACGTATTCTGATTTGTGGTTTAGGTGGCTCAGCGCTGGTTGCAAAAGATTTTTCTTATAAATTACAAAAACTCGGTATGCCTGCAATTGCAGAGCCAGATGGGCATGCACAACTTGCGTATGTTGCGACCTTTTCGAAAGGTGATTTGGTCATCGCGATTAGTGAATCAGGTATGACTCGCGAAATTGCCGAAGTTGTTAAGCAAGCCAAGAAAAATTCAAGCTCGGTGATCTCAGTGACAAAATTTGGCAGTAGCCATGTTGCCGACTCAGCTGATGTAAAACTTTACTCGGTTGCTGAGGGTGAGTCTGTACGTTTATCGTCAATTTTAGCGCGAACGGCACAAGATTTTGTCATTGATATTTTGTTTATAGCCCTAACGCAATCAAGCCGTCAAGGCCGTAAGTTACTAGAACATTCTAATGAAGTTGTTGGCGAATTTAAGAATAACTAATTTCTTCATTAAAGTTACTAAAATACTAAAAAGCAGCTTAGGCTGCTTTTTTTGTGTCTATTTTATATTTGTAATTAACAATTCATTTTTACCCTCTAAATCATTTACTCGTTTAGCTAAGGTACTGACCAAAAAGTCATAATTTCTTACAAAGTTTTGCTAACACTAAATTAGCCACTCGCTAAGGCAAGCCATTGCTAAGCTTTACCTAAAATCGGTTATATATTTTATTCCTAAAAACACACCTTAAAACAAAAAAATATTCTTGACCACATTCAATAACACCTGTTTAATATATGGGCAACATAATTTTAAAGTTCATAAGTCTCAATTGGGTAAGTAGTCCAGCAAAGCATATAAATATAAGGACGGGAAACAATGAAACAACATGCATCCACACTCGCAATGAGCTATATAGCAAAAGCGACTAGCAATGCACTTCGCGCAAAGAAAACAGCCTTAACCGGTGTTGTTATGGCCGCGGCACTCGCCAGCGCGCCAGCCTTTGCAAATCTAACCGGGGGGATCAAAGGTAAGGTATCATCACCAGAAGCACAGCAGTCACTGGCGGGGATCACCGTTACAGCAAAAAGTAATGTGATGCCAAAACCACGTACTGTCGTTACACGAGAAGACGGCAGCTACGACTTACCACAATTAAAACCGGGTACTTATGAACTGACTTTCACAGATAAAAACGGTGTAACTCAAACCATGACTGTGGATGTTTTACTTGAACAAACTTCGAGCCTAAACGTCACTATGGGTGGTGCTAACGAAAACGTTGAAGTCATCACGGTTACCGGCAGTAAATTATTCCGCCAAGGTAAGTCTGCACTAACTAACTCATTAGGTGAAGAAGCAATCAACAGCGTGCCTGTTGGTCAAGATTATCGTGACCTATTAAAACTTGTACCAGGTGTTGAGCTTTCGGCAAATACAATTTTAGGTCCGTCAGCGGGTGGCTCTGGGGTTGATAACTCTTATGGATTTGACGGTGTAAATGTTTCAATGCCAATGTTTGGTAACTTAGCATCAGAGCCATCAACTCACGACGTTGCTTACGTTACTATGGACCGCGGTGGTGCAAAAGCGGTTGGTTTTAACCGCTCAGGTGGCTTCTCAATCAACACTGTATCAAAATCAGGTACTGACGAGTTTCACGGCAATGTAGAATACAAAGTACAACCAAAAAGCTTTGTTGCAACACCTGTTGGTGAAGAAAGCTATGAGCTCGATAAAAGCTGGTTAACAGCAAGTTTAGGCGGCCCACTTATTGAGGATACCTTATATTTCTATACCTCTTATTATCGCCCAGAAGAAACTCGCTCGAATAAAGATACTGCCTATGGTGGCGTTAAAGAATATGAAAGTATCCGCGATGAATACTTTGGAAAATTAACTTGGGCGCCAACTGACGATATTTTAATTAATATTTCACAACGTACATCCGACAAAGAAGTTAAAGGTGATTCAATTGGCGCTTACGAAACTGACAGTGTATCTGTCGGTAGTAAAGCTGACCAAGATATTTTTACTTTAGATGGCTCTTGGATTTTAGGCTCTGCAACCACTCTATCATTCCAATACAGTAAGTTTGAATTAGAAACAGGTTCGAAACCAGATACAGAGTTGAGTGTCGTACCTTCATTAAATAGTCAGCTTGATGTTAACAACCTTACTCAGATGGGTTACTTCTCGGTACCAAGCCTTAGAGACTATGATCCTGAAGAAGGCTTCACTGAAGAACAAATTGCTATTTACAATGCTGGAGCTACCGGATTAATTAATACCTACGGTTACACGGAAGATGGAGTGTTAAAAGGCGGTGGTGGAGTTGGCGCTTATTCACAATATGACAATATTAACTTCTATCGTGATTCGTTTGAAATTAGCTTAGAGCATGAATTTGACTGGGGTGACACATACCACACGCTTCATTTTGGTGCTAAGTGGGAAGAAAGTGAAGAGCAACTTACCCGATTATCAAATGGCTGGGGACGCATCTCTTACCTTGGCGGTTTAGTCGATGCTGATGCAGACACTGAAGGCTTTGACCCTGCCGATGCCATTTATCGCGCACATGTACAACAAATGAGTCTGGCAACCGAAGATGGAAGCACAGTCTCAGGTATCGATTCTGAAATGCGCAGCCTCAATTTCGAAATAAACGATACTATTGAGCATGGTGACTGGACTTATAATATCGGTTTACTTGTGAGCCAAGATACTTGGTACGGGCAAGGCTTAAAAGCGAAGTCAGGAACCGTTTCAGGTTATGAGTTGGCTCCAGGAAATAAGTACGAAATGTATAAAACAGATTGGAGTGATATGCTTCAACCTCGTTTAGGTGCAACCTGGACATACTCTGGCGAAGATTCAGTGTTTGCGAACTTTGCTATTTATAACCCTGAAGCAAGCTCTTTGGCTCGTGCAGCTTCATGGGATCGTAATACTCGCGCTGAAATTGAATTACTACTTGATGAATCAGGTAATATTCTTTCTGCATCACCTCGACGCGGCTCGTCAGGTAAAGCATTCCAAGAAGGCATGAAGCCCCGTCGAATTAATGAGTTCACGCTTGGTACCACTAAATACGTGGGTTCTGATTTAGTATTACGTGCTCACGTACGTCACCGTAAAGGTATGCATTTTTGGGAAGATATGCCAAACACGGCACGCTTAACTGACTACTCTGGCGTTGATGCTGATGGCGTACCGCAACATATTGCAGATAAAGGTTTATATGTAGATAACCTAGATGAAATCCGCGATGAAATTGGTGGTTCTTCTTATGTGATTGCTGAAGTCGATGGCGGTGAAACCAAATATTGGGAAGCCAGCATCGAAGCTGAATACTTAGGTGAAAACAGCTACATCAATGCTTCATATGTTTGGAGCCATTACTACGGTAATTTCGACCAAGACAATACCACAACAAGTAATGATGCAAATAACTTTATTGGCTCATCATACTATGGTGATGGGCGCGGTCGTTACTCATGGGATAACCGATACGGGACTCTTTCCGGTGATAAGCCACATAAAGTTAAAGTGTATGGTTACTACACTGTGCCGTGGGAAGCAAACATTGGTGCTTACTTTGTATTCCAATCTGGTCAAGCTTGGGAAAACTGGGATGGTACTATGTATGGTTATCCAACCAGCCATGTTAGCCGCTATGCCGAGCCTGCAGGTTCTCGAAGAACAGCAAGTCACTGGCAACTTGACTTAAACTACACCCAAGACTTTAAGTTCTCAGGTGATATGGAATTACAATTCCGCGCAGATATATTTAATGTCTTTAACCGCCAAACAGGTTACAACAAAAACCCATATGTACTTGATGAAAACTATGGTGAATCACGCAGTTACTATAACCCGCGTAGTTTGCAGCTTTCAGTTAACTTCAAGTTCTAAGTTAATCAATCCTGTTGGGGCCGCTATTGCGGCCCTTTTTTATGCCTCAAAAAAGCTTAAATTGTACAAAATGCTTTTGCAGCATCTATATTAGCCGCTTCTTTCATGAAGTAGTCTAGCTGCACCGTTCGGGTTATCGCTCGCGACTCGCTGTTACTTTTACTTGCCTGCCACAGCCAATGTTTAAGTGACTCTCGCGACACATCGACAAACAGCCCTTCAGGGAAGCTCTCTACAAAACGAATATCAGTGGTATTACCTTGTTTATCAATAGTAATAATAAAGCGCGCACAGCCTGTCTGCTTAGATATTAAAGCAGCTTGAGGATAGTTGGGCTTTGTTGCATGTTTAAGTGTCCACAGCTGCTCTGCTGCGTTTTTATCATCACGAAGGTCGAGCACATCGGTTGAGTTACTTGTTGCACTGTTTGGGAGTTGTGAGCAGCCAGTGAGTAAAGAAAATGCAGCAATTAAATGAACTTTCATGGTATATCCTTATAAACCAAGTCCCTGAACATACCGCAATTAATTTTTAGAAATATAAAAAAACGAGGCAAGCGCCTCGTTGTTATTTATCTAATTATTATTGATACAGCAAATATGGCGTTCGCTTGCGTTTAAAAGCGTTCAAATCCGCTTGCCAGCTTTGCTTGATTTGTTGCTCAGTTTGGCCAGCTTCAATCGCTAAACGCAATTTATCAGTTCCTGCAAGTTTATCCATAAAACCAGCTCGTTCAAAAAACGTTTGATCATTCGCGCTCAACTGTTGATAAGCCGAAATAAACAAACTTAAATCTAGGCCATGAATATCAGCATCTCGTAAGTCTTGACCAAATACTTCAACCCCTTTGAATTTAGGGTGCATTGAAGCGCCTTTAATTGCCCTTGGGGTAAAACTAAATTCGCCGAGTTTAACTGGCGAGTAACCGACAACTTGAAACGGAAAATCAGTGCCACGGCCAATAGTTACAGGCGTTGCTTCAAAGAAACACAATGATGGATAAAGCGCAATTGATTGAGCATTCGGTAAGTTAGGGCTTGGCTTTATTGGTAGCTCATAGGCCATAGTACGGTCATAGTTTGTAACAGGCACGACACTTAGCTCAAGCTTATCAGCGTCATTTATCCAGCCTTCGCCTTTGATCATTTGAGCAAGTTCAGCCACTGTCATACCGTGTAGAACAGGAATTTCGTGCATGCCAACAAATGAGCGAAATTGTGGGTCAAGAATAGGCCCATCAACATAGGCAATATTCGGATTAGGTCTATCGAGTACCACAACCTGTTTACCATTTTCAGCGGCAGCTTCCATTACGTAATGCATTGAGCTGATGTAAGTATAAAAACGCACACCAACATCTTGAATATCAAAAATAATGACATCTAGATCTGCAAGCATCTCAGGGCTTGGCTTTTTATTACTGCCATAAATCGACACAACATCAATGCCGGTTTTAGCATCTACTGTGCTTTTAACGTGAGCACCGGCGTCATGATCGCCGCGAAAACCATGCTCTGGGGCAAATATTTTGCCGATCACTACGCCATTATCAAGTAATGCATCAACCAAATGTTGACCATTCACCACTGACGTTTGATTAACGACCAAGCCAACACGTTTACCTTTTAATGCAGGA
The DNA here is from genome assembly GCF_021532495.1 of Pseudoalteromonas sp. Cn5-37. Lineage (NCBI taxonomy): Bacteria > Pseudomonadati > Pseudomonadota > Gammaproteobacteria > Alteromonadales > Pseudoalteromonadaceae > Pseudoalteromonas > Pseudoalteromonas sp. Cn5-37. The sequence continues at coordinate 343,872 of NZ_JAKGBA010000002.1, read as the reverse complement.
ACATAAGCTTGAAAATTGGCTGCGCCAACCTGTAAAGGCTGTGCATTTTTAGGCGCTTGTGCAGGTGTTTCTTGGCAACCTAAAAGCGCAAAACAACTAAGAAGTAAAATAACTAAAAAACGCATTATTCTTCAACCGCCTTACGTAAAAAGCCACCTGCTTTTGACAATAACTGTTTTGCTTCAGGAGCTGGTTTTCCGGTCAACACAATTAAAATAGCCAGTTTTGCGCTTTGCCCTGCTTGCTTTAATGCATCAACGGCTTGCTGCTGCGAACAGTCTGTTGCTTGCATCACAATACGAATAGCACGAGCATGTAGCTTTTCGTTACTGGCATTTACATCAACCATCAGGTTTTTATAGACTTTACCTGTGCGGATCATGCTGGCTGTACTTAGCATATTCAACACCAGTTTCTGTGCAGTGCCCGATTTCATACGTGTAGAACCAGTCACAGCTTCTGCACCAACTACAGGGCAAATACCAATTTGTGGTAAACGCATCACAGCTGAGTCTGGGTTACAAGTAACACCCACAGTGACACAACCTAACGATTTAGCGTATTCAATTGCCGAGCAAACATAGGGGGTACGGCCACTGGCAGCTATGCCAACCACGACATCTTTACTGTTTAAACTCACATTTTTTAAATCTTCAACAGCAAGTGTTGTACTATCCTCAGCGCCTTCTACGGCTTTTTTAACCGCGGTGTCACCACCTGCAATAATACCGAGGACTTGCTGATCGCTAACGCTATAGGTAGGCGCACATTCAACTGCATCCAAAATACCTAAGCGACCACTGGTGCCAGCGCCAATGTAGATTAACCTGCCACCTTGTTGAAATGCGTCAACCACATGATCGACAGCTTCACTAATTTGTGGGATCACTTGTTTCACGGCACCCGCTACTTTGTGATCTTCATTATTGATCTTAGTGAGGATCTCAGTGGAGCTGAGCAGATCGATATCCAAAGTGTCTGGGTTTTGCCCTTCGGAGACAATACCGTTTAACTCTTCGAGTAACTCACGTTGTTGCTTAAAGACGTGCTCAGGGCTCATTGGGTTGTCCTTTTTCAATAATGTCATGGTAATGCTTTGCCGCTAAAATGGCGGCACCAGTTAATGAATCTCCTTTACAAGGAGATAATTCGTTTTGTAAGGCTCGTGGCAATAATGGTTGGCTGACTTTCGCTAAACCACCAATTAAAATCACCGGTAACGGCGAGTTACCTCGGCTTTTATTTATTAACCTAACCACCGATTGGGTATGCTCTGTTAATACCGTTTTTGCCGCCTCACAGTCGTTTTGTAAGCTAAACACTAATGGGCTAAATGCTGCATAATCCGCAGGTTTTGCTTGTTTAAGCCAACTACTAATTGTTTGACGAGTGCATCCTAGCTGCTCACTCAAACGAACCGTTAATCGACTTTTTGGTAAATCATAAATATCTATATCGTTTAATAATTGCTGCACTGCCATCAGGCCGATGCGGGCACCACCGCCAAAATCATCAACGGAAAAGCCCCAACCGCTCACCAACTTTGTTTGCTTTTGGGCGTTTAATCGTGCACCGACAGCACCGGTGCCAAGGGCAATAACCACACATGGGTCACCAAGATTAGCACCATATAATGACGTAATTGCATCGCTGGTAATTTGCAAACTGGCAAATTCTATTTCGTAAACTAGCTTGAGCATCACTGTTAATTGTTCAGCAAGACTCTGCGATGAGCCACCAGCAACACCCATAACGGTGACAATTTCACTTGGCTTTGCGCCACTTTGCTGGCAAACATCACGGGTCACTTTAACAATGTTTTCTAACGCTAAATCAAGATCATTCGAAATTGATGCCGAACCCGCTTGGGCACGGAAAGTCGCACCACTTGCCTGCTCTTTTAGCTCAGCTAACACTTTGGTGCCGCCGCCATCGATGGCTAAAATATAGCGTAAGGCCATTTATGCGCTCTTCTCGTGTGCCGCTTTACCTAGGCAACATACAAGTGTTGCGAGCAATGTACCTATGCATAGCTGCCAAGTAAATCCTAAGTAAAAGCGCATTGACTCAGGTAGTAGCCAGTCAATCATGTAGGGCTGCATTAATAAGGTCACCATAAAGCCCGCTATTAGCGCCGCTAACACTGAACCTTCACTACCTCGTTTGGTGAACAAGGTAGTAAAATACACACCTAACAAACCGCTGTACGAGAACACCATGACACTTAGCGCAAATTTTAATAATGGCATATCACTGTATTGCTGCCAGAAATAGCAAAGAATAGCCATAAGCGCTAAAGCAAGGCTTACTAAAGCCATGCCTACACGACCCGCTTTTACAAAGTGATGGTCATTTACTTGTTTATTGTGTTTTTCCAAGTAAGGGCGATAGATATCTTGTACGATGACTGAAGACATCGAACTAAGCCCAGAGTTCAAAGTAGAAATAGCGGCAGCAATAATACCCACGCTGACTAAACCTTTAACCCCGGCTGGTACTTCGTTTAATACGTAGTACATAAAGATAGTAATTTTTTCGCCATTAAATTCTTGTACGACCGTTTGCCCAGCTTCGCTATTCATTAGTGCAGGTTGCTGATAAACAATATACAGCAGCAAACCAATAAAGATAAAAATAGCCATAACTGGGATCACCATCACCACCGATAGTAATAACGCTTTACTGCCTTCTTTTGGACTTTTACAGGTTAATAAGCGCTGCGTCATATCTTGGTCTAAACCAAATGCAGCGATGTTTAATAGCACAAACCCCGTTAACACAGAGGCCATGTTAAACACACCTGACGGGCCAAAATCTAAATCAAATTTAAACAGCGCAAGTTTTGAATCTGCACCAGGACTTGGCTCATTCAAAGTTGCAATAATGGTTGAGAAATCAGCCGGAATAACACTCAACAAGCACCAAATAACCGCAATAGCCGCACTGACATAAACGATACTTTGCAGTACATCAGAATAAATAACGCTGCGAATGCCACCCAAAAAGGTATAAAGCAGACCCGCAAGCGCCAATACTAAAGTCGCGATTACCACACTATCGGCATCGATATTGCCATACAGAATCATCGCCACAGCAATAGCGGCCATGTATAAACGGGCGCCACTGGCAAACACACGGCCAAATAAATACATCATGCCGCTACGGCGCTTGGCCTTTGGCCCGATACGTTTTTCAAGCAACTCGTAAACGGTATATACTTTTTGCTGATAGAACTTCGGAATTAAAAATGCCGATACTATGAAGGCCGCAATAAAGGCACCGATATTAGTCGCAATATAAGAAAAGTCCCCTTGATAGCCTTGATCTGGCCCACCAATAAACGTTGCCGCTGATTGCGAAGTCGCTAAAACAGAAATAGCCACCATCCACGTTGGCATGCTATTTCCGCCTAGAAAAAAATCTTGGCTTGAGTTAGCGCGTTTGCGATTAAACCACCAGCCACTTAGCAATAAAATTGCACCGTAACTTGCGAATACTAGCCAATCGAGAAAAGCGTAATTTGCACTCATTTATTATCCTAACCCAAACCTTGATGGAATATATTATTCCATCATTATGACAAAATTAAAATACTTTTATTTCATTATTTTTATTTAGCTAAGTTAGGTAATTGCCACTGACTTTGCTTTTGTTGATATTGCGCTTTGGTTAAGCTGACTAATAGCGGCTTTTTACGCTCATCTAACCACGCAAGTAACGCATCCATATTGCTTTCTGTCATTGCTGTGCAACCTGCTGTAGGCTTACTTGGCGCCCGCCATAAATGCATAAAGATACAACTGCCCGCGCCATTGATATTGCTTGGGTTATGCTTAACAACAATGCCTTTTTTATAAAGGTTATCTTGGCTGTAAATATCACGACGCATCCATTCTGAAGAGTCTTTTACGGCATCTTCACCTACTTGTGCTTTATCAACCAATTGGTTGTAAAACGGTGAGCCTTTCACATCGATACAATAATCATTTGCTGTCATTGCTTGATAACTAAGGTTCGTTTGTAATGAATCTAAATAGCCAAAAGCAGTACCAAGCTCAAAAATACCTGCCGGCGCTTTACCATCACCTTCTTGTTTTTGCTGACCCGGCTGTGCAGGATGCAGCCCCACTCCCCACGCAAGGCCAGTACGACCCAGTACCACCGCGTGTTGCTGGCCTTGTTGTTGCCAACTACCAGCGGTTTTTTCAAAGCGATACAAGGTAGCATCAATGGCATCACTGTCATTGGCTACCACCACCACGAGCTGTTGATGACTGTTATCAATAACAGGTTTAGGTAACTCTTTACTGGCACAAGCCGATAAACTCATAACTGCAATAAGACTGACTAGTTTTTTCATGCTGGCCATACTCCGTTTGTAATTAGTTCAAGCCCCGTTATTGATTCAATACCTAGACCTGGGGCTTCCGATAAGCGTATTTGTGGGCCGCTAAATTCAACGCCCCCTTGCACAGGGTCATATTGACCAAGGGCTGGACCATCTAAATCGATTTTACTGATTTGCTGCGCTTTGGCAGAGGCTAAATGTGCAGCACCTGCAACGGCAATACTGCCCTCTAGCATACAACCTATCATACACTCTGCTTGGTATTGCGCTGTGATATTAGCAATCTCTATTGCTCGGCTTAAACCGCCCGTTTTCATTAATTTAATATTGATGATATCAACTGCGCCAAGCTCTAAAAGTTGGATCACTTGCTTCGGTGAAAAGGCGCTTTCATCGGCCATAATCGGGGTGTTCACTCGCTCAGTAATATATTTTAGACCTTGAATATCACTGCTTTTTACTGGCTGCTCAACCAACTCTAATACCACGCCGGCTTGCTCAAGTTGCTGCAGTGCAAACACAGTTTGTTTGGCATTCCAACCTTGGTTTACATCTAAACGCAGCTGAGCCTTATCGGCAAAGCCGGCATGAATTGCTTTTACACGTTCAATATCTTGATTAAGGTTATTGCCGATTTTTATTTTTAATACATCAAAGCCTTGCTCAATCGCTCGCTGACAGTCACTGAGCATTTTATCTATGTTATCGACACTAATGGTGATATCGGTTTTTAGCGCTGATTTACCACCACCAAGTAGCTTATATAAAGGCGCTTGATAGAGCTTGCCCCACAAGTCGTAAACCGCCAACTCTAAAGCCGCTTTTGCACTACTGTTACCAACCACCGTTGATTGAATAATGTGGGTAAGCTGATTAATGTTTTCGATTTCTTGCCCCACTAATTTAGGAGCAATAAACTGCTGAATGACCGCTATCATTCCTTGATGGGTATCGCCTGTAATAACCGGAGTTGAGGCCGCAGAGCCATAGCCAATTTGACCACATTCAGTGTCGATTAAAACCACTAAATCCTCGATAAAACTCACTTCTCTCAGTGCGGTTTTAAATGGGGTAACTAATGGCACTTTGAGCTTTGCAAAGCGAACAGCTTTAATTTTCATACTGGCCTCTAACGAATACGCTTAATGTTATAAACACGATCTAAGTAGCTGGTTTCTTGCGATAATCTAAGTGGCAATAATGGCGTGACCGACACCCCATTCAAGGCACTACTATAAAAGCTACCATCACCTTTGTTATAACCTAAGCCTTTAACGTCATGAATAACATAAGGCTCACCGTGATGCTCTCCTAAGTACATCATTACATGACCCGGAATATAAATTAGATCGCCAATCGCCATGTTCTTAACCGTCGGCAACTTATCATCTGCCGCAGTATTTTTATCAAAACGACTATTTTGCCCGTATTCACTACTGCCTTGCTGGCCTGAATTACGCGGCATTAGTAGGCCAAAGCTCTTATAAATTTCACCAACAAACCCAGTGCAGTCGCGACCATTGTAATCATGGCCCCAACCATAACGCTCGCCTAAAAACTTAAAGCCTTGTTTAATCAGATTCTGTTCGTTGTAGTCTAGGTAGCCTAAGTTTACATCGGCAGTTTTACTGATCATCGCCGGTTTAATTACAAGTTTGCCTTGCTCATCGCGGGTTGGTAACTGTACAACATGGCTAGCATAGCTGTTTTGGCCGTTGAGCAAATACGGTACTTGCTCACTATCAACCAATGGTAAGCGTACTCCCATATCGAGCTGCACTTCTGAGAGGGTTTCATCGCTTGGCACATAAGCAGTATTGACCTTTGCCCCGGTTACCACCAAAAAGTTAGCTTGTTCGCGATAAGCTTTTATTTTATCTGCATCAGCAAAGGCAAGATCTTCGGCAGGCGTCCACGCAAGATAGTTGTAAGCACGTACTAACAACCATTTTTTATCTGCGCTTTGATGCAATACAGCAACCGCTTCGCCCGGGAACATTCCGCTTTCTTGAAAGCGATCTAAGTCTTGATCAAGGCCGCTATTTAATACCCGATCCCAGGTTGGAAAAGTGCGTAATGCCGTGCGCTTAACGACCACAGCAAAGCGTACCTCATTGATATCTGCGACTTTGTTGAGGTTTAAGTTAGCCCGATATTTAGCAAAATCTTTCGCTGTGAGTTGTCGGCCATCGGTAAAAAAGCGCGAGCTTTTTGGAATTGAACTTGCTGAATGAATGGCGCTTGTTAGCTCGTCTTTACTGAGCGATTTTTGAAATGACAGAGGATCAACAATGTATTTATTATCTTTAATTAATTTCTCGTTGAAGGCTGCAATTTGCGCCTCTGTCATGATCACTTTTGCCGATGCACCTTGTGCTAGCCAGTAGCTGGGCGAAAGCTGTGACTGCGTGACCCCGATAACATCTGATTGCCAACCCTCAGCATGCATAGGTGCACTAAAAGCAACACCTAAAGTAATTGATAAAGCGATAATTGAACGACGCATAGCTGTACCTTATTGAACGCGTGAATCTAATAATTTTGTAAAAGCATGCTGCAACTTTTGCTGCATTTGCTTACCGACTGTTGGCAAATTGGCTTCGTCGGCCCCCGAAGTTGACTGCTGTACACTAAACGTAAACTCTCGGCCACCTTGGTAATTGCCTAAACACACATGTGCCAACATTACGGTTTCTGTGGTGGAGCGCGTTTCACTTGGCCCCCAACCAATTTTTTGCCAAACACGCCACTGCCCATTCGTTGCGTCATCGAGCACTTCCTTTGCTGAGCGACTATCATTTGGTGCAATAACATTTGCCAATGCATTTGTAACGATATGACTGATACCTACCATCATGCCGCCTACAGGAGCATGTTCATCTGTATGACCTGTGCCGTTAAGTAGCACATCAACATCACTTGCTTGTAAATGAGGCATTTGCGTACTTGGTTCACGCTGATGACTAACCAGACGTTTTAACCATTCCGCTTGAGCAAGTGTGGTCATTGCTTTGTTGCCCGTTAAACCACAACCCTCACAACGATACCCCAAATAGCCAGGATCATCACTGCTTGCTTTGTACCGGCTTATCTTTGCATCAAGCTCATTATTAGCAGGGTTATGCCAGTATTCGTCTGATGGCATAAACTGCTCTGAGCCATATGCGCCGTTAAATAACAAACGCTGATCCTGTAGTTTTAGCCAGCCATCATTAAAAAGCCCACGTAAATACTCGCGCCCTGCTACATTGACAAAATAACTGGCTATCGCATTTGAATTACCATCGGCTTTGCCAAATGCTTCGTAACTATTGATACTGCTGATCAAATCAGCGAGTGCCGTATCACCAGCAAAAGAAGCTGCACCAAGCTCTGGGTGAGTTTGCCTTACTTTTGACAGCGCACCGCTAAACGCTTGAACCTTCGATGAGCTCCAAGGTTCATACAGCTCATTATGGCTGCCGTCACTTAAATACCGGTAAGCTAATTGCCCTGCTTGAACTTGATAATCGATTAGGAGTAGCTTGCCCGGTTGCTCTGGGGCTAAAAAATACTGCCAGTCGGCTGCCACTCTGTTTTGCCAACCCGCCTGCTGGTAATTAACCTCAGCCGCTGATTTATAGCCTTGCAGCTTAGTTTCACTCTCAAGCGATAAACAGCCAGTATTGGTTAAATCGTTTGGCAAAATAGCAGGCGCTAACATTACCTGCTCGAAGTATTGTTGGTCGGTTATCGGGGCTTTTTCAGTGCTTGTTTGACAACCAGCCAAGAGTATCAGGGTGCAACTTATAGCCAGCCTGTTTTGATATGCACCTTTCACATACATAAAATAAAATTCCCACTTGTTATTATTTTTGGAATATTTTATTAAATCTAACACAAATTGACCATGAAGCAAATTAACTCAATTTTTTAAACGTTTCTTGCATCCAATATTAGCAATTACTCGTTTGTTGATTAGCACCTTTCAAATAAGGATCTTTCAAATGAATAAGCTATGTATCAGTGTTGTAACCTTCTGCTGCTCTTTTAACGCGTTTGCTAATATAGAAAAAATAACGGTTTATGGTCACCGTACTGGATTAATTGGTGAGTCTATAAGCGCCTCTAGCGGTATTATTGGTCAGGGTGAAATAGAAAATAGACCCATGCTTCGATCTACTGAATTGCTTGAGTTAATTCCCGGCATGGCTGTCACCCAACACAGCGGCTCTGGAAAAGCGAATCAATATTTTATTCGTGGCTTTAATCTTGATCATGGAACAGACTTTGCCACGAACATTGATGGTATGCCTATCAATATGCGCAGTCATGGTCATGGGCAAGGCTATACTGACTTAAACTTTATAATTCCAGAAACAATTGCCACTGTTAGTTATCAAAAAGGCAGTTATGATGTGCGCCAAGGCGACTTTTCAACGGCTGGCAGTGCTTATTTTCACTTATCTGACAACCCTAAACATGATCAGCTCAGTATCACTGTAGGGGAAGATAACTTCTATAGAGGTGTTGCATTAGGGAGTACCTCAATTGGTAGTGGCAAACTGGTAGGCGCGACAGAGTGGCAAGTTTATGATGGGCCTTGGCAGGATATTAATGAAGACGTTAATAAAAAAAACGCATTGCTACGTTATAGTCGTGATTCAGAACAAGGTAACTTATCAATTACGGCAATGGCTTATGACAACAGTTGGAATTCAGCAGATCAGATCCCGCAAAGGGCTATTGAGCAAGGTATCATTTCAGAGCTTGGCTCACTCGATAAAACACTTGGCGGAGAGTCAAGTCGGTATAGCTTATCGACAAATTGGCAAGGACAAAACTTATCAGTAAGTGCATACCTCATCGACTACGAGCTAAATTTATACTCTAACTTCTCATATTTCCTTAATGATCCAATTAATGGCGATCAGTTTAACCAACGAGATAATCGCACTATCTCAGGTGGAACACTAAGCTATCAATTTACAGCTAATGTAGGTGATATTCCCGTTAATCATACCGTTGGAACAGAGCTTCGGCATGATAATGTGAATAAAGTTGGCCTATACAATACACAAGCCCGAAAGTACCTTTCAACAGTACGACAAGACAGTGTCGAGGAAACAAGCTATACAGCATACTGGCAAACACAACTTCATTTAAGCCAACAGTTAGAGGCAACCCTTGGTGTTAGATATGATTATTTAGATGCTCACGTTGATAGCGACAACAGTTTAAATTCTGGAGATGCAGATGATGATTTACTCGGCTTTAAGGCGAGTCTAACTTACTTATTTACTGATAACCTTGCTGGTTATGCAAACTGGGGGCAGTCTTTTCATTCAAATGATGCTCGTGGCGCAACCATTGCTCAAGACCCAGTAACATTTGAGGCAACAAACACCGTAGACTTACTCGTTAAGAGTAACGGTGCAGAGTTAGGGTTGCGCTACTTCGATGAGCAACAATTTAACTTTTCTGCAGCCCTTTGGTGGCTAGAACTCGACTCAGAATTGTTGTTTGTTGGTGATGCAGGTAACACTGAGGCCAGTGATGCATCACAGCGCTATGGTATAGAACTAAGTGCCTACTACTGGCTTAGTGGCACATTAAGCTTAGATGCAGAAGCGTCATTTACGTATTCTCGTTTAGACATTAGCAATAACAACAACCGTATTGAGGGAGCTGTACCAGTGGTTGCAAGTACCGGGATTAGCTGGCAGTTTGCACAACAGTGGCAAAGCTCATTACGTTTACGCCATATAGGTAAACGTATGTTGAGTGATGATGGCAGCAAACGTTCAGAGCCTTTAACTGTGGTAAATGGTTTAGTGAGTTATCAGCAAACTCATTGGAAAGCAGCACTTGAATTGCTTAACTTGTTTGATAGTAATGACCATGACATTGATTACTACTACTCATCAAGACTAGCGGGCGAACCAACAGAAGGGGTAGAAGATAATCACTTTCACCCCATTGAGCCACGCACAGTTCGATTAAGCATGAGTTTTTTATTTTAAAGAATGATCCTATTCTGTAGGTCGCCATTTATGGCGACAGCATCTAGATGCGCGCGAAACAAGTTTCACGCCTACGGGGTGCATTTTTTGTATTTTGAGTTGGGGATTTAATTTGTGGTGTGGAAGCGTGATGTTCACAACTGAAGTCGCTCCTACAACCACACCTACGCGAATTGCAGGCACAAAAAAACCGACTTTCGTCGGTTTATGTCACTTTAACTCTACATGAGAGAAAGTGGCGGACGCGGGACGTATTTTGAAACAGTGAACCTCCGGCTGCGTGGTTCAAAGTCGCCTAAAGAATAATAAGGTGCAATAAAACGGTATGTTTATTCACGACTGAAGTCGCTCCTACAACCACACCTACGCGAATTGCAGGCACAAAAAAACCGACTTTCGTCGGTTTATTTCACTTTAACTCTACATGAGAGAAAGTGGCGGACGCGGGAGGATTCGAACCTCCGACCGCCTGGTTCGTAGCCAGGTACTCTATCCAGCTGAGCTACGCGTCCGCAGTTGCATTTTATAATCTTGCAATGATTTATCTTTATACTCGATGTGAGCTTTCAAATATGGCGGACGCGGGAGGATTCGAACCTCCGACCGCCTGGTTCGTAGCCAGGTACTCTATCCAGCTGAGCTACGCGTCCACACGCACATTTGAATATTGCTAATTTATTCTCCTAGCAGAGTCAAAGTAAAAAGTGGCGGACGCGGGAGGATTCGAACCTCCGACCGCCTGGTTCGTAGCCAGGTACTCTATCCAGCTGAGCTACGCGTCCACACATATTACTTTCAAGACATGCCATTTTAAAAAAATGGTGGAGAAGGAGGGATTCGAACCCTCGATAGAGCTACAAACCCTATACTCCCTTAGCAGGGGAGCGCCTTCGGCCACTCGGCCACCTCTCCGTCTTGTGGGGCGTATAATAAAGACTTCAGGAAATATGTCAAACACTTTTCAAGGAAAATCGTACAGATGGTTATAGATTATCCACAACGCACAAAAACAACTCGTTTTTGTTTAACCTTTAGTCGTTTTTTCTTTATCACTCAACGGCTCAAGACCCGTCAGTGGGATTAGTTCATCTGTTAATTCGGCTAGGTATTGGTCTTGATAACCCAATTGTTGGAATTCGGCGATGCAGGCACGATAAAAAGCTTCACGTTGATGCTCGCTTGGCGTTGTCTCTACTGAAGACTGCGAAGGCTTTTTTGTCATTATTATTAAGTCCGTTTAAACGTTGAAGAGAATGGCGTAATGATGTCATATCTTGTCTAAAAATAATACTATCGGACTTAGAATTAGTAGAAAAACTTTACAACTTAGTAACTTCGTTTGAAGAATAATTCAGCATTTTCTTTTAGATCAGCTAATTACAATTAAATATAAAAATTGAGAGCAATAAAAATCAGAAAATTCTGATAACAAAAACGCCGCTAAAAAGCGGCGTTTTCAGAACATTTAGCTGATTAGTCAGCTTGAGGACGCATGTGTGGGAATAGGATCACGTCTTTAATTGTTGGTGAGTCAGTAAATAACATCACTAGACGATCGATACCAATACCCTCACCCGCTGTTGGTGGTAAGCCGTACTCTAACGCACGAATGTAATCTTCATCGTAGTGCATTGCTTCATCATCACCTGCGTCTTTCTCTTCAACTTGACGAGCAAAACGCTCAGCTTGATCTTGTGCATCGTTAAGCTCAGAGAAACCATTTGCTAATTCACGGCCACCTACGAAGAATTCAAAACGGTCAGTCACAAATGGGTTTTCATCGTTACGGCGCGCAAGTGGAGACACTTCCCACGGGTAAGCGGTAATGAAAGTTGGTTGAATTAACTTATGCTCAGCAGTCTCTTCGAAGATTTCACACAAGAACTTACCTGGGCCCCATACGCAGTTTTCTGGGATCTTAACGTGTACTTGCTTTGCGTACGCTTTAAGTTCTTCAAAATGGTTTTCAGGGTCATTAAATACCGCAGCATCAAAGTCTGGGTTGTACTTAAGGATAGCCTCGCTCATTGTTAAACGAGCAAAAGGTTGTCCAAAGTCGTACTCTACTGAATCAACAACTTCACCATTTTCATCTTTCGTTGTGTTTACCACAATTGGTGAACCAAGTACGTCTGTCGCAACAGTACGTAACATGTCTTCAGTAATGTTCATCAGGTCAATGTAATCCGCATATGCTTGGTAGAATTCGATCATTGTGAATTCTGGGTTATGACGCGTTGATAAACCTTCGTTACGGAAGTTACGGTTGATTTCGAATACACGCTCAAAGCCACCTACAACTAAACGTTTTAAGTAAAGTTCAGGGGCAATACGTAAGTACATGTCGATATCAAGTGCATTGTGGTGTGTTACGAATGGACGTGCAGACGCACCACCCGGGATCACTTGTAGCATCGGTGTTTCAACTTCCATGAAGTCACGATCAGCTAAGAAACGACGGATACCTTCAACAACTTTTGAGCGAATACGGAAAGTTTCACGTGTCGCATCATTCGTAATTAAATCAACATAACGTTGACGGTATTTAGTTTCTTGGTCAGATAAACCATGGAATTTTTCTGGTAACGGACGTAATGACTTTGTCAGTAACTCGTACTCTGTCATTTCTACGTAAAGGTCACCTTTACCTGATTTATTTAGTGCGCCTTTAACACCGATGATGTCACCGATATCAAGTTGACCGTATTTTGCTTTTAATTCTTTTTGTACGTCTTTTGATGCGTACGCTTGAATTTGGCCTTTCATGTCTTGTAACGCAAGGAAAGGACCACGTTTTGCAAGAATACGACCTGCAACTGATACAACATGTTGCTCAGCAACTAATTCTTCTTTCGATTTATCACCAAACTCAGCTTGCAAATCAGCCGTGTAATGTTCACGACGGAATTGGTTTGGATGACCGTTGGCTGGGCAATTTTCGCGGATTGCGTCTAATTTGCCACGACGCTCAGCGATTAACTTATTTTCGTCTTGGATTTGATCAGTCATTTTTTAGCTCTTTTTTAGCTTGGTGGTTATAGGCCAGATTTAAGGCTGGCTTCAATAAATTTATCTAAGTCGCCGTCAAGAACCGCTTGTGTATTACGGTTTTCAACGCCAGTACGTAAGTCTTTAATGCGCGAGTCATCAAGTACGTATGAACGAATTTGACTACCCCAGCCAATATCAGATTTAGCATCTTCTTGGCTTTGTTTCTCAGCATTTTGCTTTTGAATTTCAAGTTCAAACAATTTCGCTTTTAACTGCTTCATTGCTTGGTCTTTATTCTTGTGCTGTGAACGCTCATTTTGGCACTGTACAACAGTGTTAGTTGGTATGTGAGTAATACGAACCGCTGACTCTGTTGTATTTACGTGCTGACCCCCAGCGCCTGATGCGCGGTAAACGTCAATACGTAAGTCTGCCGGATTAATATCAATTTCGATATTATCGTCGATTTCTGGGTAAACGAATGCCGATGCAAACGAGGTATGGCGACGACCACTTGAGTCGAACGGGCTCTTTCGCACTAAACGGTGAACACCTGTTTCTGTACGTAACCAACCGTATGCATATTCGCCAACAAAGCGCACTGTTGCGCCCTTGATACCAGCCACATCACCATCAGTTGCTTCAACCAGTTCAACTTTAAACCCTTTTGCTTCACCCCAACGTAAATACATACGCAGTAGCATGTTGCACCAGTCTTGGGCTTCAGTGCCGCCAGAGCCTGATTGTAAATCAAGGTAAGCATCGTTTTGGTCATGATCGCCTGAGAACATACGACGGAACTCTAGCTTTTCAAGCTGTGCGTTTAAATCGCCTAATTCAGCTTCAGCTTCAGCGAAGGTTTCTTCATCTTCTGCTTCAACAGCAAGCTCGACTAAACCTTCAACATCTTCGGTACCAGACACTAGATTATCAATGGTCTCAACGATAGCTTCGAGTGCCGACTTTTCACGGCCAAGTGCTTGAGCTCGCTCTGGCTCATTCCACACTGCTGAATCTTCAAGTTCTGCGTTAACTTCTTCTAACCGCTCTTTCTTAAGAGGGTAGTCAAAGGTACCCCCGAAGCAGTTCAGTACGTTCGCGAATTTCCTTGATTTGATTAATCACAGGATTCACTTCAAACATGTACATTACTCCAAAATGGCTGATTTACCGCGCACCGTTATCGACAATAAATACGGTAAATTATCTACAAATATTAAAAACGCCCGATTTTAACAAAAAACCGAGCGTTTTATTAGCCTTTTATGTCGATTATAACGATATTTTTATGTCGCTTTTTGTAGCTCTCGAATAATCAACTGTAACGAGAATTTACCACGGAATTCATTTATATCGAGTTGATAAGCAGCTTTCACATAACGCACTTCGGTATCTGGCCATGCACGCACATCAACACCAAATGCAATACCGTCAACTAATCGTCCAGACTGATGTTTTAAAACTAGTTTTAAGTGTTTTTCACCGACAATGCGCTGCTGTATTACTTCGAATACATGTTCAAACACTGGCTCTGGAAATTGCTGACCCCAGGGGCCGGCATTTTTTAGCTGGTTTGCAAACTCCATCGAAAAGCACTCATTAGGTAATTCACCATCGGTAAGTAAAATACTTTGCTTATGCTCTTCAGTGAGTGTGTCTGTCACCATTTGCTCAAACACGGTTTTAAATTCAGTAAAACACTGCTCATTGATACTCAGCCCCGCTGCCATGGCATGGCCGCCAAATTTACTGATCAAATGCGGGTAGAGTGTATTTACTCGCTCGAGTAAATCACGCATATGCAGCCCTTCAATAGAGCGGCAAGAGCCTTTTATTTCGCCGTTATCACCCGCTGCAAAAATAATCGTCGGGCGGTGATACTTTTCTTTTAAGCGGCCAGCCAAAATACCAATCACGCCTTGGTGCCAATCAGCTTGGTATAAACAAATGGCATCAGGCACTGACTCGGTTTTAAATGCTAAACGATCAAGCACCGCTTGTGCTTCAGTTTGCATACCCTGCTCTATTTCACGGCGCTCATGATTGAGGCTGTCGAGCTCACTGGCAATACGGCGAGCTTGGTTTATATCGCTTGATAACAAACAGGCTATACCTAAACTCATATCATCTAAACGCCCTGCTGCATTTAAGCGTGGTGCCAATGAAAAACCAAAGTCACTGGCGCTTAAACGGGCCGCATTGCGATTTGCCACTTCAATGAGAGCACTAATACCAGGGCGTGTTTTACCACTGCGAATACGTGCTAAACCTTGATGAACTAAGGTTCGGTTATTGGCATCAAGCGCGACCACATCGGCAACGGTACCAAGGGCTACAATATCAAGTAACTCAGCCAAATTTGGCATTGGATTTTGCTGAAAATACCCTTGTTCACGTAAGTGGCTACGTAAAGCAATCAGCAGATAAAAAGCCACCCCAACGCCTGCTATCGATTTCGATGGAAACTGACAGTCATGGCGATTCGGATTCACGATAGCATCTGCATTTGGTAGGGCTTCACCTTGTAAATGATGATCAGTTACCAGCACCTTAATACCTGCTTGCTTTACAATGGCAATGCCATCGATACATGAAATACCGTTATCAACGGTGATCACAAGCTCGGGTTGCATGGTTACTATTTGCTCAGCAAGTGCGGGGCTTAGGCCATAACCTAGGCTGAATCTGTCTGGTACCAAGTAATCAAGGTTCTTTAAGCCGAACATAGCAAGGCCTTGCATTAAGGTTGCTGTGCTGGTTGCACCGTCGGCATCAAAGTCACCGACGATTAACACGCGACTTTGATCAGCTAGCGCTTGTTGCAATAGCACAACAGCTTTGTCGATATCTTTAAACAGCTTAAAGTCATGTAATGTTGCAGCGCTATTATCGAGTTCAGTGGCACTTTGCACCTGTCGAGTCGCATATATTTGCTTAATTACAGGATGTAAATGGTGTGGTAAATGCGAATCATCAACATGAGGACGAGCTTGAATTATTTTTTCCATGTCGGAAATGGTACTTCTTTGCTTAAGACAAATAAAAAAGGCCTACGACAAATAGGCCTTTTCGTTAAAAAATCAGTTATGAAGATGTTTTTGGTAAAGCATCAAGCGCTTGGCTAATTTGCGCAGCTGATTGATAACCTGGGATCATGGTACCATCTTCTAAAATAATTGCCGGTGTGCCCGACATTCCAAAGCTTTGACCTAGCTGGTAGTGCTCTGCAATTGGTGCGTTACAACCAGGCACGGCAGCGACTTCTGCACCCGCTTTTGCTTCTGTTAATGCTTCAGCAGGGTCTTTAGCACACCATACATTCATTAAATCTTGGTAACCTTTACCACGTAAACCACCACGTGGGAAAGCAAGGTATTTAACCGTGATACCCGCGTCTAAGAAGTCATCAAGTTCACGGTGTAATTTACGACAATAACCACAGGTGATATCGGTAAATACTGTGATCGAATGCTTTTCGTCTTTCGCTTTGTAAACGATCATAGAGTCTTCGTACTCAGCAACACCTTCTTTACGAACGTCACTTAGAGCATGCTCTGTTAAATTAACTCGATTATTAAGGTCAATCAGTGTTCCTTGCATTAGAAATTGACCGTCAGGGCTTGCGTACAACACGCCTTTGTCAGTAATTAGTTCTTTAAGACCTGCCACTGGGCTTGGGTTGATTTGCTTAACGGTTACGCCTAATTCAGCAAACTTAGCAATGATAGGGGCATCAGCAGCGTCTGTTGTTGATACGCCATTGGCAAACACATTTAAGCTTGTGCCTAGTAGTGCTGTGGCTAAAACTAACTTTTTCATAAATATCCTATATCCTGATCATT
The DNA here is from genome assembly GCF_021532495.1 of Pseudoalteromonas sp. Cn5-37. Lineage (NCBI taxonomy): Bacteria > Pseudomonadati > Pseudomonadota > Gammaproteobacteria > Alteromonadales > Pseudoalteromonadaceae > Pseudoalteromonas > Pseudoalteromonas sp. Cn5-37. The sequence continues at coordinate 326,689 of NZ_JAKGBA010000002.1, read as the reverse complement.
TTTTATATAGACCGGTACATCTTTAAAAATCTTGCACTAAGCACGTGGATGATGTTGCTCGTGTACCGACTTCAATCTTTCATTCGCTACATGGGTATAAATTTGTGTTGTTGATAAGTCACTGTGACCTAACATCATTTGCACGACTCTAAGGTCCGCCCCATGATTAAGCAAATGCGTTGCAAACGCGTGTCTGAGCGTATGCGGTGATAACGGCGATTCAACTGATGCCAAAATAGCATAGTGTTTGATGCGATGCCAAAAAGTTTGTCGTGTCATGCCAATCCCGCGCTTAGATGGGAACACAAAGTCAGTGGCATGTTTAATCATTTGCGAACGGCCCACTTTTAAAAACTGCTCAAGCCAGTACATTGCTTCTTCACCTAGGGGAACTAAGCGCTCCTTATTACCCTTACCTTTTACAAAAACCACCGCTTGACGCAAATTAATTTGCTCCATTCTAAGTCCCACCAGCTCAGTGACACGAAGCCCTGTGGCATATAATAGCTCCAGCATGGCTTTATCACGAAGCCCCATTGCATCTTCTATGTCTGGGGCTGCAAGCAGAGCTTCTACTTCTGCTTCTGACAGTGTTTTTGGTAATGACTGCCCTGCTTTTGGCTGAGCAATACTGACCATCGGCGAATCAGCAATGGCTTTTTCGCGTACAAAATACTGATAAAAACGCTTAAGTGCACTGATGCTTCGCGCTGTACTGCGCGACTTCAGTCCTAAATCAACACGGTATGCTAAATACGCTTCAATATCATCTGAGCGAACGGCTAGCAGGTCTTTATCTTTTAAAAATTGGCAAAACTTTTCAAGGTCACTGCGATAAGCGGCTAATGTGTTTTCGCTGACTCCCTGCTCAAGATACAGCGTATCTAAAAATAACTCTAAATGTTCGGCGTTATTTGCTGTTATTACCCCTTTTTGGGCTTGTGAATTATTATCAGCCACGCGTACTCTCATCCTTATCAAGGTATCAATTGATTATACCTTACGGTAAACTTACGCCTATCATATCAGGCAAATACACAGTGATAAATACGATGCAGATTGGTTTATTTTATGGTTCTACAACCTGCTACACAGAAATAGCGGCAGAGAAAATTCGCGATATTATTGGTCACGACATCGTGAGCCTTCACAATATCAAAGATGAGCCATTAAAAAATGCAGAGCAATTTGATTTCGTGATCTTCGGCATTTCAACTTGGGATTTTGGTGAGTTGCAAGAAGATTGGGAATCAATCTGGGATGACATTAAAGATGTTAACCTAAACGGCAAAACCGTGGCTCTGTTTGGTATGGGCGATCAACAAGGTTATGGTCAGTGGTTCCAAGATGCACTTGGCATGTTACACGATGAAGTTTGTGATCAAAGCATTACCTTGCTAGGAAAATGGCCTAACGATGCAAGTTATGAATTTGAGGCTTCAAAAGCACTCACTGAAGATGGCAAACAATTTGTTGGCTTAGCCCTTGATGAAGACAGCCAATATGAGCTCAGCGATGAACGTATCGCAAGCTGGGTTGAACAAGTCATGACTGAGTACAGTGAAAGCTTGTAAGCCATGAATAAAAAGCCAAGCATTGCTTGGCTTTTTTAATGGTTATTCAACGCGTTGCCAATATTGATTTCGATAGAAAAATGCAATATAGCCGCGTACTTCAAGCACCTTACCTTGTTCTTCTGGCGTCAGTTTAAGGGTATAGGTTTTACCATTGTTCGGGTCAAGAATTTCACCCTCTTGCCAGCTACCATCACCGGCATCTTTAGAACCTTCTATAATTTGTAACCCTAAAATTGGCTGATTTTTCTTATCGCCTTTGCACTCTTCGCAGATTGCGTCTTGCTTGGCTGGGTTAAGGATTTTTTCAACACTACCAACCAATACACCATCTTGCTCACTGATACGTACTAAAGATTTCGCTTCATTCGTTTCTTCGTCAATAGTTTTCCAAAGACCCACTGGCGTCAATGCGGCAAAGCTCAACTGAGAAAATAATAAGGTAGATAAAACAATTGATAAACGGAACATAAAAAACTCGTATAAAACTTAAGACTTTGGCACTATATCAGGGCTTAAGCAAACACACCATTTAGCTTAGCTCTGAAATCGACACAACATTGCGAGGGAACACAATGAGTCAGTTCACATTAATTACCGGTGATATTGTCAGTTACGACAGTAATCAGGTTGCTACAATTAACGCCACGGGCGAAATAAAAATAAATCGCTTTGCTGAGCCATTATTTATTCCTGACAGCGCCAAAGCCGCCATTGAGCTGGGTCGGCTTGATGATAACTTATTTAATTTAAAAAAATTATTACGCTCAGGCTATGCCGATCCCTGCCCTACGACCCGCGTGCTAATTGAAACCACACATCCTTTACCTGACATCGAAGGTCTGCTGATCAAGCGCCGCTTTAGCATTATTGATTTTTGCAGCGCCGAAATAGAAAAGTCGCACAGTAAAGCTGTATTAGATACCCTATTAAAGCTTGAATATGTTCAGCAAATTCAGCTTGATGAAGTCATGCAATTACAACCACCGGTACAATTTAGCAAACAATAAAGGTACAATGACTTTTTGTTTAGCCTAAACAGCTCCTTCATTTGTAAAAGGAATAACAATGAAAAGTGCGCTACCAATAATAGCTGCCGCAAGCATTTTGCTCGCAGGGTGTGATGAATTAGAAGTTGAAGAAACTCATAACTTTGGCGACGAAATGTATGAGAACAATTACACGCTCGTAAATACCACTGATTTAGAAGTGGATTATTACATGGCGAACACTGATTTATTTGGTGATGCTCAAGAGTTTAAAGACTCTAAATACTATGTTGATACGCTTGCATCGCAATCACCTCCCGTTGATGTAACACATGCTCACAATGAACGCAGTCGTATTTCCTTTTATGTAGTCGATCACAGCGACACAAGTAACTCAGCCACACAGATGTATCAGGTAGCTCAAGATCAACCTTATCATTTTATTGCTTGGCAAAATGCTGAAAAGCTCCGTTTAACACTCGTCAAAAAAGCCAATGATAATAAAGATGACTTTTTTGCGATTCGTATTCTCGCAACTGAAAACCTTCGCTTAAAAGTCGAAAAACAACTCGTTAATTTATATCAGAATCAATTAAGTTACTGGTACCACATTGATGACTGCGCTGATGACTTGAAAATATCAAGAATTAACGATGAGGATAAGCGAGTCTATGAACCCGTCTCAATCTGCGACGCATCATATGGGCAGTCATATACCTTGCTCTTAAGTGAAGATGGCCTTGAAGCGAGCATTGCTGAATAACCATTACATCTTTAGGTAAAAAGCTTTACATAGCTCCTTATAATCTTGGCTGTAGCTGCCATCAGCTGCATGTATGGTTAACGACGTTGTTTCGCATTCACCGTTGTTTTGGCTGAATAGCATCAGGCTTCTGCTCGCTTGCTTTTTGTCGGTGGTGCGAACCAAGCAATGGCGGTTTAAGTACCAGCCAGCTTGCTCGGCAACAGCAATGAATTGTTGTGCCTCTACGCAAGGCAAGATCACATTCAAGCGCGTTTTGCCATGACTGAGCCTAGTACATGTCGCTATTAATTCGTTGAAGCTAAGGCCGTCAGTATGGCGGGCAGTGTTTCGAGCATGGTTTTCACCTTTTAGGCTCGCATTAAAATACGGCGGGTTGGTGATGATTGTATCAAAAGGCTCTGCTGCACTAAATGACTGCACAGCTCCTTCGAAAAGGTTTATATCAGGCCAAGGGCTAGCCGCAAAGTTGTCTCGAGCATCATTACAGGCATCAGAATCAATTTCAATGGCACTTACTTTTGCATCAGGCATTCTTTGTTTTGCCATTAACGCCAACAACCCTGTGCCTGTACCAATGTCTAAAATGTGCTTAGCACCACTCACATCAGCCCACGCCCCTAACAAAATACCATCGGTCGATACTTTCATCGCTGCGCGCGTTTGCGTTACCGTAAATTGTTTAAACACAAAGCCTGACATTTTTTCACCTTTTCATTCACCACAGCCGCGTTAACGCGTATAATTAGGCTCAATTGTCCTCTATTTATGTCACTCTATGCAATTTTCTGAATTTGATATCGATAACAAGCTGTTAAATGCCATTAATAAAATGGGTTTTGATACGCCAACCAGTATTCAACAACAAGCGATCCCTGAAGCACTTCAAGGTCGTGATATTTTGGCATCTGCCCCTACTGGTACGGGTAAAACAGCCGCGTTTTTGATCCCTGCAATTCAATACTTGCTTGATTTCCCGCGTCGCGATCCTGGCTTTGCACGCGTATTGATCATGACACCAACCCGTGAGCTTGCTTACCAAATTCATGAGCAATGTGAATTACTCGCAGCACAAACTCATCTTAAAATTGGGGTTGTGACAGGTGGTATAAACTACGGGACACACAGAGAAATTTTCGAAAGCAATAACGATATTCTCATTGCCACACCAGGGCGTTTAATGGAGTACCTCGAAACAGAGAACTTCCATGCTGAAAACGTTGAAATGCTTATTCTTGATGAAGCTGACCGCATGCTAGACATGGGTTTTCGTAAAGAAATGCTACGCATTTGTGATGAAGCACGTAACCGCCGTCAATGTTTCTTATTCTCAGCCACCCTTGAAGGTGACAGCGTTGAGTTATTTGCAGAGCGAATCTTAAACGATCCGGCACTGCTTGAAGCCGAATCTTCACGTAAAGAAAAAGGCAAAATCCATCAATGGGTTCACCTTGCGGATGACTACGACCACAAGCTAAAAATGTTGGTTGAAACGTTAAATGGTGACGACATTCATAAAGCAATTGTGTTTGTTAAAACTCGTGAACGCCTTGAGACACTGGTTGGCGAGCTAAATAACGAAGGTCTTCGTGTTGCTTGGTTACGCGGTGAAATGCCACAAGATAAGCGCATGAAAGCGATGGAAAACTTTCACTCTGGCCGCAACAATATCCTAGTTGCAACAGATGTTGCTGCTCGTGGTATTGATGTTGCTGATATCAGCCATGTTATTAACTTTGATATGCCACGCACCGCAGACGTATATGTACACCGTATAGGACGTACTGGCCGTGCTGGTAAAAAAGGCATTGCGATATCATTTATTGAAGCTCATGATGTGGCAATTGTTGGTAAAGTTGAGCGCTACATTGAGCAAAAGCTTAAACGCCGCGTAATTAAAGGGCTTGAGCCACAGCACAAAGAAGCGAAGATCCCATCTAAGAAGAAAAAAGATCCAGTAAAAATGAAGGCAAAGAAAAAAGCCAAAGCTAAAACGAAGAAGAAAAAGTAGTTTTAACTTTAACATCATAAAAGTAAAAATGCCGAGCTTGCCTCGGCATTTTTGTACCCTACCCTTTTTACTTATTTAGTGTGTAATTAGTTCACACTTTCTTACCCATACAGACCGGCAAAAATAGAAAGTCAATTAAATTCAAAAACTTAAAAAATGGAATAATAATTGTAACTGGTTCAGCAATAGTTCACAGCAGACTAGAACAACGAGGGAATTGTATGAGCCGCTTCAAATTAACCATAGTAATTACTTTATTAAGCTGTATTTTTTTACTTGCTTGCGCAACGAATGTGAGTGCCAATACTAGCGTGCTAACAACCAGCACATCGGCACAACCTCGCCTACAACAAATGGCCCTGAAAAAGTTAACAAATAATCCGAATTTTAAGATTAAGCATCTTCAGGTGATTATCGATGGCAATACTGTTGAATTAAAAGGAATTGCAGAAACAGGATTTCAACGTGCTTTAGCGCAGAAATTTTTGGAGCACAGTCATGGTGTAACCCAGATCAGAAATAACCTTAAAGTGAACGCATTAAACAACCCGACACTTTAAGGTTAATAATTTAACAGAGGTTTATTTACCGCTTGCTTGTAAATTAATGTAGCTAGCTAATTCTTCTGGCTGCCCCATTAACGCCATAATCTGTTGGTTTATCTCCATCATGGTTTTTCCTTCAGGTAAGCTTGCTGACACAGTTAATTCAGACAATCCACTTACGAAGTTTGTGATAGCAGCTGCTAGCTCTTCACTTACTGGCGCCTGTTGTAACTGCATGGCAACTGTCTGTTGGAACTGCTCGTGGCTCATACCTTGTGCTTCTAAAAAACTGTCAACAACTGCTTTAAGCTCACCTTCGTCGGCGATCGACATATTAATGCTACGTGGCTCAAGTTGAGTCATTGCAGCCATCATTTTTGATTGCTGTTGCAGTTGTTGCTCTAAAGTCAGCTCTGCACCTTGCGCTTCATTTTGCATTTTACTTATTGCCATTGATGCTTCCATTAATGGCGTTGAGTTGGCAAGGCCTAAGTTAAAACGCACATCAGCAACTTGGTTTGCAATAACGTTTAAAGCAAAATCACTGCTACCAGTGTCTTTATCATAATCTAGCGATGAATTTACGTCATAGCTTGCAGATGCTAACTTATTGTTCGCATTTTCAGGAAGTTGCGCTAAAAAGTCATCACTAAAACGAAAGCTCTTCATTACAAATCCAGTGTGAGGCGGCACTGCATCGACTTCATATCCTGTCACTTCAATATTGTCGATTGTGGCAATCATCTCATCACCAGTATAGCTTTGTACCTTAATCCCTGAAAGCTGCATGCTGCTAGCAAATACATTTGCTGAAATATCATTGTAAGTAATATCTACACCACTTTGCGCTGATAATGCACTTATTTGCTGATCAACGACCTTTTTTACTTCCTGTGTAGCTGCGTAGTTTGCGTAAAACGCACCGCCAACAGCCGCAGCAACAACCGCTGCTATAATTAACTTTTTCATTTTATTTCCTTTAATTGGTGTAAATTTTTAGCAGTGTATCATTAGTTGATTAACGACAATAGTTCATGCACGGTTTTCACTGGCGTGATCTTAGCGCCAAGCCCTTCCATTGATTTATGGTAATTGCGATGCGGAATAAAAATCTCTGTAAAGCCGTGTTGCGCAGCCTCCTTCACTCGAGGTACGCCGCTGTCGATTGGTCTTACATCACCATTTAAACTAAGTTCGCCCATAATACAGGTAGTGCGTGGTACAACAAATTCGTTCAAGCTGCTTAATAATGCTGCAACCAATGCTAAATCGATACAAGTCTCTGACTCATCGATCTTTAAGCCACCGACAATATTAAAAAAGGTGTCGTGAAAGATTTTTGTCTTTGTGTGTTTACGTAAAATTCCCGTGAGCATCTTAATACGGTTCATGTTCAAACCAACACATACCCGCTGTGGAAACTCAGCTTCGGTTTCTGTAGTTAAACATTGAATTTCGAGTAGTAAGTTACGGTTACCTTTACGTATACAGGTAATGGCTGAGCCTGGGGATTCTGTGCTTGAACCAGATAAAAAGATTTCGCTCGGGTTATCAACGCTCAGCATTCCGCGTTCACACATTCTGAAAATACCCACTGTGTCGATATCACCAAAACGGTTTTTATTGGCACGCAATGTTCTGACTTGCCCATCGTTAGTATCAATATGCAGTAAGGCATCAACTATATGTACCAGTGTTTGCGGCCCAGCAATTTCGTTATTTTTGTTTACATGGGCAATGATGAACATAGTTACATCGTTTTGCTTACAGTATTGCGTTAATGCTTGAGCTGCACTTTTTACCTGTGACGGTGAACCTGGACTACCATTTGCCGTTTCTGTCACCACTGCCTGAATTGAATCGATAACTGCAAATTTAATTTTGTTTTTATCGAGTTCTTCAATGATTGCTTCAACACTGGTTTCAGAAAGCAAATAAAGCTCATCTTCGTTATAATCTAAGCGCAAGCGATTCACTCGGTTTTTAAACTGAGATAAAGACTCTTCCGCTGTACAGTATAAAGACGGCATCAGCTTTGACATACGTGCAACTAAATCAGACAACAAAGTCGTTTTACCGGCACCAGGGTCGCCTGAGATAATGTTGACGGAACCTGTCGTTACACCACCGCTTAATACTCTGTCTAACTCACCGATTTCGGTAAGGCGTTTTTCTGCCTCGGTGGTTGCAACTTCGTTGATTTTCTTTGAGCCACCGCTTGCGATACCGGCATAGCCTGCCACTGCAGCACGACTTGCCGCTTGCTTTGATTGCCCTGCCGATGGTTTAAATTCTGCAAGTGTATTCCATGCACCGCACTTACACTGCCCTTGCCAGCGCTGATAGTTCATGCCGCACTCAGTGCAAACAAATTCGATTTTTGCTGATTTTGCCATTCGGCCTTACCTATTGAATTATTCTATTTTGACTAATTAGTAACTTAAAAAACTGACTAGCTAAATATTTCATGTATAGTAGTTTTATGAGCTGAAGCCTTTGAACTTAAATCTGTTCGGCTTTTTTACACAGCTATAAGCGCAATAAAAAGTGCTTTAAGGCACATTTTTTGCTTATAAATAAAACTTTACAAATCTTGCCATTTATTTGGCAGGTACTTATAACAATAACTAATACAATAAAAAAGTAGCGATTACTCAAGTTTTAATAATGTACTGCCTGCAAGTATACCTACTTTTTTAGATAGACGGTGATGGTTTTATAAATGGCTGAAGACATTTTGCTTAAATATGAGAGCCTAGTTGAAGAGCTAAAGGCGCATTTAGGCACTCCTAAGTTTGACAAACTATTTAAATCAAAGACAGCTAGCTTAACGAAGCCAGAGCAGTTTTTGATTAAAATGGAAATGTCACGCTTATCTCAGCCAGTAGCTCGCTTTATTGATTTACGTGGTCAAGTAACTGGTCAAGTCAAACCCTACGAATATGATGGCAAACAACACTTTATGGACGATACCGCCATTGAAGTGTTCGAAGATGCTATAAAACGCCACGGTGGTTATACTCTTGCTGTTTACGAAGCGGTAATGAACACCGAAAACAATCACCGGGTAATGCAGAAAAAAGCCGCTGAGCAGGCTTTAGCTGACGATAGTGCCGCTACAGAGCAGCCAGCTAAGGTTATTAAGTTTGCATCATACGAGAGTCGCCGCGAAGAGCGGATGAATTACTCAATTAAAATCACCGTTGAACTCGATAAAGACAACAAAGTTGCAGCATCAACGTCTGATATTTCTCTGAGCGGCGCTAAAATAAAACTAGCTCCACGTTATCAAGTTAAAAAAGGTCAGTTAATAGGTCTTCGCTTAGTTGGCTTAGAGCAAGATTTTGAGCTTGGTTTAAAAAACGGTATTCAATATGAGATCGTAGCGGTAGAGAAAGTTTCTCGTGAATATAACCATATACGCCTAAAGCGTACCTTTATTGAAAATAATGAAAAATTTGATGAGTTTCTAGAAAGCTTTATCCATGGCAATAAACGTCGCTATAAGGTTAATCTCGACAACACCTTAGATGCTGTTGTTTCAAAAGGCTACGAGCAATACTATATCCCTCGTGTTACCTCACTTTATACCTTTTTAAGCCTACAGGGTGATAAGCTATATCCTAGCCTTGCGCTAACCACAGAAAATAATATTTTTATTCAACGCTATTTTTGTGATGAGCGTAAGTTGTCTTGCCTGTACAGCATCATCAATCAACAACGATTAGGAGACTTACTAAGCTCTCCAGAAGCTGTTAAAGAAGAGTATTTATATACTTTTACTCATACCGTTGCCGGGAAAATTTATTATTATTCTGCAACTCGATCTGAGCTTGATAGCCAACCAAACTTAAAAAATTTATTTTTAGGATTTGGTAGCCAGAAAGATAGCTGGCAATGCTTTAAGCTTCAGTTGATGCCAAGCCATCCGGAAGATTCGTATATTCCACTGTCGCTACCAAGCAGTGCTGGTAAAAACATCGAAAAACTAAATAAGCCACCGACACCTCGTGTGCAAGGGTTGATCAAAGATGTTAAATATCTACTTATTTTGACCTCAATCGGTACTAAGTTTGAACAACAAACGTACCAACAGCTTGATTACAATAAAGATGCGGTAAACCAACTTAAACAGTTTGGTCACAGTAAGCATAAAACGCCCCCTCATTTAGAGCCTGTGGCGCTTGAGTATGTGAACCTTCGTGCTCATAAACGCTATTTATACAAAACAGCTGTAAGTGTAGAACACCATGAGCAAACTATTACAGGCCATACCCGTGACTTATCTGTGATGGGCTTACAAATTGAGTTCGACCAGCCTGTTGAGTTCAAAAAAGGCGATATCATTAAATTAAACTTGCCTGAATTGCAAAAAATCACCAAAAAGCATGATTTAACAAACCTTGCTTATGAAGTCATGGCGGTGAGTAAGTCACTGACGACCGTGAATTTAAAAGTGCATCGAATTACTGACTTACCGCATATGGCAATTAAGTTTTTCACGGTATTAATTGATAACAACAAAGACAAGCTACGTGTTTGTGAAGAATCCCCTAAAATTCCAGGGCTATCTACTGCACTAAGAAATATGGTGACTAAAAGCGTATGCCAGTTTCCGTTTTATTTACATAAAGAAGCAGCGCATTTTAAAACCGGCGCTATTGGCCAAGGCTTATACCCAAGCCCACTGCATGTTTTATTACAAAATTTTGGATTGTTAAATGAAACAACTAGTATCGATGGTTTCTTATCGACAGATCAAATTACAGAAGTGATCACACCGCTGATCAAAGACCGTAGTCGCCAAGACCCACCGTTACCATTCACTTTATTTGTTCGCTTTGACCCACGTAAAACCGTTATAAGCGATGCCATTACTAGTCGTTGTATTAGTGAAGATGACTATAAACCACAAACCTTGTTTGTAAAAAAAGCACTAAAAAGCGATTTAGTATATATTTTCAGGCTGTACATTTCTCGCACAGGGCGGCCTGATATTGATTATTTGGCGAATGAATTGAAATATATTAGTCAGTACGCATTACATAAAGCAAAAGATCTTGAAGAAGCGCTATGGGCAGTAGCTGGCGTAGGCGATATAATTGATATTACCGACGAAGCGCTTACCCATTTTGATATTGACCAAAGGTTGATCAATGAAATGAGTAAACGCAAAGCAACATGGTTAAAGCGAGTAATCTAATGGTAGGCCAAGCAAGTAGGCAACTTGTAGTAATGAGCCTTCATTAATTGCTGTTTGTGCTTGCTCAACTACTTTCTGTTTACCGTGCACAGCAACACCAAGCCCTGCAGCAGCCATCATTTTTAAGTCGTTTGCTCCATCACCCATGGCAACAGTTTGGCGGTTATTTAAGGTAAGCCTTTGTTCGATTCGTTTAAGTACACGGGCTTTTTCCTCAGCATCAACTATCGTGCCTATGACCTTGCCTGTTAAACGATTATCTTTGAATTCAAGGGTATTCGCATGCACTTCATCTAAATCAAGCAGTGACTGCACTTGCTCTGCAAAAGGCACAAAGCCACCTGATGCAATTGCTAAATGCCAATTATGCGCTTTTAGGTATTGGCATAATTCACTCACCCCCGGCATCAGCGGTAAACGCGCTTTTAAGCCATCAATTAAGTCACCATCAATACCTTCAAGCTTAGCAACACGCTGCTTTAAGCTTTGTGCAAAATCTAGTTGACCAGCCATAGCTTGCGCGGTCACCGCTGCAACTTCGTCATAAACATCGGCTAGGCGCGCAATTTCGTCGATACATTCAATAGTAATAGCTGTTGAGTCCATATCCATCAGCAATAAGCCTGGTTCATTTACCGTTGGCGGATCCGTTAATTGCACCAATTGAATACCCAATTGCTTTGCAAATTCCACTAATGCTAGTGGACTAAGTACTGTTGTTGTTTCGCTATGAAAGCCCCACGCTACAGGCATGTCTGCGACTGGCTGGTAACAACAAAGCGATAAATTACTAAACCCTTGCGCCGCTAAAAAATCACTAATCGCAAGTAATTGCTCAGCATTAAGCTCATTACCAAAAGCAATACTGAACACGCCTTGATTTGCTTTTGGCGTAAAGTCTGTTGTAATAAGGTGTTTATTTTCAATTTTATACCAGCAATTTAGGCTGATTTGTTCAGCTAAATTTGCTGAAGGTGTAGCAGCTAAGCTAAGCTGTGACATAGTGGCTCCACATTAGACTTATGTCTGTCCTTGGAAGTGCTTTTGGCACTCGCACTCAAGGGGCTGTTAAAGTTATCATGTTGTACCATCAAAATTAAATGCTGTCAGTAACGTATACGGTGACTATGAAAAATAACCAACTTAAAATTCCCTTTTCAGCCACTTATCGCCAACGTGTTGTGCGCTTAAGCTTGGCTACAGCCTGTTTTGTGCTGTTAAGTTGGGTTGCCATGAATAGTAGCTTTCAAAGCCACCAATTACTTTATGATAGCGCTGATAGCACAGCGATAAGCTTAACCAAGTTTATGGCACTGAATGCCAAAACGCCGCTACAAGAAAAAAATAAACCTGAATTAAATGCGTTGTGTAATCACATTGCTGAAGATGAGTATGTGTTAGCGGCAACTATTTACGATCAGCAAGGTATTCAAATTGCTGCCAGTGATAATTGGCAAAGCCACCACACCTTTGGTTTATTACCCGATTCAACCCCCGGTATAAGTAAGCTTAAAACCCCATTTGTAGAGCCTGTGATAAGTGATAATGAAAGGCCAATTGGATTTGTATCGATAACCTATTTAACACAGGCTTCGATTGCAACCAGCCACAGTAATTTCCATGACTTAGGGCGACAAGTGTTATTAATGCTGGTGATCACCTGTATATTCACTTGGCAATTAGGTCGAGGCTTGAAGCTTTGGCAAATAAATCGTTATATCAAGAAAAGTTCAGAGCAAGAATCGTAGAGTTCTGCAGCTAGTTGCAGCTTTGCATCGCCTGTCGCGCTTTTAAGCTCACATAAATGAGTAAATACATCGCGCACCTTTAGCGGCGTATTAACCTGCCCTTGAAAACCTGCCAGCGGCATTGATGGCGAGTCGGTTTCAAGCACTAAATGCTGCAGCTCAATTAAGCTGATAACTTTACGAGTTTTAGCAGCACGCGGGTAACTTATCACACCACCAACACCAAGTTTAAATCCTTGTTTTATATAACTCTGAGCTTGTTGTTCTGAGCCAGAAAAGGCATGAATTACCCCGCCAAACTTTGGTTTGCAGCGCTTAAATGAGCGAGCAATTAAATCATGGCTTTGCCTGTGATGCACAATAAGTGGTAAAGCAAGTTGGTTGGCAAGCTCTATCTGTCCTTCAAATAACTGCGTTTGTTTATCGAGGTTATCGATGCTTCGATCAAGGCCGCACTCACCGATGGCAATAAACCGCCCTGAATGGGTTTTCGCTAATTGCTCTAGTTCAGCGAGATGATGAGTTTGGTGATCAGATAAAAAATAAGGATGTAAACCTAAAGCCACTGAAATACTTGGCTCTGATTTAGTAAACGATAATAGTTTTGTCGATTGTGCCAAGCTCACACCCGGCACAATGAAATGCTCGATCCCTACTTGCTTGCATGCTGTGATGAGCTCTGTGCGAATCTCATCAAATTCGCTAAAATCAAGGTGACAGTGGGAATCGATAAAACGCATTTACGGATTTAAGCGACCAAACTGCCAACTACCATCGGCTTGGCGTTGATACATAAAGCGGTCATGTAAGCGGTGTGCTCCGCCTTGCCAAAATTCAATTTTAGTAGGCTCAACACAATAGCCTCCCCAAAAATCAGGCAATGGAATTTCACCCTCAGAAAACTTTTGCTTCATTTTCGCAAATGTTTCCATTAATACCTTACGTGATGACACAGGACGACTTTGCTGAGAAGCCCATGCAGCTAACTGGCTTTCTTTAGGACGCGATAAAAAGTACTTAGCCACAGCAGTTGTTGGTAAGGGTTTAGCCTCGCCGTAGACTATGACTTGTCGCTCCATGTGGTGCCATGGGAAATGCAGAGAAATTTTGTTATTACCTTTTAGCTCCTGCGCTTTGCGCGAGCCGGTATTAGTAAAAAACACAAAGCCATTTTCATCAAGATGCTTTAACAGCACAATACGCTGCGAAGGCTGACCATGCTCATCAACCGTTGCAACGACCATCGCCGTAGGATCAGGCAAATTAGTTGCAACAGCTTGCTCAAGCCATTTCTCAAACTGCTTGATTGGAGATGCATCAAGCATGTCTTCAGATAAACCATCCTGTAAATATTCACGGCGAATATCTTCAAGTTTCATAAAATTCCCTCTATCGCTACTATCAGCTATCAGCTATCAGCTATCAGCTATCAGCTATCAGCTATCAGCTATCAGCTATCAGCTATCAGCTAAAGATTAATCAAGGTTGTTGAGCTGTCAATTTTGTTGGGTTTCGCTGCGCTCTACCCAACCTACGAAGCAGAATTCACCTAAGTAGTTTAGCCTAAGACAAGGCGGAAAACCGACTTATCCCTACGAGTTCTTAAATGTTCTGCAATTGTAGGAGTGCTGACAAGGCGAAGTGCTTTTTTATACCAAGGAGCATACGTGTTTTGTATGTGACTTCGGTTAAAAAAGCACGACAAAGCAGTCAAAGCGAACTACACGAAGCAGATTACATTTGCTCCATTACTTCGATACCTAAAAGATCCAATCCTGATTTCAGTGTCTTCGCAACCAAATTACACAGTACTAAACGGCTGTCACGAACACTTGGCTCTACGCCTTCTTTTAGAACTGGGCATGCTTCGTAGAACGTCATGTATAGGCTTGCTAGTTCGTATAGGTATCCACATAATACGTGCGGTGTCGCTTCGCTGATCATTAGATCGAGTACTTCTTCTAGCTGAAGAAGTTTAAGTGCCAGCGCTTTTTCTTGCGGCTCGTTGATTGCAACGTCTGCTGTTAATGACGCCGCATCAATACCTGATTTACGGAAGATACTGCGAACACGTGTATATGCATATTGTAAGTAAGGCGCTGTCGCACCTTCAAAGCTCAGCATTGTGTCCCAGTTGAAGATATAGTCGCTAGTACGGTGCTTAGAAAGATCCGCATATTTTACTGCGCCAATACCTACTTTACGGGCAATTTCGCTACGCTCTTCGTCGCTTAAGTCTGACTCACGCTCAGCTAGTTTAGCGGCTGCACGAGTGATTGACTCTTCAAGTAAATCAGCAAGCTTAACGGTACCGCCAGTACGTGTTTTGAATGGCTTACCGTCTTCACCCATCATGGTGCCGAATGGGCAGAACTCATAACTTGTTTCATCACGTAATAAACCTGCTTTACGTGCGGTTAGCTCAACTTGATTGAAGTGTAAGCTTTGACGTGCATCTACAAAGATTAAGATGCGATCAGCACCCAGTTTATTTGAGCGGTAATCACAAGCAGCTAAGTCAGTTGTTGCATATAAGAAACCACCACCTGATTTCTGTACGATAAACACTGAAGGCTCGCCGTCTTTGTTAGCAAGCTCATCTAAGAACACGACTTGTGCGCCATCAGACTCAACGGCAATATTTTTGTCTTTCAATAGTGCGATGATGTTTGCAAGTTCACTGTTGTAAGCACTTTCTGCCATGATGTCATCTTGCGTAAGTGTTACGTTTAGACGCTTATAAACTTCTTCAGAATGCTTTACAGAAGTGGCAATGAATAACTTCCACAGCTTTTCGCAGTGTGCGTCGCCGCTTTGTAATTTAACAACGTAATTACGGGCTTTGTCGGCAAACCCTTCTTCATCATCAAAGCGTTTTTTCGCATCACGGTAGAAGGTTTCAAGATCGGCCAGCGCTACAGACTCTAAGTCTACACCTTGGTTGATTTGATCTTCTAAGTGCGCGATTAACATACCAAACTGAGTCCCCCAGTCACCCATGTGGTTTTGACGAACAACTTCATCACCACGGAACTCAAGGGCACGAACAACCGCATCACCAATGATGGTTGAACGTAAATGACCTACGTGCATTTCTTTAGCAAGGTTAGGTGATGAGTAATCAACAACTACTTTTTGTGCTGTTGCATGTGGCGCAACTGCTAGCTTTTCGTCTTCGTTTGCTGCTTTTAAGCTAGCTGATAAAAACTCAGGCTTTAAGTGAATGTTGATAAAACCAGGACCCGCGATTTCTGTTTTTTCTGCGATATCTGCAAGGTCTAGGTTATCAATAATTTTTTGCGCAAGTTCACGCGGGTTTGATTTTAATTTTTTAGCCGCGCCCATTGCGCCATTGATTTGGTAATCACCAAACTGTGGACGTGTGCTTTGTGTTACCGCTGGATTAGTGTCTTCAGGTAACCCTGCTGCAACCATAGCAGCAATTGCTTTGTCGATTAAAAGAGTACGAATATTCATTGTAATTTTTACCTTTATGGCCCGCTGTACGGGCACTTAAATTTGAAGCAGACTTAGCGTATTAGTTTTCGCGCGTGTGGTTAAACTTGATGTCTGGATAGCGTTCCATCGACAAGTTTAGGTTTACACGGCTTGGCGCGATATAAGTAAGGTTATCGCCACCATCAAGCGCTAAGTTGCTTTCGCACTTACGCTTAAACTCTTCAAGCTTTTTGGTATCTTCTGAGCTTACCCAACGTGCAGTGTTAACACTCACACCTTCGTAAATCGCATCAACGTTGTATTCTGCTTTTAAGCGCGCAACAACTACGTCAAACTGTAGTACACCGACCGCACCAACGATTAGGTCGTTATTGATAAGCGGTCTAAATACTTGCACAGCACCTTCTTCAGATAGCTGAACTAAGCCTTTTAATAATTGCTTTTGTTTTAATGGATCTTTTAAGCGAATACGACGGAATAATTCTGGCGCGAAGTTAGGAATACCACCAAACTTCATTTTTTCACCTTGCGTGAAGGTATCACCAATTTGAATTGTACCGTGGTTATGTAAACCAATGATGTCACCTGCGTAAGCATCTTGCGCTCGCTCACGATCACCAGCCATAAAGGTTACCGCATCAGAAATACTCACTTGCTTACCAATACGCACATGGTTCATCTTCATACCTTGGCTATATTTACCAGATACAATACGCATAAAGGCGATACGGTCACGGTGTTTAGGGTCCATGTTCGCTTGGATTTTAAATACGAAACCAGAGAAGTTATCTTCAGTTGCCGCAACTTGGCGGTCTTCTGTTTCGCGTGGTAATGGCGCAGGAGCCCACTCAGTTAAGCCATCAAGAACATGGTCAACACCAAAGTTACCAAGTGCTGTACCAAAGTAGACTGGTGATAGTTCGCCCGCTAAGAACAAATCTAAATCAAACTCGTGTGATGCACCAATTACTAACTCTAGCTCTTCACGAAGCTGCTCAGCAAGTTCGCTACCAATCGCAGTATCAAGCTCAGGATTATCTAAACCTTTGATAACGCGAACTTCTTGAATTGTGTGGCCTTGACCTGTGCTATACAAAATCGTTTCTTCACGGTGGATGTGATACACACCTTTAAACTCTTTACCACAACCAATCGGCCAAGTTACCGGCGCACAGGCAATGTTTAGCTCAGTTTCAACTTCGTCTAATAACTCCATTGGATCACGAATATCACGGTCACACTTATTCATGAAAGTTACGATAGGTGTGGTACGTAAGCGTGTTACTTCCATTAATTTACGAGTACGATCCTCAACACCTTTCGCTGCGTCGATGACCATTAGGCATGAGTCAACCGCAGTCAGTGTACGATAAGTATCTTCAGAGAAGTCTTCGTGTCCCGGAGTATCAAGTAAGTTAACTAGACGCTCATTGTAAGGAAATTGCATAACAGACGTAGTTACCGAGATACCACGTTCTTTTTCCATTTCCATCCAGTCTGATTTTGCGTGCTGGTTTGAGCCACGACCCTTTACGGTACCCGCTTTTTGAATCGCTTGTCCGAATAACAGAACTTTTTCTGTAATCGTGGTTTTACCCGCATCCGGGTGCGAGATGATCGCAAAGGTGCGTCGTTTATTAATTTCGGTAGTTAAATTAGACATGTAAGCTGCTTTTAGTCATAACAAAGCGCACTTAACTGCCTTATAAATTATAAAGCTCGGTGCGCACTGTAAAAATAAAATAGAATTGCCGAGCATTATACCTTGTTTGTCTTAGCCAAAAAAGCAGCGATTGCGAGTAATTACTCCCTTTTAGTTGGGTATTTTCGTTGTTCACTTTTTTGCTAGGCTTGTGTAATCAAGTTGTAACGCATACTATTGATAAATTGCACGGAGGGATGTCAATTTAGGTCATGAAAACCAGTAAGCTCAGTATTCGATTATTGTGGTATATCACACCATTAGTGATCTTACCTTTGTTGTTTTTAGGTGGCTTTACATTAACAAATGTGACCAATTCAACAAAAAAACAAGCTGAACTTATTGTCAGTCGCTTTGTTGAGCAACAGCAACAAAAAATCTTTAATTACATTGACTCATTTCACTCGATTACTAAGCTACTCTCAACCTCTCCTGTATTAGCAGACTTTTTAGCCCGCGAGCCTGACTCAAAAAACCAATACATTGAACGTCTTGGCGAGTTGATGAATGTATTTGCAAGCTATTCAGAAGCTTACCCAGATATTGTTAGCATTAATTATGTTGCCCCAGACGGTAAAAGCGATGCATTTTATTCAAGTCAATTAACTCCAGCACCTAAAAGTTACCCGTTTTTTGAGCAAGTGCTACAATCGAATTTACGCCAGCAACAATTCATGATCCCCAAAGAAGATGGCTCTACTAGCCTCTACTTTGTGCACCCCATTTATAATATTGATTACTACTTAAAACAGCCGCAGCAACTGGGGTTTATTGTTGTGCATGTAGAACCATCAATATTGAATGCTAGTATTCTAGAAGCACCATTTAATAACACGCTAAATTTATTTTTAACGACTAAGGGGCAGATTTTATTTAGCTCCGACTATGACTTACGCGGCAATTATTTAAGTGAATATGAGCTTGAGCAAATTAAACAACTCGCTAACTACGGCAAACTTGCCAATATCGAACTTTCAAGTATTGATAAAGAAGAGCGCATAATTTACGCAGTTGAAATGACTGATGGCGATTATTTGATCTCAACCACCCCTAAAGATTTACTTTACCAGTCAGGTAAAGCCATTAGTTTAATCACAGCACTTATAGTTATTATTTCTGTGATTTCGCTGCCTATTCTTATCTATATTGTGGTACGCAACTTACTGCTGACCCCAGTTGAACTATTAGGTGCGGCAAGTCATCGGGTTGGTGATGGTGATTTATCTGTGTACTTGCCAGCCCACACAAACGATGAAGTAGGCGTGCTTTTCAACGATTTTAATCACATGGTGAACCAAATTCGTCATTACCAAGACGAGCTTGAAGAATATAAACATCACCTAGAAGAAAAAGTAGAGAGCAGAACGAAAGCACTCGAAGCAATGAACAGCAAGCTAGAAGTAGCCATTGCGCAAGCTGAACAAGCAAACCAACTTAAAAGCCGCTTTTTAGCGAATATGAGTCATGAAATTCGTACTCCACTTACCGCAATTATGGGCTTTACAGAGCAACTTCTGCACAACAAAGATGCGGTAAATGATGAACAGCATTTAAGCACTATTTTACGTAACTCTAAGCACTTGCTTGAGCTTATTAACAACATTCTTGATTTATCAAAAATAGAAGCTGAAAAACTCGCCGTTGAACGCGGACCATGTAATGTAGTGCAGCTTATACATGATATTGATTCAATTATTCGCCCACTGGCTAATGAAAAACAACTTACATTTAATATTAACTACCAACTACCAGTACCCAAAACCATTAATAGCGATACCACACGTTTAAAACAAATCTTGATCAATATTGCCAGCAACGCAGTTAAGTTCACTGAGAAAGGCAGCATCTCGATTGATATTAGCTACAACAGCAATAAACAACATTTAGAGTTTGCGATTCAAGACACAGGTATTGGTATGTCAGAGCGTGAGGTTGAAAGGGTATTCAAACCGTTTGAACAAGCCGATGCGACGACAACTCGCCGCTTTGGCGGTACAGGTCTTGGTTTGTGTATTTCAAAGAACTTAGCCCAGTTGCTAGGCGGTGATGTACAGCTTATTAGTGAACCTGGAAACGGCAGTTGTTTTACCGTACAAGTTGCTGCTCACTTAAATGCCGAACAGCTTAAGTACGAGGCCTTTATTCATAGCTATGAGCAACTATCGCCAAGTAAAGACGTTCAGCTTTCATTCGCAGCGAATAGCTTTGATGCCAATATACTAGTGGCCGAAGATAACCCAGATAACCAGTTGCTAATAAAACTGCTGTTACAAACTTGGGGGCTTGAGCCAGACATCGCGAAAAACGGTGCTGAAGCAGTAGAAATGGCATTAGTTAATGATTATCAGCTGATCATCATGGATATGCAGATGCCAGTAATGGGTGGCTTAGAAGCAACGCAAATGCTACGTCACGCAGCCTATGATGGCCCTATCATTGCGCTTACGGCCAATGTAATGAAAACCGATGTTGACACCTACATTGAAGCGGGCTGTGATGAAGCACTCGCCAAACCAATCGACAAAGATGCTCTAGAGCAAGTGCTTGTAAGCTACTTGCATATCGAAAAAGACAGTCAAAACAAGTGGGAAAACTTACTAAAAAGTGAGAAGTTCCAACAAATTAACGACAACTATCGCTCAAAACTACCTGATTATTTAAGCCAAGTCGTGCAGTTGTATCGTGCTAAAGAATGGGAGGCGCTACGTTCATTAGCACACAGCTTAAAAGGCAGTGCGGGATGTTTTAGTTTTGAAGCTATTCACAAGACTGCGGGTCAGCTTGAAAATGCGCTACGCAGTAATCAAACTGATCAGGTAGAGCAATGCTACGATGCACTTATCAATGCCCTTGAAGAAGCATCTTAAAGACTAAAGCTCATCCCCATCAAAATAGCGTCTTCGTTGCCTGTCGCGGTTGGATAGTAGTTCTTGCGCACCGACATATGTGAAAAGCCAGCACTTTCATACAGGCCAATAGCGGGTGCATTAGACTCACGCACTTCTAAAAATAGGTTTTCGGCTTGGTGCTGCTCGCCGTGCTCAATAAAGGCATTTAACAACTTCTTAGCAATGCCCTGCCCTTGGTAATTCGGCGCAACACAAATATCCATTAAAGTGTAATCTGGACCCGCTTGTTCACCAATATAAAAACCTAGCATCTCATCACCTTGAAAAGCGGCCAGGTTAAAATAACGCCCAGCTAAACACGACAGCATGGTTTTCTCTGTCCAAGGGTGACTATGGCAGGCGTTTTCGATAGCCATTAACTGGCTAATATAGGTTGCATCTACAGGTTTAAAGCTTATCAAGTTGTTCACCGATTAAAGACCAAAGTTGTTTTTTCTGTTCGCCATTCAGCTTATCGCTTGGTAAGCCTAAGCAGCCCTCTTGCCAGCTAATATTTGCTGTTTTAACGATTTGAGTAATAACTAACGGCGCAAATGCCTTTTCGAGGTCTTGGTGAAACTGTAACGGTAGCGTCAGAGTTTCTTGTTGAGTGTTTGGTATCTGTTCGCCAGAAGTATCAGGCGCAGTTCGATAGTGTTGATTTAACTCTAAAGATTGTACAGAGAATATCGCAGCGTAACTTGGATTCATAACAACTCAATCATGATTAAGAGCAAGTAATATAGGAAGATTTGCGATTAAAGTAAAGAAGGAAGAAATGGCAGGGGCGGAGAGATTCGAACTCCCAACCGTCGGTTTTGGAGACCGCTGTTCTACCAATTGGAACTACGCCCCTGCAATGACGACGAATTATATAGAGCTTTTTTCAAAGGTAAAGTAAAAAAACACAGTTTTTAGTTTAACTGCTTCTTAAATAAACAAAACGACGAATTAGCAAGCTAATTCGCCGTTTTTGTACCAATTCAGGTCAGAATAATAAAATTATTCCCACTCGATTGTTGCCGGTGGCTTACCTGAAATATCGTAAACAACACGTGAGATCCCATCGATTTCGTTGATGATACGGTTAGAAACCACACCTAAGAACTCATAAGGTAAATGTGACCAACGTGCTGTCATAAAGTCGATTGTTTCTACACAACGTAACGATACAACCCAGTCGTATTTACGCGCATCACCCATTACACCTACCGATTTAACTGGTAAGAATACCGTGAAGGCTTGGCTTACTTTGTGGTAAAGCTCTGCTTTGTGTAGCTCTTCAATGAAGATAGCGTCTGCGCGACGTAGTAAGTCACAGTACTCTTTCTTGATTTCACCAAGAACACGAACACCTAAACCAGGACCCGGGAATGGATGACGGTAAAGCATGTCGTAAGGTAGGCCAAGCTCAAGACCAATTTTACGTACTTCATCTTTGAATAGCTCACGTAAAGGCTCAACAAGACCCATTTCCATATCGTCTGGTAAACCACCTACGTTGTGGTGAGACTTGATTACATGTGCTTTACCTGTTGCTGATGCAGCAGATTCGATTACGTCTGGGTAGATAGTACCTTGACCTAACCATTTAGCACTTTTCAGCTTTTTAGCTTGCTCGTCAAAAACTTTAATGAAGGTATGACCAATCGCTTTACGCTTATCTTCTGGGTCTGACTTACCTGCTAAGTCTGCTAAGAATTGATCTTCAGCATCTACTTTAACAATGTTTAGGCCAAACTTGTTGCCGAACATATCCATAACTTGCTGACCTTCGTTTAAACGAAGAAGACCGTTATCAACGAATACACACGTTAGCTTGTCGCCGATTGCACGGTGAATAAGCATGGCAACAACAGATGAATCAACACCACCTGATAAACCTAAGATAACTTCGTCATCACCTACAGTTTCCTTGATACGCTCAATCGCATCGTCGATGATTTTTGCTGGTGTCCATAGCTTTTCACAGCCACAGATATCAATCGCGAAGCGCTCAAGTAAGCGTAAACCTTGGTGAGTATGAGTTACTTCTGGGTGGAACTGTACGCCGTAAAAACGTTTTTCTTCCCAAGACATTGCCGCATGTGGACATGTTGAAGTTTTAGCCGTTGTTTTGAAAGTCTCTGGTACTTCCATCACTTTATCGCCATGGCTCATCCAAACGTCTAGTACGCCTGCACCGCCGTCAGTAATGTGGTCTTCGATAGCATCGAATAACGCACAGTTACCTACTTTTTCAACTTGCGCATAACCAAACTCTTTCTTATCAGAGCTGTGAACGCTACCACCTAGTTGCGTTGCCATTGTTTGCATGCCGTAACAAATACCAAGTACTGGAACGCCTGCGTTAAATACATACTCAGGAGCACGTGGGCTGTTTTCAAGTGTTGTAGACTCAGGGCCACCCGACAAAATAATACCTTGTGGATTAAATTCGCGGATTTGCTCTTCAGTTACATCCCATGCCCATAGCTCACAGTAAACACCAATCTCACGTATACGACGTGCGATTAACTGTGTGTATTGCGAACCAAAATCTAAAATGAGAATTCGTGAATCGTGAATGTCTTTGCTCATGGAGTATCTCGTTAGTCAGGAACTGCTCTCCCAAAGGGAGATGATCAATAAATTAGGGCTAGCAGATGCTAGCCCATGTAATTTCAATACCTTAAGGTAATTAACCTAAGCGGTAGTTTGGCGCTTCTTTAGTGATTTGCACGTCGTGAACGTGTGACTCACCCATACCCGCTGAAGTAACGCGAACAAATTGAGGTTTAGTATTTAACTCTTCAATTGTTGCACAGCCTGTTAAGCCCATTGCACTGCGTAGACCACCCACTTGTTGGTGGATGATTGTCGCGATAGGACCTTTATAAGCAACACGGCCTTCGATACCTTCAGGAACAAGTTTGTCTGCTTCGTTCGATTTTTGGAAGTAACGGTCTGATGAACCTTCTTTTTGGTCCATCGCACCAAGGCTACCCATACCACGGTATGATTTGTAGTAACGACCTTGGTATAGCTCAACTTCACCCGGTGCTTCTTCAGTACCGGCTAACATTGAACCCACCATTACACATGATGCACCGGCAACAAGTGCTTTTACGATGTCACCAGAGAAACGAATACCACCGTCAGCAATAACAGGAATATCACGGCCTTTTAAGCCTTCAACTGCGTCAGAAATAGCAGTAATTTGTGGAACACCACACCCTGTTACGATACGAGTAGTACAGATAGAACCAGGGCCGATACCAACTTTAACAGCATCAACACCCGCATCAGCAAGGGCAATCGCGCCTTCAGCTGTTGCAACGTTACCTGCTACGATTTGTAGGTCTGGGTATGCTTGACGTGTTTGTGCAACACGGTCGATAACACCTTGTGAGTGGCCATGTGATGTATCGATAAGTAATACGTCAACACCTGCTTCAACTAGGGCTGCGATACGCTCATCAGTACCTGCGCCAACACCAACAGCTGCACCTACACGTAAACGACCTTGCTCGTCTTTACATGCATGCGGCTTATCTTGTGCTTTTTGATAGTCTTTTACAGTGATCATGCCTTTTAGTTTAAATGCATCATCAACTACGAGAATTTTTTCGATACGGTGCTCGTGCATTAGACCTAAGATTTCATCACGGTCTGCACCTTCTTTAACAGTCACTAACGATTCTTTTTTCGTCATTACTGTAGAAACAGGTTGCTCAAGTTTCGTTTCAAAACGCATATCACGGCTTGTTACAATACCAACAAGGTTATTGTCAGCGTCGGTTACAGGGAAACCTGAAAAACCTTTGTCTTCTGAAAGCGCGATAGCATCAGCAATTGTAAGATCCGCAGTCACAGTAACAGGGAAAGAAACAATGCCCGCTTCGTAAGTTTTAACTTTACGAACGTTTTTAGCCTGCTCTTCGATTGTCATGTTTTTGTGGATGAAACCTAAACCGCCTTCTTGCGCTAGAGCAATCGCTAAGCGTGCTTCTGTTACAGTATCCATAGATGCTGAAACTAGCGGCAAGTTAAGATTGATACCACGCGTTAAGCGAGTTGAAATATTTGCCGTGTGTGGCAAAACAGTAGAATGACCTGGTACTAAAAGTACGTCGTCAAAGGTAAGAGCTTCTTTAGCGATTCTTAGCATAGTGCAACTTCTCACATGTGGATCTGAGTATAAGGAATTGCGGCCAAATTTTATCAGCGTTATGAGCATGAGTAAATAAAATTATTCATTTATTTGTGTTAAAGTACGCAGAGAATTTTTTACTGGGGTTTTTAATGGCTTTTACGCACTCAACACAGCCTGTTTACACGGTCTCGCGCCTAAATAAGGAAATTCGCCATGTTCTAGAGCAAGGCTTCTCATCGCTTATCTTAAATGGTGAAATTTCTAACTTTATAGCCCCTGCATCTGGACACTGGTACTTTACGTTAAAAGACGACCGAGCACAGGTAAAAGCAGCAATGTGGCGCGGCAATAATCGCGGCCAAACTTTTCGCCCAAGCAATGGTGCACAAGTAACCGTGCGTGCCCGCGTATCTTTATATGAACCTCGTGGTGATTATCAGCTGATTGTTGAGCATATGGCCCCTGCAGGTGAAGGCTTATTAAAACAAGAAT
Source organism: Pseudoalteromonas sp. Cn5-37 (assembly GCF_021532495.1). NCBI lineage: Bacteria > Pseudomonadati > Pseudomonadota > Gammaproteobacteria > Alteromonadales > Pseudoalteromonadaceae > Pseudoalteromonas > Pseudoalteromonas sp. Cn5-37. Next base: position 301,180 of record NZ_JAKGBA010000002.1, on the reverse strand, counting down.
TCGATGCGCTTAAAATGCGTTTAGCTGCCGAAGGCCTATTTAGCTCAGCCCACAAAAAACCATTACCAACCAATATTAATCGCGTTGGGGTGATCACCTCAGCCACAGGTGCGGCTATACGCGATATTCTAACGGTACTTAAACGCCGTGCTCCGCAGCTTGAAGTCGTGATTTACCCAGCGATGGTGCAAGGTGCAGATGCACACAGTCAATTAATAGAAAAAATAAACATCGCCAATCAACGCAACGAAGTAGATGTGCTTATATTAGGTCGCGGTGGTGGCTCACTCGAAGATTTGTGGTGTTTTAACCATGAGCAATTAGCTCGCGCTATTTTTGAAAGTCGCTTACCTATTGTTAGCGCCGTTGGTCACGAGGTCGATACCACAATTAGTGATTATGTTGCCGATATTCGCGCCGCAACACCTTCTGCAGCCGCAGAGCTAGTTAGTCCAAATACCGAAGAGCTATATAACAAAGTTACGCAGTTAGTTAGGCACTTAAATCATGCCTTTAAACACGCTTTAGCTGTAAAACGCAGTACTGCCACTCAATTTGAGCATCGCTTGCAGCTATGCCATCCGCGTAATCAACTCAATCAACAAGCGCAAAAGTTAGATGAGCTTAGTTTGGCCTTACATGGCGCGATGAGTAGTAAAATCCAGCGATATGAGCGAGTACTTGCTAACTTAACACCACGCTTAATGCAACGCTCACCCGAAAAGCAGTTAGCGAAAAGCGAGCATCAACTGGCGCAATTACATGCAAGGCTTACACAGGCGATGCAACAGCAACTTTCAAGTTCTCGAAACCAGCTTTCTTTACAAGCGAACCGTTTAGATTCTGTGAGTCCGCTTAGTGTGTTAGCGCGTGGTTACAGCATTACTAAAAATCAGCAAGGTGGCGTTGTAAAATCAGTTAACGATGTAAGCTCTGGTGAGCTTATAACTACCGAGCTTGCTGATGGTCAACTGCAATCAAAAGTTGTATAAAATTACTCCGTGCTTGCAATAATGGTTAGACTATCGTCACTTGAGGTGGTGGAGGTAAATTTAAATTGCTTCCACCAGCTTTGTTCCATCATCTTATCGGTCATGTTACGCCAATAATGACTTGGCAAGTCATCACTCCCCTCAGGTTGCAATAGCTTAAACTGACACACAGAGCTTTTGCATGTTGAGACACTCAGCTGTGGTTGCACTGGTAAATCTGCCATGATTAAAAAATCGCTCATGGCTGTTTCAACTTGGTAGGCCCAAGCCTCATCCCGAGATTGCTCTTCTAACAAGGTATAAAGTTCATCTAGGTGTGAGTCGATTTGCTGTGGAGGTATCGCACTTGAACGGTAACTGGCAATCACCGCTTGTTGGTTTTCGACTTGTAACTTTAACTCTGCAACTTGCTGCTCAAGCTCAGTTTTGCTAACAGCTGCTGAACTATCTGAATTCACTTCAGCGACTTGTTTGTTAATAACAGGCGCTACAGCAGTGGCTTGCTGCTCTGGTGCTTGAGCTATGCGTTCTTCAACAAATTGTTGCTGATAAGTTTGCGGCTGTTGTTGTGGGTCTGATTGAAAAAGTGACATAGTGACAGCGCCACAAATAAATGACGCTGCAACAGCTAATCCGAAGGATAATTTAGACAATTCCATTGCTCTTTTAAAGTGTAAAACTACAACATAGCACTGGTGTGGGAGGCATTACTAGCGGTAGTGGTACTATCGTCTAAAAAGTTTTGGTTCATGCTTTCGGCAGGACAGGGACAGCTCGGTTTGCCAACCACTTTAGCTGGCACACCAACCACAGTTGTGTGCGCTGGAACCGCACTTAACACGACAGAGTTTGCACCAATACGTGCCCCCTCTCCTACTTCGATGTTACCCAGTACTTTAGCACCCGCACCAATCAATACACCTGCGCGAATTTTCGGATGGCGGTCACCTTGCTCATTACCTGTACCACCTAAGGTTACAGACTGTAAAATAGAGACGTTATCTTCAATAACTGCTGTTTCACCAATTACAATCCCAGTTGCATGGTCAAACATAATACCATGACCAACTTTACAAGCAGGATGGATGTCAACGCCAAATACTTCTGAGGTTCTGCTCTGAATGAAGCGAGCAAGCTCTTTGCGGTTTTGTTGCCATAAACAATTTGCGAGTCGGTGTGCTTGTATTGCATGGAAGCCTTTAAGATTCAGAATTACAGTTAAGTAACTATCGGCCGCAGGGTCACGATCTTTAACTGCTTTTATGTCATGAGCCACATGCGTCAGCATTAGATCACATTTAACAAAGGCTTGGTCAAATAATTCGCGGATAGTAAACGCCGATACTACTGCATCAGCAAGCTTATTTGCCACAATAAAGCTGAGCGCCGAACCTAGGCATTCATGATTTAACACACACGAATAAACGTGACTTGCTAAAAGCGGTTCACGGGAAACGACTTCGTTTGCTTCTTCTCGAAGCTTTTGCCAAATTTCATGACGCATAATATTGCCTTTCTGGTTGTACCTAACTGCTAAGCCTTAAGTTTAACGGATTTGTAGCAAGATGTACTAACCCGTTGTTTATTTGTTCTGGTTATATCTAATAACCAGAGTAACAACACCTATTTTTACTCTTTTTACTGTGCTTTTTTGCCAACCGCATATGACAGTAGCAAATTCTAACTCTAGCCGAGCAAATTAATTAAAGTGCTTATTTTTCAATAACAAGACAGATATGACATCTTGTCTGTCATATGCCAAAATAGGCACTGACATATCGCTGACGGCGTAAAAAACAAAAATAATCATTAAATTTACATCATCAACTTAACAAGGAAACGATGATGAAAAACGACGTACTAAACTCACACAAGCTAGGTTATAAATTTTACTTTCAAGATGGTGACAACCAAATCGCATGCTTTGGTCACATCATGAGCGGTAAAGAAAAAGTATATGTAAACGACGAATTGGTAAGTGAAAAACGCAGCTTCGGTTTTAAAAGTCATCATGACTTTAGCTACCAAGGTAATACTTATGCAGTCAAATTCGAGATGCAAAATATACTTACCGGCAAGCTTGAATGTTCGTTTTATAAAGCTGACAAATTAGTTAAACAGAGCACACAAACCTCACTTACTGATAATCCAAAACAAGTAGCTTTGGTTACCTTAGGCTGTTTTATTGGTGGCGCAATATCGGGTTATGCAGTTGTTACTTTTATTGAACCATTTCTTGGGAAGTAAGTAATGCAGCTGAACCCTAATACAATAAAAGCACTTAGACTTAAATTCGATTGGACGCAGCAGCAATTGGCCGATGCCTGTGATGTAAGCTTACGTACCATTCAACGAGTTGAAAAAGAAGGCGCGGCATCAAAAGAAACTACCATGAGTCTATGTGCAGTGTTTGAAGTACGCCAAGGTGAGCTCATTAAGCTCGATGACGAAGTATCTGAACCAACCACAACACATGCAGTGAGTAAGCAAAATCTCGCTGCAATCGTAGCGGCTTCTTCGTTTGTCAGTTTTGCCCTTGGTATGGCAACAGTATTAGTTATTTTTTAGGAGTGAAAGATGACCAAAGAACAACGCGGCCACACTACACTTATCGGCTTTGTAATAACAACCATACTCTTTGCGCTAGCTGTTAAAGTTAGCTCACTACTTTAGTTGATAATAGGTCAATATAGAGCCCAGCTACATCACGGCTGGGCTGTATTCATGTTACTGCTTTAATTGATAGCGATTAAAGGTTGCAGTAGCTAACGCAACAGGTATATCTGGCGCATCAGATTTATAAACATTCGCAATAACCGTACATAAGGTTCTTCCCTTATGGATCACTTCTGACTCGGCAATAATTTTATCTCCTGGAGAAAGTGGTTTAAAAAACTTTACGTTAAGCTCAACAGTACTGCACATTTGGCCTTTATCCATAATCGTTACCATCGCACAGCCTAAGCTTGAATCGAGAAACCCAGAGACAACACCACCATGAACAGCCCCTGTTGGTGAGACATGATCACGTCTAATTAATAATGATGTAATAACTTTATTTTCTTCCTTTTTGACTGAATCAATTTCAAAACCTAGCCAATCGCCATAGCTATCACTTTGCTGGAAAGAAATACCGATATGTTCAGATAAAAAATCTAGCGTTTTCAACTAACCACTCCCCTACTTCTTTAAGATTTTAAAGGCCTAGTTGCGCATATACATCTATTAGTTCTTCATGTATTTTTGCGTTTGCGTATTCAAGCCCATCGGCGCGCCGAGGGTCATCAATGACCTCTACCCATTTTTGCCCATACTTAACAACCTCGTCTTCACCACAAGCATCTGCATTAAACATGTACAATGGCTGAGAATAATTCATTTTGGCTAAGTTGGCTGTAAGCTGAAATGGTTTTAAAACCTCAGGTACAGTAGCGAACATATGAAAGCCATTGTAATTTTTTGCTTGTCCTCCAGCAGAGCAAATTATTTGTAAGTCTTTGCCTTTAAGCTTGTCTCCTTTACTTCCATATGCAAATTGATATTGTAAAACATCATCAAGCCACTTCTTAAGAAGAGGAGTCATTGACCACCAATAGATAGGAAATTGAATCACGATTCTGTCATGAGACAACAACAACGCTTGTTCTTTTTCGATATCGATTTTAAAGTCAGGATATTCCAAATACATATCTCTACTTGTTGCTACTTTACCTGACTGCTCTAATTGCTTCTTCCAAGTATTATTGACTCGTGATGCGTTGAGATCGGGGTGAAATACTAAGTGTAAGATTTTCATAAAGATCCTTACTTTATTAATTTAAAATGTTTAAGTGCTGCAACAGCAACGGTGTCTCCAAATTCCTGCACAAAATGCCCTGCATTATTTATTTCTAGAGGTTCAGGGCAATTTTTGATTACGCTTTGCATAAAATTCATAACTGTAGGTCCTAACATTTTGTCTTTCATACCTATTGCCATGAATGATTCGCCTTGCCACTCACTTTTCCAAAATTGAAATGCTCGAGTTGAAATTTTTACGCACTGAGGATCTGGCGCAGCAACAATTTTAGGGAACTTTTTGACGCCAGCTTGATAACTTGCATCTGGATATGGAGATGCATATGCACTCGCTTCATCGCTGTCAATTGTTGGCGCATACTTTTTGAAAAAACTAGCGAGATTTAATTCATTTGGCAGAACGATATCGTCATGCCATTTTAAGAATTCAGGACTGCTCACAGGCTCAACCAGCAACCCTGTATTCATGATGATTAATCTTTTAAAACGCTCTGGCATATCTTGAGGCAATGTAAGACCCAAAAGCCCTCCCCAATCTTGGCAAACCAAAGTAATATTATTTAAATCTAACCTCTTAATAAGTTCGATTAAGTAGTTACGATGAAACTCAAACGTATAAACTTTCTCATCAATTGGTTTATCTGACTTACCAAAGCCAAAAAGATCTGGGGCTATCACCCTGCCTCCGACGTTAACAAATTCAGGGATCATTTTTCTGTAAAGGTAACTCCAAGCAGGCTCACCATGCAGACATAAAAAAATTTCTTCAGAGTCAGGATTACCTTCATCAAGGTAGTGACCCCTCAAGCCTTCATATCCATTCAAGTCACTAAAGTAATTAGCTTTAAAAGGATAATCTTTAATATTATCAAAGCTACTTTGTGGTGTGCGTTTACTATTTATCATGCCTATTCCTCAACAATAAAAACAATTAGGTCAAGTGACCTATTTAAAATTTAGGTCAGATGACCTACAATGTCAACATTGAATTTAACTGTTGAGTACTCGTAAAATGATAAGGTTTGATTACTAAGCAGAAATACTTTGAGATTTTAATGAAGAAAAATGCCAAAACAGATTTAATAATAGATACGGCTTTGCATATTCTTAGACACGAAGGTGATTATGGCGTGACAATGAGAAAAGTTGCCAACGAAGCTGGTATGACTTTGAGCAATGTTCAATATTATTTCAAAAATAAAGATGAGCTTTTAAAGGCGATGGCAGATCGCTATTTCAAATCATGTCTTGACGATATGAGACAAATGGATCCAATAAGCAACCTAGAGAACCCAAGCAATGAGCTCCATTCGCTGCTAGAGAGCTTTCTAAGTCATGGTTTGAAATTAACCCAAATGTGCAGAATATTTAGGGAGTATTGGGCTATATCGACACGAAATGAAGTTATCAATCAACATATAAAATTTTACTACGAAGAAATGGCATTGATCTTAGCTGATAAATTGCGACCTATTTCTCACTCAGACTCAAACGTTTCTAGAGCTGTATCTATATTTATCCCATTTGTAGAAGGTTACTCAATCACCGCACAAGCTATGCCCGAACGCATTGATTCAATCTCAAAAATAATGACTGAAGTTATACTTAACTTACTCACTGATGAGCATGAATAAATTAAACTACACATATATCTTCGTAAGTTATCATCTGTAAAATTTATTCAATCACACTCTTTTTTACTTTTAACCATGCAATCTAATAATTTATTGCTACTCTTTAGAAAAGTGTAAAGCAGGAATTGGTGTGCTTGAGTCAAAGGAATTTTTAAGGTTAATACTCGATACTCTCCCTGAGCATATTGTTGTCATCAACGCCGAAGGCGATATCAAATTTGTAAATCGCAGCTGGCAAACATTTGGCGAACAAAATAACTGTGCGTGCAATGAGCAATGGCAACAACAAAATTACCTCGCAATTTGTAGGTCAGCGGCTTGCCAAAACGATGAGTTTGGAGCAAAAGCCTTTAATGGAATAAAACAAGTAATTAACCATCAGTGCGAAGAGTTCTATCTTGAATATCCATGCCATAGCGACATGGAAAAGCGCTGGTTTTTAATGCGAGCAGCTTCTCTTTTTTATGATAATCAGCGTTTTATCGTTATAAGTCACTTAAATATCACCGAAAGAAAGCTTGCTGAACAACAAGTCCAACAACTTGCTAGAATTGATGGCCTAACACAAATAGCTAATAGACGATTTTTTGATAGTTTTATTTTACAAGAATGGAGTCGTTGCTCGAGATTAAATTTACCTGTTTCGTTAGCTATGATTGACCTTGATAATTTTAAAACGCTAAATGATAAATTTGGTCACTTAGTAGGTGATAGCTGTCTAAAAGAAGTTGCAAAACTACTGCCTGAATTTACTCGCAGGCCCGGTGACTTGTGCGCCAGATACGGTGGTGAAGAGTTTGTACTGGTGCTTGGTAATACACAAAGTAAGCAAGCACAAAGTCTAGTAACACGCTTAATAGATATGATCAGTAAATTACAATTAGCTGAACTTACAGGTCATCCATTAACGGTTAGTATTGGTTTAGCTACTATTTACCCTAGTAGCGATAGTGATGCCATGTTACTCATTGAAATGGCTGATAGCGCGCTTTATCAAGCAAAAGAAGCAGGGCGAAATCAACTTGTGGTTGCTGATAACATCGAGCCATTAAACCTAGAAAAATGCCCCTAATTAGGGGCATTGATTAGAGCTTGTTTATCCAGTTATTACTGAAATACTTTTTCGACATCAAGTACTTTAATATTTTTTGCTGGTATTGCGAGCTTATAGTCTGCAATTACTTTATCTTCAGCAACAAGTTCTGCTGGTTTTTCAGCGTTATACACCATAGGTGATGTTTGCTCTGAGGCTAGACGTTTTTGCATGTCTTTGCCATCACCAGTAATAAACACATAGTGGATATTCTCTGTTTGCAGGTTATCGCGAATAACACGGTTAACATCATCAAGGGTTAGCTTTTCAAGCTTGCCACGCACATAGTCAACAAAGCTCTCAGTGTTATAGAACTCACTATCAAGGGCATAACCTAATTGGCGATCTTGGCTGGCAACCATTTGTGGCACAAAGTTAATTAAGAAGTTACGAGTCGCTTCAAAATCTTCTTTGCTGATGCCATTTTTAATTAGCTTATCAAGCTCAAATAATGCCGTTCGCGTAGCGAAGTGGGCATCGTTATTAGAGCGAAGCGGACGCAACCACACTTGGAAAATTTGCTCTGAACGACCTAAGTTAGCATCAGGTTTAGTTTGGAACATACCACGTGGGAAATACTCAATGTATGCATAGTCACCATAGTTCATACCACGGGTTTGACGAATGCGCTGATACAAGAAGCTGTTTGAGCTGCGGTGTTCACCAAAGTAAGAGCGCACTAACCAAAGTGCGGTCCAGTCATCACTGCTACGAATTGTATCGATTGGGAAACCAAATGACACTGCGGTAGATTGCGCTGATTTTTCAACAATCGTTGCATGATGACCTTTAAGTTCTGGCGCATCAGGGATCATTAAGCGGCTTTCTTTACCTTGCGGAAGCGATGTTAAATCTTTCAGCATAGTCGATTTAACATCACTCGGAATCGCACCAATTAGACCCACTGTTAATTTAGATTGAGTAAACTGGTTAGCATAAAACGCTTTTACATCGTCAAGTGTCAGTGCTTCAAGGTCTGATAAATCACCATAGTTATAGCTTTCATACGGATGGCCTTTATAAAGCTGATGATATAGCACCTCTTTGCCTAGCTCTTCGTCATTAGATGCTTTAAGGCCTGCTTTAATGCTATCAATAAGCTCTTTTTTCAAGCGCTTGAAGTCATCTTCTCTAAAGCCTGGGTTTAACATCTGGTCGCTAACAAGTGCATACCACTTAGCTGCATTGTCTTTGTGTACACGACCACGTAAAGAAATCATCTCTTTATCGATTTGATAGCCAAAGCTTCCCGCTAGTGGATATAGCGCTTTTTGAATATCTTTGTAGCTCATCGTTTCTGAGCCACCTTGCGCTAGCATTGCAGCTGTTAATGCCGCTAAGCCTTTTTTGCCTTGGGGATCAGCCGCTGCACCGGTATTGAATAACCAGTTCACATCAACCAATGGTGAGCTATTTGTTTTATCAAGTACTTTAAAGTGACGCTCTGTTGGGGCTTGCTCAATACTGGCAACTGCCGCATTTAAATCAACTTCTTGCTCAAAACCAGCCACTTTATCAAGCGCCGACATTGTCACCGTGGTACGGCTTGAATCAACAAAGTACTTGTTTGCTACCGTTTTGATATCCTCAGGCGTGATGCTATCAGCAGTTGCGTACAGTTGGTTAATAACCTCAGGGTCGCGTTCAAAATGCATGTAGCTTGCAAGCGTTGACGCAATTGACTGCGATGAATCAAGACCATTAATAAAGCTATATTTTAGGTTTGATTTTAAATCAGCTAACTTTTGTGCATCAACAAGCTCAGTACGCGCTTGTGCATAGGTACGGTTAATCGCATCACGGGCTTTAGCAAGGTCCGCTTCGTTCTCTACTTTTACAAAAACATGTAATAAACCTGGATCTTTAGTATCTGGGTTATAGGTAAACATTTGGCTGGCAATTTGTTTATCAACAACAAGTTCTTGATAAAGTGCCGAATTATTAGAGAAATACAGCTGTGAGATCAAATCAAGAGCGGCACGGTCCTTTTGAGTAGGATCCCATGCCGTGCCTTTGTATGACACAAGCAACCAGTGGCCTGGTAAACCATCATTTTTCTCATGTACATATTTTGCTGTTTTTTGCTTTGGCTCAACAGGAATGTCTGCTTGGTAATCGCCTTTTTTCCAGTTACCCCAATGCTTTTTCACCATCGCCATGGTTTCTTGTGGATCAACATCACCAACAATGACTAAAGATACATATTCTGGTTTATAAAATTTAGCGAAAAACTCTTTACCGTACGCCATTTGATCAGGCATTGCTTCAATGTCTTCGAAAAAGCCCATTGTAGTGTGCTTATACGTATGCTTTTCGAATGCTTCGTTACGAACTGCAGAAAGTAACTTACGAATTGGGCTAGCATTATTCTTTAAATACTCACCTTTTACAGTCAGCGCTTCGGTGCGGAACTGCTCTTCGCTGTATGTCAGATTTTGGAAAATATCAGCTTCGATTTCAAGTACTTTATCTAAGTGCTCTTTTGAGAAGTTTAAGTGATAGTTCGTGTAATCGTTGGTCGTATACGCGCGATTATCAACACCCGAGTTCTTTAAAATATCTGAATACACATCTTGCGGGAATTTTTCAGAGCCTTTAAACATCATATGCTCAAAGAAGTGGGCAAAACCGGTTTTACCTGCTTCAACTTCATTACGTGAACCAACCGATACCGGAATTTGCAGTGACACAACATCTGGGTAATCCGTTTTAACGACCATCACGCGAAGGCCGTTTTCAAGCTCTTCTAATAGGTAATCTTGGCTAAATACACGGTTATCACCTTGGCTGACTCGCTGCTCAATTTCGACTTCTTTAACCATAGTTGACTGTGAGTTACTTGCGCAGCCACTCAGCGCCAGTGTTACAGCAACACTGGTTGCTAATAATCTAAATTTCATAATGTTCCCTTGTTAGTTATTTTTCTCATAATCATTGCTGCTTGATTATGCATCAAAGCGCCAGAAAATATGAGGGTCAGCGCAATAATTTATGTAAACAGGTGTGTCAATTTAACTAAACGCTCAGCTTTAAACTTGAGTAAAATTCATAGTCATTGAAAAACTTTCATGAAAAAAATCTATCTAGACGTCTAAATGGCTGCTATATTATTTGTCATAAACATTAGCACGAGCTGGAATGAGGATTATGGCTTTATCATTACAAGAGAAAATTGAAGACACCAACCAAGGCGTCTACCTGATCGGTACCACACCTCCAAAGTCAGGGACTGATAAAGCACAGCTTGAAACCATTGCCCAAAAGCTACTTGGTCGTTTACACGAAATTGAATACGATGGTGTGATTATTTACGACATTCAAGATGAAAGTAGCCGCATTGCAAAGCCTCGTCCTTTCCCATTTAAAGAAACAGTGGATCCACGTGAATACAGTCAATTACTGCGCAGCTTGTCACAACTAGATGTGATCACATACAAAAGCGTAGCGCAACGAGGTGAAGCTGAGTTTACCGAATGGCTAAACGAAACACGTAACGACTTCGAATTAAAAAACTTAGTGTTAGTGGGTAGTCCATCATCTCATGGCGATATCAAACTAAGCCTTCCTGATGCATATAAAACGCTTGTAAAGCAAAGCAGTGATGTGTTTTTAGGTGGCGTTACCATTGCCGAACGTCACGCTAGCAAACGCAATGAACATGAGCGCTTAGTTGAAAAAACAGCACAAGGTTGTAAGTTTTTCATCTCGCAAGCGGTTTATAATGCGCAAGCGACGATTGATTTAATCACTAGCTACGCCCGTAGTTGTAAAACACAAGGCACAGCACCAAAACGCATTATTCTAACGTTTACCCCTTGTGGGGGTGAAAAAACCTTAGACTTTATGGAGTGGTTAGGAATTTCAGTACCAGAAGCAACTAAGTACCGCATGTTAGATTCTGCAAATACATTGAGTGAATCAGTGCGTATTTGCCGTGAGAATCTCGATTTAATTTTACAAAGCTGTGCGCATTTAGATGTACCGCTAGGTTTAAATATTGAGAGCTTAACTAACCGTAAAGAAGAAATTGATGCGTCAATTAACCTTTACCGTTTACTTAAAGCAACCATGGAATTAAACCTAGCTGAAAAGCAAATAGCTTAGCGGGTAAGTTTAGAGGCTTGCTTTTTCTCATACATATCTTCATCAGCCCGCTTTAATAGCTCAGCAAATGTTTCTTTAGGTTGAGCTACAATACCTGAGCCTATACTCAAATTAAGTTCAGGTATTGCCATATGTTTAAGGTTTTCTTTAAACGCTTCATTAAGTTTGTAGCTAATCGCTTCGATACAGTCGTTACTTTTCACTTGCAGAACCGCAATAAATTCATCTCCTCCTAAGCGGCCAATAATATCAGCCTCTCGTAGATATTGCTTCAATGTATCAGCCAGACATATCAGTGCTTTATCTCCTACTTCGTGACCATGCTTATCATTGAGTGGTTTAAAGTTATCTATATCGATAAACAAACAACAGATATTAAAGCCCAACCGGGCGGCAAGATTTAATTTATGTTGGCAAAGTAAATTGAGTGCGCGGCGATTATAAATATTTGTGAGGGGGTCTAGCATCGCAATTTCACGCATTTGGGTGAAATTATCAAGTAGAGCTAAATCATCTTCCACCATATCCCTAAGCTGTTCGATGAGTTCTAAAAGACTATGCTGATAATCAGTTTTCTTAAAATCCATTACACAAAAAGTACCAAACGGTTCCCCGCTCGGCCAAGTTATAGGCACACCTAAATAGGATTCAACGCCATCGACAGTAAGTGGACAATCATCCCATTGATTATCTAGACTAACTTGTGGAATGTATAAAGGAGCCATATCTTTTAATACCTTTTTGCAAAAGATATTGTCGTCAATGGCTAACTCGATTCCAGCATGGTAAGGGTTTTCTCGTTGTTCGCTAGAAACAATTATGCGGTATGCTTCATCTGTCTTATGAACAATAAAGCCTGCAGGCGCTGAGAATAACTCGGTCATTAAATCGACTGTTTTTTGCCATTTTTGCAAAGAAAACTGGTTGTCAGGCTGACAAAATGACCATTTATTAACTTCTAACATACTACACACTTATTTTAGTCAGTGGATAGTATAAATATACGTCACTTTTTACGGTGTCTCATACTTTTTTGACCCAAAATACGCTTTTTATCTCGCGAGCGACGAGCTTTATTAGTGTTTTTTCTTATATTTTTAGGCTCTTTCGTTAAATCTGGCTCATACCCCGGTAACCACTGAGGAGTAAGTCTGGTGCCCAGCAAAATGTCTATTTCATCTAATAACCATTGTTCATCAATGCTAACTAGCGACAACGCTAACCCTTTTTCGCCAGCACGACCTGTACGACCTATTCGATGCACATAATCTTCAGCCACATAAGGTAGCTCATAGTTAATGACATATTTTAAAGAGGCAATATCAAGGCCGCGAGCGGCCACATCAGTCGCGACTAATACCCGAGTTACACCAGATTTAAAGTTTTGTAATGCTTTATCTCGCGCCCCTTGGCTTTTATCACCATGAATTGATTCGGTTTTTAAGCCATCTTTAGACATTTCTTTAGCAAGCACATCAGCAGTTTGTTTAGTTCGGGTAAATATCAGTACTTGCTGCCAATTTTTCATGCCAATCATGTGTGACACCAGCTCACGTTTACGGTCTTCATCAACCGCATAAACTAGCTGCTCAACTTCAACCGCTGCCGAGTTGCGTTTATTCACTTCAACTAGTTTAGGATCATCTAGTAACTGCTTACTAAGCTTAAAGATACTGTCATCAAATGTGGCTGAAAAAAGTAAGGTTTGGCGTTCTTTCGGCACATGACGCAAGATACGTTTTATCTCGTCAATAAACCCCATATCAAGCATGCGATCAGCTTCATCAAATACCAAGGCATTAATACTAGAAAGTTTAATACTGCCTTTGATCACATGATCAAGTAAACGCCCCGGAGTTGCAACAACAACCTGCGCCCCTTTTATGGCTTTAATTTGTGGTCCAATACTAGCGCCGCCATAAGCCAGTGCCGCTTTTATTTCAGTATGCGCAGCATAACGCTCTACACTTGCAAAGACTTGCTGTGCGAGCTCTCGGGTTGGCGTTAAAATTAGGACTTTAACAGCATCAGGGAGTACTTCAGCAGATAACAAATTGTGCAGTAGTGGTAAAACAAAGGCTGCAGTTTTACCCGTACCAGTTTGTGCGCTGCCCATTACATCTGCACCCGCTAAAATAAGTGGGATGGTTTGCGCTTGAATTGCTGTGGGTGTGTGATAATTCTCTTCTTGCAAGGCTGTTAGCAATGCAGGTGCAAGATTTAACTCTGAAAAGGTCGCTACTGACATAGTCTGAAGTATATTTAGCTATAAAAACGCTATTGTACGCGGAACATCAGCAACAAAAAAGGCGCAATAAGCGCTCTTTGTCGTAATTGTAAAGATTACGCCGGTTTAAGTGACTCTTTACGGTGATTATAAAAACTAATTAGGTCATCAACCGTTGTTTGGCAATAATCACGAATGCCAGATACAAGCATGTGCTTTTCACCCGACCCTACTTTTTCGCCATTTTCTAACAGGTTGAAGCGAAGCGTAATTTTTCCGCGTTTGCCAGTAAACTCAAAATCAGGCTCAGCAAACTCTAATTCAGGTGCACTAATATCAAGGCGGTCAAGGTTAATCAACATTGATTCGTAAATCACCATTGGGCGGGCTGGGTTGATCATCACATCTTGCTTGCCCATTAATGGAATGATGACATGTGGGAAGGTAGTACCAGAAAACTCAACATAGTTTTTTATTAAGCTATTTGTTAACTCAGGACATTGGCTAACAGCCCCTTCACGCTTTACTTTTAGCATCACTTTTTCGCCATCGGTGATAGCAAACTCATCAGCACCTTCAGGAAAAGTCAGCTTTGAATTTTCATCAACCATACCGGCAAAAGTGAACTCCATTTTTTCACTAATACCATAGCGGTTTAAAACCAGCGAAAAAAGTAAATCGCCCGGCACACAAAACTTTTTAGCATCTTTATCGTGTAACGGATTGAAATCATCCGCCACTAACTTAGCAAAGCGACAGCCTTGCTCGCGTGAGATAGAAACGTAATCAGCATGCTGCTGATAATAAGGACTTAACATATTTGTTCACTGCTTAAACTACTTATAACCTATCTATACTATCAGAAAAAAAGCAAACAGAGGTCGAATCTGTTGAGTATCATTTTCTATATTAACTTTGTGAAAGACTAATTACTTTCAGAGCGCGCACCAAATTGTATCAATTTGTACGAAACAATTAACAAATAAGCGTGAATAGTAAAAACTAACAGCACATTTATATAGTGAAAAATTATTACATAAAAACAAATATAAATTCACTTTATCTTTTAAAACAACAAGCTAATAAAGATCTGAACGAGGCACTACAAAAAACTCTGAAACACAAGCTTTAATGTAAGGCAATTTGTAGCTAATGAAATAAATGAGGTATGATAAGCGCGCTTTTTTATCATGATAATAACTCATATAGACTGCATAAATAATAATGATAATAAGCGGTAAATAAATGAATACTCACTATGATTTTGAATGGTTTCATCTGTTTTTAATGGTAAATATTGCTTTGAAATTTAGACGACCAATCGCTCAGGGACTTGGTTAAATGATAAACCGATTAAGCTGGGCGGCTCTGCTTTTTTGTTTTTGCTGTTACTCTAAAGCTGAAGATAAAGCTGAACAGGTCTTTTTTAAAGTTTCACCAACAGTCTGTGTGACAGAAGCAAAACAAAAAGCCTGCGAGTTTAATGTGCAAGTTCATTTTCGAGTTGCTCCTTATGAAGAACTTTGTTTAGAAGTAACCCAACGCCCTCATTACACTCAGTGCTACACGCAAACAGGATTAATAGCCAAACAGTTTTTAATCAAAACAGAATACCCTCTTACCGTTAAGTTAATTAACCCTTTGAGCAGCAACGTTGTTAAACAGCAGCGTCTCTCAATAGTTAGCTATGAAGCCAAAGATTACCGTATAAAGCGGCGCTTTGGCTGGAGTTTATGATGCAGCATATTTTTTTAATTGAAGATGATGTGAAACTAGCCAATTTAATTCAAACATTTTTATTAAAACACGGCTATACCATTGATGTATTTAATACAGCTGAAGATTACCGTAGTAGTGAAATTACCTTTATTCCCTCATTGATTATCTGTGATGTGATGTTACCTGATGGCAATGGTTTTGAATTAATTTCACAACTAAAAGAAAAATACACCTGTCCTGTTATTTTTTTAACAGCTTTAGACTCAGTGCAATCACAAATTAAAGGCCTAAACTTAGGTGCTTACGACTACTTAATAAAGCCCATTAAACCTGAGCTATTATTAGCGAAAATTAAAACAATCATCGCCCACACTGTAAACCAAGATAGCTTTTCAGATCACAGCGACTGTTTACGCATAGACAGTAAAAAGCGTGATATCTACTTTCATAATACTGCTCTGAACCTAAACGAGAGTGAATTTGATATTATCGCCTATCTAGCGAAGAATATGCCGCAGCCAGTCTCTCGCGAAGTGCTGTTTAAACATGTCATTGGCCGTGAGTATGACGGACTAGACCGCGCTATAGATTTAAAAGTGAGCCGATTACGTAAAAAACTCAAAGATACGATAAGCAGCCACAAAAATTCGTTGGATATTAAATCGGTGCGAGGCAAAGGCTACAGTTTGGATATTTCAAAACTATGAAGCAGCAATTTTTTAAGCTTTACCTGATTATCACAGTAAGCTTAATTGCTTTAGTTCTTGCGTTTGGTCAGCTTTATAATGAGTTTTTTTCTAAGCATGTGCCGAGTATACAAATTAGTGTTGCTGAACTTACACAAATAGCAGAGCAAAAAGACTCGCGGATCAGTAGCCTAAGCATAAGTGAAATTGCATTGCCTGATTCTTTGCTCAACACGTTTAATCAAGACGGTATTATCAGTGTCACTGAGCATAATCAGCAATTTATATATCTCAAGGGCAGTAATGGTAGCATTCAAAAAGTTGGCCCCATTAACCTGATTTCACACGCAAAAACTGACTGGTTTGCTTTTTTCGCCTTTTATTTTTTGCTTGGTGTGATGATTTTATTGTTTATACGCCCAGTGTTTCGTGATTTGAGCTTATTGCAACGTGCAGCCTACCGCTTCAGCAAAAAACCGCAACGAATAGAGCTCGATATAAAGCCAAATTCATCCATTGCACCGCTTGCAAACACCTTTACTGATATGTCAGAGCGTATCAACAAATTTGTGCAGCTTCATAGCGATTTATCCCGCATTATTTCTCATGAAATTCGTACCCCACTCTCGCGTATGCGATTTGCGTTATCAATCGCAGAACTAGATTCGTTAGAAAGTAGCCAAATAGAGCGTGATATCGATGAGATTGAATTGCGCTTAGAACAATATTTATCGTTTGCTCGTTTAGAGCATCAACAAAGTGTGTTTAACCAGGAGAAAGTTAACTTAACTAAACTGATCAACACGGAAATAGCTAAATTTGATTTATACAAAGAACTCAAATTTATTCCAACTCTTGAGGTTGACGCTGCTTTTTGCGAAACAAGCTTTATGGCAATCGCGGTACAAAACTTACTGATCAACGCCACAAAATACGCAAAACACACTATTTATATAAGCACTGAAGAGAAAGCAGGTAATTACTTGATAAGCGTCACAGATGATGGACCAGGGTTGCCTATAAATGCTGATGCGTTAATTGAACCATTCAAACAAGGTGAAGGAGATAAATTGGCGAGTGGTTATGGATTAGGACTTTATATCGTGCATCGTATTGCTAGCTGGCATGGCGGTAAAATTGGTTTAGCCAATAACCTCGAAACGGGCGGCGCTCAAATCTCAATCAGTTGGCCTAAAAATGGTATGTAATGCCAGTAAAACCTGAGAAATAGCCATTTTTATTAATCATATGTGAGTTAGCTAAATTGCTATCAAGCCAAGTGTGCTTTAGTTTGAAATCAACACTAAAATTATCACTGATCGGATACTCGTAGCTTACTTTTAAATAGTAATTGGTGGCACTTTCTAAATTATAACTTAATAAGCGAGTTTTGCTCTCAGTGGGGCTAACCGTGTAGTAATAGTCAATTAACTCTTCATTTTTGTAGTTTATACCAGCCTCAATGCCAGCAATACCGGAAAACAATGTAAATGCTTGGTAGCCATTGAATAAGATTTCATAGCCATTATGAACATTGGTTATATCGTGCACGTATGCCGCACTCAACCAAATGTCGTCATAAATATTTAAAGCTGATGAAAAGCCAGCCATATAAGAAAGGTTGCGCTCTATCGGTGTTAAGTTAATTGGTGAAGCACTTGGAATTGTAGGTCGACCTGAACTAGAACGTACCACACCTGTCGCGTAGAGTTTATCTACCCCATCTAACTCAAAGAAAAAGCCATCATCATTAAAGCGCCCCAGTAAATCAATATAAAATTTCTCAGATTCAAATAAGCTGTAACCAATAGAAAAATCATCGAAATACCAGCTATCACCATAATAAGCCAAGCTTGGCAGAATTGGCGAAATAACATCATCGGCATCAAGTACTGGGTTCTCAATACCACCGTAGCCTAGCGTAACGCTTGCATGAAAAGTAGACTTTTTAATCAATTGCGGCTGCTTAACATCATCCTGCGCAAATGCAGTTGATGCAGCTAAGCAACACATTGAACCAAACAACCTTTTCATTAACGTAACTCACCTTAATGCCGTAATAAACGACTACTATACTAACTTAATAAACTAAAACTCTTTTAGCCCTTTCTGTGCTGGGGCGATCATAGCGTTTGCATACATTTTTGTATAATTTTTTTGCCACACAACGCAGTAAAATGACTTATTTTATCTACTATCGTCAAACTAACATACTGAAAGAAATATT
The DNA here is from genome assembly GCF_021532495.1 of Pseudoalteromonas sp. Cn5-37. Classification (NCBI taxonomy): domain Bacteria; kingdom Pseudomonadati; phylum Pseudomonadota; class Gammaproteobacteria; order Alteromonadales; family Pseudoalteromonadaceae; genus Pseudoalteromonas; species Pseudoalteromonas sp. Cn5-37. The sequence goes on along the minus strand of NZ_JAKGBA010000002.1, from coordinate 282,700 downwards.
AAATAGCTTGTACATTTTGCTACATAGGTTTTCAGTTTTAGTTATTAAATTCCATTATTTAATTCACTCAATGACAAAAAAAGGGCCCGAAGGCCCTTTTGCTACATAACACACTTAGGGAGTGTTTAGTCTCGTTTCATACGACGACGAAGACCGGCAAAACCAGCTAATAACACTGTTATCCATGCTAAAGAGCCGCTTGAGCCAGAGCTTGATTGCGCTTCTTCTTCAGGAACGACCGTTGTTTCTTCAGCCGTTACTGTCACAGCAACTCCTAGTTCCATCGCTTCTATTCCATCACTTACCAATACAGTAAACTGATGCTCACCAGCCGTTAGACCTGATACTTCAGTGATTGCTGATGTTGGACTTGCGATAGTACCTGGGCCTTGCCATGAGAAAGTTAACTCATCGTTATCTAAATCATGAGATGCTGAGGCATCTAGGGTAATAACGCTACCTTCAGTGACTTGCTGAGAACTTGCTTCAACAACCACAACAGGTGCGTCGTTTACTGCCTCGACTGTTAACATAAAGGTTGTGCTTGCTGCGTCTGATGGGTATTCAATATCAGACACCATTACAGTTACTTCTGTCTCACCAGAGAAGTTTTCATTTGGTGTAATAGTTACTGTATCGCCATCAACTTCGTAGCTTACATCATCAGAAATTACCGAGATTTCATTCTTCGAGTTCTTTTCATCAATGTGATGAACGTCGAAGCTAATCGGTGTTTCCTCAGTTGTCACCATATCATCAAGTGCAATCACTGTGATGTTACCAGGGATCGCCAGTGTTGCAGTTGAAGTCATGTCATTCAGACCCGAGATTGCTGCTTTAGCTGCAACTTCAAGTGTTTGACCTGTAGCGGTTGGCATAACTTCGGCCCATGCGGTGACTTCAAATTGTGATGACTCTGGACCAACATAGTCCATACATACTACGTATCCATCGCTGATTACTTCATCTAAGTTGTTATAAGCAATCTGAATACCGCGATAGCTTTCAAGAGGACCGTATTGATATTGTGCACCGCGGAAACCTTGTAAACCGATACTTCCAGCAGGACGAGTAGTACCAAAATCTAAATTATCGTATGCATAGTAAATTTCATGCTCGCCTTTACCAAAGCGCGTATTGGCATTAAACAGCACTTGGAAGTCAAATGAGTTATCACGTTTAGTGTAAGTATATTGACCCGTTTCACGATCATAAACAGGGTTGTCGTAATCTGACGCGTTATCCCACTCAATAATACCCCAACCTGTTGTTGTACTTGCAAGTGAGATCCCTTCGTTAGACGATAAACCCACTGACATTACTGAACGTAATAAGCCGCTCTCTGCAAACTCCCAACCACGCCATAATGGACCCATATTCTCATAAGGGAATGTTTCATAAGGAAACGGATTATGCACTGGGAAGAAGTAACGACTACCGCCTGTATTCACTGTCCCCATACCACGAATTTGAATTATCGAGTTTTGGATATTTGTATTATCAGCATTGTTATACAGACTGAATGTGTCAAATGCACCATTGTAAAAGCTTGCTATTGGTAACGAATAACCACTTCGTGAATTATATAGATTACTTTCATCGAAGCCTGAAAGCATAGGCATAATGCCAAACTCAGATAAGTCAACATAACCGCCTGGGTTTGAGTTACCAAAATCAGGTGTACGACACATTTCATCAGTGATGTTATCAGTGACGATGTAATCTGGCTCTACATCTCGGGTATCCGCTTGTGTGCCCGTTACAATCACTTTACCGTCAGCAATTTCAACGTTGATTTCAGATGCTGTTGAAACCATTACATTTTCTGCTTTGATATCAAGACCAGCAGGAATATCAAGTTCTAGTGAGAACTCACGATCTATACCTGAGTTATTCGCTAATACTTCAAATGTGTAAGGCACCATATCGCCCACTTTTGCACCTGTATATGGCGCATCAAGGTGAGCAACATCATTGCCACGGTTAAGCTTAAATGGAATAGAGCCTAGGTTGCCATGATTTACGGCCGATGTGCCCACATCAAGCAAAGAGTAGTAAACGCTGTCTGAATCAAATTCCATATCCCAATTAACAGTCATTTCAACAGTGTTTTGGCCATCACTGCTAGGAAGGTTGGCTGTCATTCCTGACGCCTCTTGGTCAGACACAACGGCTGTGGCAAGTTTAAAGGTTTCTTCTAACGCACCAACCGATGATTCATTTGAGTTGTAAATTACAACCCAGTATTCACCTTCTTCTGGGTTGTTAATATTACAGAAGTTATTGTAAATGATATGGTTAGATACACATAAGATCTCGTCTTGCGGCTGAACAATACCATCACCGTTATAATCTTTACCTACATAGACGATAGCATTACCGACTTTTAAAGTACCTTCTAACTCGGATTCAACACCTACGCTTTCAGCAATAAAACGTTTTGCGTTCGCAGGCACAGTAACAAACTTAGTAAATGTTGCTTCATCTAGAATATCACTAGCATCAACTTCTTCTGTTCGATTCATGGCCCACGGGAAAGTACGCTCATCATCTTTTGGCAAAGTTACTGTAGTGATATCTGCTTTAACCGGCTCATATGCGCGTGCAACAGGTGCTTCAACACTCGGTAATACAATACCTTTAGCAACATAAGTGCCTACATTTGAATGAGCAGTTATTTCTAATGAAGATGGTAAATTACCGCGATCATATTTAAACGCTACTGGCCAATGTGCATCTGGGATACCAGCTTCTTCAGCTTGGAACACAAGGTTGGTATGAAGCTCAACTTCTGAGTTACTAAACCAATCTTGGGTATCCATGATTGATGCTTTAACAATGATTGTTTGCGTTTCACCTTTTTTCAGTGAGAAAGTTTTCGGGAAGATATCAATATTCACACCATTTTGAGCGGTTTGTGAATTAACATCAAATGCCCAGTTTTCAACATCTTCATGGCTTACAGTCCAGGTTCCATCTTCTGTTGCTTTGATAGTTCGAACCCATTGACACTCTGGTGCACAAGAAAAGTTAACCAAATTTGGTAAGTTAAGTTTGTGAGGTGTACCGCCATTATATGGATCAGCCGCTAAGAAGTTGTCGGCTGTTTCGTCCATAACAAAACCAGCTTCAGCTGCTAATGCAACATTGATTCGACCTGCACCAGCACGGTAAATTTTAGCATCAGCAACAACATCATTTTCACTGTTTAAACGATGGTACTTAACTACGTTTTCGGCAGTCATTGATAGTGCAGATTGAATCTCGGCCGCACTCCACTCAGGATGAATCTGACGCAGTAATGCCATTGCACCGGCAACATGAGGTGATGCCATAGACGTGCCGCTAATCGCTGCATAATCTTGACCATGTGGTGCCACAAAAGGATGCTCATCAGAGTATGCCGCATAAATATCAACACCAGGAGCTGCAAGTGTTGGAGCTAGTACTTCAACATTCGAATAAGATGGACCACGCGATGAGAAGGTTGCTAACCAATCAGCATCTTCAGCATCAACACGGCGCTCAATCACTGTTGGCTTAATAGTGATCATATGACCTTTCTCTGATGTACTATCAACCCAATCTTCTAAACCGTCATCGGGCCACACACCATTCCATTGATCATAGGTAAAATGAACGCCTGGTAATGAGTAAGCCTCAGGTACTGTAGCTTGATCACTGTCACGGTTAAACATAATGAAACCATCAGCGCCACCGGCTTTTACATGATCTACTTTTGCGGTACGGGCATTGGCAGCTGTATCTGTAGCTGAGTGACGTTGACAGATTACAATAACATTCGTGCTGCCATCAGCCGCACCAGCTATTTCTGTCCCATCTTTGTAGAAATTAAACGTATTTTCAGGATAATCGGCAGTACAGTATCCATCAGAGTCTTTAAAGCCATTGACGTCTTCATAGTCTTTAGCCCAGACAACAACGCCGGTAATTTCTTCGCTATTAATGGCACCGCCAACTAACCCCATATCTGACCAACTTGGTACTTCAGAACCCATCGTTTCATCAGCAAAGCCCGCATATTCAACTGCAGTTTCAACGACAACAGTACGGCCATGTGTTGTTGCTGCAACTTGCGCAAGCCACGGCGACGAGTTATCTAAATAGCCAAAACATTCAGCTGCGCCACACCCCTGACCGCTGTTACCTGCTGCCGCGGCAACGTTGATGCCCGCTTCACGCGCTGCTAAAAATGCAAGTTGTACTGGATCGGCCCAAACGTTTGAGTCGGCTCCACCAATTGAGAAGTTGATTACATCAACCCCATCAGAAATTGCATCTTCAATACCTGCTACAAGCGCTTCACCAGGACAACCTGCGTATTCTTCACTTGATGGGTAACATACTTGATAAGAAATAATATTTGCATGCGGTGCAACACCTGAGATTTCAGGGAATAAACCCTCTTTCAAGATATTGCCATCAGTATTTTCACCAAAACTAGGTAGCATATATGGAACGTCTTTGACTACGTTACCTGCCGCAGTTGACGCAACATGCGAACCATGACCTTGATAATCTTCACCAATCGCCGGCCAGCCTGGGATCATGGCATCAAACGCATCTGTGATCACATCGTAAGAACGTACACCAATTAGTTTGTTATTACATTGAATCTCTTCTGGCTCTTCAACACAGTCACCAACATAAACGCCCGCACCAAATGGGTTTTCATGCTCATAACCATCAGCACCCACAGCTGCAAATGACGGGTGATCTGAGTTAATACCTGTATCAATAATACCTATGATTTGGCCTTCACCTTTACCTTTGATGCCACTTGGAACACTTGTTCCATCCCAAATTTGATCAGCACCGATGTGCTTAGGGCCTTCATCTGAAAGTAAATCATAATTTTTAGAACGCATTACTGATACAACAGAGCCAAGCGAAGCGACCTGTAATGCCTCTTGCTCTGTCATTTTTACAGAGAAACCATTTAGCGCTTTAGTGAATTGACGGCGCATCTCTGTACGCCCTGTAACTGCCGTTACGTTTTGCATAACAGCACGTTGTTTCGAATAAAGCTTGTTTTGATATTCTGTAACGGCTGAAATTGCAGCCTGACCTTTTTCAAAAACTTTGGTAATACCTTGAGCTTGCATAGATTTTGATAAAGACGAAGTTAAGTCTCTAGCTTCAAGAGCAACAGAGTTATCACGTAAACGAATAATATAAATATGTTCGCCACCCAGACCTTCTTCTTTAAATTTGCTTGCTTGGCTATTTAATTGAACATTTAAACCATCGTTTTGTAGCATGCTTGAAGAGTTACCTTGCTCGAACTCTTTGGAAAATGCTTTCACTTCTTCAAATGTAATATTTGGTGCTTTTAATTGGTGCTTAACTTGATTGTTCTCAACACCGACTGCATGTGCAGCACTAGCACTATAGAGAGCTGCAGCAACAGCGATCGAAAGTGTTTTGACTTTCATAAAGTATCCCCTGGATAGTTAGTTTGAATAGTTATTCAAGCTTTTTGAATTTCCATTTCAACGCTTGTAGTAACAATATAACCACAGGGAGAATCAAAAATGACGTACATTCGTGTAGCGTTTTGTACACACTGTTAACATTAAAGTTACCAAAGGTGGGCTAATATAGCGTTTCTATATACAATATCTCTGAGTACAAAATAGAAGTAGCATATTTTATTTAGGTAAGAAATGAAGATAAAATTTATTTATTAATCAATTAATTATGATTATGCAGTGGTAAATTGCATAATTCTTATGCAACTATTACTTGAGCTGGCTCATGGTTTTCAAATTCGAAGCAGTAAAGGCTTTACCAGCGATGAGCAAAACTGTCATTTTGCAACATTGTGTTCTGGTAAAGCCTATCGTTTTTAGCGGTTTAACGCTTGCTGAGAAATCATTTCAGCAACACTACCCACTTGTACTGACATACTCTCTTGACTAGGCGGAAATGCCTTAAAGGTTTTTACAAACTCTGAAATTTGATTACCTGCAGGGCCTAAAATCCAACTACGGTTTTCAGCCCACTCATCATAACCCCTAGCATCAATGAAACGCTCAAATGGATCCATTTTTAAGTTAATAATGTAAGGTGAAGTAAGAGCTTGCTGTGTAGACCTAAACCAATGATTTTGTTCTGTAAAGATTAACTTCCAGTCACCGTAACGCATTCCATGAAAGGTAGTTTCGGTGAAGTAATAGAACTCTTTACGCTTTGTTTTACCATTGTTCAGTAAGATATCACTTTGATCGAAACCATCTAAATGAACCTTATACTTTTGACCATTGATTTTGGTACCTTTTAATAAATTAGCTTTTAAATCTTTATCGCCAACCCACGACATAATCGTTGGCATCCAATCTTCCATTGTCATGAACTCACCTGTGCTCACACCTTTAGGAATATGGTCCGGCCATTTAACAACCATAGGTACTCTGAAGCCACCTTCCCAGCCACCAACGCCTTTTTCACCATGAAATGGCTGATTACCACCATCTGGCCATGAGTTTGATGCGGCACCGTTGTCGGTAGAAAACATCACTATTGTGTTATCAGCGACTTTAAGTTCATCAAGTAAGTTAAGTAACTCACCTACATCATCATCCATTTCGGCCATACCATCAGCATATAAACCAAAGCCAGTTTTACCGTCATAAGCTTTATTAAGGTTAGTTTGGTAATGCATTCGAGTTGTGTTATGCCACACGAAGAAAGGTTTATTCTGTTTTACTGCATCACGAATAAAGCGTTTTGACTCTACAAGTACTTCTTGGTCTAAATTACGCTGACGCTCTTTCCCAAATGGGCCAAGATCTTTAATCTCTTGTTTGCCATTTCCAAGCGCTTTTGAATGAATGACTCCACGCATTTTTAAGCCTAACTTTTCTTGTGTTTTAGCGTCTTGAGGATAATCTTGCTGCTCTGGATACTCACCCGCATTGAGGTGATATAAGATACCAAAAAATTCATCAAAGCCATGATTTGTAGGTAAGTGTTCATCACGATCACCTAAGTGATTTTTACCGAATTGGCCTGTAACGTAACCTTTTGATTTGAGCATGGTTGCTAAGGTTGGATCTTTCTCTTGCAAACCTTGTGGTGCGCCAGGAAGACCTACGGTACTGAGACCTGTACGCATAGGATACTGACCAGTAATAAATGCAGCGCGGCCAGCAGTGCACGAGGCCTGTGCGTAATGATCCATAAATATCATGCCATCATTCGCAATGCTATCAATGTTAGGTGTACTGCCTCCCATCATACCTCGATGGTAAGCACTAATATTCCACATACCAACATCATCGCCCCAAATAACAAGTACATTGGGTTTTTCTGCAGCGACACTTGGTAAACTTAAGCCTAAAATGGCCACGCAGGCCAGTATGTATTTAAACATCACTTTCTCCTTGAAAACTGACTAAAGCATTTGCCTTAGCTTCAAAAATCCCTCGCTTGCAGTCACCTTATACTGCTTTCTTAAGATATTCATACAAGTGATAAATTGTGCATGTTTAATACTATTAGAGCAGTCCCTATTTACAAGTTAAATCTGGGGTAACTTTGATTTAAATATAAAAAAACCGAGCATAAAGCTCGGTTTATAAAACTAAAGGATGATTAAGCTTGCGGATAATCGCGGTATGCACGCTCAATTTTTTTCGCTTGCTTTTTAGACACACCAAGATGTGCTAAAGCAACACGTAAACGAGCACGCGATAAGTCAGAGCCTAAAATTTCCATCGCATCAAGTACTGATGTTGAAGATGTCTTACCTGTGATAGCCACAAAGATTGGCTCTAGGAAGTCTTTAATCTTCAACTCATGGAAAGTCGCCACTTCTTTTGCGATAGCAAAAATCGCTGGTTTTTCCCAACTACGTAAACCTTCTAATTGCCAGATGAAGAACTGTAATGCTTGACGGATTACATCTTCATCAGCTTTACCTGCTGTTAATAGCGCAGGATCATAACTTGGAATACCACCTACAAAGTGGCCCGCAAGGTCAACCATGTCAGAAAGCGTATTAATACGTGTTTTAGCTTCTGGCAATACTTTAGCGAATAGCTCGGTATTAAATTTCCAATCAACAAAACGCTGCATTAGCTCTGCATCAGATAAGTTTTCACGGATCCACATACCGTTTAACCAACTAAGCTTATCGATATCGAAAATTGGGCCGCCAAGCGACACTCGTTTCATATCAAAGTGTTCAATCATCTCTGCTAAGGTGAACTTTTCACGCTCGTCTGGCATTGACCAACCCATACGGCCTAAATAGTTTAATAGTGCCTCTGGAAGGTAACCCATTTCTTTATAGTAGTTGATTGAAGTTGGGTTTTTACGCTTCGATAATTTTGACTTATCTGGGTTACGCAGTAACGGTAAGTGACCTAATACTGGCGCTTCCCAACCGAAGTCTTCATATAATTTTAATAGCTTAGGCGCTGAATTGATCCACTCTTCACCACGGAAAATGTGGCTAATTTGCATGTGATGATCATCAACAACGTTGGCAAGGAAGTAAGTTGGGAAACCATCTGCTTTAAGTAGCACTTGCATGTCTACATTTTCCCATGGGATCTCAATTTCGCCACGTAGGTAGTCGTTAAACTTAAACGTGCCTTCGCTTGGGATCTTCATACGGATTACGTAAGGCTTACCCGCTTCAAGGTTTGCTTTAATTTCATCTTCAGAAAGATTTAAACCACGACCATCGTATTTAGGGCGTAGACCTTCGGCCATTTGCTCTTCACGCATTTGGTCTAGTTCTTCGCTCGTAGCAAAACAGTAAAAAGCTTTACCCTGTTCAACTAACTGATGCGCGAATTTCTTATATAAATCGCTACGCTCAGATTGACGGTATGGGCCAAACTCACCGCCTACATCTGGACCGTGATCCCAGTTTAAGCCTAACCATTGTAAGCTATCCATAATAGCTTGCTCTGATTCTGGCGTACTACGAACTTGGTCTGTATCTTCAATACGTAACACAAACTCACCGCCTTGCTGCTTAGCAAAACAGTAGTTAAATAATGCGATATATGCAGTACCTAGGTGCGGGTCGCCAGTCGGTGACGGAGCAACACGGGTGCGAATTGTCATGGTTATATCTCTCAAAAGACAATTAAAAAATTTGCCCAAATGCTAGCACAGCACGGGCTATAATCGAAGTGAAAAGCCGCTTTATGCCGCGACTTTATCTAAATAAGCAATGATATCGTTTGATTCATACAACCAAGTCACTTGGCCGTTTTCTTCAATGCGTAAACAAGGCACTTTTACTTTTCCGCCCTGCTCTAATAGCTCCTGGCGAAATTGCTCGTTATCTTTGGCATCACGGGTTTCAACTGAAAGGCCTTGACGTTTAATGGCACGGCGTACTTTCACGCAAAATGGACAGGCTTTAAATTGATATAGTTTAAATTGTGATGTCACTGAATCAAGCGCGGCTTGCTCTGCTGCTGGACGCTTCTTACTACGTGGTGTGAATACAAAATCAAAAAACAAAATGATGCGGCCTAACAACCAACGAACAAACTTCATCTTACCTTCTCAATAGGGCTCTAAAAAATAGTGGGCAATTTTAACACAGCAAAGCGCGCTGCAACACCTTAAAACAGCTCTATTGAATCATCTTGAGGTTGGCTTTGTTGAATATCTAGTTCGGAGTAAGCAGTGACACAATTACGACCGCTGTTTTTAGAATGGTATAAGGCCTGATCGGCTTTTTGCACAAGGCTGGCAACCATTTCAAACTCGTAGATTGGCATAAAACCACTACTCACTGTTAAGTTGCCTACTTGAGGAAATGGGTATTGGGCAACACAGGAGCGAAAACGATTAAGTGCATTTCGTGCATCTAGCTCGTCACTTGCTTGAAATAACACAGAAAACTCTTCGCCGCCGTAGCGAAAAACGTAATCTTCAATACGAAAGTTATTTTTTAAAAGCTGTGCCACAAGTAAAATAACCTCATCACCAATTACATGACCATAGTTATCATTAACACGTTTAAAATGATCAATATCGACCATAGCAAGGAACCAATGACACTGCTTAGAGTCATGCTCGACCGCTGTATTGGCAGCTATCTCAATCACTTTTTTATCAAATGTTTGCCTGTTAAGAAGTTCAGTAAGTGGATCCTGCTGTGATTTATGTAATAAAGAGAGCTGATTCGCATAGATATTCAGCATATAAATAGCTAGCATACTGCAGCGCTCGGTTAACTCTTTATCAGATTCAACAACAAGTATACCGACAACATTGCCAGTGTAATAAATTGGCACATATGTCGATATCACCCCACAATCACGGCTAATCCGAATTTTATTGCGACTGACTTTTGCCAATAAGTCTAGGACTTCTTGCTCGCTAAGCTCCTCAATGGCTGTGTTCTTATTTAACAGCCGTGCGGGAAGACCAATATTAAAGGTTTTATTAATATAGATTGCAAAACGTGTAAACTCACCTAATTCAGCAACAGCATTTATCAGTGCACTGTCTAACTCAGGCTCTTCTTCCTGTTGCGTTATAGTGACTACCCAGTCATGCCCGCAAGCATTAGAAGCCATTTAGAAGCCCCCAAAATAAAACATAACTTTAGTTTAGTTAAGTTTGCTAGAATTACTAAAAAACTATAACAAAATCATATCATCTCGGTGAATGACTTCACTGCTTGGTGCAAATACAAGCAACTCAGTTATTTGCGATGAATGACAGCCTTTAATTTGATCAATTTCTTGATGGTTAAAGTTAACAAGGCCTTTAGCAATACATTGCCCTTGGCAGGTCACCACTTCAATCACATCACCACGCTCAAACTGCCCTTTCACAGTCTTTACGCCTTTTGCCAGTAAGCTTGCGCCACGTTCTCTAAGCGCAAGGCTTGCGCCATCATCAATTACTAATTGCCCCGTACTTTTAGGTCCTGCAAGTAACCACTTTTTGCGGCCATCTTTTGGTGCGGTGAGTTTTAAAAAGCGCGTACCAGGGAGCTTGTCGGCCATGCAATTTAAAATCACATTTTTACCTGCGCCTTTGGCAATAATTACCTCAACACCGGCGCGACGTGCAATATCGGCTGCTTGCAGTTTGGTTGCCATACCACCGGTACCTAGGGTGGTGCCACTGCCACCAGCGAGCTCTCTAAGCTCATCATTAATATGCTCAACTTCATTGATAAGTGTTGCATTGGCATCAGAGCGAGGATCGCCTGTAAATAAGCCTTCTTGGTCAGTTAACAATAACAGCTTTTCAGCATTCGCTAATATTGCGACTAAAGCAGATAAGTTATCGTTATCACCGACTTTAATTTCGGCGGTGGCTACAGCGTCGTTCTCGTTGATAATTGGCACCACATTGTGAGCGAGTAGTGCATTTAAAGTATCGCGAGCATTTAAGTAACGTTCACGGTCTTCTACATCGGCGCGGGTCAGTAGCATTTGCCCTACATTCACACCATACAAAGCAAACAGACTCTGCCAAATATGAATAAGCTGCCCTTGCCCAATTGCGGCAAGCATTTGTTTTTCAATCAAAGAGCGACCACAGGGGGTAATGAGTTGCTCGCGACCTGCAGCAACCGCGCCGCTTGATACTAAAACAACCTGATAACCCTGTTTTTTTAATTCACAACATTGGCGAACAAGTTCAACCATGTGTGCTTTATCTAATTTGTCGGTACCGCCTGTCAGCACGCTTGTGCCCAGCTTTACAACAACGACGTGTGGCCTTTGCATTTGATTCTTATATTCTGTAATTAAAGTAGAAAGATTATACCCAAGCTACCTCAAGATGCAGAATTCAGCGTTTCACAGGTACTTAATATCAAGGCGTTACTTTGCAAGAATGGCAGTCCCTTTTAAGAAGTAACAACGATGAGAGTAAGTGCCTGTGAAGCGCCCAAAGGGTTGGTTTAAAAGCGATTTATACTGCGTTCTTGATTTTAACAATAGAACCACTATTATTTGCAATCAATGCCTTGCCTAAATCGCTTTTAATTCCAACTGAAACTCGCATATTGAGGTAGTTTGGGTATATTTATACCAGCTAACAGTTTTTGAACAAGTTAAAAAAATTCATGCTAGGATCGCGCTCTCGTTTTTTTACTCAATAGCGACACTTATGCCAGCCAGTTTATGCTTAATTATTGCGACCTTTTTATGGGGTAGCTCTTACATTGCTTTAAAGCATGCAATCAATGTTTATGATCCTGTGTTAGTGATTTTTTTAAGAATGCTAACCACCCTATTGATTAGCTTATGTTTATGGCGCTATATAATCCGCTTTGAGTTCAAACCAGGCGACTGGAAGTACTTAATTGGTATGTCACTGGCTGAGCCTTGTTTCTATTATTTATTTGAAGGGCATGCTCTTGAATACACTTCGGCATCGCAAGCTGGGGTGATTGTCTCTTGTTTACCAATTATCGTCGCTATTTTGGCGTTCTTAATTTTAAAAGAGTACATCAGTAAAGCCATTGTCGTTGGTTTTACCTTATGTATTGGCGGCAGTATTTTATTAACGCTATTATCACCAAGTACTGAGCAAGCCCCTAACCCACTACTTGGTAACTTTTTAGAATTGATGGCAATGGTGTGCGCGGCGTTTTATACGGTGAGCGTAAAACACTTAGTCGCACGTTACTCACCGCTGACCTTAATAGCAATACAAGGGTTTAGCGGTAGCTTATTCTTTGCGCCTTTTTTATTATTTATCGAACTACCCAGCGAAAATCAGCACGATTTAAGTGCCCTACTGAGCATTTTATATTTAGGCTCATGTGTCACTTTAGGCGGCTATGGCATGTACAATTACGCCATCAGTAAGGTGTCGGTATTAACCGCTGCTGCTTACTCAAACCTCATTCCAATTTTTGCGTTAATTTTGTCTGCCATTTTACTTGGCGAAGTACTCACACTTTGGCAATGGGTGAGTATTGCGGTGGTATTTGCCGGTGTTATTGTTAGCCAACGTCATCAAGAACTCAAAGTTGACGTAGACGATAATTTATCAGCCGACACCAATAGCCTAAACTCAGTCCCAGAAGCTAACAAGTCAAAAGGGTAACAGGTTAATAAATAAAGGCCTGATTGTGCTAAAAACCCTTGCTCGCTTTGATGAATAACATCAACGCTGCGAACTTGATAGTGCTCAATTTGGCCATTTTGCAATTGCATACTGAATTGCTCACCCACTTTGACATGTTTTAGAAATGCAAAGTGGGTGTCGTTATGACCCGCAATCAACACCCCATTTGTGCTGCCAAGTTCACCGCTTGGCAAAAAATGCCCGGGGGCAAACGCGAGGTTTCGCCCCGATGCACCAGCAAGTACAGTCAATTCTTGCTGCTGGCTTGGCCATTCTATGTGTGCAGTGACATAACCATCGGCGTAAAACCAAGGCCTCACTTGCTGATTAGGACTTTGCAAAGCTTGCTGCCAAGCAGATTCAATCAGAGCCTGAGCCAGCCAAGCTTTCGCCTGCATATAGCCACCATTCACAAACAATGCGATGCCAAGTAAGGCGCTGCAAACTGGCAGCACTTTTTTTAGCGTCGCCATTGCCATAACCACGAAAAAGCGAGTAATAGTAACCCGATTAGCATAAACACGCGGCTTTGTCCGTCGGTTTGCGGTAGCGTCATGCCGTTAGGAAGTTTGTTTCTCACTTGCATTGAACGCTCTGCAATCTCATTATCCGCATAGTTATCAACTGCAATAAAGGCTGTAAAAGGGCTAAGTAAATGATGCTGAAGTGCTAATGTCTCGACTTCTGCGCGTACCGCATCCTTTTCATTATGAAGCAGTAGTGACTTAATTTTTTGTCTGGCCCAGAGTCTAGCGATACCTTCGCCGTTTGCGGCATTGGCCGTTGCTAAATTAATCGTCATTGGCCCTGTGTTTGTTTGCCCCTTTAATGTTAAGTGCTGACTGCCATCAAGCTTCACAGCAACCAAAACCGGCTCTGAAAAATACAAGTCAGGTAATGGCGATGGCCAATACTCAAGGGCTGCTTTGTCGCCTTCAAGTGCAAGTTCTGTAACCGCGGGATGCGCTAATTTATCAAATAGCAGCTGCATTTTGGGCTGTACTTGGCTGGTGCTACTTATAAAAGTGAATGTACCACGGCCAATATCAGCAGCTCTGGTCATAAAAAAGCTATTAGGTGCGCTACCAATACCGACGGTAAAGAGTCGGCTGTCACCTAAATCTGTTTGAATTTGTTTAAATAGCTGCGTTTCGTTACCCACACTGCCATCGGTTAAAAACACCACTTGGCGTACAAAGCCATCATGCTGTTTACCATCAAGTACCTGAGTCAGTGCTTTTGCTATTTCGGTGCCGCCATCGGCTTGTAAGCCATAAATAAAGCGCTCTGCACGGCGAATGTTAAAGTCATTGGCAATCATTGGCGTGTCACTTAATACCGACACTTCATTATCAAAGCCTATGATGTTAAAACTGTCATTTTCATCCAATAATGAAAGGGCATAAAACAAGGCTTGTTTAGCCTGCTCCATTGATTGGCCATGCATTGAGCCAGAGGTATCTACAACAAACACCATTTCGCGAGGCAGACGAGCTTGCGAAGTAAAGTGATCGCTTGGCGGTACTAACATCAGTAAACCATATTCTTGCCCTGCTACTGTTTCGGTAAAAAATGCAGCCTGAGAGTGGGCTTTATCAAGGGGCTTAAATGTCAGCTCAAAGTCTCTATCCATTGGAACATCACGATTAAGTGATAACTGGTACCGACCAAAACTTGGATTATCGATTTGCATGCCCGCTAAATTAGCGTTGATATCACTGAGTTCAAGGCCAATATCCATCGAAATAGCAAGGTTTAGGCTCGCATCAGACTCTTGGCTTTGTGCACGATGAAAAACAGGCTTTAGCCACGCTGATGCCACTTGCGCTGTGTTAGCTGTTGCGTCGTTCTGTTGTTCTGTGTCTTTTGTTTCTAGATTCACTTTTTGCTGCAGTTCTGCCATTAAAGGTTCGTAGCGCGGCGTAATAGTGGTTGGAAAACGCAGTGAAAACACACCATCTCGAAAGCCGATTATCTCTTGGTATTGCAAGGTAATTTCAATCTCTTCCCCTGCTCCAAGGTTTGCTACATCAGTAGAGAAAATATTCGCACGTTGCTGACGTACTAAAGCGGCGCGTTTACCCTGTTTTTGGGCTTGCTCAAATTGCTGTTCAGCCTGCTGCTTAAGGGCAATATTACCGGTGATAATGCGCTCACCAATTTGCATTTGCATGGCATGAACTGCGCTTTCATCTGGTAACGGAAACACATATCGGGCATTAACCGCAAACGGGTGCGGGTTTTGATAACGCTGTTTAACAACAACATGATTAATAAGCCCGGTGAGCGTCATAGTGACATCGTTTTTCACTAATAAGCCCGACGACACTTGGCTATTAGAATCATCATAAAATCGCAGTTCGGCACTAGCATTGGCTGCAAATGCAGGGTTAACTGCATAACCTAATAAGAGGATAAAAAGGCTCCCAAAAAGGAGCCTTTTGGTACGGTTACTCAACATAATATGTCACTCCATCGACCGATGAATTAGTGGTTACTTTGTGCTGTGCGTAAGCTGCTTTGTGAAACAGGGCGTGTCGTTAAAGTTACGCGGCGGTCAAACACGTTGTCTTCGTAGTTATTTGAATCGGCAACACTTTGCTGCTCACCAAAGGCGGTAGCGGTTAAGCGCGTATGAGGCACACCTTGTTTAATTAAGTAGCTTTGCACTGCATTTACACGCTGTTTTGAGAGCATTAAATTAGCCAGTTCATCACCACGCTGATCTGCAAAGCCATTTAAGTCGATAGCCAGATTTGGCTGGGCAATCAGTAACTGCGCGACTTTATTGAGCTGGTTAGCAAAGTGTGGGGCAATTTCGCTAGAGCCGGTTTTAAACTGTACCGTCATCGCCAGTAGAGTGTTTAATTGAGCTTGTAGTAACTGCTCTTTTTCGTCAGTTAATAATTCAAGCTGCTCACTTAGGGCTGCGTTATCAGCAATTACTTGTTGGTAATCAGCGGTTTGCTCTTTCATCACAACTAATGCGTGTGCTTGTTCATCAATGGTGTTGTCTGCCGCTTCTTTTTCGCCAATTAAGCCACCAGCAAACGCGCCAATAAATGCACCCACTGGGCCGCCGACTAGGCCGCCAACAACGGCACCAGCACTTAAGCCAATGGCTGTTTCTTTTGGTGTTTCTTGTTTAGCTTGACTCGCAGCGTCTGCAAAAGGGGCTACAGATACAGCAGACGTGATAACAGCGGCAATAATTAATTTTTTCATGGTTTAATCCTTTTTCTACTTAATTGCTTGGCAACATTGGTTGGTGTTGCGAACTTGGTATGGAGCTATTAAAACAAGTCGAAATGGCAATAAAGGGGATCAAAAAAGGCAAACTGCTGAGCAATTGTGGCAGAAAAATGGCAATCGCGTTTTTGCCAGTACGCAAGGCAAAAAATTAGGTATAGTTCGCTATAGAAAGAATTTAAGTAAGTATTAACAATGAAGAAAATAGCAATCGTTGAAGATGAAACAGCAATCCGCGAAAACTACACAGAAATGCTCAGCGCTCAGGGCTATCAGGTTGTAGGCTTTGCTGACAGATCCAGTGCTGAACTGGCATTTAGTCAATCTTTACCAGATTTAGCCATTGTTGATATTGGCCTTGGCCATGAAGTGGATGGTGGTTTTTTACTTTGCCAAACATTACGCAGTCTTTCTAAAACCTTACCGATTATATTTTTAACCGCCCGCGATAGCGAAATTGATACCGTATGTGGCCTGCGCATGGGAGCAGACGACTACTTAACCAAAGACATCAGTATGGCGCACCTTGCTGCTCGCATTGGTGCCTTGTTTAGACGCCTTGATGCCTTCGATCAACCTGCCGACCAAACCGCTCTTTTGCATCGCGGCCCGTTAAAGTTAGATACTCAGCGCATGCAGGTTTTTTGGCAAGAGCAACTGGTTGATTTAACTGTGACAGAATTTTGGATGGTACATTCGCTTGCACAGCGCCCAGGCCATGTAAAAAGCCGCAACGAATTAATGAGTGATGCGAAAATTTATGTTGATGACAGCACTATTACTTCACACGTAAAACGCATTCGTAAAAAGTTTATTGCTTTAGATGATGCATTTGACTGCATTGATACCGTTTACGGTATGGGTTATCGCTGGGAGCAAGCTTAATGCTGCGTTTGGGGCTTAGAACAAAGTTTATTTTCTTATCCTGCTTTTTATTTTTATTACCTTGGCTTGGCTATGAATATGTTTGGGAAATGGAAAAGTTCTTAAGACAAGGGCAAGAAAAAACCTTAGTGGGCACCACCCGCGCACTCGCAACCGCATTACATGAGCGCCCCGCTTTGTTTGACTCGCAAACCAACTTTTTAGATCAAGTTGTAAAAGGCCGAGATTTATATGCCTATAACCTAAATAACCCGATTCAACTTGATGGTAAGTTGTCGGAATGGCAGCCTTATCAAAACCTATTTTGGCATTACGACAAGCGCTATTTACAGGGGTTAAGTAATGATCATCAAGATAGTGATCTAAGTTTTGATCATATGGTGGGCAAATACGAAAACTACCTCTATGCGGCTTTTAAAGTCACTGACAGCTCACTGGTGTATCGCGCTAAAAATGTGCTTAGCTTTACCCGTAATGATCACTTACAGATCATGTTAAAAACACCAGAAGGTGAATTTAAACGTTATGTGGTGGCCGCCCGCCAAGATGGTTGGGTTAATGCCTTTGATGCTTCGACACAAGAGCCGGTCACTAAAATCCAAGGCTATTTTAAAAGCACCGACACGGGTTACAACATAGAGCTGCGTTTTCCGCTTTCGATGCTAGGTAATAAGCTTGGTTTTGCGATTGAAGATTGGGATGAGGACAAAGTTGAGCCTCAGCTTATGTCGACCTCAAATCTACAAAACCCCAATGATATCGGCTCTGTTTTAGTGCCTTCGCCAGAAATTAACCGTATCTTGAAAGGCATGGGCCACAGTGGCAGCCGAATTTGGGTCGTCGATAACCATCATCGTGTACTTGCACAATCTGGCTCAATTCATCATGCCGATGGCGTTTGGGCAGACGGCCTAAAAGATGCGCCCGCAACAACCTGGTGGCAACGCTTTGAGCAAGATTACTTACACCCACTTTACTATAAAATTTTAACTCGCCCAGAAAATGAGTTTATTGATACCTTACATGATGTCGCAGCGATGCAAGGTACTCACATAGCCAGCGCTTTAAATGGTAAACCCGCATCATCATGGCGCTTAACCCCAGATAACAAAGCCGTTATTTTATCGGCGGCCTACCCTATTTGGATCCAAGACAAAGTAATAGGTGCAGTAATCGCAGAAGAAACCACCAACGGCGTGCGTACTCTGCGTAATAAATCGTTAGAAAAGCTATTTAATGTCATTTTAGCGGTGATGCTTGTTGGTACTGTGACACTGTTCTTTTTTGCTTCAAGAATTTCCAGCCGTATTCGCCGCTTACGTGACAACGCCGAACAAGCCATTGATGCCCAAGGGCGGATCACCGGCAAAATTACTTATGCCGATTCGAATGACGAAATTGGCGATCTTTCTCGCAGCTTTGCCAACATTGTTAGCCGTTTAAGTGGTTATACTGATTACTTAGAAAATATGTCATCACGACTCTCCCATGAACTTCGTACGCCCGTGGCTGTTGTGCGCTCATCGCTTGAAAATTTACAAATGCAGCCGCAATCTGAACTGAGTCAAAAATACCTCGACCGTGCCAGTGAAGGGGTTGAGCGGTTAGGTAAAATTATTACCACCATGAGTGAAGCAACGCGCCTTGAACAAAGTATTCAAAGTGCCGAGGCAGAAGAGTTTGACCTGACCAAGGTGATCACCGGCTGCATGCAAGGCTATCAAATAACCTATGGTGAAAGCCTATTTACCTTGTCGCTTTGTAAAGAGCCGTTAAATGTTAGTGGTGCACCAGAATTTATTGCCCAATTACTCGATAAGCTCATCAACAACGCACTTGAGTTTAAAACCCCGCAAAGCACAATTTCAGTCAGCTTAACCAAGCAAGAGCAGCATGCATTATTAACAATCAGCAACCAAGGGCCTTTGCTCCCTGACGGTTTAGTTGAACACATTTTCGACTCAATGGTCTCGGTGAGAAGTCAACAGCATCAGCAGCAGCCCCACTTGGGTTTAGGTCTTTATATTGTAAGGCTTATTTGCGATTACCATCACGGTAAAGTATTGGCAGAAAATTTAGATGATGGCACAGGTGTTGTGTTTACTGTGGAGCTGCCTATTAAATAAGCATATTTGCGTTACATATGATTACAGTTTAGTGACGCGATGTTCACCGATAATTCAGATTACAGGACGTAATATTTGTAATACAAAAGGCAAATTATTCTTTGGAGGGCATCATGCGATCTGGATTACAACGTGAAGAGATTGAATTCATTATGGGGCTGTTTAGCTATAATGAAGCAACCGATAAACCAGCGGCTCCAAAAAAGCAGCCTGTAAAAGCTGACACAAAAAAAGTTGATACAGCGCAATATAAAGCAAACTACAAAGCAACTTATTTGACCTGAGTAAGCTGAGATCATTACAATGGCGCACCTTTGGAATATAACGCTTTGTAATGAAAAAACACTCACCTAAAAAAGAACTGATTTTACTGCCCGTTTTATTCGTGGCTATTTTACTTTGTGTTGCAGGTCACTTCCTACTCCAGCCCAACTATCAAGACAGCCATACCGTTGAGTATTTACTCGCTGCACTGCCATTTGCCTTGTTTGGATTGGTGATTATCGCCTTTAAAGTTGCCAGTAAAAACGATAACCAAGAATAGATCACAACACGTGATAGCCAAACCAATCGGGCTTCATTGCTTGTGCTTGCCCGCTTGGCGTTAATTTGATTGATAAGTTGCTATCTAACAAGTCAATCGCAAAACAATCGTCTACATCGTGTAAATCATCTTTATGAAGATGAGTCATTCCCGCCAATAAAGACTCTTTAGCGCGTTGCTTTGCTTCTTCACTGCTACGCGCAACGTACAATGCAAAATCATGCTGCTCTGCAAGGCTATCAGCTCGGTAAGCACCCAAATTCACAAAATACAGTTTTTCGGCTTGGTGATGCGCACTATCAACCACTTCGACCTGATAACCATCAATGTGCTGAATTTGCATGTAGCTATCCATGTGTACGTTGCTTTTATCACCCACCCATTGTGCTTTTAGTTTTGAGTAGGTTTGCTCAATGCTATCGCCTACGACAAATCGAACGTCGTGCATTTCAATGTGACAACCTTGAATACGACCGCCCAGATAGACTAAAAAAAGCGCCATGTTTTTCCTTATATTAAGCTTTCAACATTAATGTTGTGCTTTTTGATTAATTTATAAAAATCTGAGCGATTACGTTTCGCAAGCTTTGCGGCTTCGGCAACATTACCCGCTGACATTTTCAGCATATTAATTAAATAATCTCGCTCAAATTCTTTTTTTGCATCATTTAACGAAAGTGGCTCAGCAATACTAACATTACTATTTAATGCACTCTCAACTAACTGAGCAGCAATCACTTTACCAGGTGTAAGGGCTACCACTTGTTCTATTACATTTTGTAATTGACGGATATTACCTGGCCAGTCATAGCGAACCAGCGCATGCATCGCATCATTGGCAAACTGCTTTTGCTCTTGCCCCATACGTTTAGCAATTAGACCTGCAAAATGCTGTGCTAGCAAACTAATATCTTCTCGGCGTTCACAAAGCGGAGGCAGTTTTAAGTTCACCACGTTTAATCGGTAGTATAAATCTTCACGGAACTGCTGATTATTGATTGCCTCTGGGAGGTTCTTATGAGTCGCCGACACCACCCGCACATCAATTGGGATCTCTTCTTGAAAGCCCACAGGGCGAATGGTTTTCTCTTGTAAAACCCTCAGCAGTTTTACTTGTAAATTTAGCGGCATATCACCAATTTCGTCTAGAAAAAGGGTACCACCTTGTGCTTGTTGAAACAAACCTTGATGGTCTTTGACTGCACCTGTAAATGCGCCTTTTTTATGCCCAAACAATTCAGACTCTAAAAGCTCCCCCGGCACAGCGCCGCAGTTAATTGCCACAAATGGCCCGTCACTAACATGGCTATGTTGATGTATTGCTTGTGCAAGCAACTCTTTACCTGTGCCGCTAGCACCGGAGATCAACACATTCACTTGCGTTGGACCAAGCAATTTAACTTGCTCAAGTAAATGCAACATCGCGCCGCTACGGGTGACAATATTTGTTTGTGTCGGTGTTTCATCACCGTGTACACCATGGATCTCAATAGCTTTAGCAAGGCTGTCGAACAGCTCATCTTTATCAACTGGTTTGGTAATAAATGCAAAAATACCTTGCTTCGTCGCTTCCACTGCATCAGGTATCGAACCATGTGCTGTCATCATAATCACCGGCATTGAAGGGTAACGACTTTGTAACTGGCGATGTAGAGCCATGCCGTCCATTTCATCCATTCTTAAGTCAGTGATCACCGCATCATAGGTTTGGTTTTTTAGTGTTTGTAATGCCTCAATGCCACTTTCAACTGTGTTTACCAAATAGCCTTTAGACTCAATTCTAATCGCTAGTAACTTTAATAAACTCGCATCGTCATCTACTAATAAAACCCGTGGTTTTGTTACTTCATTCATGGTTACTGCTCCTTGGTCTCTTCACGTAGCAGAAGTTGTTGTTCGATAGTCGCAAGCGACGATAAGGTTTTTTCCATTTCATCACTCAGTGCTTGCTTAGCTTGTTTTGCCGCTAAATTCTGTTGTAAATATTGCTTTTGTAACCATAGATACTGCTTAATATCATCTGGCCAATAAAAAGCATGGTCACTTTTTTCAAGCTGACTAAGAGCTTTTTCTGGCTCTGAAGCACCGAGTAAACAAATCGACTCAAACAGACGCTTTAGCTCATTTTCGCCAACATAATTTGCTTTATCAGAGCTTGCTTTAAAGCCACCGCACTTGGCAGCATGCCAAGCAATGACTGTACTTGCAGGCGGGTATAACGGCTCACTTTTCGGCCGAGGCTTTGGATTAGGTTGCCCTTGAGATTTCACATCTGCTGTCGGCTCTATTTGCTCTGCCTCAACATGCTTTTGCGTGATCGTGCACCCTGTTATAAAAAGTGTGCCTATAACAAGCATAAAACTGGCTTTATTCGCTAAGCCCATATCAGTTAACTCCTTGGGTTAATTGAATTGGTAAAATGGCTGTAAATACACATCCTTGCGGCTCATTATCAGTAATAGAGAGCTTACCGTTTAATTGTTCAACAGTTTCTTTAACTATGGTTAAACCGAGTCCACTGCCCATTTCAGTATGTTGTTTTGCATTCTTGCCTTGGTAAAAAGCCCCAAACACGGCGGCTTTTTCAGTATCTTCTATGCCTATTCCTAAGTCGCTGACACTCAAAATTAACTGTCCCTGCTTTAAGCTTGCTTTTATTGTCACTGACTCATGTTCTGGCGAAAACTTTAACGCATTTGAGGTAAGCTGAATAAGCACCATTTCAAGTAGCTCAATTGAGATAAACAAAGCTTTATTTGGTAATTCATTCACCCACACAATGGATAAGTCACGCGCTGATAATCGGTGCTCAAAATGACGCTCAATTTTGTTCATCATCAAATTAAAGTTAAGCTCGCTTAGGCTTTGCTTACTGGTGCGAATGGCGTTGTAACTCAATAAGCTTTCAATCATGGCTCTGAGTCGCACCATACTTTGCGTTATTAGCTCAAGAACGGCTTGTTGCTCGCTATTGATAGGACCAACAATTTCATCTGCGAGTAAGTCTGTGCCTTCAACCATCGAAGCTAGGGGCGTTTTTAATTCATGTGTCACATGGCGTAAAAACGTATCTTTTTGCTGCTCAAGCATATGTAACTGCGCTTGAACCCACTCTAATTTATTACCCAATTCAACTAACTCTGACGAGCCTCGAACTTGAATTTTTTGCTGCCAGTGACCTTGTCCAAGTTTATCAATCACATGTGTGAGTTCCCTGAGCCGCCCGCTGATCCGCCAAAGAAACCCGCCCCCGACCAATAACGTGAGTGGAATTAACGCAACTAACCAATTAATAAATGAAGCTTGAAGCGCTTTTAATTGCTGCTGATTTTTTGTGATGCGCAATTCATTTTGCTCTTTGAGCCAATTTGTTTGCTCACTGATAAGCTTACTAGCGGGTGCAAACAGCTCACCATCTTGCTTTTGTTCTATTAATAAATGCTGATGCGCAAATTGTAATACCTCAGCCAATTGCCGCCACTGTGAGACATAATCAGCGGTTGGGCTTAAGAAAATGAGCTCATCGACACTTTGCAATGACGATTGCCACTTGTTGGCAATCAAGCTATCGAGGGATTCACTTTTAAGCACCCAGTTTTGTCGAGTTGCTCGTTCAAGGCTGTTTAAGTCTTGTTTGAGGTTGTTAAATGCTTTAGTTATCTCGTAATTGTCACCAACGATTTCTTGAGTCACCGCAAGCTGCTTATTGAGCGCATTTAAAAATAAAATCACCACCAAAGATAACGGTAGTAAAGACAGCAAAATGCTACAGACGAACTGGCCAATAAGACTAGGTCGCCAATTGAGTAACTGTTTTATTTTTATCGCTACTGTATTTTGCATATTCACTCTCAACATAATTGCAGATGCTGATTATTAGCGAACAAACTTAGACACTCGCTGAATCCGACCTTAAAAAGTACTGATTTCCCCCCAAAAACCGATACAAAGTTGCTATTTGGCAACAAACTAACTCATTGAAATAAAATAGATAAACTTTTAACACCTGAAAATCGTTGCAAAAAAGACACAACACCCTGTAACTATTTCGCATTCAAATCCACACAAAAACCATAACCACCTGATAACTAATAACTTTTAATATTGGCACTGATTTTGATTAGTACTAAGCAAATTAGTTATTTAGGACACAAAATGAAAGTAACGGCCCCGGTAGCCACCCTGCTTATAAGTCTGTTCTCAGTTCATAGTTACGCACTTGATTTGCAGACAACATTTAATGAGCTAGATAAAGACAGCAATGGTTTTTTGAGTGAGGCAGAAGCATCTGAAGATGCCTTGTTGCACGGCAACTTTACGCAAATTGATAGTAATCAAAATGGCCAAATTTCATTTTCTGAGTTTCAGTCGTTTATTCAATAGGAGATTGTAATGAAACAACTTTTAGCTGCATTCTCGCTGATGTTTTTAGTTATCAGCGCCACCGTTTTAGCATCACAAATGGATGTTCGATTTGCTAAATTTGATACAAACGCCGATGGCGAGATTTCATTAACTGAAGCAACCAAACACGATAACTTACTTAAGCAATTTGCCGATCTGGATGAAAACGGCGATCAGGTTTTGTCTGAACAAGAGTTTGAAAAATTCAAACCTTAACGGCTTAAAGTGCTTGCCATAATCCCAGAGGGAATGTGTAAACGGATTTAAATTTTGGGAGTTAAATTATGGCAAGCACTTTTATTTAGGAGGCAATTATGAGAATTTTCTGGCTTGCTCCATGCACCTTAATTACTATAAGCTTCAATAGCTTAGCATTGGACGTAAAACAACGCTTTGATCACCTAGATAAAGATAAAAATGGCTTTTTATCTGAGCAGGAACTGTCATCGCAACCGCACTTGCAAAAACGCATAGCGCAATGGGATACAGATAAAGATCAACAAATCTCGCTCCTTGAGTTTAAACACTATTTAACAAACAAGAGTTAAAGTAATGTCAAAATTAACCTTTGCCAGCCTAGTTTTAAGTTGTGCATTTAGCACAATGAGTTTTGCTGCAGATAGTATTGGTGAAAAATTTAAACAACTTGATCGTAATGACGATGGTTACCTGACTCGCTCAGAGTCTGCGAGAGACCCAGCTCTGTGGTCGCGATTTAAAAATTACGACAGTGATAAAGATAATAAATTATCCCTCAGTGAGTTTAAGATTTATGCGAGCAAATAAAGAGTTATAGTTAATTATTAATCTCTGCTGAGTTGCAGTTTACTGCAACTCTGATACTGTTTTCATAAATCAATAAAAACTATTAGAAGATTATGAAACTCATCATCAGCTTACTCGCAACAGCTTCACTTAGCTGCTTTGCCAACACCACTGTTATTTATAATGTAAATGGCTATACGCCTACCTATAAAGGCGAAACCCAACACTTTTCTGCACTGGTTTTTAAAGACGGTAAAATCGTAAAAACAGGCAATGACTCAATTAAAAATAGCTTCCCTGATGCCACCGCAATTGATGGCAAGCAAGCCACATTGTTACCAGGCTTAGTCGATGCTCATGGCCATGTGATTGGTTTAGGAAATAACCTTTCACAACTTGATGTAAGGAATACGCGCTCGGCAGATGAGGTTGGCAAAATGCTGGCTGAGTTTGCCAAAGATAAACAAAGTTGGATCATTGGTCGCGGTTGGAACCAAGAGCAATGGCCTGGCGGTGAGTTTCCAACTGCAGCTGATTTAGACAAATACGTAAAAGACAAACCTGTGGTGCTTTCTCGCGTTGATGGTCATGCTGTGTGGGTTAACTCAAAAGCCATGGAACTTGCAGGTATTGCCAAACAAACTCCCTCTCCTGCTGGCGGTGAAATTTTAAAGCTAGATTCTGGCTTACCTTCAGGGGTATTCATTGATAAAGCCGAAACGCTTATTACTCAGCATGTACCAAAAGTAAGCCATGCCAGCATAAATACAGCCTTAGATAATGCAGGTAAACATCTACTAAGTTTAGGCATCACATCAACCCATGATGCCGGTATCGATTACGACACGTGGCAAGTATACAAGCAGCGCTCTGAGCAAAGTACTCTTCCTGTCAGAATCGTAGCCATGCTAAGTGCTGCCGATCCTCAATTAGAAACCATGCTCAAAGCGGGTAAATATAAAGACATGAATGACATGCTGTCGATTCGCAGTGTCAAAGTGTATGCGGATGGCGCTTTGGGAAGCCGAGGCGCAGCCCTCATTGAAGAGTACGCTGATCGTAAAAATCATCATGGCTTAATGCTTGAAACTCAAGAAAAGCTTGAGCAGCTATTTAACCTAAGCTTTTCCCACGGCTTTAGTGCAAACACTCATGCAATTGGTGATAAAGCCAATCACGTAGTACTCGATGCCTATGAAAATGTGTTCAAAAAAACCGGTGGTATTTTACTTCGTAACCGAATTGAACATGCACAAATTGTGACTCCTGAAGATATTCCTCGTTTTAAAACATTAAAAATTATTCCATCAATGCAGCCTGTTCATGCAACCTCTGATATGCATATGGCAGAGCAGCGCCTGACTGAAAAACAGCTTGAAGGGGCGTATGCTTGGAAGACCTTTTTAGCACAAGGCTCAGTGATTGCAGCGGGTTCTGACTTTCCAGTGGAGCTTGCTAACCCATTTGATGGTTTATATTCGGCCATCACCCGAATGGATCATAATCAATTACCAGAAGGCGGCTGGCGGCCACAAGAGCTGCTATCGCGTGATGAAGCTTTGCGTGCATTTACTTTAGGTGGTGCTTATGCTGCACATCAAGAGTTTAAGGTAGGCAGTTTAGAGCAAGGTAAATGGGCTGACTTTATTTTGATTGATAAAGACTATTACAAAGCGCCAATCTCAGAGATCCACGATATAAATGTGACGCAAACTTGGATTGCGGGCGAGCTGAAATATAAAAAAGAGGAATAATATTACTCGGCGTCAGCTTTTTGCTGACGCTTTAATTTAACGATGTGGTAAATATTCACAAACGCCAGTAAGCCATTAGTGAAGGCAACGGGCACGGCTCCTATTGCTAATCCGTAGAAGGTAAATGCAATACACCCTGCTAAGTTAAGCCAACGTAGTTTTACTACATCGCTCATTGTCAAAGAAGCAACCAACAGTGCTGACGCTAAATAGCCTAAATATTCCCAACTCAATTGTTCTCTCCTAGGCTTTAGGTTAGCATTGGAGCTTGTCATTTTTTTTGACGCACTCTGTGCTATTTTGACAATAAAATAAAAAAGCTAACTTACTAAAAACCTTGTAAAGCTTAAGAATAACCTTGGCTTTAAAATCATTACACGGGAAATGAAGGTATCAGTAACGTGAAACACCTTACTAGCAAGTTAGCGTAAATTCTTAGAATCTTAATGCTAACGTCATTAAGATGTAATAAATAGGACAATTGTCCGAAGAGCGGCGTTAATGTTTCAATATCATTTTTCAAGCTATCTTGTTGACCAATTACTGACATTTGCTGGCAGCAGTTTTCAACAAGCTAAAAAAGAAGTGCTGATCCACCAAGATCAACCCTTGTCAAAACTCGTATTAGTGAGAAGCGGCACAGTGTCGTTCAGCTATGACGTGGGTAATGGCCGACGCCTTCTTTTAGGCCAGCTTGATTGTAACAACACACTGATAGGTGAAATTGAAGCTCTGAATAACTATCCGTGTATTTATACAGTTACGTGCTTTAGCGATGTAAGCTATAACCTAATAGAGCTCAAGCATTGGCGCGCCCTTCTGTTAGAAAAGCCAGAGTTAAGCTTGTACACAGCGCAAACAATTGCCGCTAAATTCCAAGAAAACCAAAAAATAAACTTAGATAAGCTGCTATTACCTCTTAGCTACAATATAGCTAAAGATTGCTTATTAAGAGCTGAAAACAGCAACCCAACGTTACTGCGTGCCTACCCTACCGTCAATGCTGAAGCTGAGCGCTTTGCTACCACCGAAAGAGCATATAGACGCGTCGTTACAGAGTTAGTTGAAAAAGGCTTAGTGCAGCGAAGTAATCAAGGTTTACAAGTAGTAGATATCGACAAGCTTAGTGATTACGTCGATAGTTTTGCGCAGTTATAAGTGTAGGACACACTCATAACTGCAAGGGTATTCAAACTTACTTTTCTAAAAGTAAATCATGAATATTAGCTAAATCTGACTTACCTTCGATAATTTCGTCTGGCGTTAGGCCTGAAAGCTCATGAGGGAACACTAACCACTCTTCAGACTCATGAATGAAGTAGTCTGGCACCATGTCTACCTTTGAGTTCTTTGGCTTGTAGTATGGGCAAGCAACGCGAATATCACGTGGTAGATTTAAGCGCATTAATTCAGAAAGCTTTTCTTTTAATGCAAAAATACTGCGGCCAGAATCGAACACATCATCAACGATTAGTAATGAATTGTCTGCATTGGCATTTTCAATGATGTAATGCAAACCGTGAACTTTAATCTCTTTAGATTGCTGGTTAATACCGTAATACGAAGAAGTACGCACTGCGATATGGTCAGTTTCTATACCTTTGTAATCGTAATATTCTTGAACTGCGATACCAATTGGAGCACCACCACGCCAAATACCAATGATGAAATCAGGACGGAAACCATCTTCATAAACTTGTGCCGCAACACGAAATGAATCTTCAAGAAGCTGCTGCGCAGTGATATAGCACTTATCTGACATAAATAGAGACCCCAGTGTCAATTGATCATTCAAGTGTAGCTAATTTAATAAAAACTAACCACAGGATGAGAAAATGTGGGGCGGGATTTTATACTAATTTACTCAAAAAAGCTTGTATCAGTTTGTAAAATTCCCCTTTAGATCAAAAAAGCCCCTTAACTTAGATAAAGTTAAGGGGCTTTTAATTAGCTACAGAAAAAGTAAATTGCTTATGCTTTTTCTAGTAAAGTTCTTGCAACGGTACGCATACCTTGTGTTGTTGCGCCTGCAGCCCACTCGCTTGTGCTACCCATGTTAAATGCAGCAGCAAGGTCAATGTGCACCCAACCTTTGCCTTCATTTGGTACAAAGCGTGATAAGAAACCAGCCGCATTAGAAGCACCACCGTAACCACCACCTTTTTGAGGACGGCTATTTGCGGTATCTGCATATGGCGACGGGCAATTTTGTTGATGCCATTTTTCAAGTGGTAATGGCCATGCAGCTTCCATTTCTTGCTCTGCAAAGTCTTGTACGTCACGTACAAGCTCTTTATCAAGACCGAACAATGCATTGTACTCTTGACCAACAGCAACAAGCGCAGCGCCTGTTAGTGTTGCCGCATCAATGATTAATGGCGCGCCAGACTCACCTGCAGCCATTAAGCCATCAGCTAGGACTAAACGGCCTTCAGCATCGGTATTAACGATTTCAACTGTAGTGCCATTTTTATACGTTAAGATATCACCAAGTTTGTAGGCATGACCTGAAATTAAGTTTTCAGCACAACATAAGAACAATTTAATACGTTTGTTGATACCACGGCTAATAGCAAGTGCTAAGCCTGCAGTTACTGTAGCAGCACCGCCCATGTCGCACTTCATGCCTAACATGCCTTCACTTGCTTTGATTGAGTAACCACCTGAGTCAAAGGTAATGCCTTTACCAACTAAAGCGGCCGCAACAGGTGCGTTTTCGTCGCCCGTTGGGTTGTAATCTAATGCCAATAATACCGGTGGACGCTCACTACCACGGCCTACCGCGTGAATACCAATCCATTGTTGTTCTAATAAAGCATCGCCTTTAATGATTTGGTAGCTTACGTGCTCAGGCGCTAATGACTGAATAAATTCAGCAGCTTTACCAGCTAGGCTCTCTGGGAAAATATCATCCGCAGTGCCATTGATCATTTGACGAGCCCACGTCGCAGCTTGCTTTAACGAAGTCAGCTCTTTGCTGTCTGTTTTTGCATTTTCAACAAACTCAATTGCGTCTAAATTCTTTGGTGATACAAAACCTTGATAAAAAGCCCACTGTGTTTCTGTGCACCAAACATCGCCTACTAAGGCAATATTTTTTAAGCCTTGATTAGCTAACGTACGTGCTGCTTTTTGTACGTTTTTAAGTGTATCTTGCTCAGTTAAATGAACAGTTGCGCCTTGTTCAGTAAAAGAAAGAGCGGCTTTTTCGCCCCAATGTGCGGCAGCGCCCTGCTCGCTAAGTTGAACTAGAAATTTTTCTGACATGTTAGAATACTCTTTGCGCTAAAAATGTTGATTGAGTTTACTACAGCCAACGTCAGTTCCCAACAGCTTGCGATAAATAGCGTTATGAAGTGTGGTTTAATCCGCGTAATGAATCACTTACAATAAAGAAAAACCAATCAGATATAGTCATGAAGTTTACTCCTGCATTACAATCAGCCACCTTAATTAAGCGCTACAAGCGCTTTTTAGCCGACTTAAAAACTGCCGATGGCGCAGAGTTTACAGCTCACTGTGCTAATACAGGCAAAATGACGGGCTGCGCAGAGCCTGGGTTTAAGGCTTTTTATTCAACCAGTGATAATGCTAAACGTAAGTACCCTCAATCCTTGCAATTAACTCAGAACCAATTCGACCACTTAATTTGTGTTAATACCGCTATTGCAAACCAGGTTGTGCTAGAAGCTTTAAATACAGGCGCGATTGCTGAATTTGTTGACTATCAAACCATTGCTGCAGAAGTAAAATACGGCCAAGAAAATAGCCGTATCGACTTTTTACTAACAGATGAACATAAACCCCATTGCTATGTAGAAGTAAAATCTGTGACATTACTTTCACAAACAGAACCACACTCCGGACAAGGGTATTTTCCGGATGCAAAAACTGAACGTGGCCAAAAACATGTCAGGGAATTAGTAGAAATGGTACAGCAAGGGCATCGTGCCGTTCTGCTTTTTGCAGTTTTACACGACGGTATCAATCAAGTAAGTGCAGCAGAACATATCGATCCGAAATATGCCCAGCTTTTGACTGAAGCTATAAAAAAAGGGGTTGAAGTGATTGCTTATAAAGCAGAAATTTCAGCCAGCCAGATCAGACTGGCTGAAAAAGTACCTTTTATTGCTTAGTCATTGACAGCTCGACTTCATCAATCAGGTTAAGCTCAATATCTTCATCTTTAAAAAGTAAAGGTCTAAGCTTAGCCGACTGAGAATAATAGCGACTTTGATCATCAAAATGTTCTGAATGTGAGTCTGAACTTTGTGACATAGTTAACAAACCTTTTGCCTCAGGGCCATTTTCTGTAAAGTTCATTACAAACATCCAACTAGAGCCATAATTAACAGGGTATCCCTGCGGCGTTAAGTTTGATGCAAGAGGTTTACCCGTCACAGCATCATTTAGAACAGCATAATCCGTGTAAGGGATTAGTGTTGAACGCGTTAAGTTACTGCGATCATATCTGAACACGTTAAACCCACCTTCCACATGCATAGGACCAGCCCAAGGTAGCTTTTCACCTGAGCCACTGCCACCGGCAAGTGATTTTTCGACAAACTGTAATTCATCTAAGCGACTATCCAGTGCAACATTATTTGCTTGTAAATTATAAACAGCATGTGCCAATGCAGTTAAAGCAACTTTATCTTTGCGTAATGTATTTGGCGTATTAGCAGGGTTAGTCACATCAAAATTGTCATAAAGATGCTCTTTTGCGTTAAATAAGTGCGCAAACTCGCGAAATAAAGCAGCACCTTGCGTATCTAAGTTCATTTTACCATCGGCATTAGCTAATAAATCACATGCTTGGCTGATATCAACTTGCGTACCGTTACTTAATTCAATTGGTAAGTCCCCTTGTGCAAAACATTGTAATGCCAGCTCTTCAAACACTAAACTCTCAAGGTAAAAGTGATTACCAACTAATGCCAGCTCTAACTCATCCAAGGTAAATTTAGCATCTTCGCCTCCTCCTTGCTGAAGAAGCTTCAATCCCATTCTTGTTCTTAGTGATAGGGGTTTATGCACATCACCATATTGAGCCGCAAAGCCGATGAGTGGCTCGTTAAGATTAGTAACCCAATAGCTGTCATTAGAATTTTGTACATAATCTGTGCGTGTTAATTGCGGCGCTTCGTTAAATGGTACTTTGCCTTGGCTTTCAAATAGCTTCATATTGCCAGGAACAATGTCAAAGCCGACGGACTCTCTCAAAGCAACAAGCTCTGGTTGTAATCGAATGGCTAAGTTCGCTTGATCGTCAAGCTTTAAAACCGTGCTATCGTCAACATAAAAGACATTACCTTCTTTGTCTGCTGCCATGGTGTTATTGAAAGACACACCATCAAACTCAGCAAAGGCTGCTTTCATATCTTCAAGGCTTACAGCTTGGTTTAAAGCCGACCACTGAGCAACGACATCCATATTAAATTCGTTAGCATCTTTTATCGTAAATGCTTGAGTATCACTCCAACCTAAGCCATTTTCTACAGGTGTTTCGAGCATTAATCCATGATGGCTATAATAAAAGGGCTTGCTCAACTCAATTGTGCTGCCAGCACCAGTAGCCACTTCAACAGTAACGACTTTTTCAGTAATTGAGTACTGCTCATCTTCAACACTATAACTCATTCTATCATTTTCATTTAAAGCCAATTGATAAATTAAAAAGTGACGCGCAGTCGAAAAAGTATGCGTCCAAGCTACATGCTCATTAAAGCCAATATTAATAACGCCTGGCATTC
This sequence comes from Pseudoalteromonas sp. Cn5-37, assembly GCF_021532495.1. NCBI lineage: Bacteria > Pseudomonadati > Pseudomonadota > Gammaproteobacteria > Alteromonadales > Pseudoalteromonadaceae > Pseudoalteromonas > Pseudoalteromonas sp. Cn5-37. Next base: position 250,128 of record NZ_JAKGBA010000002.1, on the reverse strand, counting down.
CCTGAAGGCTCCCCCCCATTACATCCATAGCACCAGGTATGGTCAAATGAGACTGCCAAAACCGCAAATTTCCCTCATAAGGAAAGTGTGGATTAGCGAGTAATCCTCCTTTGCCATTGGCCATCATGTCTTTACCTAAGCCCCAACCGTTTGAACCCAAATGTTTATATTTTTTTTCAAGTTTAAATTGCGCAGCTTGCTGAGCAATGTTGTTAGTGATACTAGAAACAGCTGAAGGAGCACCGCTCATTGGTACAGGTAAATATTCATTGCTATCCCCAGGGTTGGCAAAAAAAGCTAACTCTAAAAAATTAGCTGAACTGGCTAACTGCACGGTAGCCATTGAATAAGCAAGCATATCTTGTGCTGTTAGTTGAGTAACCCAAGGTTGCGATGCACACTCTGGAGCAAGGTTTTCAACACCGGTGTCTGTTACGTATTTATTAAACCCCTGTACAAACCCCTCGTAGTGGGCGCGACTGTCTTCATTGAGTTCATCATAATGTTGCAGTGCGTACTCATTCACTCCTAATGCTTTATAACCAAAGTCTGATATTAAGTGCTGTGAATCTCCACTACCAACAACCTTATCTGGGCCATAGTATTTTGAGCGTTCGCCTCGCACTTTAATAATTTGGTCCATTAATAAGCAAGCATGATCTTTTGCATATGCAAACCCTGCTCCAAACGCCAAACTCTCTAAATTTGCTGCTGTGATATGGGGTACACCATAGGTTGTCCATCGCACATTCGCTTGTAACATATTGTCTTCGGAAAATGCAGGAATATCTACTTTTACAACTGGATCTGGGTCAGGGGTAACAACGGGAGCTGTGGTGTCATTGTTATCTTTATCTGAATTACAGCCGACGAGCAAAGTCGCAGCAATACCGATTAGCAGGGGATTGAGTTTCATTGTGGATCCTTATTATGATTGTATGTCCCCCCCTCAGCTTGCCTTAAATAGTAGGCTAAATCTTGACCTTTCACGCAAAAAATTGACTTTGCGCGCCAACTAATGCAGCGTTACTTCTATTAAAATAATAATAACTATGAATGACCTATGTTTTATATCAGTTGCCAGATAATTCGCTCACTTGTATTTTTTTTAGAACGCCAAGGCATGTGTAGCAAACAAATTGAAGCTTTGCTCGGTGAACGACTGAAAGATTTGGACGATGTAAGCGCCCGCTTTCCTATCGCTGACTATGAGTCACTCATGCACTATGGCGATAAAACTTTACAACAAGAGCATATTGGGCTGGAGTTTGGCAACTCTTTAAAAGCACAAAATTGGGGGCTATTAGGTCATGTTGCATTAGTGAGCAAAAACTTAGAAAAAGCACTGGAGCATGCACAGAGATTAAGCAAAACAATACGAAACATTGGTCACATTGAACTCGTTTCTGAAGACGAGTTTTGTCGTCTAAGCTGGCATGCTCAAAGTAACATACAGCATTACATGGTAGATGAATTATTTAGCAGTTGGCTTTCATTTGCTAAGCACTGTTGTCACAATCATGCCGATGTTAGCCTTGAAAAAGTACAGTTGACTAGACCCACCCCAACCCCAGAAAGTTTAACTGTTTATAAACAGGTTTTTAATTGCCCTATTGAGTTTTCAGCTAACTCAAACTCTCTTATTTTTAGTAAATCGATTCTTAAATGTCGACTGCAATCACCTAACCCCGAGCTTGAAAACATTTTATTATCTCAAGTCGATAAAGCTGTATCACAGCATGATTATGCCTCGCAGTTAGTTACTTTCATTAATACCCAATTGCCTCACATACCCACCCTTGAGCAAGCATCAATTCAACTCAATATTAAAAAACGCACTTTACAACGTCACCTTTCAAATCAGCAACTTAGTTTTTCTAAACTCATTGATCAGCAACGAAAACTGCTTGCAAAAGAGATGCTTCTAAAAGGCCTATCTGCACTGGAAATTAGCAACAAGTTAGGCTTTTCTGAACAAAGCGCTCTACAACGCGCCTTTAAGCGTTGGTACAAAACCACGCCAAAAAAGTTTTTAGCTTTATATACTATTTAAGTTGTATTATTTTTTTTTGCCCATATAACTTAGCAAATTTAAAAAAATGACGAGTAGTTAAGGGCTTACCAAACCGCCCATAATTATTTGAGCAATCATTAGCACAAGGTCAAGAGGATTAATTAAAAATAAATTTGCCTCAGTCTAATGATTCTGCTATTTATAGCCGCCGGCTAATGCTGGGCAAAATATTAAGGATTTAGGAGAAAGTTATGCCAGACCAAAAAAGACTAGGGTTATTGGCTCAGGCCGGGTTGGAACCATACCAAGAACAGCCAGGTGAAGAGTACATGAATGAAGCACAACGTGCTCATTTCAAAACAATTTTAGAAGCTTGGCGTAACGATTTACGTAACGAAGTAGACCGTACTAAATCGCATATGCAAGACGAAGCAGCTAACTTTCCGGATCCAGTAGACCGTGCAGCACAAGAAGAAGAATTCTCATTAGAACTTCGTACTCGTGACCGTGAGCGTAAACTGATCAAGAAAATTGAAAAAACGATTCAATTAATCAAAGAAGATGACTTTGGTTTCTGTGAATCATGTGGTATCGAAATTGGTATCCGCCGCCTAGAAGCGCGTCCTACAGCTGATTTATGTGTAGACTGTAAAACGCTTGCGGAAATTAAAGAAAAGCAATCTGGACGCGGTTAATTACATCCTTTAATTAGCCCATGTCTACCACAGCCGTTAACACGCCAATGCGTGAATATCGTGGCCGCTTTGCGCCATCCCCTTCAGGGCCATTACATTTTGGCTCACTTATAGCGGCTGTGGGTAGCTTCCTTGATGCAAAAGCAAATCAAGGAAAATGGTTAGTACGCATTGAAGATATCGACACAACGCGTGTTGTAAGCGGTGCTAGCGACGATATATTACATACCTTAGAGGCTTACGGTCTTTACTGGGACGAGCCTGTCATATACCAAACCCAGCGTCATGAGCAATACCAAGCCATTGTTGACGAGTTAATTTCGCAAAACCTTGTTTATGCATGTCATTGCACGCGCAAAGAAATTAAAGCAATCGGTGGAATATACCAAGGCCACTGCCGGTATAAAAACCACGCTTTAACTGATTCAGCGCTACGTTTAACCCAGCAATTTGCAACCAGTCACTACCATGATTTAATTCAAGGTGAAGTGTATGTTGATAGCCAACTTGCCAAAGAAGATTACTTAATAAAGCGCAGCGATGGTTTATTTGCTTACCAACTTGTCGTAGTCGCCGATGATATTGCACAAGGTATTACAAGAGTCGTTCGCGGCGCTGATTTACTCGAGCCGACTGCACGACAACTCAGTTTGTTTAAGCAGCTAAATAAACCGGCCCCAGAATACGCCCACCTTCCTTTAGCGGTAGCTAAACCTGGTTTTAAGCTATCAAAGCAAAATTACGCCCCCGCAATAGCAAAATCAAATCCAAAGCCCGCGTTGTTCGATGCCTTGCGTTTTTTAGGTTTAAAGCCAGAAAGTTCACTATTATCGTTAAGTATCGAACAGATGTTAGCTTGGGCTGTTGAAACTTACCGCCTTGAACACATACCAAAGGTGCAAGAAATACAAGTTAGCGAGGATCCTAACTCTCCTTTTTGTAACTTTGTTACTATTGAAAAATAAATTGCCAATTTTAAAGGCCGAGTAACTTAATTTTTCAGCCCTGCTGGTATATGATAGCGACCCAAAGTGTGCGAATCATCAACACCTTAATTTAGCGCCATTTAATACACACTGATTACACGTCAATCTCACATCGGCGAAGTATCAAACAAACGCTATACTTGATGAGTCGCAAAGTCCGCGTCGTAGGAGACAGATTATTATTTCTAAGCTTTTTCAATTTTGTCGGCAGATTATTGGCCCAAATGCCACGACATCAAGTGATGCTTTGCCAACGAGCGAGTTACCTTTGGTGATCGAACGCAGTGAACATGGTATTTCACGCAAACAATTTAGCCCAAATGCAATCAAAGTATTGTACCGCCTTAAAGAAGGTGGTTTTGATGCCTACCTTGTAGGTGGTTGTATTCGAGATATATTGTTAGGCCAACAACCAAAAGACTTCGACGTTGTAACAAACGCAACCCCTGAGCAAATCAAAAAGCTATTTCGTAACTGTCGTCTAATTGGTCGTCGTTTTCGTTTAGCCCATATCGTGTTTGGTCGAGAAATTATTGAAGTGGCGACCATGCGCGGCCATCACGAAGCCGAAGAAAGCAAAAATCAAATTAGCCAATCAAGCGAGCACGGCCAACTCCTGCGCGACAATGTCTATGGCAGCATCGAAGAAGATGCCGAGCGCCGCGACTTTTCGATTAATGCACTTTACTACTCAATTGACGATTTTTGTATTTATGACTATGCCAATGGCATTAGCGCGATAAAAGCAAAACAAATTGAGCTGATTGGCGACCCAGAAACGCGTTACCGTGAAGACCCTGTGCGCATGTTACGCGCAGTGCGTTTTGCCACCAAACTAGGAATGAGCATTGCACCTGGCACCGAAAAGCCAATTAAAGGCCTTGCTAATTTACTCGACCATATTCCGCCAGCTCGTTTGTTTGAAGAATCACTCAAGTTGTTCTTAAACGGCAAAGCAGAAGAAAACTACTTAATGCTACGCCAGTATGGTTTATTCAAAGCATTATTCCCTGCGCTTGATAAGATCTTAGATGCCAACCCTGAAGGCTTTGAACATACATTTATCCTGCAAATGTTTAAAAACACCGATAAACGTATTAATGCTGATAAAAAAGTCACTCCAGCCTTTATTTTTGCAGCCCTTTTGTGGTTCCCATTACTGAGCATTGCTAAAAAGTTACAACAACGCGATCAACTTTCAGAGTACGATGCATTTGCACAAGCGATGAACAAAGTACTGAGTGAAAACGCACAACATGTAGCAGTACCAAAACGCTTCACACTGGGTGCACGCGATATTTGGCATATTCAGCAACGTCTTGATAAACGAGGTGGTCAACGTGCTTATAGGCTGACTCAACAGCCTCGCTTCAAGGCAGCCTATGATTTCTTACTTTTGCGTGTGCAAGCTGGCGAAGAGCAGCAAAAAGAGCTTGCTGATTGGTGGACAACCTACCTAAGCCAAGACATCAACGGCCAAAAAGAGATGGTTAAAAATTTAGGACACCAAGGTGGCCCTAAGCGCCGTCGTCGCCCACGCAAGAAAAAAGTAGACTAAGTATGCATACCGTTTATTTAGGTTTAGGTGCCAATTTAAACGCGCCACGTAAACAAATTCATGCTGCTGTCGCTGCCCTAAAAGCATTAGAAGATGTTGAGTTTGTTTGTGTATCCCATGATTACGCAAGCAAACCCATGGGGCCACAAGATCAACCCGATTATGTAAATGCGGTCGCATGTGTTAAAACTGCACTTATGCCAGAGCAGTTGCTTGATTTAACGCAAGCCATTGAGCTTGAGCATGGCCGTGTTAGAAAAGAACAGCGCTGGGGTCCGCGTACCCTTGATATAGATATTTTATTGTTCGGTAATGACGTAATAGACACCCCTCGCTTAACCGTGCCTCATTATGGCCTAACAGAGCGAGAGTTTGTTGTTTACCCCTTGTTGGAAATTGCACCAACGCTTGTACTACCGAATAATCAATCACTTGCTGATATAACAAAAACGTTGCCTTTAAACGATTTACAACAACTCCCTCAGCAGTAATCAACCAAGGCTAAGCCTTAGAGGAAATTATGTCTAAAATCACCGTTTCAACCTTGAATAAAATGAAACAAGAACAACAAAAAATCACCGCATTAACAGCTTACGATGCCAGTTTTTCTAAATTGTTTCATGATAATGGCGTCGAGGTGATTTTAGTTGGTGACTCTTTAGGTATGGTATTGCAAGGTGCTGATGACACATTAGCAGTAACCAACACAGAGATTGCTTATCATACACGTTGTGTACGAGCAGGTAGCCGCGAATTATTTGTAATTGCTGACTTACCCTTTATGACCTATGCCAACCCAACTGATGCCTGTAAAAATGCTGCAGAGCTGATGCGTGCTGGGGCAAACATGATCAAGCTTGAAGGTGGCGAATGGCTGCACGACAGCATTCGTGCGATGACTCAACAAGGTATTCCAGTATGTGGCCACCTAGGCTTAACACCTCAGTCAGTGCATGTATTTGGCGGTTTTAAAATTCAAGGTCGCGAGCAATCTCAAGCCGATAAAATGGTTAGCGATGCGAAAGCACTTGAGGCGGCAGGTGCGCAGTTACTTGTTTTAGAATGTATTCCAAGTGAACTTGCTAAACGTATTACTGATGAGCTGAACATTCCTACCATTGGTATTGGTGCAGGTAATCAAACTGATGGGCAAATCTTAGTTATGCACGACTTAGTTGGTATTTCAGCAGGCTATATTCCTAAGTTTTCAAAGAATTTCTTATTAGAAACCGGCAATATGCCAGCAGCAGTGCAAAAGTATTGTGAAGATGTAAAAAGTGGTGCTTTCCCAAGTACCGAACACGAGTTTAAATAAATGCAATCAATCACTGAAATCAAATCGTTACGCAGCCAAATCAAAGCTTGGCGTCAAGCAGGCCTGAGCATTGCACTAGTGCCTACTATGGGCAATTTACACCAAGGTCACTTTTCACTGGTTGAAAAAGCCAAAACCTTGGCTGATAAAGTGGTTGTGAGTATCTTTGTGAACCCAATGCAGTTTGGGGCTAACGAAGATCTTGATAGCTACCCACGTACACTTAACGAAGATAAACAAGGTTTAGCTGAACTCGGTACTGATATCGTGTTTACACCATCCGTTGAAACGATTTACCCAAATGGTTTAGGCGAGCAAAGCTTTGTCGATGTGCCGGGTGTTTCTATGGGTTACTGTGGCGGCTCGCGCCCTGGTCACTTCAAAGGCGTCGCAACCGTTGTCACTAAGTTATTTAATTTAGTACAGCCTGATTTTGCCTGTTTTGGCGAAAAAGACTTTCAGCAGCTGCAAGTGATTAAAACCATGACACGCGATTTATCTATCCCTGTAGAGATAATTGGCGTACCTACTTGCCGTGAAATCTCTGGGTTAGCAATGAGCTCTCGTAATGGCTATTTATCTGATGAGCAAAAAGACACTGCAAAAGTACTGTTTGCCACGTTAAATAATACAGCAACAGCACTGAAGCAAGGCAATGCAGACATTGCTACACTTGAGGCTGATGCAAAAGCACAGCTTGAAAGTGCAGGCCTTAAACCTGACTATTATGCGGTAGCAGAGCGCTCAACATTAAAGCCTGCAACAACGGCTGATAAACAACTTGTTATTTTAGCTGCTGCTTATTTGGGCTCAGTACGTTTAATTGACAATTTACAAGTTGAGCTGGATTAAATAGCAATAATCTGGGTAAGATGGATTGCAAAGAAAAGACATAAACTAGGGATAAGCATGAAAAAACTACCTGCAATTGCAGCAACATTATTTGCTATGACATTACTGTCTGCTTGCTCAAATAAAATTGAAAACCCAGAAATGCAACAATGCGCTCAACAAAACTACCAATGCGAGGCAAGCTGTGAACAACAAAGCACTGCTGATGGCTTAGTTCATAAGGTGTGTAGTAACAAGTGCATTGAAGCTTATAATCAATGTAAAGCTAATGCCGAAAAATTAGGTGAAGTTAAATAATACTTACTTTTAGCTCGCTTATTAGGGCACTGAAACCTGTTCGGTGCCTGCACTTCTCTTCTCGATTACAATTTCATTTCCATAATTAAGCCTCTGGTAATTTTGTTCATATTTTTGTTTACCCTTTAATCTATTCATATTAGGGCAAGCTTTCGTTCATTAAACTTCTCTATATTGGTGACGAATAAACAACTGCAACCATGTAATTGTTTCTCACTAATTTCAAAATTTTACTCTTCGCATTTAACTGCACCAACTCAAAGTCATTGAGATTATTAGTTTTTATTTTGGGTTCAGTAATTGCTAAGGGATATGAATGAATTAACGTGATTTACGGCTAAAGGAAAATTGAATGAGACCAGAAACTCGAACCAAGCTCTTCAGTGCTGCTAAAAAGAAGACCTTATTGGGCGTATTATTAGCCATGAGCGCAGGTCATACATACGCAATTGAAGAACAAGAGCAATCAAACGTAACTAAAACAGAACAAACAGCCGTTAAAGTTCAAGCAGCCGAAAATGAAAAACTGGCCTCAAAGGAAAAGGCTGCTGTTGAGCTTAAGCCTGAGATGATCACTATTCCGCAAGAAAAGCTATTTGATGTTATCACTGCGCGTGCTAAAAAACTCGCTTCAGAGCCTTATGTAGCCCCGAAAGATCTTGAACTTGAGGCGCTCACAAGCATCAATTACCAAGACTACCGTGCAATCCGTTTTCGTACTGAGCAAGCGATTTGGAAAGATCAAAGCCTTTATGAAGTGCAGTTGTTCCACCCAGGCTTTTTATATCGTTCACCGGTTGCAATTAATACTCTTGAACAAAACGCTGAAGTAAAAAGTTTACCTTTTAAAACAGATTACTATCGTTATGATGCAACTGCTGCCCCGTTAGAGCAAGAGATCAGTACCGCGATTGCCAATACACAACTTGGCCATGCAGGTTTTCGTTTGCATTTTCCACTGAACAACAACCAGTACAAAGATGAAGTGGCTGTGTTCCAAGGTGCTTCATATTTTCGTTTAGTTGGTCCGCACCAAGTATATGGTCTGTCAGCCCGTGGACTTGCGGTGGATACTGCTCTTAGTTCAGGTGAAGAATTCCCTGTATTCAAAGAGTTCTGGTTAGTAAAACCAGCACCCGAAGATACCACTATCGTGCTCTACGCATTATTAGATAGCCCATCTGTGTCGGGCGCCTATCGTTTTGAATTAACACCTTCGACCAACACTGAAGTGAAAACTCAAATGCAAATTTTCGCCCGCAAAGACATCAAAAAGCTTGGTATTGCCCCGCTAACAAGTATGTTCTACCACGGTGAAAACAGTACAAAGTTCTTCGACGACTACCGCCCTGAAGTACATGACTCTGACGGCCTTCTAATGCAATCAGAACAAGGTCAATGGGTTTGGCGCGCACTCAATAACCCGAAGAAGCTAAGTGTCACTTCGTTTAGCTACGAGAACCCGAAAGGCTTTGGTCTTGCACAGCGAGACCGTGACTTTAATAACTACCTTGATACCGAAGCACATTATCACAACCGTCCGAGTATGTGGATTGAGCCAGAAGGTAATTGGGGTAAAGGGCGCGTTGAGTTAGTAGAGATCCCAACAGATACAGAAACCAACGACAATATTGTTAGCTACTGGGTGCCAGAGCAGCCAATGAAAGCCGGTGACAACTTAAGCTTTAGTTACAAGCTTTCGACTTTCAATGCCACGCTTGCAACTCAAGATAAAGCGAGTGTGTTAAGAACTCGAATTGGTAGTGCAGCATTACCTGGTGAAGACAATCCACCACCAAAAAGCCACCGCCAATTTACCGTTGATTTTAGTGGCGAAACCATTAATCAACTATCAGCTAATTTTGCCATGCAAGCGGATCTTACACTCTCTGCTGGGCAAATAAGCGATAAAACGGTACAGCAGTTACCAAACAATCAAGGATGGCGCGTAGCCTTTAAAGTGGCGCCAGAGGGAGATAAGCCAGTTGATATGCGCTTATCGTTAAAACTACGTGATAAAGAAATCAGCGAGGTATGGAGCTATGTCTGGTATCCAAACGACGTCCAATAGTAAAGCGTTAGAAGCAACAGCAATGCCATTTAAGAAAACCCGCGCTTGGCTTTTTTCGAGCCTAGCGCTCAGCATTACCGCCTATGGCGTGTGGATCATGTTCGATATTTTAAATTCTAACGGCATGACACCGCTTGAGTACGCTTTACTGGCATTATTTACAGTTACCTTCGCGTGGATTGTTACAGCCTTTTGTAGTGGCTGTATGGGCTTTATTTTGCAATTATTTCGTATTGACCCGTTGACCTTAAAACGTCAAAAGCCAATCGAGATTAATCAGCATGCCTTGAGCCAAACGAAAACAGCCATTGTTATGCCTATCTACAACGAAGATACAGAGCGTGTAATTGCCGGTTTTGAGGTTAGCCTTCGCTCGCTGGCCAAAACAGGACAAATGCCACATTACGATTTTTACTTACTTAGTGATACGCAAGACCCTGAAATCGCACGTAATGAACTAAAAGCATGGAATGCTCTCACTAAGCGTTTAGGTGATTTAGCTGCGCATACTTTTTATCGTCGCCGTGAAGACAACAAACACCGTAAAGTAGGTAACTTAACTGATTTTTGTGAACGTTGGGGCAGCCAATACGATCATATGATTGTGCTTGATGCCGATAGCATTATGACGGGTCAATGTATGCTTGAGCTGACTTCTAGCATGATCAGCAATCCAAAATCAGGTTTGATCCAGACGATCCCTATTCCGGTTCGCCAAGACACGTTTTTTGGTCGCTTTTTACAGTTTGCATCAATTTTATATAGCCCAATGTTGGCAACTGGTTCTGCTTTTTGGCAAACAAACCAAGCAAACTACTGGGGTCACAATGCAATTATTCGCGTTGAAGCATTTACAAAATGCTGCGGCCTGCCAGTTTTAAAAGGCAATGCCCCATTTGGCGGTGAAATCTTAAGTCATGACTTTGTTGAAGCCTCACTGCTACACCGTAGTGGTTGGGATGTGTTACTGCTGAGTGATGTTGAAGGTAGCTACGAAGAAGTGCCAAGTAACATTCTCGATTACGCAATTCGAGATAGACGATGGGTGCAAGGAAATATCCAGCATTTAGGTTTATTGCCTAAATCTGGCCTTAAGCTAATGAGTAAAATGCACTTTTTATTTGGTGCCACAGCGTATATTTCATCGTTAATTTGGTTATCTATGCTGGCATTAAGTACCTTAGATGCAGTGACTCGTGCTCTTAATAGCGACGTATACTTTAACCATGCTTATCAGCTTTTCCCAACCTGGCAAATTGCCAAAACGGATCTAATTGATTCGTTGTTATTCATTACTGCCTTATTACTGTTACTACCTAAATTAATGGGTATTATTGTGACTTTAGTACACCGTAATAAAGCCTTTGGTGGCACGATGAAGCTAATTGCAGGTTCACTCATCGAAACGGTTTTTGCCATTGTGATTGCGCCGCTAATGATGGTGTTTCATAGCTATTTTGTCGTGTGCGTATTTTTAGGCAAAAAAGTTAGCTGGGATGCACAGCCTCGTGAAGGTAGAATGGTACCGTGGAAGGAAGCGATTGGTTATACGTTATTTTCGACTATTACCGCGATTATTTGGGGCTCGGTTGCTTACTATTACACACCGACCTTCTTTTGGTGGTTATCACCTATTTTAGTGGGCCTTATTTTAGCAGCGCCAATTGTACGTTACTCAAGCAGCATCGGCTTAGGTGTGAAAATGCGTAAAATGGGCTTATTCTTATGTCCAAGTGAAGTTGAAAACGATGATACCTTAGCGGCACTTCGTGTACATCAACAAGAAATTGGTTTACCTAAGGATGAGCACGCTGACTTTAGTGTACCTGCACTACCTAATGAATATCCAACGGTAATGCCAATTCAAAGCTTTAAGGCTCCCTCGGGTAAAAAGCGTAAGCAAGTACGCCTTGCTCAGCAACGCATTAAGGCAAAATTATTTGCTAAAAGCTAAACGAAAAAAAACCGCTCACTGAGCGGTTTTTTCGTCTATGTCTGTATGGTTGTTACAGAAGGCCTAGCTTTTTAAGTTCAGCCATTGCCATTTTACCTGAAAGTGGCACATAACCATCTTTCTCAACAATTTTTTGACCGTCTACAGAAAGAACCATTTTTAAGAACTCTGCATCGATTGGTGAAAGCGGCTTGTTAGGGTGCTTGTTCACGTAAACGTATAAGAAACGAGATAGTGGGTATTTACCTGTTGCTACGTTTTCTAATGTTGCATCAACAAAGTTGTCACCTTTCTTAGAAAGTGGAACCGTACGTACACCTGATGTTTTATAACCGATACCTGAGTAACCAATCGCGTTCACTGAAGAAGAGATTGACTGTACTACAGATGCAGAACCAGGTTGTTCGTTTACGTTGTTACGGAAGTCACCTTTACAAAGTGCTTTCTTCTTGAAGTAACCGTAAGTACCCGATACTGAGTTACGACCGTAAAGCTGGATATCTTTTGCTGCCCAATCGCCCTCAAGACCTACTTCGCTCCAACGATTAACCTGTGCATCAGCACCACATTTACGTGTTGAAGAGAAAATCGCATCAACTTGGTCAATACGTAAACCTTTGATTGGGTTATCTTTGTGTACGAATACAGCAAGAGCATCGATTGCAACGCGTACTTCAGTTGGCTTGTAGCCGTAACGCTTTTCGAATGCTTCAATTTCTTTTGACTTCATACGACGGCTCATTGGGCCGAAGTTTGCTGTCCCTTCAGTTAATGCTGGAGGAGCAGTTGAAGAACCCGCTGCTTGGATTTGAATGTTTACGTTTGGATAGAAGCGCTTGTACTCTTCTGCCCAGAACGTCATCATGTTTGCAAGCGTGTCAGAACCTACAGATGAGAAGTTACCAGAGATACCACTTACTTTAGTGTACTCAGGCATATCTTTATCAACTGCAGCTGCTTGTGCTGATACAAATGTTGTTACAGCCACACCCATTGCGGCAACGAGATTTTTGAATTTCATAGGGGTTACTCCGATTTGTTCGTCCCATTTCCTAACTGCGGTCTACTCTAATGACACTAGATGACAGTTAGATTACCCTTAAATGACATTTTTATGACTTTGCAGTTTTCTTAATATTATCTGTTAAACGCACGACTTTTTCGCTACCAAATGCAAACGCAAAGGTCGAGCCTTGGCCTAATTTACTGCTGATATCTAAACGACTGTCATGCCTTGTAAGTACATGTTTTGTAATCGCTAAACCTAATCCAGACCCACCTGTAGTGCGGCTACGAGCCTTATCAACACGATAAAAACGTTCCGTTAAACGGTTAATATGTTCAGCAGCAATACCATCACCATTATCGGTCACACTAAACGCGGCTTGGTTATTTTTAAGCTGCCAATCAACCACAATCTTGCCACCGGGCTTGGTGTAATGAATGGCGTTAAACACAAGGTTAGAAAAGGCACTTCGTAATTCATCTTCGGCCCCTTTAATGTCTAAGCTCGCATCAACATTAAAGATAAGCTCATGGCCTTTGTCTTGGTTTAATGACTGTGCTTCGGTTTGAATATAGGTAAGTAACTGCGGCACATTAACCGGCTTATCGTTATCTTGACGACGTGCCCCTTCAATACGCGACAACGACAATAATTGATTAACCAGACTGTCCATGCGCTTACATTGTTCAAGCATGGTAGTTTGCGCTTTTTGCCACATTGCAGGAGGTGGTAAGCTATCTGAATCAAGCATTTCTAAGTAACCGGTTACCACTGTAAGTGGTGTTCTCAGCTCATGAGAAACATTGGCCACAAAATCTTTACGCATCTGCTCAAGTTGCTTTAAGCGAGTAACATCACGCACCACCATCATCAACTGTGAACTTGCATAGGGCATAACACGAAACTCTAAGGTTTGATCGTAGCTGTGGCCACCATCAAGCTCGAGCGGTTCATCGAAACAGGCTTTATTCATGTACTTTGCAAACTTAGGATCGCGAATAAGATTATCTAAGCGTTGCCCATGATCGGTAGGCCACTGTAACCCTAAAACCTTTAGAGCCAATTGGTTACACCAAATGATGCTGAGATCTTTTTGTAAAACCACTACCGCATCAGGCACAGCCTCGGCGCCATCACGAAAGCGGCGTATTAAGTCTGCAAGTTCATTACGTTTTTTACGGTTTCGATGTTGTAAGTGATAGATCCCTTCAAAGACTTGCTCCCACGCTCCCTCCCCTTCGGGTGGGTTGAAACTACGTTGATTAAGAAGCCAATCGCTGAGGCGATATAATTGATGATAATGCCAAATTAGCAGTGCAAAAGAGCCTAAAAATAAAAGCAAAAAAGGCGCACCTACAAGTACGCCAACTAATAACAAGGGTAAGAAATACATAAACAGGCGTTTTGCTAACGCCTGTTTATTCACTACTCGATACATACACTCACTTTACCTTAAGTATGTAAATTAGCTTGTTAAGGTCATTGCTATGACACTTATAATTTACTTGAAAAACGATAGCCTGCACCGCGAACGGTTTGTACTAAACGGTCATGCCCTAATGGTGCAATCGCTTTACGTAGACGACGAATATGTACATCAACTGTACGGTCTTCTACATATACATTTGTTCCCCATACATGATCAAGTAATTGTTCACGGCTGTAAACACGTTCTGGATGTGTCATGAAGAAATGGAGTAATCTAAATTCAGTAGGACCCATATCTAATTCACTCCCTTCTGATGTTACACGGTGTGAGATTGGATCAAGGCGTAAACCATGAACTTCAATGGCTTCTTCTAATGAGGTTGGTGAAACACGGCGAATAACCGCTTTAATGCGCGCCATTAATTCTTTAGGAGAAAATGGTTTTGTTACGTAATCATCAGCACCTACTTCAAGACCGCGTACTTTGTCTTCTTCTTCACCGCGAGCTGTTAGCATGATGATAGGAATTTGACGAGTGTATTCGTTTTGCTTAAATTTTTTCGCAATTTGAATACCGCTACCACCTGGTAACATCCAATCTAATAAAACCATATCTGGGTATGGTTCTACCATAGCTTCAATTGCAGAGTCATAATCTTCTGCTTCAATTGCTTGAAAACCATTTTGCTCTAGAACAAAAACCAGCATCTCTCTGATAGGCGCTTCGTCATCGACGACTAGTACTTTACGTGACATTCCAATTTATCTCTTTCGTTAGCGAACTGGTTTCATTATTATGACTAAGTATGACATTTTTATGAAAGTCTAACGAGTAATTCAAAAAGCGCAAAAAAATCAATGCAAAAATAGCCATTTTTTACGCTTTAATAGTAAATTTCGGATTGAAAGTCATACCTTAAAGTGACTGCCAAGTGATCTTCATCAGCATTATTATCTAGTGAAAACTGCGTATACCACATGTACATACGTGCTTGTTTTGACAGGCTTCGTTCAACGCCAACAGAGGTACCACTCCCCGAATCTTTTAACTTACCGAAGTTACCATCAGTATCTTGGTATTGCGCCAATAACTTATATTTATCTATTTTGTAGGATGCACTTACCAAAAAGCCATCTTCTTTATCAGAACCAGCTATTTTTTCGCTTTGTTGATACATACCACCTAAGGTTAAATCACCTAATTTACCTTGCGCCGTAAACCGTGTTGTATCATAACCGGCTACTTTACTGTCGTGGGCAACACTGACAAAGTAAGGCGCTTTTTTAAATTTACTATCACCATACATAAAGGCCGCAGAAACGCCGGTTTCTTCATCTTGTTTAGAATTATCTTCAGCAATATAGGTGACCACAAATTGCATATTGCCGACAATTGGCGAGCTATAATGAACCACATCACCAAGGCGATTTTCGCCATTAAATAAGGCTTTAACATCACCATTAAAGTCGTTCATTAAATCAATTTTACCCTGCGATACTTTTAACGCTGTATCATGTCGACCAAGTACTACCTGCCCATAACTGCCTTGAAGACCAACATATTGGTTACGAGCGGTAATATTCTCTTCTGTTTTACCATCGCTATCTTGATCAGCCGCATTTACTGCAAATTCAAACTTATATACAGCTTTTAATCCATCACTTATTTCACCACTGCCTTTAATACCCATACGTGAACTGTAGCTCTCAATAGACGTTTCGCTGCCATCGCCAGTGTCGCTATTAGCAACCCCTAAATGGGCCCGACCATACACATCTACAGCTTCGGCAGCACTATGAAAAGAAATAAAGCACATTGCAAAGCTCGACAACATCATGGCAGGTTTGTTCATGGTAGCGATCCTTAATTTAAGCAGTAACTTAAAAATCGAACATAAAGGGCTTTTGGTCAAGGCAAGGTGGCTATATTTCACACAAAAATCACGGATCACTGATCTACTAACTCTATCAGATCAAGATCAGGTTTTTACTAAGTTGATCAGCCCGAGATCAGTATTTTACTTAGAGAGTAAGATAACTTGTTGATTTAATGTTAAGACACTCAGCATTTCGTTTAAAAGCTGAGCAAAGAAAAGCCGATGATCAGTGCGTAACTAGTAAAATAATGATCCGTGAAAGCGAAGGTTAGTAAAACACTGATCCTGAAAAACACGAGTAAGTAAATCGCTGATCCGTCTTGATCAAGGCAATAAAAAACCGGCATGCAAGCCGGCTTTTTCGATTTATTATCAATTACTTGATTTGTGGATCAAGTTCACCCGATAAGTATTTAAGGTGCATATCATCTAAAGAGATAGGCTTGATCTTACCAGCTTGACCTGCCGCACCAAAGGCTTCGTAGCGAGCAACACAGATCTCAGTCATTGCTTTCGTTGCTTCAGCTAAGTATTTACGTGGATCGAAGTTAGCTGGGTTTAAAGCTAAGTGGCGACGAATTGCACCTGTAGATGCTAAACGAAGATCGGTATCGATATTTACTTTACGAACACCGTATTTAATACCTTCGATGATTTGCTCTACTGGCACACCATAGGTTTCAGGGATTTCACCACCGTATTGGTTGATCACTTCTAACCACTCTTGTGGCACTGAAGACGAACCATGCATTACCAAGTGCGTGTTAGGAATTCGCGAGTGGATCTCTTTGATGCGATCAATCGCTAAGATATCGTCTGTTGGTGGACGCGTGAATTTGTACGCACCATGTGATGTACCACAAGCAATAGCAAGTGCATCAACTTTAGTTTTACGAACGAAATCAGCGGCTTCTTCAGGATCTGTTAGCATTTGATCAGTAGATAATTTACCTTCTGCACCCACGCCGTCCTCTTCACCTGCTTCACCTGTTTCAAGTGAACCTAAAACACCTAACTCGCCTTCTACAGACACACCACAAGCATGTGCCATTTCAACAGTTTGACGAGTAACATCAACATTGTATTCATAACTTGAAGGAGTTTTACCATCAGACATTAATGAGCCATCCATCATAACTGATGAAAAGCCTAACTGGATTGAACGCTGACATACACCTGGTGAAGTACCGTGGTCTTGGTGCATTACGACTGGAATATGTGGCCATTCTTCAACGGCAGCTAAAATCATATGACGAATAAAAGGGGCACCAGCATAGGCACGTGCGCCTGCTGAACCTTGTACAATTACCGGGCTGTTTGTTTTGTCAGCCGCTTCCATAATTGCGCGCATTTGCTCTTGGTTATTAACGTTAAAAGCAGGTACGCCGTAACCATTTTCAGCTGCATGATCAAGAAGTTGTCGCATACTGATTAAAGCCATTTGGTATTCTCCAAATTGTATCGACAGTAGTTTCCTACTATCTAGTTTGAACGGATAAGTTATTTTTTGATGCATCACTGCATCACGAAAAGCTCGCGCCTACCGTAACAGCTGTAAATAAAACGAGGGTGAGAGGTATTTTATTAACAGCTAAACCAGCGTAATTACCTAATAACTACGCTGGCATACGCACTAATTACTTAGCACGTTCTTCAAGCATAGCAACTGCTGGTAATTTTTTCCCTTCTAAAAATTCAAGGAAAGCACCACCACCGGTTGAAATGTAAGAAACTTTATCGGCAATGCCGTATTTATCAATCGCTGCAAGCGTATCACCGCCACCAGCAATCGAGAATGCACTTGAGTTAGCAATCGCATCAGCAATAGCACGTGTGCCGTTGCCAAATTGGTCAAATTCAAATACACCTACTGGACCATTCCATACAACGGTGCCTGCATTAGCAATGATTTTTGCTAATTGGTTTGCTGTATCAGGACCAATATCGAAGATCATGTCTTCGTCTGTTACTTCATTCACATCTTTTAGTGTTGCCACTGCAGATTCTGAGAACTCATTACCTACAACAACATCAGTTGGTACCGGGATTTCACCGTTATTAGCTTTTGCTGCCGCACTTAATTTATTTGCTTCATCAGTTAAATCAGCTTCAAATAAAGACTTACCTACTGAGTGACCTGCTGCTGCGATGAAGGTATTAGCGATACCACCACCTGTTACAAGTTGGTCAACCACTTTAGAAAGTGAATCAAGTACAGTTAACTTAGTCGATACTTTAGAGCCACCAACGATAGCAACTAAAGGACGAGCTGGGTTATCAAGCGCTTTACCTAGTGCGTCTAACTCTGCCGCAAGTAGTGGACCTGCACATGCAACATCAGCAAATAAACCCACACCGTGAGTCGATGCTTGTGCACGGTGAGCCGTACCAAATGCGTCCATTACGTAAACATCACATAATGCAGCTAGTTTTTTAGACAATGCTTCGTCGTTTTTCTTTTCGCCAGCGTTAAAACGCACGTTTTCGAAAACAACCACTTCGTTATCAGCAACGTCTACGCCTTCTAGGTAGTCTTTTTCAAGACGAACTGTTTGCTCAAGGGCATCATTTAAATAATTAACCACAGGGGCAAGTGAAAACGCTTCATCATATTCCCCTTCCGTAGGGCGGCCAAGGTGTGACATCACCATTACTTTAGCGCCTTTTTCTAACGCTAATTTGATAGTTGGTAATGCTGCACGAATACGCGCATCAGAGGTCACTTTACCTTCTTTTACAGGCACATTTAAATCTTCACGAATTAACACGCGTTTGCCGTTTAAATCTAAATCTGCCATTTTAATGACCGACATGGACTTCTCCTTAGTTAACGATACTAATATTATATTTATAAATTATTGGCTTACAGCCATCATCGCACGCGCAGTGTCGAGCATACGATTCGCAAAGCCCCACTCATTATCGCACCACACTAACAACTTTATCAGTCGTTTATGACTAACACGTGTCTGAGTGCCATCTATGATACAAGAATGTGGGTCATGATTAAAATCTACCGATACCAATGGCTCTTCAGTGTAACTTAAAATACCGTCAAGGCGGTCTTTTGCAGCTAACTTAAGTGCTTGATTGACAGTCGCTAAATTCACATCAGTATTCACTGTTACACTTAAATCCATCGCCGTCACGTTGATAGTGGGTACCCTAACAGCAATGGCTTCAAAGCGACTATGAAACTTAGGCAATATACGCTCAATACCACGAGCAAGCTTTGTATCTACCGGAATAATAGATTGGCTTGCAGCACGAGTGCGGCGTAAATCATGATGATACGCATCAATCACTTGCTGATCATGCATCGAGGCATGAATCGTTGTAATAGCCCCAGATTCAATCGAAAATGCGTCATCCAGCACTTTAATCACTGGCACAATACAGTTTGTGGTACATGAACCGTTTGAAACAATCGTATGTTCAGCTTTTAGCTCATCATCATTAATACCATACACAATTGTGGCATCGACATCAGCATCTGCAGGCTGCGAAAACAATACTTTTTTTGCACCAGCAGCTAAGTGTAGTTCTGCATGTTCACGAGAGTGATACACCCCAGTACATTCAAGAACCACATCAACATCAAGCGTTTGCCATGGCAGTTCTGCAGGGTTTTCTTCTGCAAATAAGGCTATAGAGTCGTTAGCAACCGTTAAAGTATCTTCGCCAAGATTAACTGGAAATGAAAAGCGGCCATGAGATGTATCGTATTTAAGGAGATGGGCAATGCCCTTAGGGTCGGCTAATTCGTTAATAGCGACAATTTTGATTTGATCTTCAAGCCCAGACTCATACAGAGCACGGACGATGTTGCGCCCGATTCGACCAAAACCATTAATTGCAAGTTTGATTGCCATGAAGAAGAAAATCCACTCTATTTGCTTGCAGATAAAGGCAGCTGCCTTTTAGATGGCGGTATTGTAATCGACCTTTGAAGTTTTTATAAGAGGGCAAGGTAAATAAAACTACTTTAACAACCCTAGATGGCTCAATTTTGGTAATCGACCTGAAGAGTTTTTATAAGAGGTCAGGTGAAATAAAAGTTGCTTAGTATGTTTTAGATGGCGCAGTTTTGGTAATCGACCTTACACATTATTATAAGAGGTCAGGTGAAATAAAAGTTGCTTAGCATGTTTTAGATGGCTCAATTTTGGTAATCGACCTTTGAAGTTTTTATAAGAGGTCAGCCAAAATAAAAATTGCTTAGCATGTTTTAGATGGCGCAGTTTTGGTAATCGACCTTAGACATTTTTATAAGAGGGCAAGGTAAATAAAGCTACTTTAACAACCCTAGATGGCTCAATTTTGGTAATCGACCTTAGACATTTTTATAAGAGGGTAAGGTAAATAAAACTGCGTTAGCAACCTCAATCTTACTTTTTTCCTTTATAGCCAGCGACGAACAGATTTTTGGTATTGCTGGTATGCTGACCCAAACTTCTCAGCCATAAACGTTTCTTCTGGCATAATTTGAAATCGATTCATATAGAGAATAAATACTGGCAGCATTATAAAACTCGCAATATTACCAAGATAAATTCCCCAACCAACTAGCATTAATAACATACCAACATACATTGGGTTACGGCTAAAATGATAAACACCACTTGTAACAAGGCTCGCCGACTTTTCTGGAATTCGAGGGTCAACAGTCGTACCTTGCTTACGAAATTGATAAACACCTAATAAAGCAAACACCACACCTAAAAATGCAATGAGTAGTGCTACAAAAGATGATACGAAAAACGAGAAGCTAAAACTCGTAAACAACTCTGCTATGCCCCACATCATCAACGCAATGATCAGCAGTAGCGCGACTGGAGGAATTTTTAATTCTAACTGATTCACACAAGCTCCCCTACTTTCAATGCCTTACCACGACTGATTTGATGACACTGGGCTAAGAATAACTCGGCCGTTGCCATGGCATCAGTCAGGGCATGGTGCGAGCTGTAATGCGGTAAGTTGTAGCGTTTACGGCATTCGCTAAGTGTTAAATCATCGTGGCCAATTTCGTGGCCTTGCTGGTGCAGGCGTTTTTTTTCAATAACAAAGGTATCAAGAATTAAACGCGCTTTTGCATCTAAGCCAAGCGTTCTGCAGGCCTGTTTTAAAAACCCCCAATCAAGTGCCGCGTTATGAAACACTAAAATGCACTCACCAAAATGCTGATGCAGCTTGCCAAGAATGCTTTCGAGGCTTTCACCTGTATCTATATCTTGTTTTGCAATACCGTGATAAATCGGACTTTGCTCTAAGCTTTGCACGTCTTTATTTATTAAGTGCTGCGCACCGCTGAGTTTAATGCATTGATCTTCTATCATCACCCACGCCACCGAAACAATTTCGTGCTGGCGAGGATCTAGGCCCGTTAATTCCATGTCTATCACTATGTAGCGTTCTTTATAGGCATCGGCTGCCAAGAGTTGCTTGCGCGCTAAATACCGACTTAACCAGCGTTTAACCATACCCTCTCCTATAAACTACCGCGAGCAAATTTAAATGCGGCGGCTTGCTGTGCCTGTTTAACCAAATAAAATGCTTCTTTTAATTGATGTCGCTCTAATGAATTCAACGCATTTGGGTTAATACAGTTGCTTGGCAATCCCTCTTCGTTAATTTGTGTGCCTAAACGCAGCTGGGTTAAAAAGCGCCAACAGTCTTTTAGGTTATATAAGTCATCTTTATTGAGTAGCGAAAATTTCATTAATGCATCAATACGCTCTTGCGTATTAGCGCGCTGAATACCCGCTTTGAGGGAATATAAACGCACTATGTCGTTGATGATCACCACACCGCGTTTTTTTAAGTCGAGGTACTTATGCTGCTTTTCGTCTTTCTCTAATTTAAATTGATTAAACAAACCAATGGGCACTGGCGTATTTTTAATGTCGCTCGCCATAGCCGCATAGAATAAGTCATTTTTAGAAATGCGTTTTAGCTGCTCACAAAAGCGCGCATATAAGGTAGTGGAACCTTCAATAAAACGTAGGTCAAAAAATATCTTACAATTGAGCATCGCCTCTGGTGTAGGTGAGGTGATCCACTTATGAAACTTTTCTGTCCAAGCATTAATGCCCATACGGCACTGTGCATTGCTCGCCATAATATTGCCAGGGCAACGTTTTATACCGCACTCAATTAAATGCTCACAGACATACTCGCCCATGCGCTTAAAGTAATCGTGTTGTTCTTCTGTTAAATCATCAGGTAGCAACAGGCCATTATCTTGGTCAGAATGCAGTGTTTGTTCTTCTCGTGCTTGTGAACCAAAACAAATAAAACTAAAGCTGGTTGGTGCCGCACCATTATCTTCTTGGAACAAACGAATTAACCGCGAAGTCAACGCATCGGTTAAGCCACTTAATAATTTACCAATCAAGGAGATGTCATCAATATTGTTTGAAAAACCTTTTAATAAACCGGGTATCTCTTGCGAATAACGCTTTAAATCAACCACGCTGTGCGCTTTGTAAATTCGTCCAATTAATTGTACTGGGTCGCTTTTTTGCTGACGCAGTAAATCAGTACTGGTGAGCATACCAAGCGGTTTGTGATGTTCATCAAGCACAGGTAAATGGTGAATATTGTGCTTAAGCATTAAGTGTAGCGCCGAAAACACGCGGTTATTTTCAAAAATAAACTTGGGCTTACACGTCATGATGCTACTTACTGACTCTTGTGGGTCAACCTCATCGGCTAATACGCGGTTGCGTAAATCTCGGTCGGTCACGACTCCTACAAGACGCTCATGTTCAGTCAACATAATTGATGAAACACCCTGTTGTTTCATTTTTTTAGCGGCTTGACGAATACTTGCATCTGGCGCCAAGGTGACGGCTTTGCGATTCATCAACTCGCAAATTTTTTTCTCCGACCAACTGTCGTTTTGACTTTTATAATGAGACGACAATAAACGGTTTTTATGGGCACGAACAAAGTATTGCTCAAACACCTTATACTCACGGCGTAAGTAATCAAATGCCGCTTGGTTCAGCATGTAAACAATGCCTTCCTTTTGCACTGAAATACTATTTTGAATTGCTTCGCCAGTTAACAATGAAGGAAAACCAAAGTAATCGCCACTTGATAACTTAGTGATCACATCGCCTTTTGGGTCAACTAAATCATAATCGCCAGAGCGAATTAAAAATAATCTTAGATTATCCGAACTTAACCACTGATTTTGATTCTCACGGGTCAAATAAATAATATCGAGATGGTTTACAAAATACTCACTGGCAGCGCCATCAAGCTGATTAAATGGCGTTTGCTGCATCACAAATTGGGCGACTTCCTGTTGCTCGGTATTCATGGTCATTCTCGCTATAAAATAGAGACAATATCTACACTACCCCTGTTTGAAATAAATAAAAAGCCCGACTTAAGTCGGGCTTTTAAACGTCAAGAGTGTGTTCTTATAAAATGGTTTTATTAGTGCGCGTGTGCTGCGCTCGAACCTTTAGGGTTACGGATACCTTCAACCATTTCTTGGATTTCAACTGGTGTTTCAGCCGTTAGTTTAAGTACGATAGCTGCAACTACAAAGTTAACAATCATACCAATAAGACCGATACCTTCAGGTGAAATACCAAATAACCAGTTTGCCGGTGTATTCAACTCAGGGCTTACGAACTTGAAGTAGATAATATAAGCCGCTGTGAATGTAATACCTGTCACCATACCCGCAATCGCACCTTCTTTATTCATCTTCTTAGAGAAGATACCCATAATGATGGCTGGGAAGAAGCTCGCCGCTGCTAAGCCGAAGGCGAAGGCAACAACCGAGGCCACGAACCCTGGCGGGTTAATACCAAAGTAAGCTGAAATCACAATCGCTATCATCGCAGCTAAGCGCGCTGCAAGTAGCTCTTGTTTGTCACTTATATCTGGTTTTAAGGTGCGTTTTAATAAGTCATGCGATACCGAGGTCGAGATCACCAATAGTAAGCCTGCTGTTGTTGATAGCGCTGCTGCGATACCACCTGCTGCGACTAATGCAATCACCCATGCTGGTAAGTCTGCAATCTCAGGGTTTGCAAGTACCATGATGTCGCGGTCAACTTTAACTTCGTTTGCGCTATTTGGATCATCAATCTTACCTGCTGAGTAGAACATTTTGCCGTCACCATTTTTATCATTAAAGGTGATTAGGCCTGTTCTTTCCCAGTTTTTAACCCAAGCTGGTGCTTCTGCGTACTCGGTACCGCTACCGTCTTTACCGTTAATTGTATCAATCATGTTTACACGAGCGAATGACGCTACAGCAGGTGCTGTTGTATAAACGACTGCAATGAAAACAAGTGTCCATGCAGCTGAGATACGCGTGTCTTTAACACGTGGAACAGTGAAGAAACGAACGATTACGTGCGGTAAACCTGCAGTACCAACCATTAACGCGCCTGTAATTGCGAATACATCAATCATGCTCTTCGAGCCTTCGGTGTACTGCGCAAAGCCAAGCTCGGTACTCAGCCCATCTAGTTTATCAAGTACAAACTGTCCTGAGCCATCGCTAAGGGTTGCACCGAAACCGGTTTGTGGGAAGAAGTGACCTGTCATCATCATTGAAATGAAGATTGCTGGAACAAGGTAAGCAAATACTAGTACACAGTACTGAGCTACTTGCGTATATGTAATCCCCTTCATACCGCCTAATACAGCGTAGAAGAATACAATCACCATACCAATGTAAACACCGGTCTCAATATCTACTTCTAAGAAGCGAGAGAAAACCACACCTACACCACGCATTTGACCTGCGATATATGTGAAACAGATAAAAATAGCACATAAAATTGCAACAACACGTGCAGCTTGTGAGTAATAACGGTCACCGATGAAATCAGGTACCGTGAACTTACCAAACTTACGTAGGTAAGGAGCTAAACAAAGTGCAAGTAGTACATAACCACCTGTCCAACCCATTAGATATACACCACCGTCATAACCCGCAAACGAGATAATACCCGCCATTGAGATAAACGATGCCGCACTCATCCAGTCAGCAGCGGTTGCCATACCATTTGCTAGCGGCGGTACACCGCCCCCTGCAACATAGAATTCATTTGTTGACCCAGCACGAGCCCAGATTGCGATGCCGATATAAAGCGCGAAGCTTAAACCGACGATAATAAACGTGAGTGTTTGAACATCCATTGCTTAGCTCCTATTCGTCTACGCCGTATTTTTTATCTAACGTATTCATTTTGAAAACGTAAACAAAAATCAAAGCAACAAAGGTGTAAATAGCGCCTTGCTGGGAGAACCAGAAGCCGAGTTTAAACCCAAAGAAACGTATCTCGTTAAGTACGTCTACCAGTAAAATGCCGAAGCCAAATGACACGACAAACCAAATTGCTAATAATTTAAATAGCAGTGCGAGGTTTTCCGCCCAATAAGCTTTTGCTTGTTCTTCATCTTTAAAAGCCATTTTTATCCCCTTATGCATTACAAAAAAGTAATGAGTGGTATTAGTTGTCATTAACTAAGTTAGCAAGGGTTCTGATTTATGGAATTGAGACCATAGTCGTAACAGTTAGTTTACGTTTACGTAAACTGCAAAACACCGTTTGTTAACGAATGGTAAAAAACAATATTTAACAACAACTTAACCTATAAAGATAAATTTGCGAAATAGCGAAAATAGTAAAAACGAATGATCTGCGACATTAGTCTAATAACAGCGCATAAAACAGTACTATCTTTTAAATATCAATAACTTGCTTTTTATTAATTTTTATTGCAAAAAATCTAGCCATCGAAATCGCGCATAATTCTGGTAAGGTAGTGTTATTACAATAATTACTGAATTTAAACATGACAGCTGCGCTTTTATTTGTTGCACTCGCCTATATTGGCGTGTTGTTTTGGTTGGCAAATTGGGGAGACAAAACCACTCCTCTTGCAAAAAGAATTAGTCACCACCCATTTGTCTATTCTTTTTCACTAGGGATTTACTGTACGTCTTGGACCTACTATGGTTCGGTTGGTACAGCAGCCACCAGCAGTTGGAACTACTTACCTATTTTAATTGGCCCTGCGCTGCTATTTTTCTTCGGCCAAGGGTTTTTACGTAAATTAGTACTGGTCAGTAAAAAGCAAAATATCACGACCATCGCCGACTTTATTTCTGCTCGCTATGGTAAACGGCAAACCACCGCGATTATGGTAACGATTATCGCTTTATTAGCGACTATTCCGTATATCGCACTGCAATTAAAAGCACTAAGTAGCAGCTTCTTACTGCTGCAAAACGACGATCGTATTTCGGGATCTATGCTGGCCCTTTCAGCAACACTTATCATGGCAATGTTTGCGATATTCTTTGGTACTCGTAAGGTGGATGTAACCGAATATCGCTCGGGGCTGATGCTGGCTGTTGCCTTTGAATCTATGATTAAATTACTGGCTTTAGTGGCCGTTGCTGGGCTTGCTTTATACACATTATTTAATTTAACTACGGTGCAAACCGAGCAACTAAAGGGCTCTATTTGGCAGCACTGGCATAACTTCGACTTTTTTAGCTTTAACTTTATCGGTCAGTCATTAATGGCAGCTGCGGCGATTATCTGTTTACCAAGGCAGTTCCATGTAACTGTGGTCGATAACCAAGATAAACGCCATCTTTATACAGCCCGCTGGGCATTCCCCCTGTATTTGTTACTGACTGCGGCAATGATTTTCCCTATTGCAACAGCAGCTATACACCCAGGCATTGGTAGTGGCTTCTCTCCAGATAGCTTTGTATTAGCCCTACCGCTGATGCACGAAAACGCCTTTTTAACGACCTTTGTATTTATCGGGGGTCTATCAGCGGCTACAGCGATGATTGTTGTAGCCACACTCACGCTCAGCACTATGATCTCAAACGATGTGGTATTGCCGCTAATGCTGCGTCGTAAGTTTAAACGTAATCTCATCACCAGCAGCTATAAGTCGCAAATTCTATTAGTAAGACGCTTCACGATTGCCGGCATTTTGATTTTGTCGTATTTCTACCAACAATGGTTTGGTCATGGTAAAGCATTGGCTAGTATGGGTTTAGTGGCCTTTTCTTTGGTATCGCAATTACTGCCTGCTATTGTGGGTGGTCTATATTGGCGAAAAGGCCATGCTTATGGGGTTTATGCGGGATTATTAGCAGGCTTCATTTGCTGGGTTTTATTCTTAATGCTACCTATTTTAGATGCAGGCAATACCTTAAACGCAGAGCTACAACAAACACTCATTACTCGTGGCACCCTCATTGCTTTATTTGCCAATATTGGCTGTTACATTAGTTTTTCGCTCGGTGCAGATGAGCGTTTAATTGATAAAATTCAGGCAGCTGCCTTTGTTAATCCTAAAGATCAAGCTGTGTTTGCTAGACGCTTGAATAAAAATGTGAAAGCCACCGTCTACGACTTTAAGGTTCTGCTACAAACCTTCTTGGGCGTACAGCGCTCGCAACAAGTTTTAGCCCATTACTCCTTAACTCATAACTTAGATAATAATAACGCACACCCAGAACCTGAGTTTATTGCCTATTGTGAACGCGCCTTAACTGGTGTGCTTGGTGCCTCTTCAGCACAGGCGCTGATCCACACAGTTGCCTCTGGTAAACGCATGGCCTTTGAAGAAGTCGTTAACTTTTTTGATGAAACCACACAAGCTCTGCAATTTAACCAAAACCTATTATTCACCTCACTTGAAAACCTCAGCCATGGTATTTCTGTTGTTGATAAAGAGCTTAATTTAGTGGCATGGAATAAGCGCTACGCAGAAATGTTTGACTACCCAGAAAACTTTTTAGAGGTTGGTCAACCCATAGAGGAAGTGATCCGCTACAATGCCGAGCGCGGCGAGTGTGGTCCAGGTGAAGTTGAGCGCCATGTAGAAAAGCGCGTGCAGCATCTTAAAAACGGCACGCCCCACCACTTTATTCGCCACCGCCGTAATGGCCAAGTGTTCGAAATGATTGGTAACCCACTGCCAGATGGTGGCTTTGTAACAAGTTTCTCTGATGTTACCACGCATATCGAAACGCAAAATGCGCTTGAAGAAGTAAACATGGACCTTGAAAACCGTATTGAAGCGCGTACTCAAGAAATCCGTACTATCAATAAAGATTTACAAGCACAAATCGACAGCCGAGTACAAACTGAGCAAGCACTTACTTTAGCTAAAAAAGAGGCAGAACAAGCTAATGACAGTAAGACGCGATTTTTAGCCTTAGCAAGCCACGATATCTTGCAACCGCTAAATGCGGCGCGTCTGTACCTTGCAGCCATTGATGATAAAACCCTTTCGAGCAACAACTTAAATAACTTTGAAAAGCTTGGCGCAAGTTTAGATTCAACGGTGCATTTGATGTCTGCGCTGTTAGAAATTGCCAAGCTCGAGCAAGGGGCAATGACGCCGACTCCGCGTCACTTTAGTATTGATGACATACTTGCCCCGCTTAAGAACGAATACGCCATTATGTCGAGCGAAAAAGGCTTAAAACTCACGGTGCGTTCAAAAGGAGTTATCGTTCACAGTGATATCACTTATTTACGACGAATTATTCAAAACTTGGTGTCAAATGCAGTTAAATACACTGATAGTGGCCGAGTTTTAATTGCTTGTCGCAAACGCAAACATCATTTACGTATTGAAGTATGGGACACAGGCCCCGGCATTACAGAAGTAGAGCAAGCGAAGATCTTTAATGACTTTTATCGTATTGAAGCGGGAGATAACAAAGGGGTTGGCCTTGGCTTAGGAGTTGTAAAACGAATGGCCGACTTACTCTCTTTACGATTAGATGTCAGTTCAAAGCCTGGCAAAGGTAGCCGCTTTAGTATTGAAGTACCTTATGGTGAAAGCCAATTTATTCAACAAAAAGAGGCACCTAAAAAAGGTGTTGAGAACCGCAGTGCAATGAATATTATTGCGGTGGATGATGACCCAGAAAACCTTAATGCCATGGCAAGCCTATTGCAAAAGTGGCAGGCCAATTACCAACTCTTTGATCAAGTTGAAACCGTGATGGCCTATGCCAAAGAGCACCGAGCGCCCGATGTGATCTTAATGGATTATCAGCTCGGTCATGATTGCGATGGCATCACGCTTATTAAAACCCTACGAGAAATTTGGCAAAGCCCAGTACCGGCGATTTTAATCACAGCGGTACGTGATGAAGCGCTAAAACAGCAAACCAAAGAAGAGCAAATTCATTACCTTAGTAAACCTGTTAAGCCCGCAAAACTCAAAGCACTGCTTAACCACAGTACTTAACAAAAGCGCTTAACTAACGTTTTTAACAACAGCGCTTAACAATACCAATTTAAGGTAAAGCTGCGGGCTTTGCCTTAAATTTTTGGAACAACCAACTAAGCGCAACTAACGACAAGCCTAAGCCGATAAACGAAATAGCCCGCAATAATCCAGTTAAGTTTGCCATATCAATCAAGAACACTTTTAACACTACCAGCGCCAATAAGCCAAGGCCAAGCTTTTGTAATAACGTAATGGTTTTTAAATGCCCTATCACAACCACCAATGCACCGATAACAAGCCAAACTAAAGAATAACTGTAAAGCTCGGCATCTGAGGTTGGCAAAGCAATATTTATAAACTCGCCTTGCCAGTTGTGGCGAATTTCCGCATTGATATATAAAACACTCATCACACCTGCAAGTGCTGTAAACAGCTTTTGTAAATAGTGCTGAGATTTCGTCAGTCGGCTTGCCCAAATTGCAATTAAAGCTGGTACTAACCAAAGTAATAGTAACCAGTTAATAATCGGCCAGCTGCCTATATTTATCGGTTCAAAAAACGGATTTACAGCGGTAAAGCTTTTCACTACTAGCAAGCCGCTTAATGTTAATAACGCAAAACCAGCCATTTGATAGAGCTTAACCAATTGCGCAGTAAAGCGTGAGCGCAGTAAGTAAACACAGCCCAAGATGCCCCAGTTACAGGTCAGTAAAATATGCTCATACACAGACAAATTCTCAAAGTCAGGATAGCGCCCTACTAACTGATAGCTCGTCTCTGTGGTAATAAATAAAGCAATGCAATGTAGGGCTGCACCCTCTAGCCACATTCGAACAGATTGCTGCTGCCAATGCCTTGCTGCCAAGTAAAATAAGCAAGCACATACAGGATAAACAACCAAACTCCAATGTACACCGAGCAGCAGCGCATCACTGTAATCCGCTGACCAAGGTGCAAAACTTAATCTAATGAGTAAAGCACCAACTAAACCTTTAAGCGGCCAAGTCAGTATGCTGAGTGACTGTTTATTCACATAAAAACTGATCAACAACACTTGCACAGCAAGCGCTAAGGTCAAGCTGTTACCTTCAAGGAGCATGGTTAATGCCAAACTAATATTGGCATTACCGCCGAGCCAGTAACTAAATACTCGCATTGGATTTGTGCTATTGATGGATAACTTAAATAGCCAGGCAGACAGTGCCAGTAATACAAAGCACCAAACCGGGTATGCCGTCATCAAGGCATGGTCGGGAGTGATGAGATATAAGCAACTAATAATCACAAAACTTGAAAGTGATGCAAGTAACGTAAAGCCAAAGCGTTTAGGGTATTTACGACCAAATAAAAAACCATAGCCTGCAAACAGAGCAATAAAGAACAGCCCTGCTCCGTAGTTTTGCCGAAATACAAAAAGTTGCTCAGAATAATCAACAGTATTATTTTGCCCTGTCAGCAAACACACCACACTCACCACAGATATTATTAGCCAGTGATCCCATGCACTGTTTTTTAATACCAAAAACAACAGTAAAGCCACTAACAACAACATACTCAATTGCCAAGTAAGCAGTTGGTTACTACTCATGAGTAAAAGATAAAGTGGTACGACAACCGCTAATAACAGAGGGTTGTCGGGCAGTTGTTTCAGTAGCGTTTTAAAGCGATGTGGGCGGTATTCAATTTGCTTAAAGCCCAGCCCAAGGCGTGGAATAGCAATTAACAATATGATGCTAAATAGAGCATAAAGATTAATAAACCAATGCAGGTTTTTAGATACTGTAAATGCAACTAAAATGTACCAACCTAAATGACCTGCCCATAACAGATACCACAGCCAATGACGTTTTACATAATGCGCTACCAGCGAAGCAGAAACACTAACAAAAGCAACATAGGTAAGCAGCGCTATAAAATCATTATTCCCAGTATTGACCCAAACCGGCACGCTGTAGGCGCCAATAATACCAATGACCGCAAGCACTGGACCAAAACGCAGCGCCATCCAGCTTGCAGCTACAGAGATTAAGGTTAAAACGCTAAATGCAGGTAATGCTTGGAGTAAGCCATAATGGCTGTAGGCCAGTAAAGTGAGCGCAAAACAACTGATAAAGCCGCCGCTAGCAAGCGCAGCGGGAATATAGTTACTAAACCCATCAAAGATAATACCTTTACGATGTAACACCTCAGCCGCAACAATTAAGCTCAGACCAAAAATAGCCCCAAGTGTGAGTCGCATAGTTTCGGATAATAAGCCTGCTTCCAGTGAATAGCGGGCTAAAAAGATACCACCAAAGGCAAGTGCAACCGCTCCTACCCAAGTTAGCCAATTGGCTTTGATTTGTGTAACGAGTTGGCTTACTAGCGGATTTAAAATGGCAGGCTTGGGTTTTGTTGGCTCTGGCTTTTTAGCGATAACCTCAATCGGCTTAATAATGACTTTCGGCTTTGGTTCAAATTTTGCTGAGTCAGTCAGATCTTCGTTTGAATTTTCAAACGTGTTTGCAGTATTTGTTTGAGGGTTATTAACAAATGTCGCGTTAAGTTTTACTCGAAGAGCAGCCACCTCTCGCTTTAAACTGGAGAGTTGAAAAAAGGCAAAAATACCAGCAATTGAGCCACCTACAACAACTAGTGCTAGTAAGACTAGTAACGCAATACCGCCGTCCATACTCTCTCCTTGTGTATACTTTAAACAAAAAAGCAAAAGCCTTAATTGTTTATACAATAAACACTTAGCAAGAGTAAATAAACAACGATATTGCGTTTTAGCCGGTTAAGACTGTTCAGTCACCGTACGCTCTAAGGTCATCTTGTAACCTGAATCAGTGGTTTCATCGTGTTCAATCACCAAGATATAGTTACCTTCTTCGGTAAAATCCATATCACTTTGTTGCAAGAGCACAATCTGTTGGCCGTTATCTTCAAACACCACATAAGTTGTATAAACTTCGTTATCAACCACCTGCTCTTGTTGGTCGTATTGATCTAACCCTTCAACAACATTGCTAGTATCTTCAACCGTTTCGCCATTGAGGGTAAAGTACACATCGACTTCGTCTATCTCTTGCCCTGCATAGCTATCAATTAAGTTAACCACAGTAACTGCGTGGCTGTAGCTGCTTGGTGTTAGATTTTCTTCAATGGTCATCATACGAGGGCCGTAATCTTTGTCATTGTAGAAAAGACCAACCGCACTTTGCTCACGCTCTAATGTCATTAAGAAATTATCTACAATCGTGTCGCCAGCTTCATCTAACATGGCGACGCTGTAACTATTTGGCGACATGTTCATGTATTCAGAGTAACTATCGTTGCTAACAACTTCGGTGTTAGTCGCCGTTGTGCCTCGGGTTACTTTAAACTGGGTTTGTGTGTAATCATCAATAGTATTGATAAAACGCAGCTGACCTTGCGCGTCTTGGTGGTTTAGTTGTGTTACTGAACTACTTGCCGTCACGACGTCAAGCGTAATGCCATCTTCTTCTGTTGCATAACTTGGGCGGATCATCGCCATGTACGTTGCTTCATCATTAAAGTACACGGTTGGTGATTCAAAAATCACATCAGTGCTACCGCTAGCGGTAATATAAATAGTGTAATAACCTTCCTCAAGCGTCGCTAATTCTGGCTCAACGAGGTATTGCGAAGTCATTAATAACTCAGCGGTATCAAATAACCCGTCGTCAGTGGCAACATATACATCGTAAAGATTGTCTTCGCCAACGATATTAAAAAAGCCAACATTGAATTCATCTTCATCGCTTGACGTCGGCACACTTAGCTCAGTAAACATTGGTTCAGCAAAGTCACCATTCATTACTAATAACTGAGTTTGATCATTTTTTATATTGATAGTTTCTTCGTCAATCGTAATATAACTGTCGTTGGCATCAACATATTCAAAACTGAGATCATACTCCCCCGAACTGTAGTTATGACGAGTTGATACATCACCAAAGTCTGCCCCCGAGCGCTCAGTGTCATCAACAAATAAACGCGTGTATGGGCTGTTGTAAGAGCCATTGTACAGTTGCACATAGCCACTGTTGCTACTGCTGCTGTCATCGCTTGAGCAGGCAGCTAGTACCGAAAGCAAACTTGAGGCAACAATTGTTTTAAGCAGAGTGCTTTTCATGGAATTTTTTCCTTATTGTTTGTAATACCCCATTTTGACTTGAATAAATCGAAATAATTCTATGTTTTACAAACTATTACCTTCACTTACAGTTACTTACGATAAGGTTAAAAAGTGTAGAAAATGATGTAGAAAAGCACTTAATTAATCATAATTATGGACAGATAATCACATTTATAGTGAAAGCAGCTTACTTTTACACGAAAAGCAAATAATGGTTACATTTTAGGCGTTTATGCAATCAAATCAGATAAATTATTAGATAGTTAAATTTGCGCTATGCAGCACAAAAAAATTAGCAAATAATGGTGTTCACACAAACGGGATTAGAATGAGGACTATGAACACGATTTTAACCACTCAATGCGATGATGATGTTGGTCTAATAGCCAAGATCACTGGCCTTTGTCATCAGCATAATTTAAACATTACGCGTAATAACGAATTTGTAGATAAAGACGCTAAACGCTTTTTTATGCGTACAGAGTTAAGCGGTGTTATTGCTGAGGACTTTTTACCAAGGCTTGCTGAGCTACTTCCTGATGGCGCAGAGCTTGCCCTGCACAGCAGCGAAAAAACGAAAGTGGTATTGCTTGCCACTAAAGAAGCGCACTGCTTAGGTGGTGTATTACTTAAGCAGTTCGAAAAAGCCTTAAACATCGAAGTACTGGCTGTGATTGCCAACTACGCTGATTTAGCGCCATTGGCTGCAGGCTTTGGCGTGCCATTTCATGTGGTATCGCACGAAGGTTTAAGCCGTGCGGAGCATGATCAACAAGTCGGTGATTTAATTGCCAGCTATCAGCCTGATATTATCGGCCTTGCAAAATATATGCGTATTTTAAGCCCTGAATTTGTGGCGCGCTTTGAAGGTAAGATTATTAATATTCACCATTCATTTTTGCCTGCCTTTATTGGTGCAAAGCCTTACCATCAGGCGTTTGAACGCGGTGTAAAAATTATTGGTGCGACCGCCCATTTTGTTAATAATGAGCTTGATGAAGGGCCGATTATTTTACAAGATGTGACGCATGTCAGCCATGCGGATACCGCAGAGATGATGGCAAAAATGGGTAAAGATGTAGAGAAAACAGTATTCTGTAAAGCGCTGCAACTCGCATCTGAACATAAACTGTTTATCAATGGTAATCGAACCGTGGTGTTCGCTTAAGCAATAAAATGAAGAGGCTGAATGGCCTCTTTATTATTTTTATTATCGTTTGTTATGCCGACTCAATAGGCTCTAGTTGCAATTTAGAGGCAATTAATACCGCTTGAGTACGGTTATACACACCTAGCTTTCTAAAAATTGCTGTAATGTGTGCTTTAACGGTTGCTTCAGAAATATGTAACTCGTAAGCAATCTGTTTGTTTAACAAGCCTTCGTGCAAGTATTGCAACACCTTGTATTGCTGCGGTGTCAGTGAAGCCACTTGCGCTGCAATTTCTTTGTCTTCGCCATCTACGGCAGCCACTTTATCTTTAAGTTCAAGTGGCAGCCAAACATCGCCTTCAAGAATGTGGTTGATTGCCAGCGCAATATCATCTGATGAAGATGATTTAGGAATAAATCCCATCGCACCATAACCCATTACTTTAGAAACTACATTGATGTCTTCGCTGCCAGAAACAACAGCTATTGGTAAGCTTGGATAGTCTTCGCGAATGCGAATAAGGCCGTATAAATCGCCATTGCCTGGCATGTGAAGGTCTAGTAGTAAGATATCAAGATCTTCTTGCTCGCTCAGCACCTGCAAGGTGGTATCAAAGTTTTCCGATTCAAACACTTCTAAATCAGCGAACTTAGCACTCAATGCCCCTTTCAGCGCTTCACGAAATAACGGATGATCGTCCGCTATTAAAAACTGACTCATGGTTCACTCCTAATAAATTCGGCTGACACCTATTTCTAAGTGACAGCCGATATATTACGTTTAGAATCAACTTCTAATCAAGTTTTTAACGCGATTTTAACGATTTAATCGGTTTTCGATTAGCTCATCAACAACGCTCGGATCGGCTAGTGTAGAAGTATCTCCAAGCTGTTGGTGCTCATTTGCCGCAATTTTACGTAAAATTCGACGCATGATCTTACCAGAACGAGTTTTCGGTAAACCCGGAGACCATTGGATCATATCTGGTGATGCAATTGGGCTTAACTCTTTACGAACCCAGTTACGTACCTCTTTTGTTAGTTCATCACTCACTACAACACCCTCATTTGGAGTGATGTAAACATAGATGCCCTGACCTTTAATATCATGCGGGTAACCAACTACAGCCGCTTCTGCTACTGCTTCGTGAGCAACCAATGCACTCTCGATTTCGGCAGTACCTAGGCGGTGGCCTGATACGTTAAGTACGTCATCTACACGGCCTGTGATCCAGTAGTAGCCATCTTCATCACGACGACAACCGTCACCAGTGAAGTACACACCAGGGTATGCTGAGAAATAGGTTTGTTCAAAGCGCTCATGGTCGCCATAAACTGTGCGAGCTTGTGATGGCCAGCTGTCTAAAATAACAAGGTTACCGTCAACCGCGCCTTCTAATGTGTTGCCTTCAGCATCAAATAGTGCCGGTGCAATACCAAAGAACGGACGAGTTGCAGAACCTGGTTTCATATCTGTCGCACCTGGTAATGGTGTGATCATGATGCCACCAGTTTCTGTTTGCCACCAAGTATCGACGATTGGGCAGTTTTCGTTACCAATATGCTCGTAATACCATGCCCACGCTTCTGGGTTAATTGGCTCACCTACAGAACCCATAACACGAAGACTTTTACGAGTTGAAGTCGCTGTTGGCTCATCGCCTTTCGCCATTAGAGCACGAATAGCAGTCGGTGCTGTGTAAAGGATAGTCACGTTGTGCTTATCAATTACTTCACCCATACGCCCCGCTGTTGGGTAAGTTGGTACACCTTCAAATACGACTTGCGTGCAGCCATTCACTAATGGGCCATAAGCAATGTAGCTGTGACCTGTGATCCAGCCCACATCGGCACTACACCAGAAAATATCGTCTTCTTTAAGATCAAACACATATTCATGTGTCATCGATGCATAAACAAGGTAACCACCGGTAGTATGAACCACACCTTTTGGTTGACCCGTTGAGCCTGAAGTATAAAGAATGAAAAGCGGATCTTCTGCATTCATTGGTTCAGGTTCGCACTCAGCTGGTAAATCAGCGACAAGCTCATGCCACCAAACATCATGACTATTCCATTCAACTTCACCACCCGTTAGCTGATGAACAATAACGTGCTCAACGGTGGTTACCGAGTCTTGTGATACCGCTTCATCAACATTTGCTTTAAGTGGTACGCAGTTGCCAGCACGGCGACCTTCGTCTGAAGTAATGACCACTTTAGCGCCTGAGTCATTAATTCGGTCAGCAATCGCTGATGGAGAGAAACCACCAAATACTACAGAGTGAATCGCACCAATACGCGCACACGCTTGCATAGCGTAAATAGCCTGCGGTGTCATTGGCATGTAAATAGCGACACGGTCACCTTTCGATACACCTAATTTTTTAAGGCCATTAGCTAATTTAGCGACTTCGTCGTGAAGCTTTTGGTAGCTGATGTTTTCGTTATGTTCAGGGTTGTCGCCTTCCCAAATGAGGGCTGTTTTATCGGCTTTAGTAGCAAGGTGGCGGTCAATACAGTTATAAGATGCGTTTAGTTGGCCGTCTTCATACCAGCGAATACTGATGTGGCCTTTGTCGAATGAAGTATTCTTTACTTTATTGTAAGGAGTTGACCAATCAAGGCGTTTACCGTGCTCTCGCCAAAATCCCTCAGGGTCATCAATCGATTGCTTATACAGTGTATTATATTTATCGTTATCAACTAATGCAGCATTCTTGATATGCGCTGGTACTGGATAGATACTTTCTGACATTGTTGTCGTCTCCATTTTAATTACTTGCCTACGGCCTGCATCAAGGATCACTCAGCAAAGCCCCTGAAAGTATTAGACCTTAGTTGTATATCTTGTCATTTAACAAAAAACGTCGAAATCGCCTTCTATAATCTAGTTCAATGTTAGATTGGTTGTGATTTAACCAGATATTCCACCTTAGTCTAATAGACCAATAGATAATTGAGAGAAGTCTTATCTTAAACAACAGTGGTACAACAACATTATTAAAAAATCATTAATGCAACAAGTAGCTTCGACAGGAATACACATTATGACAACAACAAAAGTAACCGCATTAAAAACACTAGCAGCTTCAGCTGTTTTATCAGCACTTGCCAGCAATGCTAACGCTGCAAACATTGGTAACACAGAGGTTTCTTATGGTGGCTATGTAAAACTTGATGCCATGTGGAGTGATTACTCAGCAGGCGTACCAGCCGGTGGTAGTATTGGCCGTGACTTCTATGTACCAGGTACAACACCAGTAGGCGCAGACAGCGACAGCGATGCTGTATTTGACATGCACGCGCGCCAATCTCGCTTTAACCTAGGTACCGCAACAAAGTTAGACGATGGCAAAACCATCAAAACTAAAATTGAAATCGACTTTATTGCTTCAGCACCAGGCGGTAACGAACGTGTAAGTAATTCTTATGCACCACGTATTCGTCAGGCATTTGTAACTTATGATGGCTGGTTATTTGGTCAAGCATGGTCAAACTTTCAAAACGTAGGCGCATTACCTGAAACACTCGACTTCGTGGGACCTGCTGAGGGTACCGTGTTCGTACGCCAAGCACAGGCACGTTACACTACTGGCAACTGGTCATTCTCTATCGAAAACCCAGAGAGCACAGTCACAGTAGACGGCGCTCGCGTAGCCACTGATGATGCATCAATGCCAGACTTTACAGCACGTTATGCACATAAAGCTGATTGGGGGGAATTAGTATTTACCGGTCTTGCTCGTCAATTAACTTACAAGCAAAATGGCATTGATGCAGATACATCATCGTTCGGTATCAGCGCCTCAGGTAAAGTTAATTTTGGCCAAAACAACCTAAAATTCATGCTAACTCAAGGCTCAGGTTTAGGCCGCTACATTGGTTTAAACGTAGCAAATGGTGCTGTGCTTGATGGTGATGATTTAGATGCGATTGATTCAACATCAGGTTTTATTGCCTACCAACAACACTGGAACAGCCAATGGCGTTCTACTTTCCTTTACTCATTCTTCTCAGCAGATAACAACACAGATTTACTTGCAGTGACTGGCGACCCTACAGAAATGAGCCAAAGCTATAGTGCCAACCTTTTATACTCGCCTGTTAAAAAGCTCACCTTTGGTGTTGAGTTTAAACATGCCGAGCGTGAGTTAGAAAGCGGTGCTGACGGTGATATGGATCGTCTACAGTTTTCTGCAAAATACGTTTTTTAAGATTTAAACTTATTTACTTCCTGAAGCGGCTTCGGCCGCTTTTTTTATATCTCCTTTTTATATTTCTGTGCCCTTTAAACTTTTTTGCAATCAATTATTCATTAAAACAGCAAACCTTAATTGCAAATTATTTTCATTTAGATTAGATTACGCATTAATTTCACTATTCATTGAACTAATTGGAACTTTGCATGTCATCAACAAAATTTTTGCGCTTATCTCAATTAAGCCTTGTGACCTCAGCACTTTTAAGTGGCCACGCTTTTGCAGAACAACAAAAAGAAGAACAAGCAATTGAAAAAATTGCCGTGTATGGCCAGCATCATAAAAACTACATCACTGAAGAAGCACAGTCAGCGACCAAATTAGGGCTAACAATTAAAGAGACACCACAGTCAATCTCTGTTATTTCACGTGCATTAATGGATGACTTCTCACTCGATAACCTTAACGCAGTTCTTGAAAGCACACCGGGTGTGACTGTTGAGCAAATTGAAACTGATCGTACTTATTTTAAAGCTCGCGGTTTTGAGATCACTAACTTCCAAGTTAATGGCATGGGTATGCCGCAAGACAACGGTTCAATCCAAGGTACTCTTGATACCTCTATTTTTGATAGTGTTGAAATTGTACGTGGTGCCAATGGTTTAATGACAGGTGCGGGTAACCCTTCAGCAACCGTGAACATGGTTCTAAAACGCCCTACTTATCAAACACAAGTAAATGCGTCTGTATCGTATGGCTCTTGGGACAACAAACGTTTAGAGCTTGACGCTTCAACAGCTATCAACGAAAACCACGCTGTACGTGCAGTATTCACTAAGCACAAAACTGAGTCATACCTTGACCGTTACGAGCAAGATAAAACAATTTATTACCTAGCCTACGAAGGTCAATTAACTGATAGCACAGTAGTCACTGCAAACTATGTAAATCAAAAGAAAGATGCCGACAGCCCACTTTGGGGTGCCTTACCACTTTATTACAGCGATGGTTCAGCAACAAACTTTGATGCGTCAACCAGCACTGCTTCAGATTGGTCATATTGGAATAACACAACTGAGCAGCTGTTCTTATCAATTGAGCAAGCAATCACCAATACTTGGTTCTTAAAAGCCAGCTACGCGCACTTAGAAAATGAGCAAGATTCTGAGCTTTTCTATGTTTACGGCACACCAGACAGAGAAACAGGTCTTGGCCTAACTGGTTATGCTAGTGAATATGACCACAAAGATAAGCACGACATTTTAGATATCTACGCAACAGGTAAATTTGATTTATTTGGTATGGAACATGATCTGTCGTTTGGTGTAAACCAAGCAGATATGGATAACAAAGATAAATCATTGTATGACTACACTACAGGCAATGGTTTCCCTGCAATGCCTGAGCTAGGTGGTTGGGATGGTGTTGCACCAGTGCCAACACTAACCGATGGTTTAACAGGTGCTGATATCACTAGCCGTCAACGCTCTGCATATATTTCAACACGCATTCGTGCAACTGACGCATTCAGCATTTTAGCGGGTGTAAGCCAAGTAAATTGGGAAACGGAAGGTGCCTCTTACGGCGTTGCAAAAGACAAAGATAGCGACCAAACGGTGCCTTACTTCGGTGCTGTGTATGATATCAACGAAAGCTTCTCAACTTACGCAAGCTACACAGAAACCTTTGTTCCGCAAACAGAGCGTGACGTAAACGGTGATTATTTAGATCCAATCACAGGTAAAAGTAGCGAAATTGGTGTAAAGGCACAGCTACTTGATGACGACTTATTTGTAACTGTAGCCTACTTTGATGCAAAACAAGTTGGCCTTGCTGTTGCTATCCCAGGTTCATTACCTGATGACACTCGCTACTATGGCGCAGATGGTATTAACAGTGATGGTATTGAAGTAGAGCTTAGTGGCAAAATCAACGAAACGCTGAGCGCGAGCTTTAGTTTCAGCAATCTAAACATTGATGGTGATGAATTAGTTAAAAACTACACACCTGAAAACCAATTTAAACTTGCTGTCACTCATAAGGTACCTGAGGTTGACGGCTTAACCTTTGGTTTAAACTACCAATGGCAAGACGACACTAAACGTGTACAACCTACTCAGCCGTCTGGCGTTGTTCCTGTTACTAAGCAAGATGCTTACGGCTTATTAAATCTAATGGCAACATACGATATTAATGACCACATGAGCGTTAACTTAAACGTTAATAACGTAACTAACGAAAAGTACTTACATAGCTTGTTCTGGGAGCAAGGTTATTACGGCGCACCGCGTAGTTATTCAGTATCTTTCAACTGGCAGCTATAATTTTATAAAGCGACAAGTTTTAAGCTTTAAGTACATGAAAAGCCGCATCATATGCGGCTTTTTTATTACTCCATTTTACTCTAAGAGCAAAAAACATAGCGAATAGCCTTCACTTCATTGCACCTTATAAATTTTTCTGTAGTTTATTAAAAAATGAATATTTTAGTTATTTGGTACAGATTAATGGATGCTAAAAAATCGAAACGCTCTAGAAGATGTCCAGATTGTGGATGGAAGTTTCTAATAGCCAAAGCGAGAACACCAATAGACAGGGTTGACGGTAAACTATTCACTTGCCCTGATTGCCAAACAGCTCTCATATATCGAACTGATACAGAACTTATGTATCGAATTTTCACGCTGATGACAATTCCGGCTATTACCTTGGCATTCATATATGACGATAATGCGCTATTTGAAACAATAGCGATTTTTTTGATAATCCCTCTGGCAACCCTTGCTGCTATTTTATGGCGTCGTAGCGAATATATTGAACGTGTAAAATAACTTAAAATTGTCACTGAATTGAAAATGAGACAAACTACTTCCTACTCCAACAACTGCGTGTATATCCCGCATTAAGTTCTGCAATTAAACGCGATATAAAATCGCAACTACAAGCAACCATAAAAAAACCGCTAACTGTGTAGCGGTCTTTTTGTGTTAAGTGCGGGTCAAATCACGCTTAACTATACTCTTTTGCGGTGTTTATAGCTCGTCTTCAGCTAATAGGCCTGCATCTTCACCATCTTCTGGTTGCACAGTTGCTTGAAGTAATAGCATCTCACGTAACTTACCTTCGATCTCATCTGCGATCTCTGGGTTGTCTTTTAAGAACTTAATTGAGTTTGCTTTACCTTGACCAACTTTGCTGCCATTGTAGCTGTACCAAGCACCTGATTTTTCAACAATCTTATGCTTAACGCCTAGATCGATTAGTTCGCCTTGTTTAGAAATGCCTTCGCCATACATGATGATGAACTCAGCTTGTTTAAACGGCGGAGCAACCTTGTTTTTAACAACTTTAACGCGGGTTTCGTTACCAACAACCTCATCGCCTTCTTTCACTGAACCAATACGACGAATATCGATACGTACTGAAGCGTAGAATTTAAGTGCGTTACCGCCTGTTGTTGTTTCAGGGTTACCAAACATAACACCAATTTTCATACGGATTTGGTTGATGAAAATACATAGTGTGTTTGAACGCTTGATGTTACCTGTAAGCTTACGTAAAGCTTGTGACATTAAGCGAGCTTGTAGACCCATGTGTGAGTCACCCATGTCACCTTCGATTTCAGCTTTAGGTGTTAAAGCTGCTACCGAGTCAACAATCACAACATCAACAGCACTTGAACGAACTAACATGTCACAGATTTCTAATGCTTGCTCACCCGTGTCTGGCTGAGAAACAAGTAAATCATCAATGTTTACGCCCAATTTTTGTGCGTATACAGGATCTAAAGCGTGCTCAGCATCTACGAATGCACACGTTTTACCTTGCTTTTGAGCTTCAGCGATAACTTGTAAAGTAAGTGTTGTTTTACCTGATGATTCAGGACCATACACTTCAACAATACGGCCTGTAGGTAAACCACCAATACCTAGTGCGATATCGATACCAAGTGAACCTGTTGAGATTGCTTCAATATCTAGGGCTTTGTTGTCGCCCAGTTTCATAATTGAGCCTTTACCAAATTGACGCTCAATTTGTGATAAAGCAGCGTCTAAGGCTTTTTGTTTGTTATCGTTCATTCTGTTCTCCAAATCCGGCTAATGCAGACAGTATACTGTATGAAATCACAGTATCAAGCTAATTTTCAGATTTTATCAATTCAATTATGTTTTTTAACGAATAAACAATAGCTTGCAGTCTAACTTCAGCTCTATCACCAGCGAAAACCTGTTTGCTTGAGTAGTTTTGACCAGCCAAATGAATACAAAACCACACTAATCCCACAGGTTTATCCAGTGTTCCACCACCGGGGCCTGCTATCCCCGAAATAGCTATTGCAATATCGGCGTTTGCAGCTTTTGCCGCCCCCGATGCCATTTCAACAACGGTTTGTTCACTCACCGCGCCAAAGCTGTTTAAGGTTTGCTCGCTAACGCCAATGAGCTCATGTTTTGCTTGGTTACTATAAGTAACAAACGCTCGGTCAATATAATTAGAACTGCCCGGGGTATCGGTGAGCGCATAACTCACTCCACCGCCAGTGCATGATTCTGCGGTAGTGATCCATAAGCGTTTATCCGTTAAAATAGCTCCTAATTTCGCAGCAAGTGTTTTAATCTCTTGATGTAATTCCATATTCAGCCTTTGGGTAAATACATGTCGTTTGATCTTTATGCACCGCACACTATAAAACAACAAACCCCTATGATGCAGCAGTATCTAAAAATAAAAGCCGAGCATCGGGATATTTTATTGTTTTATCGTATGGGCGACTTTTACGAACTTTTCTTTGATGATGCCAAGCGTGCAGCACAACTTCTTGATATTTCTCAAACCCACCGAGGTAAAGCCGGTGGCGATCCCATTCCAATGGCGGGTGTGCCCTATCACGCAGTAGAGAACTATTTAGCTCGCCTTGTACAAATGGGTGAGTCGGTGGCTATTTGTGAACAAGTTGGCGACCCAGCTACTAGCAAAGGCCCTGTTGAGCGTAAAGTTGTGCGCATTGTTACACCGGGCACTATTTCTGACGAAGCGTTATTACAAGAACGCCAAGACAACTTGCTAACCAGTGTGTGGCAAAGTAAACAAGGCTTATATGGTATTGCTTATTTAGATATTAACTCTGGCAGATTCAATGTGTTAGAAGTAAATACTGATGAAGCATTTAGCTCAACATTACAACGTTTAGCCCCTGCTGAGCTGCTCTATAGTGAAACATTTGCAAATGTGCATTTAATTGAACATATCAAAGGCGCACGTCGTCGCCCAGAATGGGAATTTGATTTAGATACTGCACAGCATTTACTTTGCGACCAATTTGGCACCAAAGATTTAGTTGGTTTTGGTGTAGACAAAGCACACGCTGCATTGGTGGCTGCGGGCTGCTTAATGCAATATGTAAAAGACACTCAACGTATTGCCCTGCCGCATATTCGTGCGATTACCCTTGAGCAAAACGAACACGCGGTGATCTTAGATGCCGCAACCCGTAAAAACCTTGAACTAACAGTTAATTTATCAGGCGGCTACGAAAACACGCTTGCACAAGTACTTGATAAAACAGCGACTGCGATGGGTTCACGCTTATTAAAGCGTCGTATTCATACACCAGTGCGCAGCAAAACAGAGCTCAACTCTCGACTAAACGCTATTAGTGCAATTATCGATGCGCAATTATGTGGTGAGCTACAAGAGTCATTAAAGCAAATTGGCGACATTGAGCGTGTTATCGCCCGTTTAGCGCTTTGCACAGCACGCCCGCGTGATTTAACGCGCCTGCGTAGCGCACTGCAAGCTCTGGCACCATTACACGAATTACTTTTGGAC
Source organism: Pseudoalteromonas sp. Cn5-37 (assembly GCF_021532495.1). Lineage (NCBI taxonomy): Bacteria > Pseudomonadati > Pseudomonadota > Gammaproteobacteria > Alteromonadales > Pseudoalteromonadaceae > Pseudoalteromonas > Pseudoalteromonas sp. Cn5-37. The sequence continues at coordinate 205,496 of NZ_JAKGBA010000002.1, read as the reverse complement.
GCCAACGATCCGCGTATTAGTCAAATAATAGCGCAATCACAGCAATTACCTGAGCTACAAGACTTACTAGAGCGTGCTGTCATCGAAACCCCACCGGTGCTTATTCGTGATGGGGGTGTTATTGCCCCGGGTTATAACAGTGAGCTTGATGAATGGCGTGCCCTAAGCCAAGGCGCAACCGATATTCTCGAAAAGCTTGAAGAACGTGAGCGTGAACGCACAGGCATTAGCACTTTAAAAATTGGCTATAACAAGGTGCATGGCTTTTTTATTGAAGTAAGTCGCGCTAACTCGCACTTGGTTCCTGCCGATTATATTCGCCGTCAAACGCTAAAAAATAATGAGCGCTATATTATCCCTGAGCTTAAAGAGCACGAAGATAAAGTACTTGGTAGCCAGTCAAAAGCGCTAGCACTTGAAAAACAGCTTTACGAGCAACTCTTTGAGTTTATTGCTCCGCACATTGAGCAGTTACAAACAATGGCAGCAGTTTTAGCAGATTTAGATGTACTTAATAATTTAGCCGAACGTGCGCAAGCGCTAAATTATGCTAAGCCAACACTGTGCGACAACGATAATATCAGTATTAAACAGGGCCGCCACCCAGTGGTAGAACAGGTAATGAAAGACCCGTTTATTGCCAACCCTGTAGAGCTTAATAACGACCGTAAAATGTTGATTATCACAGGTCCAAACATGGGTGGTAAATCAACCTATATGCGCCAAACCGCACTTATTGTTTTGATGGCTCACATTGGTTGTTACGTTCCTGCTGATAGTGCAGAAATTGGTAATATTGACCGTATTTTTACGCGTATTGGCGCAAGTGATGACCTAGCATCAGGGCGCTCAACCTTCATGGTTGAAATGACCGAAACGGCAACAATTTTAAATAACGCCACAGCACAATCACTGGTACTGATGGATGAAATTGGTCGCGGTACTTCGACTTATGATGGCTTATCGCTTGCCTATGCAACGGCTGATTATTTAGCATCAAAAATTGCCGCTAAAACCTTATTTGCAACTCACTATTTTGAGTTAACCGAACTGGCCGAACAAAAAACGGGATTGGTTAATGTGCACCTAGATGCTATTGAACACAACGACACCATTGCCTTTATGCATACCGTGCTTGAAGGCGCAGCAAGCAAGAGCTTTGGTTTACAAGTTGCTGCTTTGGCTGGTGTACCAAAAGCGGTTATCCAACAAGCAAAACAAAAGCTTAAAATGCTTGAGAATCATCAACCTGTTACTGCCCCTATTGAGCAACAACAGCAAACATTAAGTTTTGATGATGAACCTTCAGAGCTTGAATTAACCTTAAAACAGCTTGATCCAGATAGCTTAACGCCAAGACAAGCACACCAACTACTGTATCAATTAAAAGATTTACTTTAAATTTTGAGTGGATATAAAAAAAGCTGACGTAACGTCAGCTTTTTTGTGTGTTCTGAACCCGTGGGTTCGATACCCTTGATCAGGTATACATTGTTGTCAAATCAGGTGAATTGGTCGAATAGGCTATCTGTACTTAAACCTTCGTGTTGCAAAATGTCTTTTAAGCGACGTAATGCTTCCACTTGAATTTGTCTTACACGTTCACGTGTTAAGCCAATTTCACGACCAACATCTTCAAGGGTTGATGGCTCATAGCCCAGTAAACCAAAACGACGAGCAAGTACTTCACGCTGTTTCGGGTTTAACTCTCCAAGCCAATCAACAATGTGCTTGTTGATGTCATTGTTTTGTACTTCGCCTTCTGGACCGTAGTCTTTCTCATCGGCGATAATATCTAATAACGCTTTGTCATTTTCACCACCGATAGGTGTATCCACCGAGGTGATTTTTTCGTTTAAACGCAGCATCTTAGTAACATCTTCAACCGGCTTATCTAAGCACTCTGCAATTTCTTCTGCTGTGGGTTCATGGTCAAGTTTCTGCGTTAATTCACGGGCTGTTCTTAAATAAACATTAAGCTCTTTGACCACATGAATAGGTAAACGAATCGTACGTGTTTGGTTCATGATGGCACGTTCAATGGTTTGACGTATCCACCAAGTTGCATAAGTTGAAAAACGGAAACCTCGTTCTGGGTCAAATTTCTCAACGGCTCTGATAAGGCCTAAATTACCTTCTTCAATAAGGTCTAGTAGCGCAAGGCCACGGTTGTTATAGCGGCGGGCAATTTTCACCACTAAACGTAAATTACTTTCAATCATTCGCTTGCGAGAGGCTTCACAGCCTTTCAGTGCTTTTCGAGCAAAATAGACTTCTTCTTCTGCGCTTAACAGCGGAGAAAAACCAATCTCACCAAGATACAGCTGTGTAGCATCTAAATTCTTGGCAACTTCTTCTTTTGCAAAAATTTCATCTTCGTTGTCGACTTCTTCAAGTAATTCAGAAGACTCTTCTTCGACTACCGTGTCATCAAATTTATCGTCAATCGCGTCAGTTTTTTTCTCAAGTTTTGCTGTGTGACCCATAAGCGTCCTCCCGAGCAAATATGTGATTGAGCTAAATCACTTTATCAATACCCTAAATGGCTAAGGTAGATACTTAGCAGGATTGACTGCTTGACCCCGATAACGAATTTCAAATCTCAAAGCCGTAACCGTAGAGTCTGAACTGCCCATTTCTGCTATTTTCTGCCCCGCCTTTACTTCCTGTTTTTCCTTTACAAGCAACTTTGAATTGTGCGCGTAAGCACTTAGGTAATCATCATTGTGTTTCAAAATGATTAAATTACCATACCCCCTCAATGCGTTGCCCGCGTATACCACAGTTCCATGTGCAGCAGCTACAACAGAAGCCCCTTGTTTATTAGTGATCTGTAACCCTTTAAAGCCGTTCTCTTTATTAGAGAAGCGTTGCGTTACTTTACCTTTAGCAGGCCAGTTCCATACAACTTTTGCATTAGAATTACGTTTTTTTTCACTAATTATTTTGTTGGCTTGTTTCTGAACATACTCTCGTTGTTTTGGCTGATCAAGCTCTTTCTTTAATTTTTTGTTATTTTTTTGTATAGAAACGGTAGACTTTTTACTCGAATTCGTATATTTTTTCGTCTTTTTTTGTTTTTGTGCCGATTTTATGAGCGAAATATTCTGCCCAGGGAAGATGGTATAAGGTGCTGGAATATCGTTTATTTTTGCGAGGGTTCGAAAATCTTGCTGAGCGCTAAAAGCAATTGAATATAAAGTATCGCCCTTTTTGACTACATATTTTGAGCCAGAGATATTTACTTTGCGAGTGGCGGGTTTAACTTTATTGTCTAAACTACTAACCGGTGCTGGGGCTTCGCGAGAAGTACAACCAAAGAGCAAAATACTAAGAAACAAAGTAACATAGACTGTTATCTGCCTGCTCATCGTAAAATGCTCCTTATCGTACTAGTTTAATGGTTTTACGGGTTATCGCAGTAAAAAGTACGCAACCACAACTAAAACAACTAACCCCCAGCCAAGCGCTTCAACATATTGACGTAATTTCTGCTCCATTTTAACGCCGCCCCACTTCATTAAAGCCGACACTAAGAAAAAGCGTGCGCCACGACCAATTGCCGAAGCAATTAGAAACGGCAGAAATGCCATTTGCATCAAACCAGCACCTATGGTGAAAACCTTATAAGGTATGGGGGAGAAGCCCGCTAAAAACACCACCCACACACCGTAGTTTTCAAACCAACTTAGCGCTGTGTCAAATTTCGCTTGCCAACCCATTTGCGCAATCAGCGGCTCGACCACAGGTTCGAATAACCAAAAGCCAAGTAAGTAACCTAAAATACCACCAATCACTGAAGCAATCGTCGTAAAGCTGGCAAAACGCCATGCTTTATCTGGTTGAGCAAGTGACATAGGTGCTAGCATGACATCCGGTGGTACCGGAAAAAAAACAGATTCAGCAAAACTCATCCCTGCTAAATAACGCTCTGCATGGCGATGTTTAGCCCATACCAGTGCCATATCATATAACTTAGTAAACAACTTCAAAGTTTAACGTCCTATTCAATATCACCAGGTACCAAAGGTACAAATCTTACTGGTGCAACTTTATGTTCTGTGAAAGTATCGCCATTTCTAACAACCATCATTAATTGCTGATCTTGCTCACCGATAGGTGCAATCATAACGCCCCCATCAGCAAGTTGAGCAAGTAACCCTTGTGGCATAGTGGCGGCTGCAGCTGTAACAATAATCCCCTCAAACGGCGCTTGTGATTGCCAGCCTTGCCAACCATCACCATGTTTCATGGTGACATTATATAAATCGAGTTTGTGCAAACGGCGTTTTGCTTGCCACTGTAGTGCTTTTATACGCTCTACCGAGCACACTTTAGTGAACGTTTTTGCCAGTATTGCCGTTTGGTAGCCAGACCCTGTGCCAATTTCGAGCACTTTATCACGTACGCCCGCTAAGCGAAGTAGCTCAGTCATACGTGCGACAATATAAGGCTGCGAAATCGTTTGTCCTTGACCAATTGGCAATGCAGTATTTTGATAAGCTTTGTGCTGTAAAACATCATCGATAAAAATGTGTCTGGGTGTTGAGGCTATCGCTTCAAGCACAGTGCTGTCTTCTACACCTTCGCGTTTCAATAACTCTGCTAATGCCAGTGCGCTGCGATTATAATTAGTCAGCACTATTAATCTCCATATTTGCTAACCAGCTATCGACTGCTTGTAAACTTTCTTTCGCTGTCATATCAACACTAAGCGGGGTCACTGATGCGTAACCATTATTTATGGCGTAAAAATCAGTGCCTTCACCTGCATCACTTTCAGCACCAAGGGTACCATACCAATAAATGTCACGGCCCCATGGGTCTTGTTGTTTCGTCATGGTTTCAGCTTTATGACGCGAACCTAAACGGGTTACCTTAACTCCTTTTAGCTCAGTAAGTGGAATATCTGGTACGTTTAAGTTGATGATTTGATCTTTCGGTAATGGGTGCGATGCCAACTCTTTGATAATACTCACCGCAATCGCAGCTGCAGTTTCAAAGTGATTTCCTTCTTTAGAGCATAACGACACAGCAATCGCTGGTAGTCCTAGGTGGCGGCCTTCAGTGGCGGCGGCAACAGTACCTGAATACAAGGTGTCATCACCTAAATTGGCACCGTGGTTTATTCCTGCTACCACGAGATCTGGCTGCTGCTCAGTTAACTCGTTAACCCCTAAGTGCACACAGTCAGTCGGCGTGCCATTAATTGAAATGAAACCATTATCAAGGGTAGTTGCACGCAGTGGATTCATTAACGTTAATGAATTACTTGCGCCACTGCAATTGCGATCTGGCGCCACTAAGGTCACATCTGCAATTTGCGTTAATGCATGATACAAAACCGCAATCCCTTTAGCATGTACGCCATCATCATTGCTCAATAAGATTTTCATTTACGCATCCTTTTGTTTTTGTTCTCTGGGACTTGCATCTTGATAGTCCACCAACTCACGCAGTAAGGCGGTAGCAAAACAGCCTTTTGGTAAACCAAAGCTTAACTTTAAAGTAGTTTCATCAATCGTTTCAACAGCTAATGAATCAGGAATAAGGCGTAACATTCTACGCTCATTCTTAAGGCCAAGTTCGCTAAGGCCCTCTATCCAAGATTGATAAGGCTCGAGCCACACTTTTTCGGTTTCGGTTAGGCCTTTTTCGCCTTTACCAACCATAGGGGCCGACATCACAATATCGCCAGATGCTAAGCGAGCAATATTGTCATCACTAATGTTATCTTCAAAAAAAGCATTACTACCGCTGAGCATAAACACTTCACGGTGCATTGTTTTTGCAAGACCATGCTCTTCAACTCGCATGCTCACGATTTCATTAAACACATAAGAGCGCGCCGCTGAAATAACTAAACCACGCAATTTTTTATCGCGGATACGCTCTCCAGCAAACATGCGCTTTGCCATTTCAAGGTTGTGACCACCATGCCCAAAGCGCTGCTCACCAAAGTAATTAGGCACCCCTGCACGCACCGCGTTGATACGGCACAAAATATCCAGCGGCTCAGTCACGTTGCGTAACGTAATGGTAAAGCGATTGCCTTTATGGCAACCCGTTCTGAGCTTACGATTATGGCGCTGTTGCGAAATTACAAAAAATTGCTCGTTATTCAGTTCACTAAATTCTATGTGCTTTTTAATTGGTACTGGCACGCTAAACCACTGTGTACACACGCCATGACGGTCTTTTAAGCCTGCATAACTCACGTCACGAGGGGATACCCCTGCTTTTTCGGCAATGCGTTTCGCAATAAACTGAGTATTTTCGCCTTTTTTTACAACCTGCAAGCAAACATGCTCACCAGAACCAGTAAACTCAATACCTAAGTCTTCATCAACCATGAAGTCTTCGGCGTGAGTTTTAAAGTCAGCCTTAGAAAGAGGTTTACCGTATAGGTAGTTTAACTCACTCATGCGCTTAGTTTGCTCATAATCACCACTGCGTGGCTTGAAATACCTTCTTTGCGGCCTTCAAACCCAAGCTTCTCTGTGGTTGTTGCTTTCACATTAACTTGTGAAATATCAGCTTCAAGGTCTTGGCATAAGTTTTCACGCATTGCTTGAATATGTGGCAACATTTTTGGTGCTTGCGCAACAATCGTGACATCGGCATTGCCAAGTACGTAACCTTGCTCTTTAGCAAGCCCAACCACGTGGCGTAGTAAAATTCGGCTATCAATATTTTCGTATTCGCTCGCAGTGTCTGGAAAATGCTTGCCAATATCCCCCATTGCTAATGCACCTAAAATAGCATCACACAATGCGTGAATGGCAACATCACCATCTGAATGCGCTAAAAAGCCTTGTGGGTAATCTATTTTTTCACCACAAATTACCAACGGGCCTTCGCCGCCAAATTTGTGTACATCAAAGCCATGGCCAATTCGAATCATGAGGTACTCTCGTTTTGTTGTTTTTGCAGTAAAAATGCTGCTAAATCTAAATCTTCTGGGGTGGTGATTTTAATGTTGTCACTGCGACCGGCAACCAGCTTAACAGGCTGCTTAGCCCATTCAATTGCCGATGCCTCATCAGTGATAGTCACACCATTTTTAAGGGCACTCGATAGCGCATTAGTCAGCGCTTGATAAGGGAAAAACTGAGGAGTGAGTGCCTGCCATAAATCATCACGAGGCACTGTTTGCTCACTGTGGGTATGACCGCGCTTAATGGTGTCTTTTACTTTTGACGCTAAGATACCGCCTTCATTGGCAGCGATGCATTCTGTCATTAAACGCTGAATATCAGCCAAACACACTAACGGCCTTGCCGCATCGTGCACAAGTACCCAATCAGGTGGATTATCAGCAAGTGATAGCAAGGCGTTAAGCACTGAATCAGCGCGCTCTTTACCACCACTCACACGCTCAATACGCTTATCTATGTGTGGTAAATCAGCAAAGTAGCCGTCATCATCACTAACTGCTACTTTGATGGTGTTTAATTCGTTAAGTTCTGCAAGTTTACTCAGGGTGTGTTCTAAAATAGTTTTACCCGCCAGTTCAATATACTGCTTTGGCGCCGAATGCTGCATTCGACTCCCTACCCCCGCAGCGGGAACAATGGCGGTTATAGTTTGCTTAATTTTCATTTTGTTGTTGGCCCGGCAAAACGCGAATAAAGGTTTCGCCAGGTTTAATCATTCCTAATTCATTACGCGCGCGCTCTTCGATACCTTCTTGACCAAGCTTTAGATCTTTTATATCTGCTTTAAGTACAGTATTGCGCTTTAATAATTTCGCGTTAGTGTCTTGATGAGAGGTAACCGCTTGTTTCAGACGAGTGTAATCTTGCACACCATTATGCCCAAACCATAAACGATATTGCAGAAATAAAGCCAAACATAACAAGGCGAATTGAAAAACCCGCATTGAACACTCCTTCGCGGTAAAATTAAGTCAAAGGGCGTTTTAAATTACGCCAATTTATATTGCTTGCTAGTAGCATTTCTCTTAATGACAAACGCTTAGGTGTGATGCGTTTATTAAATTGCCATTGATGACCGCAACACGCCGCCGCCATCACTGCCTTTGCAGGCTTAAGCAGTTGAATATGCGTGCTTTCTAGCGATTCACCTGAAGTATCAAACCAACCAAGCTCGTTGCAATGTACCTTATTGTCGCTTACTTGATCTAAGCTGTCTATGCGCACAGTTGTACATTGCTCGTCATTAATTAGCACGGGAACAATTAACCCGCGCTTAGCATGTTGACTATAAAAGTCTTTTGAGTCTTTTTTATTATAAACAGGTGGCGTTGTTTTTTGTTTTTCAAGCCAACTGCCATTTTGTGAATCAAGCTGTAATGGTGCATCGCCACTAACTATACGCATGGCTAAACGCTCAATATAGTAAGGCAAACTTGCTAATAAGCGTTTAAGTCTTGCAGTATCAGGTTCATCGACTAAACGCGGGATCTCACGAGCATAAAATGCATTACATAACTGCGCATACAAAGCACGCTCGGCATCAGTTTGCCAAATTTCGGCTTGTTGCGAGTGTTCGCTCTGTGAAGTTGGTTTAGACAATGCGCGCTCTTATAAAACAATTGCTTGACTGTTTTATAGCATAGAGCGTTTATTGAGCGCTACTTTACTGCGCCTTTTTTACCCAATTTTGCGTTACCAGTTTCTAAAAACTGCACCACCGCATCACGCTTTTTACCTAGTAACAAACTACCATCAGCTAAAAACATAAAGTTTTGCCAACAACGCTTAAAAACGGCAAAGCTGGTTTCAATGATATTGTCGCGAGCCATACAAAAATAAACAGTGGTATTAGCTTCCCACGCTAAGTGGTTTAGGATTTCTTCTGGTAACTGCTCATCACCCGCTTCCCAAGCGTTTTCCCAATTAATAGTCTCTGAAAAGCTGTCGTCTTTGCCGCACCAATCTGTTTTATCAAAAAAGTCAGGGTGATCATGTTCGCGGCTCACCATAGTAGTCCATAAGACCGCAGCGCGTTCAACGCTCATTGGTTTTATTTGCGCTGCGTCTTCGCTGCTTATCGGCATATCTTTATGACGAAAAACCCAGGCTTTTTTGTATTCATCTAACGAAATATAATTCATAGTTTAGGCAGTTTGTTTCAGCGTAAAATGTGCAAACTGCAATTATACCCAAATGACTCCAAGATGCGAGATAAACACATGACAATCAAACCCGGTATTTACCAACATTACAAAGGCCCAAAATACAAAGTTGAATATATTGCTACCCACAGCGAAACGAATGAGCCACTGGTAATTTATCAAGCGCTATATGGCGAATTTGGTATGTGGGCACGCCCACTTAGTATGTTTACAGAAACAGTTACTGTAGAGGGTAAAACAGTACCGCGTTTTGCATACCTTTCAGACGCCGACTAACTGTGGCATCATGACGTTATTAATCACTGCTCAGACCAGATAAGGTGACATCGTGCTTTTTAATTCAACCGATAACTACATTGCCAGTAACTCATTAAAACAAGCGGTTAACGCAGCAATATTGCTCGAAAAACCCCTGCTAATTAAAGGTGAACCTGGCACAGGTAAAACCATGCTGGCCGAGGAGCTTGCTAAAAGCTTAGACACCACGCTAATTCAATGGCATATCAAATCAACCACTAAAGCGCAGCAAGGCCTGTATGAATATGATGCGGTATCGCGCCTTCGCGATAGCCAGTTAGGTGATGAGCGTGTGCACGATATCAGCAACTACATTGTAAAAGGGAAATTATGGCAAGCCTTTACCTATGGTGAGCAACATAACAAGCGCCCTGTGCTATTGATTGATGAAATAGACAAAGCCGATATTGAATTTCCCAACGACTTGCTATTAGAGCTCGATAAAATGGAGTTTCATGTTTATGAGACTGGCGAGCGCGTGGTTGCAAAGCAGCGTCCGATTGTGATCATTACGTCAAATAACGAAAAAGAACTGCCAGACGCCTTTTTACGTCGTTGTTTTTTCCATTACATTGATTTTCCAAGTAGTGAAGAAATGGCACAAATTATCGATGTACATCACCCGCATGTTAAACAAGATTTAGTTCGCCAAGCACTTGAGGTGTTCTTTAATCTACGTGACGTAAATGGCATTAAGAAAAAGCCATCAACCAGCGAACTACTCGATTGGTTAAAGCTACTGATGGCCGAAGATATAGACGCTAAAACACTGCATGATAAAAGCCAAAAAGGCGGCTTAATGCCCATGTTTGGCGCACTATTAAAGAACGAGCAAGACATTAGCTTAATCGAAAAACTTGCGTTTATGAGCCGCCGTTAAGATGTTAATTGCGTTTTTCTTTAAGCTTCGCGAATACCGCTTACCAGTTAGTTTGCGAGAGCTACTTGATTTGATCAATGCGCTCAAGCAAGGGGTTATTTTTGCTGACGTTGACGCGTTTTATTATTTAGCGCGTACCATCATGGTCAAGGATGAAACCCACTTTGATCGTTTTGATAAAGCCTTTGCAGATTACTTTAGTGGCGTGGCCGACCTTGATCTGCTCGAAAGCTTAAAACAGCAACATGCCTTGCCTGATGATTGGCTACGCAAAGAGTTTGAAAAGCACTTAAGCGAAGAAGAAAAAGCGCAATTACAAGCCATGGGCGGCCTTGATAAACTCATGGAAACCCTCAAGCAACGCCTTGAAGAGCAGCAAAAGCGCCATGCTGGAGGTAATAAGTGGGTAGGTACCGGTGGCACTTCGCCATTTGGCGCCTATGGGTATAACCCTGAAGGTGTGCGCATAGGCCAAGACGGTAACCGACATCGCCGTGCGGTAAAAGTGTGGGATAAGCGCAGCTACCGAAACCTTGATAGTGACCGTGAAATCGGCTCGCGCACCATTAAACTCGCTCTAAAAAAACTGCGTAAATTTGCCCGTACTGGCGCCAGCGACACTCTCGATTTAACCGAAACCATCCGCGCAACCGCAAAACAAGGCGGCATGCTCGATGTGAAAATGGCACCTGAGCGCCACAATGCAGTAAAAGTATTGATGCTATTTGATATCGGCGGTTCAATGGATGATTACATTCATACCTGCGAAGAGCTATTTAGCGCCGCCCACAGCGAGTTTAAACACCTTGAGTTTTACTATTTTCATAACTGTTTATATGAGCATGTTTGGCAAGACAACGAGCGTCGTCACTCAAACATCATTGATACCATGACCTTGATTAACAAGTTCACCAGCGACTACAAGGTGATCTTTGTTGGCGATGCCACCATGGGTCCCTACGAAATCGCCTACCCCGGTGGCAGCGTTGAGCATTGGAATGAAGAGCCCGGTAGCGCTTGGTTAAACCGCATAACCAATCACTTTGATAAAGTCGCTTGGCTCAACCCACAACCCGTTGAACACTGGCGCTATTATCAATCAATTGATTTTATAAAGCAGTTAATGGACAACCGCATGTACCCACTCACGCTAGATGGGATTAGTAATGCGATTAGGGAGTTGAGTTAATAAGCCTCAAGTACCTATTGAGGCTTATTATTAGTTATTTTGCGTAATACTTACCACTAACTAACTTTTTGAACATTTGCTCATAAGGCTGAGCTTTTCTCTGAGTTGAAAACTGACGATTTTGCGCTGAAGTATACAAAATTAAGTCATCTTCAAACTTATTCACTTCGACAATTTCAACAGCCCCTGTTTCACTTACAACCAAATCAAATACATACCACAAATCCTCGACTCCACTACTCGGAGGTGTAAACACACGGCGTTGGTTGTTTATAACAAGCTCTACTTTTGCTGTGGTGCTGTCAATCTCTGGTGTATTTGAATAATTGTGTACTTTATAGGTGTAAGTTCCAGGTAGCGGAAATTCTGGGATTGAAATAACCTCAGGGCCATAACTTGTTATGTCATCAACGTCTAAAAACATAATAATATCGTTTACAGTCGCTGTATCACTACCAAAATAAATATGGAACTGTTCACCTTCTGTCGCTGTTGGGCCCCATAAATGAGAATCTAGATCCGATGGAGTCGCCCCCCAGTTAAGCTTAATTTTGGTAAATACTTCATCTAACACAATACATTCATCAAGAGTTAAATCGGTTAAATTCGTTTCGACAGAGAATGTGCGGCTCAAACCACCTGAAGTTGATGAAATTAAGACGGTACTGTCCATCTTAACAGGAATTGAAAAGTCTCCGTTAACGTCTGTTACAGCAGATGATGACCCGATGTAATCACGTCCTTGGGAGTTCACTAAAGCACCCGCGATTCGATTTTGGTTATTATCTTCTAAGCAACCATGAATAAATACCGTTTCATAAATTCGGTCGGCATTCCAAGTAGTAAAGTGCGAAACGGAACCTGTGTAGAAATTACCTTCTGCGCTGTTAACAAGTTGGGCTTCACCCTCTTTAACCCATAAACCTGTCTGCTCATTGTAATAGTAAAGCGGCACGGTACTCGCTAGCTCTCCTACAGCAGGAATATTGATAATAGCTTGGTTATTTTCAGCAAGATTTAGGGGTTCACCATTTTCATCTTCAAATGTGACAGTTATAGCTCCAAATGATTCGATTGGTTTTATTTCTCCATTCTCATCCGTTGTGAGCATTTCACCCGGCATCAAAGACACATCAACCGCAGGATTAATAATCGTTAACTCTGCGCTCACAGGCCCCGTTACTAGCGAGTTGTCAGCTCTAACTAAACTATTCGCTGGTAGTTCAACCAACACAGCACCTTCTACTTGTAAGTTGCTGGCAATGGTGGGATCAAATGTTACTTGCGCATGTATAGGTTGCAATAAAATATCAGTGGGTAAAGATAAACGTGTTTCGTTTAATAGTGCAGCCATTTCTGCATAACCATTAGCATGACTTGTTATAACCATATGGTTAGTAATTGTTATATCTTGGACTGAAAAAGATACCTCACCGTTACCATCGGTAGTTCCTGTTGCCAATATCCCATTACCATTTGTTATCGATGCGGTTGCGTTAGAGATAGCATCTTCTGTGTAGTAATCTTTAATTCGCGCAGTAACATCTACAAAATATTGAGCATCAAGATTGAAAGACGCGGTTGCAGCACTAGCATTATCTTCACCGCCATCATTTATTTTAATATTTACGTTATATGCTGTTGTTTCAGTATTATTGGCTTGATAGCTTAATAAGCCAGTGTCAGAAACAGCCATGCCTTCAGGACCAGACAATAATGTGAAACTTATCCCACCTTCAATAGTATCATCAGGATCTGTTACATTAAGCTGGTAATTAAATAACTCACCATTTTTGATAATCTGATCTTCGATATCAGCAACCATAGGGGCATCATTGACTGGTGTCACCGTAATTTCGAATATTTGAGTCACCTTATCGTTGTGATTATCACTAACACTTACGATCACCTCACCTGAAGTTAAAACGCCTTCTGTAGGCAGCCACTCAATCTTACCCGTTTGAGATATGGTCATGCCTGTAGGTGCTGTATCTAATGCAAAACTTAACTCAGAGTCGTCGTCTTGAACTAAAACCGTGTAGCTATAGTTTTCGTCTTCAGTTGCAGTAGTTACTGCTTCTGAAGTGATGGTTGGGATAGAATTACCAGATGATGTATCTTTATCATCATTTGAGTCTGATGAGCCACATGCTGTTAAAAAAGCAAAAGCGGGTACGATAACAAAAGGTTTGAGCTTAAATATCCTTTTCATAGGAATTTCCTTATATAGTTACAAATCGAAACATATGTTAACCAAAAAGTACCACTTTTGGCAACACATAAGAAACACCTAATTCTCAAGCTATTTTATTATTGAGTAGTCAAACCTTGAACTTTATAGTTTTGTAGCCTTAAACCACAATATTCCTTACGCATAGTTAAATGCCAAGTAATCTACATTACCTTCCAAACCAAAAACACTAGCGCAAAGCCCACTAAATAAACTAAGCCTAGCCAGCTTAGGGTGCGTAATAAAGGTGAGTGATGAATGCTGGGTTCTGAGCGCACTAAACTAAAGTTCAGCCATGCAAATACAGGAGTGGTTACAAAAGCGAGGGTCATGGCAAAAGTAAGCATTGGGCCAAGGGCTGATTTAAAGAATAAAATCACTGCCATACCTGCAAATGCTTGTAGTAATAACCACATATTTAAACTGTGCTTAGATTGTTTAATCGGTAGCAGTTTATGTGACTCATTTAATGTTCTGGCGTAGCCGTCAAGTACCGTAAGCGTGGTGCCAAACATACATAAAAAAGCGATACCTGAAACCAGTGGCCTTGCCCACTCGCCCATAGTAAGGGCATACATATCAATTAGCTGCTTTGCAAAGGCGACTCCACCTAATTGCACAGCTTGTGCTTGGCCATATTGCACTAATACGCCTAATGAGAAAAACACTAACGCAAGTGCTGCGGTAAGCCAGTAGCCCAAATTAAAATCAAACAAGCCTTGTTGTTTTGTCACTGGTTGTTGGTGCTGCTTTTCTTTTAGCCACAGTGAGCTAATTGCTGATATTTCGATAGGCGCAGGCATCCAGCCCATGAGAGCGACCATAAAGCCGAGCATAGCAAGTTCGTACGGCGACGGCCCCACATAGTCAACTGGCGCCATAGCACCATTATTAATTGCCACTACCAACGCAGCCACAGTTGTAACCGTTAACAGCCCCATAATGAGCTTTGAGACATTATCGAGCGCTTTAAAATGCCCTAACAACAAAATAAGCAAACACACAGCTAAAATCAGCCAGCATAATAAGGTTACAGAAACAGTGACAGGTAATGCATAGTGCAGTAGGCTGGCCGTTAATAATAAAACTCCCGCAGTATTTACTACGGCGGCGACAATATTAAGCGCAATAAAGCTATAGAAATACCCAGGTCCTTTTTGCTTGTAGCCCTCAACTAAACTTTGTTTGGTCGCAAGGGTGTACTCCATACCGAATCGAAAGAATGGATACTTCAATACGTTTACTACAATGATTAGCCAAAATAGCTGCCAGCCAAATAACGACCCAGCCTGTGTTGACGCCACTAAATGTGAACCACCAATGGCGGCTGTGGCCATTAAAATCCCCGGCCCTAAAGCATTTAATTTAGACTGCCAATTTGATACTGCTGATTGCATAAGTTGTGTGTGTTTTATTCTTAGTAACAAGCAACTTACAGCGTTTTAGGTGAGATTGGAAGCTGAGCAAGTTAGCAAGTTAGCAAGTTAGCAAGTTAGCAAGTTAGCAAGTTAGCAAGTTAGCAAGTTAGCAAGTTAGCAAGTTAGCAAGTTAGCAAGTTAGCAAGTTAGCAACACTAGACTGCCAACCACTTGTGTCAAGCCGTTGTTTTTAAAATCTGACTTCTAACGACTGATAGCTGATAGTTAAATATTAAAACCAAAAAAGCCAAGCGTTTCGCAACGGTTGGCTTTTTCAGATTTAGTTTTAAGTCTAGCCGCTTAGGCTAGTGCTCTGTAATTAGCTCAGGTTCATTTCCTGAATGATTTCGTGGGCAATTTCCGGAGTTGTACTGACCGGCTTTTCGTGTAGCTTGGCTTTCATTTGCCCTTTACGATGTTTCAGTGATGCATCGAGTTTTTTTGCAGCACCTGCGATAGCTGGGTACATCACATCATCTTCAGCTTTTACTGATAAACGTGCGCCTTCATAGGTTGTACTAATCTCAGCCTGATACTTATTGTGTTCTTTTGAAAGAATAATATCGAGTGATATTAATGATGGAAAATGGCTAGCAATTTTCGAGAACTTCTCGTTGATATGAGCTCTAACAGCCTCAGTAACGTCAACATGATGACCAGAAATATTAATCTTCATAGGGTATCCTTTTTTCTTGTTACCTCACAGTTAGTATTGGGGGCGAATTGAATTAACACAAGCGAAAATTGCAGATAATTAGTAATTGATTGTAACCACAGATGATTTAGATCATGCGTTTCGGATAAAATATGCAAAAGCCCGCATCACACGGGCTTTTCAGAGAGGTTAACAACTGCTCACTAACTGTACGAACAACAATAATCAGCAAATTCGCTGACCTTTACTAGAAAGGTAACATTTGCATCAACGGTAAAAGACTCTCCAGCTTGCATCGTTTGCCATTCGCTCTCACCGGGTAATAGCACTTGCCAACTGCCACCGTTAAGCTCCATCAACTCTTTTTTGCTCGTAGCAAACTCAAACTCACCCGGTTGCATAAAGCCTAACGTCTTCGTGCTGCCATCAGCAAATACCACAGTCCGGCTAGACACTTTACCGTCAAAATACACATTGGCTTTTTTCAGCACACTTACATTATCAAATTGAGACATCCTCACTCCTGTTGTTTTGTTAAATCTAATCCACCCTGCCCGAATTTTAAGCGTGCAGCAACTGAAGATAATTCAATTAATACTTATATTTAAGCTGGCTTTTTATTATCTTTAATAAACTGAACAAGTAAGAAAACAAAGAAAGTTCCAGGTAGACCAACAATAAACAACAATGGAGTTAATACTCTTGGAGGTGTTCCATTAATGTAAAACTTACCATATAAGAAATTACAAATTAGCCAGCCAGCGAGAATAAGATACGATAACAAGCTCGTATTTTCAGCCTTCAATTCGCAGCTTCCGAAAGCAACTTCGACTAATAAAAGATCGAAAGATATACACTGACTAGTATTTAGTGCGTAAAAAGTAAGTGCTGCCATAGATATTAAAGCGATGGCTGTAACGATGTATTTCATGGTCATTTCCTTATTAAATTAAAAGTAAAAAGAAGCAAGCAACTGCCTCTGTCATTTCAATTTAAATGACTCTGAAAATTACACCATAATTTAGCCATTACTTAATCATCACTTACTTATAACCAAAGTTATAACTATAATCACACCAACAATAACACCAATAAATCAATAAGTTAGCTAAAAACTTCAGCTATGAATTGATACCCTCTTTTCATCTGGGACTTTATATATTTAGGGTTTTTTGTATCAGTATCTGAAAAGGCATTTCGCAACTTACTAATTACTCGGCGAATAGCAGTGTCGGTGACTATTTGATTTTGCCAAACATTGCTGTGTAGCTCTTCTAAGCTGACGACTCTAGGTTGTTGCTCTATTAAATAGCTAAGTACTTGCATCATTTTTGGTTCTAAATAAGTTACTTGCTCATCTTTTGAAATGCTTTTTTCTTCGTAATTAAATGTATATTCACCGATCATCAAAGTGCTTTGGTCTGAAAGAGAAAAGCTTTTTTCCTCTACTTCTTGAGTATCTTCTTGCTCACTTTTTCTCAATACTTTTTTATAATTTCTACTAATTAACTTAAAGCTGTGAGTCACTAAAAGAACAATTGGGCTAAGTGGTAGAGAGAGAATAAAAAAGTAAAGATAGTAAGTAAGCATTAACCTTGCTTTTTACTAATAACTGCCCAAATAAAACAACCGCAAGCACCCATAAAATAAATGGTAAATCGATACTAATACTTTCAAGATCGTCTCCACAAACACCCACTCGAAAAAACGACATATCAAAACATAAAGCAAAGCTATTAAAACTAGCTAACAGTAAAGCCAGCATATACAACCATTTCATTTTCATTCCTTAAATATTACTTTGACTGGACGATAATATAGCAGAAAGCCACTATTAACCAATCCCTTATAATACATAGGGAAAGCTTAACAATTTGCATGATGTGATAATTGAAGATCGTACTTGAGCACGCCACGAGGAGTAAGGTTTATGTGCTAGCAAATGTGTTGGGTTTCACTCCGTTCTACCCAACCTACCAGTCAAACACAAAAAAGCCCGCGCTGTGCTATACAGGGCGGGCTTTTAAATTTTAGCGGCTTAAGCTTAGAACAAAGCGTTTGCTTTGTTTACGATGTTTTCAACAGTGAAACCAAAGTGCTTGAATAGCTCGCCTGCAGGTGCTGACTCACCGAATGTCGTCATACCAACTACTGCACCATTTAGACTTACGTATTTGTACCAGTAGTCTGCGATGCCCGCTTCGATTGCTACGCGGCGTGTAACGCTTGCTGGTAGTACGCTTTCTTTATACGCGGCGTCTTGCTCATCAAATAAATCAGTTGAAGGCATAGATACCACGCGTACTTTTTTACCTTGTGAACGAAGTTCTGCAGCGGCATCTTGTGCAAGCTGTACTTCAGAACCTGTTGCAATAAGGATAAGCTCTGGCTCACCGTCACAGCTAAGTACGTAACCACCTTTTTTCACATCGGCTAACTGTTGTGCAGTACGCGTTTGTTGCTCAAGGCCTTGACGAGTGAAAATGAGTGACGTTGGGCCATCTTTACGCTCAATAGCTTGTTGCCATGCAATCGCTGACTCAACTTGGTCACATGGACGCCAGTTCACTAGGTTAGGCGTTAAACGCATGCTTGCGATCTGCTCTACCGGTTGGTGCGTTGGACCATCTTCACCTAAACCAATTGAATCGTGCGTGTATACGAAGATACTTGGTTGTTTCATTAGTGCCGCCATACGTACTGCGTTACGTGCGTATTCCATGAACATTAAGAATGTAGCACCGTAAGGAATAAAGCCTTTATGCAGTGCAATACCATTCATAATCGCTGACATACCAAATTCACGTACGCCGTAGAAAATGTAGTTACCGCTTGCATCGTTTGCTTCTAGGCCTTTTGAGCCATCCCAAAGTGTTAAGTTAGAACCAGCAAGGTCAGCAGAGCCACCCATGAATTCTGGTAGTAACGGACCAAACGCGTTTAATGCATTTTGTGATGCTTTACGTGTTGCAGGGTTTGCAGGGTTTGCTTGTAGCTCTTCGATGTAAGCTTGTGACTTTTCAGCCCAATCTGCCGGTAGCTCACCGTTTGTACGGCGCTTAAACTCAGCAGCAAGTTCAGGGTATGCACTTTCATAAGCTGCAAATTTTTCGTCCCAGCTTGCTTCTAGTTGCTTACCTTTTTCTTTACCATCCCACTCGCTATAGATATCAGCAGGGATTTCGAATGCATCGCCAGTCCAACCAAGGAATTCACGAGATGCTTTAATTTCGTCTTCACCTAGTGGTGCACCGTGACAATCATGGCTACCTGATTTATTAGGTGAACCATAACCAATCACTGTTTTACAACAGATTAATGATGGCTTATCAGTAATGCTACGCGCTTCTTCGATAGCGGCGCGAATTGCATCAGGGTTATGACCATCAACATCGCTAACTACGTGCCAGCCGTATGCTTTGAAGCGCGCTGGTGTGTCATCGCTGAACCAACCTTCTACTTCACCATCAATTGAGATGCCGTTGTCATCCCAAAACGCAACTAGTTTACCTAGGCCTAATGTACCGGCTAATGAACAGGCTTCGTGTGAAATACCTTCCATTAAGCAGCCATCACCCATGAATGCATACGTGAAGTGATCAACAATATCGTGGCCTTCACGGTTAAACTGTGCAGCTAGCGCTTTTTCGGCAATTGCCATGCCCACTGCATTTGTGATCCCTTGACCTAATGGACCCGTAGTAGTCTCAATACCTGGTGCATATCCATACTCTGGGTGACCCGGTGTTTTTGAGTGCATTTGACGGAAGTTTTTAATTTCCTCTAGTGGTAAGTCATAGCCACTTAAGTGCAGTAGAGAATAGATCAGCATTGAACCGTGGCCATTCGAAAGAATAAATCGATCTCGGTCTGCCCACTCTGGATTCGTTGGATTGTGCTTTAGATAATCGCGCCATAGTACTTCTGCGATATCTGCCATGCCCATAGGGGCGCCAGGGTGACCAGATTTGGCCTGTTGTACTGCGTCCATTGATAAGACGCGAATAGCATTTGCAAGTTCTTTGCGTGATGGCATGAATTCTCCTACCTTTATGTATTTGCGCTGGTTGTTTATGAAGCCCCATTCTTACTTATTGTAAGGGTACAGTGCAATTAAAAATCCGCATTAAATGCACCATTTATGGGCGTTTGTTAAGAACAATACGTTATTACTAATTTTAAATGGACGTCTAGGCGTAAAATTACTATGCAAACATATTTGTTTTAGATAAAATACGCCCCTTAATTTTTTAGCGCTATTACCGACGTTTGTGAAGCGCAATATTTGTGAGCAGAAATACAATGGCAAAACATTTATTTACTTCTGAATCTGTTTCTGAAGGTCATCCGGATAAAATCGCGGACCAAATCTCTGACGCGGTTCTAGATGCTATCTTAGAGCAAGATTCTCATGCCCGTGTTGCATGTGAGACTTACGTTAAAACTGGCATGGTGATGGTTGGTGGTGAAATCACAACTAGCGCTTGGGTTGATATCGAAGAAATCACACGTAAAACAGTACGTGAAATCGGTTACACACACTCAGACATGGGTTTCGATGCTGACTCTTGTGCAATCCTAAACACTATCGGTAAACAATCTCCAGACATCAACCAAGGTGTTGACCGTGCTCGCCCTGAAGAGCAAGGCGCTGGTGACCAAGGTCTAATGTTCGGTTACGCATGTAATGAAACTGACGTTTTAATGCCTGCACCAATCACTTACTCACACCGTCTAGTTCAGCGCCAAGCTGAAGTTCGCAAAAGCGGTGAGCTTAACTGGTTACGCCCAGATGCAAAATCTCAAGTAACGTTTGCATACGAAAATGGTAAGCCTGTTGGTATTGATGCAGTTGTTCTTTCAACTCAACACTGTGATTCAATCTCACAAAACGACTTAGTTGAAGCGGTAATGGAAACGATCATTAAGCCAGTTCTTCCAGCTGAGCTTATCTCTAGCGCAACTAAGTTCTTCATCAACCCAACTGGCCGTTTCGTAATCGGTGGCCCAATGGGTGACTGTGGTCTTACAGGTCGTAAAATCATCGTTGATACATACGGTGGTATGGCTCGTCACGGTGGTGGTGCTTTCTCAGGTAAAGATCCATCAAAAGTTGACCGTTCAGCGGCATATGCTGCTCGTTACGTTGCTAAAAACGTGGTTGCTGCAGGCCTTGCTGACAAATGTGAGCTACAAGTTTCTTACGCTATCGGTGTTGCAGAGCCAACATCTATCAGCATCGAGACATTTGGTACAGGTAAATTAGAAGAAGCGCGTCTAATCGAATTAGTACGTGAGCACTTCGACCTACGTCCTTACGGCTTAATCCAAATGCTTGATCTTGAGCGTCCTATCTATCAACCGACTGCGGCTTATGGTCACTTCGGTCGTGATGAGTTCCCTTGGGAGCGTACAGACAAAGCAGACGCACTTCGCGCAGCTGCTGGCCTGTAATAGGTTAGATAAAATGAAAAAAGCGCCTTTTGGCGCTTTTTTTATGAACACGAACCTAACTGACTTATTAAGTTATCTCGCGAGAACTGATTATTGGTTAATTGCTCTGTCAGTGCTTGTAGCGTTTTATAAACGCTCTTTAGCGATACCTTATTGCTCAACCAATGCGGGATTGAGCCACCCGGATCAGCATAGGCCTGATGGCTTACCAATAAATTACTTTGCTGCTCTTCTAAACGCCAATAAGCCCTGAGCTCTTTAATACGCACAACCCCAGAGACTTCTGCTTTAGCGTATGGCTGACTGATAATTTTTAGCTCTGTTTTATGTTCACCTAAGGCATGATAACAAGAGTAACTCACCAAATCGCGATCTAACACCGGCCAAGGCGAGTTAAAGTGAGTGTAAACAAGGGTTTCTGAGGGGCTTAAGCGCTCCATTAAAGTCACGCTTTTAACATTTTCGAGCCAATTGGGCGCGTTGTCGGTATCACTTAACAGCGCCATAAAGTCACTGGCCTTAGCATTTTTTACCAGCACAGAAGCATTAATTTCTATAATGCCAGTTTCGTGCTTTTTATAGCTAACCTTTATATCGTCTTGCTGTTTGTAGGTTTGCCATTCAATAGGGTTAGCCACTGCCGAGAGACTCAAACATGCTAACCCTACCCATAGGCACAAGCGCATTTATTTAAAACCAATAAGGGTCTGTATTAAATGACGCGTGGCGACTTTGCTCCATTGCACTGACCAAAAACTCTGACTTTTGATCAAGCCATGATTGAATTTTTGTTAGCTCTAAGTCGTCTTGCCCTGCACATAACTGCTTTAAGTACTCAAGGGTGCTTAACTCATAAATACCATGAGAGATATCAACCCACGGCATACGAAACTCGTTTCGATCTTCTTTATCGAACAAAGCGCCTAAGCAGTTGCCGCTGAGTAATGAGTTTTCAAGGCGGGTGCGCAGTGCCAAATAGTCTTTATCTGTAAACACTTGCTGCTCAGGAATAAGTTCGTGCATATCGTGCCAATCTTTAGCAAATAAACGCTTAGCAATATCGGCAACAGGTTTTTCAGCAGCTTGAAACTCAGTTTGCCCCCATGACTTACGCCATTGTTTTTCAATCAACCAGGTTGTTAACTGTAATAATAAGCGATTGTATCGGGTGCTATGGAAAAGTTTTTCGATATCTTCAATGCTTGGCTGCAACTCTTTTAAGTCATTAATAACTTGAGTGAGCTCAGGCGCACTGTTGATTTTTTTGTAGTACGCGTGGCGCTTAGATGTGTAGGTTTTTAGCTGAATAGCATTTTCAACCCATGCTAATTCGCTTAATAACCACTTTAATTCTGTACGTAATGAGTCGGTATCGTCTTTACTAACAATATCGTCAAACAGCCAAAATGTATGGCGAATTAAACGAATACCGTCGGTGACACGCTTAAGGGTTTTTAAGCTTGGTTTTATGAAGTAGCAGGCTTCATGTTTTTGTACAAAGCGAATCGCGTAGTTAATGCTTTCTACTAAGGCTTGTTCTTGGGTTGCACCACGTTTTAGTGGCACAAAGCCAATTGATTTGCTTGCTTTTAATGGTTTGTCATCTGCAAGACGATAACCTCGAGCAGCTTTAGAATAAAGCCCTAAGCGAACATGGCTTTCACTTACCAGTTTATCTGCCAAAGCAAACAACTCATTGCGACTACCTTCAATCAGTTCGATTTCAAGTTCAGAGATTGGCTCAACTTGGCCCGATGCCGCCACTTCACCTTTATCTAATACCACTTCAATTTTTGCGCCATTTTCGGTTTCGAGTAACCAAGTACGGCGTATAAAGTTAGTGCTAAAAATTGGGTATAGGTTTTCTGCGATGGCAGGCACTTGCATACCATGCGGCCAAATAGCAGCATCAAATGCAAGTAAATCAGGGCGATTACCTGACAGTGGCAAATTGTATTCAGGGCGCTGATGTAAGCCACCAACCACTTCGCCAGCAAGCTTGATGGTTTGCTCACACTCACCATCACAACAGCGAGTAC
The DNA here is from genome assembly GCF_021532495.1 of Pseudoalteromonas sp. Cn5-37. NCBI lineage: Bacteria > Pseudomonadati > Pseudomonadota > Gammaproteobacteria > Alteromonadales > Pseudoalteromonadaceae > Pseudoalteromonas > Pseudoalteromonas sp. Cn5-37. The sequence goes on along the minus strand of NZ_JAKGBA010000002.1, from coordinate 182,234 downwards.
GAAGGCCAATATCTAAAGCACGTAATTCTCGGCTTGGCGTATCGTAATAAGCATTTTGTAAGTTGCGTGACGGTTTATTGGTAACGGTTTTTGCAAATTGGGTAATTAATGCGGGGATCAGTGGAACAACGGCATCTGACACCAAAAACTTCAGTTCTATCTCAGTATCCATTCGCTTTGCGGAGTACATTTAAAATAAATAAGTGATCAAAATAAACAAAGCAGACTGTTAATGCAAATTTTTTCCTGTTTTTTGCGGTTAAGCCCACGCACGGATTACAATATCAGCCTTGCTATTAATAGTTGAAATCCCTACTATCTCTATACATAAAGAAATTATAAATTTAGCCACTTATAGGCAAGATCACATTAACAAGGTAGATTGATGTTAAAACAGTGTATTTTTGGGTTGCTCCTTGCGGCCACCTCTTTTATTAGCTACGCAGAAGAAGCACCAAGCAGCGACAGCCAAAACACCGCCTACATAGTCGATAACCTTTACACCTTTATGCACTCAGGTCCAAGCAAAAACTACCGCATTTTAGGTTCAGTCGATGCAGGTACACAAATAGTGTTATTGTCGGGTGAAGATAATGGCTACTTTAAAATTCGTGATGATAAAGATCGTGAAGGTTGGGTAGAGTCAAAATTTGTTACTGAAAACGCAGGTATTCAACAACAGTTTCAAGCGCTGAATAACGACATGACGGTAATGCAAGAACAGCTTCGTCAAGCTGAAATTGAACTACCACAACTACAAGAGCAGAACAAATCACTAACAGAGCAAAACCTAGTGCTTAGCAAGCAAATTGAAGCACTTAAAAGTACCATTGAGTCTGAGCGTAACGCTAAGCAAACAGCCAGTGCCAAAGAGAAACGTCAGTTATTAACTTATGGCGGCGCAATTGCGTTCATCGGCTTACTACTTGGTATTATCCTAACCGTGGTGTTATCTCGTCGTAAACGTTACGACGGCTGGGCATAAACCTCCTCCTCATTTTGACAAAAATAAACCCTGCATTTTGCAGGGTTTATTTTTTAAACTTATCCACTTTTTACTCAAGAGCATTTTTGTCTAAGAGTATTAAACACTTCTTGCTTTAACACTAAAAACCCCTCTTTGTAACCTAAGATAAGCAATAACAATATCAAGCCTCCAGGCAATAGCACTGCAATAAGCAGAGGGCCTAAGATAAAGCTATAAAAGCAAATACCAGGTACGAATAATACATAACCAATTAAGCGTTTTAATTTATTCATAGTGCAACCATCCATTTAATTGAGCGCGCTCATTTTAATATTGAGCACGCTCAATTTACAACACCTTTGATTGAGTTTTTTTTAATTTCTGGTTAAATAGCATAAAAATTGGAGTGTTCAGTGACCAAAAAAGAGCAAACAAAACAACAGATACTTACAGCCTCATGGCAGCTTTTTTCAGAGCTCGGCTACCACCAGACCAGCACACGAGATATTGCAAGAGCAGCTAATGTCGCCAATGGCACAGTATTTAGTCACTTTGCGACTAAAGTTGAGATTCTTAAATACAGTTTTGAGAGTGAACTAGAAGACATTCTAAGCCGCGCTAAACACTCAGATTCGAGTACTACAGCGACAGATAGAATGTACCATTACGCTTGTTTTCTTTATGAGTTTTACCTTGCAAAAAAGGAGTTTAGCCGAGAGTTATTTAAAGAAATTATGTGGCAACAGAACGAGCTTGAACCGCAGCTTAAAGCATTCAAAAAGCGCCTGATCAATGACAATGAAGCAACCGCTTTAGATGCAGATATCATTATTGACATTTATTTTATGACGCTCATGGAAGGGCTTAATCAGGAAGACAGTTCTGTCGATTCGATGCTGGCAACACTCAAAGCAAAACTATCAAAAATTAATATCAATTAGGTTAGTTGTATAAAATGTAGCGCCGTTCGTTCAGTGCGACAGAAAGATAGGAAACCACTCGGTTTCCTTACGTTAAATATCGAATCTAAGGCCTGTGTCCTGTTTTATTTTTTCGATCACCATATAGGTGTGATGCGTACCCACTCCGGGAATATCTACTAAATCACCCAGTACTTGGCGATACTCATCCATATCTGAGACCCGTACTTTTAATAGGTAGTCATAGCCACCAGCGACCATGTCGCATTCAACCACTTGCGGAATATTCAATATATATTCGCGAAACACTTTAAATACCGATGTATTCGAGGTCACCAACGAGACCTGTACATGTGCTAACAAGCTCTGGTTAAGTTTTGCTTCGCTAAGCTTTGCGTAATAGCCTTCGATGTAGCCTTCTTGCTCTAAACGTTTTACACGATCTAGACACGGGCTTGGGCTCAGATTTACCTGTTTTGCGAGGTTTACGTTCGATATTCTGCCATTTTTTTGCAGAGCGTCTAAAATTGCTAAATCGATGCGATCTAACATGCGTAATCTATTCGGACTGGTCATAACAGAATTTTATGCGGCTAAGTTAACGGTATGCCCTGTAAATTATCGTAAATCGAAAAATTTAACCAGCATATTCTGCTGGATTTTAATTAGAATGCACGAATTATATCAATGGTAAGAAATGCAATAAGTTCATTTCTAGACTCCACATACCAGAGGGTTACATATGCTATTTAATGGCGATTTGACAACTGAATGTCCAATTAGACAAAAGATCCGTGATTTCTACCGTATTGACGAAAATGCGGTTATTGATCATATTTTGCCTTTGGCTGAAGTAGGCGTGAAAGCGCGTAGCCGAGCGTGGGAACGTGCTCGTCAAATGGTTTTAAATATCCGTCGCGATCAGGATGGTCAAAGCGGTGTAGATGCATTACTAAATGAATTCTCACTTTCGAGTGAAGAAGGCGTTGTATTAATGTGTCTTGCAGAAGCACTATTACGTGTTCCAGATAAAGCAACGCAAGAGTCACTAATTCGTGACAAACTTGCTAAAGGTGACTGGAGCTCGCATTTAGGTAGCAGCGATTCTTTATTTGTAAACGCCTCTTCTTGGGGTCTGTTAGTAACCGGTAAAATGGTTAACTACAGCGACAAATCAAAAGAGCAGCAATTCGGTGTTCTTAAAAAAACAATTGGTCGTTTAGGTGAGCCTGTTATTCGTAAATCTGTGAACTTCGCGATGAAGATCATGGGTAAACAATTCGTTATGGGTCGTACTATCAACGAAGCGATTGAACGTGCAGCCGATAAAGAGCAAAAAGGCTACGTATACTCATACGATATGCTAGGTGAAGGCGCACGCACAATGAAAGATGCAGAGCGTTACTTCAACAGCTACATGACAGCTATCCATGCAATTGGTAAAGCAGCAAATGGCCGTGGTCCAATCAAGAGCCCTGGTATCTCAGTTAAAATTTCTGCGATTCACCCACGCTATGAGTTCACACATCGTGAACGTGTTATTGCTGAAATCGTACCTAAGTTAAAAGAACTTGCACTTGCAGCGAAAAGCTACGATATCGGCTTTACTGTTGATGCTGAAGAAGCTGACCGCTTAGATATCTCTTTAGATGTTATTGAAGCAGTATTCAGTGATGACGATTTAGGTAACTGGAACGGCTTTGGTTTAGCAGTTCAAGCATACCAAAAACGCGCTATTTTTGTGGTTGAATGGGTTGCAGAGCTAGCTCGTCGCGTTGGTCGTAAACTAATGGTTCGTCTTGTAAAAGGCGCATACTGGGATACAGAAATCAAAACCACTCAACAAGATGGTTTAGATCACTACCCTGTATTCACGCGTAAAGCGACCACAGACGTTTCTTACAAAGCCTGTGCTATCAAACTACTTGAAGCACGTGATGTATTGTACCCGCAATTTGCTACACACAACGCCTACACTGCAGCAACAATCTTAGAAGTTGCAAAAGGTGATAACGAAGGTTTTGAATTCCAACGCCTACACGGTATGGGTGAGTCGTTATTCGACCAAATCGTAAGCCAAGAAAAAATTCAATGTCGTGTTTACGCGCCTGTAGGTCAACATGAAGACTTACTTGCCTACTTAGTACGTCGTTTATTAGAAAACGGTGCTAACTCATCATTCGTAAATGCGATTGTTGATACCACTAAGCCTGTTGAATCACTGTTACCTGACCCTGTAGAAACACTGCAAGGTTTACGTAACAAGTACAACACGCAAATCAAGATGCCAATTGATTTATACGGTGAAGAACGTGCTAATTCAAAAGGCATGGACTTAACTGATATCAACGTAATCACACCATTTAAAGAAAACCTTGATACCTGGTTTGCTGAGCACCGCATTGAATTAAGCGATGTGCCAGAAGGCTCTCTTCCGGTGAAGAACCCTGCGAATCACAAAGAAATCATTGGTCATGTGAAGCTACAATCTTCAGACGAAATGACTGCACTTTTAGAAAATGCAGAAAAAGCATTTGAGTCATGGTCACAAACGCCAGTAAAAGAGCGCGCAAACTTATTACGCCGTGTTGCTGATATCTTAGAGCGTCACCACGATGAGTTAGTGGCACTGTGTATCAAAGAAGCGGGTAAAGTAACTCAAGATGGTATCGATGAAGTTCGTGAAGCAGTGGATTTCTGCCGCTACTACGCTGCACGCGCAGAGGAACTTTCTGAAGACGAGCGTTTTGAAGCACGTGGTGTGATCTTATGTATCAGCCCATGGAACTTCCCACTTGCAATCTTCCTAGGTCAAATTGCTGCGGCAATCGTGACAGGTAACACAGTTATTGCTAAACCTGCTGAGCAAACAAGCTTAATTGCACTTCGTACCATTGAACTTATGCTATCTGTTGGCTTACCAGAGCACGTTGTACAACCTGTTATTGCTCGTGGTAGCGAAGTAGGTAAAACCATCGTTCCTGATGAGCGTATTCAAGCAGTTATGTTCACAGGTTCTACAGAAACCGGTACTGTTATTTCGCAAACATTGGCTGCGCGTAATGATATTCAAGTACCGCTTATTGCTGAAACGGGTGGTCAAAACTGTATGATCGTTGACTCAACTGCTCTACCAGAGCAAGTTGTTGATGATGTAATCAGTTCAGGTTTCCAAAGTGCTGGTCAACGCTGTTCTGCACTACGTGTATTATTCTTACAAGAAGACGTTGCCGATGGCATCATTGAGATGATCAAAGGCGCTTTAAAAGAACTTCACGTTGGCGACCCTTCATTACTTTCAACAGATATCGGCCCGGTTATCGACGAAAAAGCACTTAAAAACTTAAGTGACCACGTTGAATACTTAAAAGGTAATGCAACACTTCACTATGAGTGTGCTATTCCTGATAACAGTGAAAATGGTGCTTACTTCTTTGCGCCTCGTTTATACGAAATCAAAGATTTATCTGTACTTAAGCGCGAAGTATTTGGTCCTTGTGTACATATCATCCGCTTTAAAGGCACAGAGCTTGATAACGTGATTGACCAAATCAATGGCACGGGCTTTGGCTTAACGATGGGTGTGCATTCACGTATCGAAGAGCGCTGTGAGTACCTAGCGAAAATGTCACGTGCGGGTAACGTTTACATCAACCGTAATATGATCGGTGCGATTGTTGGCGTACAACCTTTCGGTGGCCGTGGTTTATCTGGTACTGGTCCTAAAGCGGGTGGCCCTAACTACCTACAACGTCTAGTGAAAGAAAAAGCATCACCAGATAACGTACAAATGACTAACCTAACACCTGATGAGTTAGATACTCACCACTATTCAGGTGCAGCTGAGCAAGTTGCTAAGCTAATGGATAACTCATTACGCGATGAGAAGATCTGGCGTGCGACACCACTAAATGACCGAGTTTCTGCTGTACGTCAATTACTTGCAAAAGTAGCGACTGTAGAAATTATTGACGAGCTTGCCGATGACTTAGCATTAACGCTAGCTGATGCACGTGCGCAACTTAACCGTCTTGAAAAACACATGCGTAAGCACACTGTGTTGCCTGGGCCAACGGGTGAGTCAAACACACTTCACTTAGAGCCTCGTGGTTGTGTGGTTTGTTATGCAGATAAGAGTACGTCATTTAACTTCTGGGCAATTTCGATTATCACAGCACTTGCTGCAGGTAACACGGTAATCACGGTTGCTTCTGAGTTATTCTTTGACGAAGCGGTTGCATTCAGAGACAAGTTTATCTCTACAGGTATCGCTGAAGGTGTATTCCAAGTTGCTAAACCTAATCAGTTACAAGCTATCTTAGCGCACCCTCACCTTGCAGGTGCGGTTGTTGCGGCTCGTTCATCACGTTTAGGCTACTTTAGCCAGCAGCTAGCACAACGTAAAGGTGCAATCCTGCCAGTGATCAGCTCTGAGTACTACGACACGCTAATCAAGCGCTTACTGACTGAGAAAACAATCAGCGTTGATACAACCGCATCAGGTGGTAACACATCACTAATGACCTTGGTTGAAGACGACGAGTAAGTTGTATTGCAATAACTAAATGAGAAAGCCCTCGCTAGTCGAGGGCTTTTTGTTTACAGCCATAAAAACCCCTCCTTTTTACTATTATTATTTACTGATACACGAACTTTCTGCTAATTTTATATTATTGTAGTCGTTTAGAAGTAAAGGTCTTGAAAACACTTCCTATCAATCAACTTAAGCCGGGCATGTTTGTACAGAGCGTGACAAAACAAACAGGCAAGATCCGTATAAAAAACCAAGGTTGGGTTAAAACACAGGGAAGTATAGACAAGCTGATCAAAGCTGGCATATTAGAAATTTCGATCGATCCAGACAAAACACTGACCTTAGACAGTGACAATAAAGTGGTTGAGCAGCAACACAATCCGCAACCAGTAGGAGACGCTGCCGCTTTCGATCCTTGGCACACCACTCACAGTGTGTCGGCAGAAATGACTAAAGCCAATAACTTATATAACGAAGCAAGATCATTACAAAGTAAAGCCTTTGACGATATTCGTAATGGCAACAAAATTGATATTGCCCCTTTTCAAGAGCTCGCGACTGGATTTATTGACTCGGTTTTTCGTAACCAAGATGCGCTTGCTTGTATCACCCGTATGCGTGACAAAGATACTTATCTACTTGAACATTCAATCAATGTTTCGATTTTAATTAGTATCTTTGCTAAACACTTAGGTATCGAAAAAACCATTATTGAGGAGCTTGCGACCGGTGCTTTACTGCACGATATTGGAAAAATAAATATTCCCGATGAAATACTCAATAAACCCGGAAAATTAACCGATGCCGAATACCAAACTATTCAAGACCATGCTCGTTTTAGTAAAGAAATTTTAGAACAAGCAGGCTTGAGCGGAATTGCTGTTGATATAGCAGGCTTCCATCACGAACGCTTAGACGGCAGTGGCTACCCATTTGGTAAAAGTGCTGAAGAGATTAGCTTGTACGTACGTATGGCTTCGATTGTTGATGTTTATGATGCATTAACCGCAGAGCGGGTCTATAAAGCTGGTATGGAGCCAATTAAGGCATTTAAGATACTTAAAGATGGCTGCCCCGATAGCTTTGACGGAGACCTAGTCACTAAGTTTATTCAGTGCATCGGTGTTCACCCAGTCGGCACCTTAGTGAAACTTGAAAGCCAAAAATTAGGTGTGGTCACTCACAGTAACCCTACTAGCCCTTTAAAACCTCAAGTTAAAGTGTTCTATAACGCTAAACATGCACGCTATACCGAAATACAGGATATAAACTTAGCAAATAGTCGCTGTCACGACAGTTTAGAAGCCGCCATCAGGCCGACTGAGTTCAACATCGACCTGATCCGCTTTTTTAAGAACTCAATTTTACCTTAATCCCTTAAGCTCAGGACTGGCTATTCAGGCCAGTCTTGTAATGCTTTTAAGGTAAACTCATAGCCATCGTAACTTAATAAGCTCTGCTCTGGGGTAATTTCAATTACTGATAACACGCCGATGTTATCGCCTTCATATAACTCTCGACCATTTAACTTGATCCAGCGCTTCGATGTTTCTGAAGCATAAATATGCGCTTGGTATTTAATGGTAGGAATAAGGCTTTGTAATGCGTCAGGCAAGAGCTCAATAGGCTCTGCATAAGACGTGTTTTTAGTGCTACGGGTAATATCAACACTATGTTTGTTATCAACATCTTCAACCGCTTTAGCAAAGGCATCTTTCAATGTATCTGGCACATCTCTTAATTCATCATTTGTTGATGGTTGAGAAGCTGGTTGACTTGGCTGACCATCAAGCGGCTTGCCTAGCACCTTATATTTACTTAAATCAATGCCATTACTGCTCATTTGCTGCGGATTGATTTGCTGCATTGGCTGCGAAAACTGTGGCTGTGATTGATACACGGGCTGATTTTGATACATAGCTTGCTGCTGGTACTGAGGCTGAACTTGATAACCTTGATTAGCATACACAGGGGCTGAATTTACCGGAACTTGCACCCACTGATATTGCTGACCTTGCACTGGAGTCTGCTGCATCATTTGTTGCGGTACAGATTGATGCACTTGCCCTTGTGGCATGGCAGGTGATTGCCCTGAGTTATTGGTCACTTGCGGGGTTTGGCTTTGTGCTACTTGCTGTTGCATCGTTGGTTGTTGTGTTTCAGGGTTTGCCTCAACTTCAGTCGCAACGCTTTCTGCGGCTTCATTACTGTTATTAACAACCTTTGGCTGCTCAGCAACTTTAGTTTGCTGTAACCATTTACCAATCGAAAAACCTGCCATAAGGGTTAATATCGCCGCCAGTAATAGGCCAAATGAAAAGGCCAAACGGCGATAGCGCGTTAATTCTTGCTGTTGTTTGAGCGCAAGAGCGGCTTGGTCATGATCTACAGCAGTTTGTGCATGCTGATCAGACTGTTTAATTGCATCTAATAATAAGGACATAAATGAACACTCGTTATATTAGGTAGGATAAACCAATACCCATTCCTAATACGGCTAAAAATGAAACTGGGTAAAGCCAAACATAACTCGGCTCTTTATTTGTTACTGTTGCAACAGGGGTACTGGTTGGAGGAAGAGCCTCAGCAGCAGAGAGCATTACAAGCTCACTGTCGATACTTAGCTTTTGCTGTGAAAATGCACCAACGAGGCACCGCTCACACAACAAATTGATTAATCTCGGCACCCCTTGAGTAACCTGATAAATCGCTTTTAACGCATCCCCTGAGAACAATGCTTGCTCTGTCCCCGCTTTAAATAAACGATGCTTAACATAGGCAAACACCTGCCCTTCAGTAAGTGGCAATAAGTGATAACGAGCCGTAATGCGCTGGGCAAGCTGCCTTAATTCAGTGCGTTTTAATAACTCTTGCAGTTCAGGTTGCCCTACTAACACAATTTGCAGTAGCTTTTTATGATCTGTTTCGATATTGGTTAACAGGCGCAATTGCTCTAGCACATCAGGAGCGAGTAATTGAGCTTCATCAATAATTAAAATGGTATGACCGCCCGCTTGATTATTTGCCTCAAGGTGCTTTTTAATCACATCAGTAAGTGTCTTCAGAGTCGCATTCGCGCTGTCATACTCAATCTTTAATTCGTCACAAATACTGGCAAGCAGCTCAAGCTGTGACAAAGCTGGGTTATGAATTTGTGCCACTTGCGTGTTTTCAGGTAACTGCTCTTGCAGGCTTCTTGTTAGTGTTGTTTTACCTGTACCCACTTCGCCTGTTAATAATACGAAGCCTCCCGCTTCACCTAATCCATAGGTAAGGTGCGCTAATGCCTCTTTGTGGCGCTCACTAAGAAATAAATACTCAGGATTTGGGGCAATCGAAAAGGGTTTTTCTGACAAGCCAAAATAGCTTAAATACACCGTGTTATTCCTTGCGTTTAAAATCACGGTCTATAATGGCAAAAAACATCGCTACTTAAAACCTTGTTTACATTTTATTGGTTAAATAACGTAAAATAGCGAAAAGGTAAAATTATAGGTGTTTTATGCAGGTTTATTTAGTCGGTGGCGCAGTCAGAGACGCCCTACTTGGTCGTGACGTTAAAGAACGCGACTATGTGGTAGTTGGTGCCACGCCAGAACAACTGATCAGCCAAGGTTATCAACAAGTTGGTAAAGATTTTCCGGTATTTTTACACCCACAAAGTAAAGAAGAATATGCGCTGGCGCGCACCGAGCGAAAACAAGGTCAAGGTTACACTGGCTTCATTTGTGATTTCGCGCCGGATGTCACATTAGAGCAAGACTTAGTTCGTCGAGATCTCACCGTAAACGCCATAGCACAAGCCCAAGATGGCAGCTTAGTTGACCCATTCTCTGGCCAGCAGGATCTTGAAAATCGTGTCTTACGCCATGTCTCAGATGCCTTTAGTGAAGACCCTCTACGCATATTGCGAGTAGCCCGCTTTGCTGCTCGTTATCATTACCTAGGTTTTACTATTGCGCCAGAAACCCAGTCACTATTGACCGAGATGGTTAAAGCCGGTGAACTGAACACGCTAACTGCTGAACGCGTTTGGTTAGAATGCGAAAAATCCCTCAGTGATGGCGCATTTAGCGAGTTTCTGAATGTACTTGCCAGCATCCATGGTCTGTATGTAATTAGCCCTGAGCTTGAAAGTAAATGGTGTGATGAGCTTTACCGTACCTTACAAGCTCGCTTTGCCTATGCGAATGAACAACAAATTAGTGACACTGCGTTATTATTCAGCCAAGTTACCTTAGCGCTTTCAAGCAATGAGATAAAAGCGATAGCTAGCAACATACGCTTACCTAATGAAGTGCGCGATTTAGCGCTGTTTAGCCAAACTCATCAAACAAGTTTAAGTGCAGAAAAGCCGACTAGCGAGACCGTTTTTGCTTGCTTTAATCAACTTGATTTATGGCGTCGCCCTGAACGTTTTGAGCAAGTACTCAAAACATTAGAAGTTAGTCACCAACAGCCTGTAGTTTGTTATGACTCTCTCAAAAACGCAGCCACCCAAGCACGAGCTGTTAACCCGCAACAGTTTATTGCGCAAGGTATTAAAGGCGCAGAAATAAAAACCGCGCTTGAGCAAGCGCGGTTAAAGATTATTAAAGGTTACTTTTCGTAGCGCACTAAACGCAAATAAACATCGGACGTTTTTGCGTGAAGACTGTTGATGCCTTTATCAAATTGATACACCCAAGCTAGATCAGTGCGACTGATCCCTGAAGTGCTACTCCAGTAGTTTTGCAGCTTAGTCGATAAAAATGCGTTTTCGTTAATGCTAGGCTGCACACAACTATGCTCTAAAATACTGGCTAACTCTTTAACATTTGGCACATGCCAATCGCTGTAATCAGCAAAGGTTGCATTTTCAGCCCCGCGTAAAGCTTCGCCCCAAGTAAGCTGCTGACTATTACCTTCACACGTATCCGTTTCAGCGTTGTAGCTTTGACCAAACGTACAACGTTGCCACATTAGACCTGTTTCGCTGTCGCTCACTGTGCCATCTTCGTTAATAACAAAGCGGCTATCAGGAGTCGTTTCATTGACAGCGCTATAACATACTTGCGCAGCGGCATAACCCGATTGAAGAGCAATAACTGTAAGTGCTGTAATTAATGGTAACTTTCGCATATTACTCTCCTGGCGTTCTAACTAAGCGCACAAAGGCGGTGTTACTTTTCGGATAGGCTAAATCATTAGCACTACTCATATCGATAATATAAGCTTGCGATAAACTTGTACCGTCTGCCGCGGTTTGCGAAGTCCAATAAGGCATAAATGAACTGCTACCAGTGCTTAACTGAGTATCACTTGGTTGATTTGGGAAGAAGTCACTGTTAAGTAACGTAGACTCACCTTGCTTGGCATAATCTAATAACCCTAATAATTCCGTGTAAGTTGGCACACGCCAGTTTGTACCACCGCAAAAGTCGCTGCTGTTCACATCATTAATGTAAGTTTGTAGGCCACAGTCACTGGTGCTTGGACAGGTAGAGCCCGCAGCCCCTTGTATACTACCCGTTTGCACACCGCTTGAACCATTTAAATACCAAGTATAATGATTTGATGCTGCACGCTCGGAGGTTGCCGGTGGCAATGTTGAACTTGCTTCTTTTACTTCCCAAATAAGCCCAGTTACATTATCGCGTACGCAACTAAAGCTAGTCGCATCATCTGGAAGTTCGTCAGCAAACTCATTCATCTTAGTAAAATCAAATGCCAAATCACCTAGGCCGACTTTATCGAGCTGATTTGCGACGCTGTCACGACCTATATCTGCGTCTTGGCTTGGGAAGTCTTCGCTGTCACAGTTAATTTTTTGCGAATTGTTGTAGCAATCACTCATCCCGGTATCGTTAATTAACCCCAGTGGTTTTGGGCTAATATCAATAATCACTGTATCTGTGTCGCTACGCGATTTACTGTCTGTCACGGTAACTTCAAAACTAAGCTCTGAATCGGTATCAACATCAGGGGCTACAAACGTCGTGATACATTGGTTCTGGTTTGCCAAGGTCACGGTTTCGCCTGTTAATTGCTGCCAAAAACATGATTTTGTTGCCGTCACAATTTCACTATTGCTGGCATCAAGGGTTACGGTATCAAACTCGATAACCTGCTGATCAACACCTGCATCAGCAATAATTACCTCAACCGTTTTGTTTAAGGTGAACGACGCCTCTGTACTTGCTGAGCCACCTTCATCATCCGTTACAGTTAAACGCCATGTCATCGCTGTATTTGATTCAAGTAGTGGGTGAGTAAAGCTAATGGTTTGGTTGTTGTAGTTGTCAGCCGTTAAATCAGGGCCATCAAGTTGAGTCCATAAATAACTGTCAACTGTACCGTTTTCATCTATATCAGCAGATTCTTCGCCACTTAATGTGATCACATCATTATATTTTGACGGTAACTCTTCTGGCGCAGTTTGGGTGATCACTGCAACTGGCAGTTGATTATTCGAGGTAATAAAAATACTGACCTGATCGGAAACAAGTTGCCCATCGTCGGTTTGGTAATTTACTTTTAAAACAAGTTCTGAGTTAAGTTTAATATCAGGAGCTGTAATGGTTTGTTCAGCACCTTCGGCAGGAAAACCTTCTACTGCGGGGCCACTGACACGCTCCCAGGTAAAGGTACCATCTGCAGGAGAGCCTTTAGCTGAGACAGTAAATTCACTTTTTTCAATAATTTGTTGATCTGAACCAGCATTAACTGTCGCTGCGATTGTATTCGAATCACTCGAACCGCCACCACCACAAGCTGTTAATGTTGTTAATGCTATTAGGCTAAGAGGCACTAATCTCATGAATACCACCTTAAAATACAAAGCCGGCAATAACCGGCTGCCAAATAAACTAACAACTAGCAATTAAAATGCCAAACTTGGGGTTATAAATAACTTTCTTGGTGGATACGTACGAAGAGCTTGGTGCCTATTTTACTGTAATCAACTTTGTATTCTCTGCCATCTAGGGCTTGGATAAACAACAAACGTTTTTCTTCTGCAAATACATCTGGGCTTGATACATACACCATTTCTAAATAACGCTCTTTAGCCTCGCGACGATTTTTTGGCAGGTCTTCTTTAAACGGCTCTAAACCATTTTGAGTAACTTTAATGCGCGGATGGTTCTCACCATTCACAACCACTAAATCGAGTTTCTTATCTTTATGTATAATTGTGTTTCGACCGCTTTTAATAAAAGAACGTTCTTGACTCATAGTCTTTTCCTACTACATAACTGCCGCCTATAGCTTACTTTTCTGTAAGCGAGTCTCTAAAAACTCTTTAGGGTTCAGTTTCCAACGATTCAAATCAGCACTGAATTGCCAAATATCAACATCAAGAACATTGGCAGGTAATAGTAAATCGTATCCTGTCAACTGCCTTAAATGTTGCGTACGATTGGCAAACATGGCAATCAATCCTTTATAAATCTGACCACTAGGGGCCGTGTAGTCCGTCTCTTCCATTAACCATTCTGATGGGCAATCACCATTTTTGCAATACTTTTGAATGACTTGCATAAATAAATGACGTTGCTCGATAAGTAATCGTCCGGCAATTCTTGGGTGAATCTGTGTTAAAAATTCATCTATGTTATTGAGTTTAATACCAACTGCATTTAACTCAAGGTATTCTAAGCCCTGTTCCACTTTTGGTATACCACTATGATGAAAATTAGCACGATTTAACTGCCAATTCCCAATCTTATGATGATAAATAAGCAAATTCTGAGTAAAAGTTAAGCTAAAGTATGGTTCTTGAGTTTTTAAAAAGCCAATAAAAATTGCCGCTATGCAGGTTGTGGCTAAAAAAATCTCAACAATGCTAATTTCACCGGGTCTCAATAAGTTAACCAGCATAATAATGATTAACCCAATTCCGCCAACAATTAAAAACTCACTGCCATGGCGAGATGATTGAGCACGCACTTTTAGTGCAGGAAGATTTTTATCCATAAACAGAGAAGTAAAAAATAAACATCACAATTGTGACCAATATTATTTTTCTGAGCGTTAAACAATAATTACACTTTGGTGCTTTACTCATTCTAAACCTTTCTTAATTTGTCACAATAAAGGAACAAATTAGCATAACTTTTCACTTTTACGCTAAATGCACAAATTTATGAGATACCTGACATACGTGGCACGTACTAATTTTGTACACTACACTCAACTAAATTTCTGGTAACACGACGATGTACTCTACACAATCTGGTAAGGCACTATTCCCTTTTATTATTACCCTTTTTCTAGGGTTATGCATTTACTTATACCTTCCTTCGAGCCAAGGTGAGCAGAGCAACTTCTCAGGCGCTGCAACTCAAGTAACAGCTCACACTGTCACATCTGAAGAAAATGCTGTGCTCATAGAAGCAATAGGTAGCGCTCGTGCTAACCAAGCGATCTATATTCGCAGTGCGCAAAACGATTATGTTACAGATATATTTTTCAATGATGGCGACTTAGTCAGTAAAGGTCAAAAACTGGTTCAGTTACAGTCTCAAGAAGAAGAATTAGCAGTTAAAGAGCTAAGCATTAATTTACGCGAAGAGCGCCGTCAACTTGATCGTCTCACTGAGCTATCACGCTCACAATCAACGGCTAAATCTTTACTAGAAGAGCAGCTTTCACGTGTTGATGCAACCGAGGCGCAGCTTGAGAGCGCCAAAACCAAGCTGGCAGAAATGACAATTAAAGCACCGTTTTCTGGCTTACTTGGCAAGCGCGAGATTTCAATTGGTACTTATGTTAGCAATACTACAAACATCACCACCCTTGATGATATCAGTATCATTAAAGTCGACTTTAAAGTGCCAGAAAAATACCTAGCGCAGTTACAACTGGGTATGAAAGTGATGACGCAAAATGATGCTTACCCAGAAAAAACCTTCAACGGTAAAGTGACCCACATTAGCTCGCGTATCGATTCAGTCACTCGTAGCGTTGAAGTGACAGCAAGCTTTATCAATGAAAAAGGCCTATTACGCCCAGGCATGCTGTTAAATACAGCATTAGAGTTAAGCTCAAACCAAGCGCTAATGGTACCAGAGAAAGCCGTCATTCCTCAGCAAGACAAACACTACGTGTTCCAAATTGAAGATGGCGTTGCTAACAAAGTCGAAGTACATGTAGCGGGTCGTCACAATGGCTGGGTAGCTATTGATAAAGGCCTTGAAAATGGTCAGCAAGTCGTGACTGAAGGCATCATTAAGATCCGTACTGGCAGCAAAGTAAGTATCAAGGGCTAAACCATGAAAATTACTGATACTAGCGTTAAACGCCCGGTCTTTGCGATCGTAATAAACCTGTTGTTACTTACCTTTGGTTTGGTGGCATTTTCTATGCTACCACTGCGCGAATACCCAGATATTGAAACACCGATTGTTAGTGTGAGCACTGATTACACCGGCGCCAGCGCAGAGATCATTGAAACTAAAATCACCCAAGTACTCGAAAACCGCATTTCGGGTATCGAAGGCATTAAAAGTATTAACTCGTCGAGCCGAAATGGCCGCTCAAACATCACCATTGAGTTTAATATCAGCCGCGATATCGATGCCGCATCAAACGATGTACGCGAACGTGTAGCCCGAGCCCTTGATAGCTTACCTGAGCAAGTTCGCCCACCAGAGGTCTCTAAATCAAACAGTGATGAAAGCCCAATTGCCTGGTTCGTACTAAACAGTACTACCATGGATTCATTACAGTTATCTGATTACGCACAGCGCTTTATTGTTGACCGATTAGCCGTTGTTGATGGTGTTTCTAACGTACGCGTGGGTGGCGAGCGTAAATACGCCATGAAAATTTGGTTAAACCGTAAAGCGATGGCAGCACGCGGTATTACCAGTAGCGATATTGAAAACACCTTACGCACTGAAAACGTTGAATTACCCGCCGGTGAAATCGAATCTATCGACCGTGATTTTACAGTACGTACCGCGCGTAGTTATAAAGATCAGCGAGATTTTAGAAACTTAGTGATCAAACGTGGTGATGATGGCTATTTAGTACGTTTAGGTGAAGTGGCTGATGTTCACCTAGAAGCTGCTGACGACGAAAGCTTATTCCGTGGTAATGGCCGTAATATGATTGGTTTGGGTATCGTCAAGCAAGCCAAAGCCAATACCCTAACCGTGGTTGATAATGCCCGCGCAGAGCTTGAAAAAATTAAGCGTAACCTGCCAGAAGGTACCACCATTCAAGACAGCTATGACTCATCTATTTTCATCAAAGAGTCTATTGATGAAGTATATAGAACCCTTGGGATTTCAATGGCGCTGGTTGTATTGGTTATTTACCTATTCTTAGGCAATATTCGCGCAACCCTAGTGCCTGCTGTAACCGTACCAGTGGCGTTAGTGGGTAGCTTTATGTTCTTGCTCGCTATGGGTTACTCAATCAACTTGTTAACTCTTCTGGCACTCGTGCTTGCTATCGGTTTGGTAGTGGATGATGCGATTGTAATGCTTGAGAATATTCACCGCCGTATAGAGCTGGGTGAACCACCACTGCTTGCTGCATTTCGTGGTGCCCGTGAAGTTGGCTTTGCGATTATTGCCACCACCCTCGTACTGATTGCGGTGTTCGTGCCACTAGTGTTTATGGATGGCCGTATTGGTGCCCTATTCACAGAATTTGCGATGGCAGTAAGCGCCGCAGTGTTCTTCTCTAGTATTACGGCATTAACACTTTCTCCAGCGCTTTGCTCTAAAGTATTGAAAGCTTCAGAAAAAGAAAGCAAGTTTAGCCAGTGGATGGATAGAACCTTTAACAAAATCGAAAACGCCTATCGTAACTCGCTGGCTTCAAATATGAGCCGTAAATGGAGCTTGCTACTGACTATGATTTTGGCTGGTGTTGCCAGCTTTATGCTGTTTCAAAAAGTGCCTTCAGAGCTTACGCCAAAAGAAGACCGCGGTACTTTCTTTATCATGATGAGTGGTCCTGAGGGCGCAAGTTATGAAAATAACGCTGCAAACATGGCAAAAATTGAAGAACGTTTAATGCCTTACTCTGAATCTGGTGAATTAAGCCGAGTGCTTGTTCGTGTACCTGGCTGGGGCGGCCAAGGTGGTGTTGCTATCATTGGTATGGCCGACTGGGATAAGCGTAAGCGCTCAACATGGGAAGTAATGGACGAAATCAGCGGCAAAATGACTGAAGTGACCGATGTGCGTGCATTTGCAATTATGCGCCGTGGTATTGGTGGCGGTGGTTCATCTCGCCCGATTGAATTTGTACTGCAAGGTAACGATTACGACCAACTAGCCGATTGGCGAGACCGTATTATTAAGCGCGCTGAGAAAAACCCAGGCATGGTAAGAATCGATCATGATTACAAAGAAACGTTCCCGCAGTTTTTAATCAACATTGATAAAAACAAAGCCGCTGATTTAGGGGTTTCTGTATCGGATGTGGGCCGCACACTCGAAACCATGTTAGGCCAACGCCGCGTAACGACCTTTATCGACCGCGGTGAAGAATACGATGTGATTTTAAAAGGCACCAAAGAAGACTTTGCTAATCCGACTGATATCTCAAATATCTATTTAAAATCACGCAGTGGCGAATTAGTACCGCTTGATAGCTTAATTAGCTTAAAAGAAGAAGCCACTGCATCGCGTTTAAACCGTTATAACCGTATGCGCGCAATTACGTTAAGTGCGAACTTAGCAGATGGTTATACCCTAGAAGAAGCGCTTAACTTCTTAAATCAAGTTGCAGCAGAAGAAAACGACATCGACGGTGCAATCGACTACAAGGGTGAATCGCAGCTGTTCTATGAAGGCGCATCGGCAATGACCTATGTATTCATACTGGCATTGACAGTCACCTTTTTGGTACTTGCTGCCCAGTTTGAAAGCTTTATTCACCCATTTGTGATCATGCTTACTGTGCCACTTGGTTTAGTGGGAGCATTATTTGGTTTGTGGTACACCGGACTTACTCTTAATATTTACAGCCAAATTGGTATTGTAATGCTGATAGGTTTAAGTGCGAAAAACGGTATCTTGATTGTTGAGTTCGCCAACCAACTGCGCGATAAAGGCGTTGAGTTTAACGAAGCGATTAGCCAAGCTGCTACGCAGCGTTTACGCCCAATTATTATGACCTCATTGACCACAGTAATGAGCTCGGTACCGCTAGTTCTTGCAAGTGGCCCAGGTGCAGAAAGCCGCATGGTAATTGGTGTGGTGGTGTTTACTGGTGTTATTGTTGCAACCTTACTTACCTTATTCGTGGTACCTGCAGCATACAGTGCACTTGCTCGAAATACTCAGTCGCCTGAGTACTTACAAAGCAAGTTAGAACAACAAGCAAAAGACAAGCCGTTAGAAGAAATTTAAAACGCACTTTATTGATACAAAACGCCGTCTTTACGGCGTTTTGTTTTTTCGGCTATAGTCAGCAAAACGATAAGGGAGTTTAATATGGATAACAACATACAAATTGCCACTTTTGGCGGCGGCTGCTTTTGGTGTATTGATGCCGCATTTAGACGTGTGAAAGGCGTGCTTAATGTCAGCTCTGGCTATGCAGGCGGTGAGATTGAAAACCCTAGTTATCAGCAAATTTGTACTGGCTTAACGGGTCACGCTGAGGTGGTTCAGCTCGATTTTGACAGTAGTATCGTGAGCTATAACACCCTGCTTGAAATGTTCTTCACTTTACACGATGCCACACAATTAAACCGCCAAGGTAATGATGTCGGCACTCAGTATCGCAGTGTTATTTATTATCATAATGAACAGCAAAAAGCAGAATCTCAAGCCATGATTGATGCTTTACAAAAGCAAATTCGTGAGCCGATTGTCACCGAGCTGAGTCCGCTTACAAACTTTTACCCTGCAGAGCAGTACCATCAAGACTATTACAATGAAAACCCAAATCAAGGTTATTGCAGTATTCTTATTGCCCCAAAGCTTGCAAAGTTCGAACAGTATTACGCAGCTAAACTTAAATGAAAAAAGCCCGCTAAGTAGGTAGCGAGCTTTTAAACGCAGAACTAATAATTTTCCTTATTATTAGAACTGATAACGGGCACCTACAAACAAGCGACGCTCGGCCGTGTTGTAATAATAAAATTCGTCGTTGATGTAATCTCCATCTAGGTCTGTACCATAGGCATCAACGGCGTTGTACTCTTTATCGAATAGGTTTTCTACACGAAGTGACACTGTTAAGTTGTCAGTCGCTTGGTAGTGACCAACTAAATTCCATAACGTATACGATGGTAAGTGCGTTAACTTGCCATCACGATCACCACGGTATTGCATATCGATACCAGCATCAAAATCACCCCATGCTTTGTTTAATGACCAATTTACACTGTGATTTGACACATAGGTTAGTGACTGACCTGTCTCAGTATCTTCAGCTGAAAGGTAGGTAAAGTTAAAGCTGTGATCAAAGCCAAACACTTGGTTTTTAAAGCTAAATTCAACACCTTCATGGCGAGCTTCGTTTATATTAGTTGGGATCCACTGCCCTGATGCATTTGGTGCCCAAGCGATTTTGTTGTCGATTTCGCTGCGGAAAATCGCAATATCAAGGCTGATATCATTCACATTGAGTGATAAGCCAAGCTCTTGGTTATCTGATGTTTCAGGGTTTAACTCTGGGTTACC
This sequence comes from Pseudoalteromonas sp. Cn5-37, assembly GCF_021532495.1. Taxonomy (NCBI): domain Bacteria; kingdom Pseudomonadati; phylum Pseudomonadota; class Gammaproteobacteria; order Alteromonadales; family Pseudoalteromonadaceae; genus Pseudoalteromonas; species Pseudoalteromonas sp. Cn5-37. Next base: position 162,179 of record NZ_JAKGBA010000002.1, on the reverse strand, counting down.
TGAGCCCGGGTAATATAGGTCATTAAATGTTGGAGATTTAAAACCTGTGCTTTGACTTACGCGGAATGTAGCGATGTCATTTAAGTGATAGCCAACAGCTGCAGTGTAAGTTGTTTCATCACCAAACTGCTGATCATCATCTTGGCGAACGGTTAGGTTTGCCAGCACGTGTTCGTCGTCATAATAAGCGCCAACAAACGCAGCGAATACTTCACGGCTGTCTTTTAAATAAGTACCTGAGTTAGTGTTCACTTCATCTTTATACCAATTCAGACCGCCACTAAGAGTCAGTGCTTGATTGAAAAAGTATTGGCCATTGTAATCAATTTGCTCACGCTCAGTTTCAAACTTATCAACCACCGTTGCACCCGTGTAATCAATGCGTGAGTCATCTGAGCTATCACTTGATATGGCAATATCAATGGCATGACTGTGTTTTTCGAAAGCCTTTTTCCAACCTAGTGAAGCTTGGTAATTTTCGAACTCGCCTTTTTCTACGGTGCTGTCTGCAGGGCTATAAGCACTATCGTATTTTGCTTCGCCTTCTGAGTATTGTGCTTGCGCTAAAAACTCACCTAACTGCTCATTTTGATAACCAAGATTAAAGCCAAGGTTTTTGTTCTCGTAGCCGTCTTCATCTGGCGCTAAGCCTTGCAGAACATCAAAACCATCTGTTTTTTCATAACCGGCATTAACGGCAACATCAACACCTGCAAACTGACCACCTGTCGCTACTTGGTACTCTTGGTAAGAGTCTGAGCCAAAAGTAACATCTAAGGTCGTGTTTTGTGCTTTACGGGTAATGATATTAATCACACCAGCTAGCGCATCAGAACCATATACAGCTGCACGTGAGCCTTTAATTACTTCAACACGCTCAATACTGTTTAAAGGAATATTGCTAATACTTTTATAGCCAAGTGTTGCAGAGCCTGTGCGTACACCATCAATTAAAATAAGTGTATGACGAGAACTTGCACCACGTAATGACACACCAGAGCTTTGCCCAAAACCACCATTGGCATTAATTTGAAAGCCTGCTTGAGTGGCTAGTAAGCTTGGTAAGTCACGAACATAGCTTGCTTCAATATCAGCGCGGTCGATGACAGTAACACTGGCTAATACATCATTAATTGATTGTTCGAATTTATTGGCAGAAACTGTGATGTGCTCGATTGATTGCTCGTCAGCAGATACAGAAAAAGACAACGCAGCAGCAACCGCTACGCCTAACGCAGATTTATTTAGCATGATATCCCCTAGCCTGTGCCCACCGCACACGCGAATAGTAAGTTACTTCAAGGCCGGTCTCCGGACTCTGTACATGCATGGCATCTACATTACCGTTGCGGGGGCAGTGTTGGCATTGTTTTCTCCCTGAAAACGCACCAACTTCCCGATTATCTTGCGACTATTTCACCCTTTGAAATAAAACGTATCTGAAGATACAGCAAGCACCTCGAAAATAGGCCGTTATTGTGATGATTTTGGGGAGGAAAGTCAATGGACGGCTACACTTCTAAACCAAAGTTTTAAGTCTAAAGCTTCAAGCTGCAAGTTAAGTGCTAAGGTGTAAGCCTAAAGTAAAAAAGCCAATCAGCATGGCTGATTGGCTTTTGAATCTCATTTATAAAATTAGAGAAAAATACTCAATATTAATCACAGTAATTCTCAACAACTTTATAGTTTGAGCTTTCAACTTTTTCATAAGTACCTTCATTCGAAAGTACAATTTCAAACAGTTTTACACCGCACGTTTCTTTCCCATTAGGCAACTCAACGTAATCATATAAAGCCTCATAGTTAGCATCTTCTTTTGGCATGAAAGTTATTATTTTTCTACACCAAGAGTACAGCACACCACCTGAATCGTTCTGACCTGGAGAAAAGCCGGTAATTCCAACCCCATTAAATTGAAATGAAAATTGCTTTTCTGCAGGAATATAAACTTCATTTTGATGCGAGTCACCAAGCTCTGTATCATAAGCTGGCATGTTTAAACGGCTGAGACTTCTTACGAGGTTTGCTTTAACACCAAGAGTGGCTATGTGATTATTTGACCCTACTTTTTTAGCAATACACTCACTTTTTTCAGGTACATTGATAAAATTATTATTGCTAGGAACAGACGCTAAACGAAGTTTGGCGCTGGGCCCATCAACCATTGGCTGCGAGTACTTATTTGATGCACATCCAGATAAAATAACAGCCCCTGCCAACACTAAAACTTTTTTCAATACATTCTCCTTAGTGAAATGAAAAGCCAGCATTCTAATTTAGAAACAAAAAAAACCAAGGCTTTTAAATAAAAGTCTTGGTTTAGTCATCATTTTACCCACAAACTTGGTATTTGTTGATAAAAATAAGTACTGTGTGGACCTGTGTATTTTCTGTTTATTACGATCTATTGTTTTGTTTTTTACTGACATAAATATCCTCTAGCTGAAAATAGCTAGAAGATATCTTTTCTCTGTAATCTAATATTCGTCTCAAAATACGCTCCTTGTAAAGTTCAGAAACTTGCAGGCTTATAGCTTAAAACTTAAAGCTATATATTAATCGCGGAAGTTTTTGAACTGGAATGGTTGACCTAAATCAGCAGTACGAACAACTTGCATTGCTTCTTGTAAATCATCACGTTTTTTACCAGTTACACGTAATTCTTCACCTTGAATAGCAGCTTGTACTTTAATTTTTGAATCTTTGATTAACTTAACGATTTTCTTCGCTACGTCTTTTTCGATACCTTGCTTAAGAGCAACGTCACGCATTACGTATTTACCGCTACGCGATTCATCTTTAAGCTCAAGGCTAGATACATCTAAGCCACGCTTTGAAATTTTCGCAGCAAGAATGTCAAAAAGTTGCATTACTTGTTGCGGTGCTTCTGCTTTTAACTTGATTACTTTATCACTTAGTTCGATTGATGCATCAACACCACGAAAATCAAAGCGTGTCTCTAGTTCACGCTTTGCATTATCTACTGCATTCTGCGCTTCGTTCATTTCTACTTCAGAAACAATATCAAATGAAGGCATGGGGTTCTCCTAACATAGTCTTTTTTAAATTCATTTATGGTTGGCAATTATAACGCTTATTTGTCGATTCTTTCTATTTTTATCCGGCTTGTTCAGGTGCGATGCAAAAATTGTTTGATATACTGGCCATTCAATTTCGGCATTTTTAGGGTTTATTGTGACAAGGCGTGTTTACCAAGTTATCTTTTTAGCCAGCATTATTGGCTTTACGATTTTGTTTGCCAAAGAAATTAAAGGGGTGAGTAACCTCTTCCCACACGTAGATAAAGTGGCGCATTTTGGTATTTTCTTTGTACTGGCTTTGGTGATGGATAAAGCCTTTAAATTACCACTTATGGTGCAAATTTTACTGTTAGCCGGATATGGTGCGGCCATTGAGTTTATGCAAGATATGCTGCCTTACCGTCAAGCCTCGGTTGGTGACTTTATCGCTGACTTTATTGGTGCCATCAGCTATTTTGCTATAAAACTTGGTTTTCATTTAGGTAGAAAGCAACGTAATGGCTAATGTTTTAATTGTTGGCGATGGTGCGATTGGCTTATTGTTTAGCCATTTTTTATCTGCACAACATGACATCACATTACTGACCCGTAAGCCGACCCTGACCACACGTTTTTATCAAGCAAGCAATGGTAAATCACACCCTATCAAAGCCCATCTCATTAATCACAAAGAGCTTGGTCATACAGCGCCCTTTGATTTGGTGTTAATAACAGTAAAAGCATTTCAAGTTCAAGCGGCCTTTAAGCAAATAAAACCTTATCTCAGTAGAACATGCCAAATCGTTATTTCTCATAATGGCATGGGTAATGTTGATGAACTTAATGCCCAGCTTTTGAATACGCAAGGATTAGCGTTTTTAACCACGCGTTTAGCTGGTTTTAAAACAACGCCTTATAGCGTAAACCATACAGGTAATGGTGAAAGTGTGCTAGGCGCATGTAATGCAACTGCAAGCGAAAGGCTCAACGAGCTTGAGCAGCAGTTTAGTTACTTGCCGCATTTTTCTGTGAGCGATGATATTCACTCATTGCGATGGCAAAAACTGTTAGTGAATATTGCCATTAACCCGTTAACAGCAATTCATAACGTAAAAAATGGCCAGCTACGTGCACCGCAATTTAACACGCGCATAATCAATTTACTTAGTGAAGCGTGCCTAGTCGCCAATAAACAAGGAGTTAAAGTAAAACTCAGCGAGGCGCTGGATCAAGCCTACTCTGTGATGACAGCCACCGCTGAAAACTTTTCTTCTATGCAACAAGACATCAGCCATAATCGAGAATCTGAAATTGATGCAATTTGTGGTTATGTGTGCGAGCAAGGCGCTAAGTTAGGAATAAAAACCCCCTATAATCAAGCAATGCTCAGCATGATAAAAATAAAAAGTTAAGCTACAAGGGGAAAGTTCTCGTAATGATTTCAGACATTAAAAAAGCGCGAACATGTCGCGCTTTTATCAGTATCTCTTACGGACGATACACTTTTACGTTGCTAAAGCCTTCTTCGTGCAAGATCAGCGCTTGTAGCTGGCTCATCACACCTTTAGCACAATATAAGTAATATTCTTTATCTTTTGGTAAGTCGCCAAATTTAGTCGCTAAGCGGAAGAAAGGTAAATGTACAACTTCAATACCTTCAAGTTCTAGTGGGTTTGCGTCTTCTTCTTCAGGTGAGCGAATATCAACAACAACCGCCCCTTCTGGTAAATCAGATACAGACTCAGCTTCTTTCACTTCTTCTTTTGCTTCGGTGTCGATATCACGAATATCCATCACACGTGCATTTTCAACAACTGTATTTAGCACGTCGAAGTCAAACTTAGCTTCTTCGGCAAGAATAGTTTTGATTTTAGCTTTAACTGTTGGCTTTTTAGAAATGACGCCACAGTATTCAGGCATGCTTTCTGCCATCTCTGCTGTGCCGATTTGACGCGCAATATTGATAATATCTTGCTTGTCGTGTTGGATTAAAGGGCGAATGATTAAAGTTTCCGTCACACGGTCAATCACACTTAGATTTGCCAATGTTTGGCTTGATACCTGACCAATACTTTCGCCAGTTACCAATGCTTGTACACCTAGTTTTTCTGCAACTTGGCTACCGGCACGCATCATCATACGCTTAAGCACAACACCCATTTGGCTGTTTTCAACATTCTCTAAAATCTCAGCAACAACAGGTTCAAAATCAACAGTAACAAACTTCACTTTGTGAGTAGAGCTGAACTGTTTCCAGATATAATAACTTGCCTGCTTAACACCGATTTCGTGCGCCGCACCACCTAAGTTAAAGAACAAGAAGTGAGTACGTGCACCTTTACGGATCATTTGGTAGCTTGCAACACCAGAGTCAAAACCGCCCGACATAAGCGATAATACATCTTCTTGTGTTGGCAACGGGAAGCCCGCCATACCTAAGTGAGTTTGAGTAACAATGTATGCTTTATCATCACGTACTTCTAAGCGAACAGTCACTTCAGGGTGAGATAATTTAACGCGCGCACCTTCAACATGCTGGTTTAAACCACCACCTACGTAGCGCTCTACATCGCTCGATGTGAAATCATGCTTACCAGAACGTTTACAACGCACACAGAAGGTTTTGCCCGCAATCGTGTGGCCGATTAGTTCAAGTGCTTTTTGGTAAATATCGTCGATTGAGTCGAAGTCTGTTTCTGTTACTTCAATAAACTGTACGATACCTGGAATACGTTTTAAGCCATCGATAATATCTAAACGAACTTGCTCAGATTCTAGCAAGCTAACAACAGAGATATTGTCCCAGTTGTTTCTTACCTGCACTTTTTCGTCAACACGACGCAAAACGATCTTAATGTTATTTTCTAATAACTTGGTAAAACGCTTACGAACAGATTTACTCTTGATCGCGATTTCAGGGTGTAATTTGACGATAAATTTAAGCATAGTTCACTCTTAGACTGTGGATTTCACACGCCCTAAGGTATAGCAACCTCAAGGGCGCGCGATTATAACAAAAATTATAGCGTCTAGGAAATAAACTGCTTTGCGGGGTTATAGTTCGCTTTGCTCTGTTTCAGCAAGGGCTAAATACTTTGCCCTTAATTGATTTACTTGCTCTAAGTGTTGCTCGGTGCAATGGGCTTTTAATAGCAGCAATACCTTTAAAATACCGTTATAAATATCGGCTCTGGCAAGTTCGCCGCTTAAGCGGCGAGCTTTGATGTAAGGTGTCCAAAAGCTCACGGTCATTTTAAGCATATGCGCAAGCTCTGTAACATCTTCATCTTCAATACAAATGATACCGCCTTCTCGTAATGCAAAAAGTACCTCTTTTACTTGCTCCAAAAGCTCTGCTTGAAACGCAATGTAGCCTTTTTTCAGCTCTTCATCACGAGATAAAATATCGCCTAAGTTGTCGTAGAAAAACTGAAAACGCCACATAAGTTCAAATAGCGAATCAAGATAGCCCGCTAGGTTTTCTAGTGCATCATCGTCAGGAGTCAGTGGCTTAAAGTGGGTATGTAAATGGTCGCTATACAAAGCAAATATGTGGCGAATAATATCTTCTTTATTTTTAAAGTGATAATACAAGTTACCTGGGCTTATCCCCATATGCGAAGCAATATGGTTAGTTGTTATGGCACGCTCACCGTGGCGATTAAATAATTCGATGCTGGTGTGTATGATCTTGTCCTTTGTGCTCATAGCCTATTTACTCTGTTTTTTATGATTATTACGGTCCCCAGCCGAGCAGTATAAACAAATGCGCGACAATTAAATACTACCTTGAAAAATATTAACCTCAATCGGCTTAGTACCTTATATAGGTGAAGGTTCCTAATCCGATACGCGTATTTTCTAAGCTGCATAGTCGAGAAAACACTGTTAATATAGCAAGCAAATTTATAAATCGCTGATAGTTATGAACGTTACTGCAATCTATCCGGGCACTTTCGACCCACTTACAAATGGCCATACAGACTTAATTCATCGCGCGGCAAAAATGTTCGATAAAGTGATTGTTGCCATTGCGCATAATCCAAGTAAACAACCTTGCTTTACCCTTGATGAGCGTGTTGAACTTGCTAATAAGATTTTGGCGCACCTTGATAACGTGAGTGTAATTGGTTTTTCTGGCTTATTGGCTGATTTAGCTCGCGACCATAAAGCCGAAGTACTTATTCGCGGTATTCGTGCTGTGTCTGACTTTGACTATGAATTTCAGTTAGCTAATATGAATCGTCGTCTAAACCCTGATCTAGAAAGTGTATTTTTAACACCAGCAGAAAAGAATTCGTTTATATCATCAACTCTAGTTAAAGAAGTTGCACGCCACAATGGCGATGTGAGCGAGTTTGTTGACCCTATTGTAGCCAAAGCCTTACAGGATAAAATTCACGGATGAAATTAAAAAAGTTCATTAGCTTAACTGCATTACTAATGATCTCTGCGCCAAGTGTTGCTGGGCCATGGATAGAAAGCGACGACCCACTGCTTCGCGCTTCAATCGAAATGCTATTTAACCAAGGCATTATTAAACAGCCTATTAATAGCTACCCATTAATGTGGCAAGGTATCGCACGGGACCTAGACGTTGCCAATACCAGCCAACTTGATGAGCAAAGCTTATTTGCGTATCAGCATGTAAAACATGCTCTTGATAATGCAAAGCAAAAAACTAGTTCAGGTATTCGCCTAAACTACAACAGCGAGCCACTGTCTCAGCAAGGGTTTGGTAAACGCCACCAGCAAGAAAGCGGTGTAAATAGTTATGGTTCAATCACTGGGAAGCGTGTTAGCGCTAAAGTCAGTGTAAATTACGCCGATGACGCCCTTGATAAGCAGCATGTTACTTACCAAGATAGCTATTTAGCCATACTCCTGGGTAATTGGTCACTTAGTGCAGAGCAAGTAAGCCATTGGTGGGGGCCAAGTAACGATAACGCCCTACTACTATCAAATAATGCGGCGCCAATGAAAGGCGTTCGCTTTACTAGAGCAAATACACAATATGTAGGCCCAAGTTGGTTATCATTTATCGGTAACTGGCAGTTAACGGGTATTTACGCCAAACAAAAGCCATATCTAAATAGCTCAGATGACGGTGACTTTTGGGCGCTCCGATTTGCAAGTACGCCATTAACAGGCCTTGAAATAGCAATTAACAGTGCAGGCTCTGATTATTTAACTAACCTAGAAATTGACCCTGTTACACTCGAAAGCAGTGAATCAACACACCGTTTAACTAGCTTAGATGTTAAGTACTCAACCACTTTAGCGGCTCAACCTATTGCTTTTTATGCTGAGGTAATGGGTCGAAATGAAAGTGGCTTAGCACCGAGCGAGCCTTTTTATACGCTGGGTGTTGAAAGCTATTTTGGCTCGAAAGAAAGTCTATTAAAAAGCTACTTTGAATACTCCAATACAGAGCAAACTTGTGAGCAAATTAGTGATTGCGTATATGGCTCTGGTAGCTATACACAACGCTCACGTTTAATTGGCAGCTCAACACCACGACAAAGTAAATCTGCTATCCTTGGCGCCTATTACCACACTCTAAATGGTTATGGTGGCCATGCTAAGCTTCGTTGGATTGAAAGCGAAGCGGCGCAAGCTGAGCTCGCATCAGATATGAGTCAGCTACAGTTGGAACTCGGTTATCAACAATCTGTCTTTAATGGTCTGTGGAAAGTGACGGGGCTTATTTCAAAAGATGAAATAGGCGATGAGTCAGAAACAAACACAGCCCTTAGAACCAGTTGGGAATTCCGTTTCTAACTAATGAGGTCAAGCTGGTTCAGCTTGGCCTCGAACTCGCCTATATAGCTTCACAAGCCCTAAAAAGTCTTTATTACTGAAAAGAGCGATGAGCATCATGATATCCATCAGATTCACAGTGATACTGTAAACATCCCAAAACCACCAACTTCCAGTATAAGCATAGTTAATATCGAAATACATGGCTAAAAACAGTGATGAATTGACGAGAAGCCCAGTGTACACATAAAGCTTAGCTGGAGCCTGTGCAAGATTTCGCTTTCGAGCAATTAACCATACAATTAGCAGAATTGTTAAATCAGATAGCGCCCATATGACATAGGCAAAGCTTGAATCTAACATATCATAACCAAGCGCGATATTGAGTAATGGGTCGCTCATCATGTAAGAAATAAACAGTGCAAGTGAGATCCACATCACTGTTTTGTCACCATTCGGTACAGATGATTTCTTTACCATGTTATAAAGAAACGACATCAAAAACCCCCACATGATGAATGCTGCGAGGTATACTCCAAAGTTGTCTTGGATTAGTTTAAGCATGAAGTAAGTCTTAAAATTTAGCTACTCTAAAAATACTACGAGTTTCATTAAGCGTTAGTAAGGTGTTCAGGTTTATCTAAAAATGACGCTCTAATTTTATATTTCATAAGACGGCAAAGTTTATGCAAAAGAAAAAAGTCGCGATTCGTAATCAATGCAATGAGCATAATTATATCAACGGTATTTACTCCAAACGAATAGATACTCCAGAGTGCCCAAGGTGTTCTGTTTTCGATAACAAAAATATCTAAAAATATACTAATCATCAAAGTTGCGTTTAAAAGCAACCCGAAGACAATGTAGTAGATCGCATTAAAAGTGCCTATTTTTGTAATGCAAATCCACGCTAAAATTGTTGTTATGGTTAGCAGGTCGAAATAAAACCAGTTTAGATAGCTATAAATAGATAAGTTAAAAATACCACTTAAAAAGTATGAAACCATCATTATAAACGCCAAAATAACTAAGCGTTTATCAGGTTTATTAATGTGGGTCACTAAATTAAAAAGAAAAGCCATTAAGAACCCCCATTCAATGAAAGATCCTATCAAACTTCCGACAAAGTCACTTATGTACATGGCTGTTATTATTAAGCTAATTTATGAGTCTTTGCAGAAGCAAAAACAAAGTTTTTCAATTTATTTAAGAATAGAAAGTCGCGATCAACAATTAGAGCAATAATCATTGTAAAGTCAACTATATTGACTCCGAGAGAATACACATCCCATAAAATCCAATGAGTGGTATTTTTATAAACTTCAACGTCTAGGTAAACAGAAAGGAACAAAATTGTGTTAATTATCAAGCCTACAATAAGATAAATAAATGAAGGCGTAGTACGTTTTACAAAATAGAAAGAAACAACCAAGAATGTAAGTGTAGCTAGATCATAAAGAGCCCAATCTAGAAAAGTAGTAGCAGTATAAGTTATCCAATTGAAAAAATAATCCCCTCCTAGATAGGAGAGCATCATTATAAATGAGCTTAAGAGCAACGTGGTTTTTCTTTTATTTTCATCTATACAATAAACAAAAATATTAAAAAAGAACGCCATTAAAAATCCCCACGCACTCATTGCGGATAGGGAAAAAAAACCTAGTTGCTCTATAAAAGACATTCAGTTCCTAGTACTCTTTCTTGCTAGGTGGGAGCATTGCACCACCGCCACGTTGAATCTCTACACCACCTGATAAAGACAGCGCTTCTTTTGATAAAGTTACTGTATCAGATTGCAGGGTTTTATTACTAGTAGTTTGTTCCAAAGCAGGCTTTGTTTGTTGCATTTGGCTGTAAGCTTGCATTTGCAATTGGCTATTGTTTGAAACTTGCATAAGTTAATTCCTTTAAGTTAATTGTTTTTTCAGTGTAGCTTACAATAGCTTGTAAGCTGAGTTAAGCGCTCTCATTTTTTTGACGCTTTTTTATACTTCATCGCGGCGTTGCCACCGCATTGATAATAAAAGCAATTAACGATCCAACTTTTACAAAAGTTGATCATTTTGATCATAAAAGTCAGTAAATCTAAATTTCAGACATAAAAAAACGCACAGGGGTAACTGTGCGTTTTTCCTATCCAGGGAAAATTAAGCCACGTGTTTACACGGGATCACCGCGCTATTACTCGGCTTTAAAATATATTCCATTGCCACTTCATCGCAATTATCTTTACGAAGGCAAAGCTCACAATCTTTGATCACTTTTTCTGGCAAACTGTCTTTGCTACAAAAGCTGAAACCTTGGCTTGCAAAAAATTCTGGCACTCTTGTCAGAACAATTACCCGACTAAGCGCCAAGCTTTTGGCTTTTTTAAGCAGGTATTCAACAAGTTGACGCCCCTGCCCAGCAATCCGTGACTCAGGATTCACCCCAAGCGAGCGAATTTCAGCAAGGCCGGTATCGTAAATATACAGCGAGGCACAGCCTGCAACTTGGTTTTCAACTTCAGTGACAGCAAACTCATTAATTGAGTGAATCATGTCGCTTTTAGCTCGTGGTAGGTTTTCACCTACCGTAGCCCAATGCTGAATAAGCTTAGCGATAGACTCAACATCATTTAAGGTTGCGTCACGTACCGCTATTTGCTGTTTTTTTTTGCGTATTTGATGGCACTTGTTACTTGCTCGAGAGAGGTACCACCGAGTGCTTGTCTTGCTTTAATACAGGCGTCTATTTCTAATACAGGATATACATCTGATTCGAAAATGCTATGCACTGACTTAAATTGCTCTAAACTTAAATCTTCTAAGTTATTCCCTTGTGTAATAGCCATTTGCACGAGCGTACCAACAATGTGATGACCTTCCCTAAATGGAATACCTTTAGCCACTAAATAATCAGCAAGTTCAGTCGCATTTGAGTGACCACCTTTTGCAGCTGCTAATGTTTTATCTGCATTAACTTTAATGCCTTTGATACACGCTTGCGCCATATGAATACATGCCAGCCAAGTTGGCATCGCATCAAATAAGCCCTCTTTGTCCTCTTGCATATCTTTATTGTAAGCAAGTGGTAGCGCTTTTAATGTCATCATCATGGCACTGAATGCGCCAAAAACGCGGCCAGTTTTACCACGAATTAACTCTAGTGCGTCTGGGTTTTTCTTTTGCGGCATTAGTGAAGAGCCTGATGTTACCCCATCAGAAAGCTCAATAAAGCCCGCTTCACCCGAGTTATAGAAAATTAAATCTTCAGCCATGCGCGATAAGTGGATCATCGAAATCGATGCACAGCTTAATAGCTCAACCACAAAATCACGATCTGATACAGCATCAAGGCTATTGCGTGTAGCACCGGTAAAGCCTAACCCTTCGGCAAGCATTTGCCTATCAATTGGGTACGCAGTACCGGCTAATGCACCGCTACCAAGTGGGCAATAGTTCATACGGTTTTTGGCATCGCTTAAACGGCTCTCATCACGCTCAAGCATTTCAACATAAGCCATACACCAATGACTAAATAACACAGGTTGTGCACGCTGTAAGTGTGTGTAACCCGGTAAAATAGTGCCAAGCTCACGCTCAGCTAAGGCAATAAACTCACCTTTCAGCTCTGCGATTGCTTCAAGAATATGCTCAGCTGTATCACGACACCATAAACGGAAATCTGTTGCTACTTGGTCATTACGGCTACGACCAGTGTGTAACTTTTTAGCAAGGTCACCCACTTTATCAATCAGTGCTGATTCAACATAAGAATGAATATCTTCATGCCCTGCTACAGCCACTGCTTGTGGGTTCGCTTTAACTTCATCTAACAGCTTATTAAGTGCTGCAACTAAGTCATCATATTCTTGCTGATTTAAAACGTTTACTTGTTTTAACGCTCCAGCCCAAGCAACTGAACCAATAATGTCTTGCTCTGCAAGTTGATAATCAAAAGGAAGTGAATCGTTGAATTGTTTAAACGCTTCATCTGGACCCTTAGAAAAACGTCCGCCCCATAGTGCCATTGAACTGTCTCCAAATTCGGCTATTGCCCTGCGATGCAGGGCAATAATTAAATTACTTTTTCGTTAGTGCTGAGATTCTGCTTGAAAGCGAGAATAAACGAATGAAACCTTCTGCATGAGATTGGTCATATACATCATCTTCGCCAAAGGTTGCGAAATCTTCGCTGTATAAGCTATTCGGTGATTTTTTCTGTACCGCAGTGACTTGGCCTTTATAAAGCTTAAGCACTACTTCACCCGTTGCTAACTTAGACAGTGATTCAGCACCTGCAAGAATCGAGTCTTTTAATGGTGTAAACCAACGACCATCATAGACTAAATGAGAGAACTCACCACCAAGCACTTCTTTCCATTTACGGCTTGATTTATCTAGCACTAACTCGTCAATCGCTTGAAGAGCAGCCATGATCACAGTGCCTCCTGGTGTTTCATAACAGCCACGCGACTTCATACCCACTAAACGGTTTTCTACGATATCAACACGACCCACACCATGCGGCGCAGCAATGTCATTTAATTTAACTAAGCAGTCATATGGTTTTAATGACTCACCGTTAACAGCAACCACTTCACCTTCAACAACGTTTAATGTTACATATTCTGCTTCATTAGGTGCTTGCTCAGGCGAGTTAGTCCACGTCCATACTTGATCACTTGGTTGGCACCATGGATCTTCAAGCTCACCACCTTCGTGAGAAATGTGCCAAGCATTAGCATCACGGCTATAAATTTTTGTAGCTGACGCAGAACACGGAATATTACGCTCAGCTAAGTAATCAAGTAATGATTCACGGCTTGATAAGTCCCACTCACGCCACGGTGCAATCACTTTTAGATCAGGTGCAAGGGCTGCGAAACATGACTCAAAACGCACCTGATCGTTACCTTTACCAGTACAACCATGTGAAAGCGCATCAGCGCCTACTTTACGGGCAATTTCAACCTGCGCTTTAGCAATGATTGGACGCGCCATAGACGTACCTAGTAAATAAGTGCCTTCGTAAATAGAACCCGTTTTTAAAGTTGGGTAAATATAATCACTGACCATTTCGTCTTTTAAGTCTACGATATGGCATTCCGACGCACCTGAAGCAATGGCTTTTTCTTCAACGCCTTCAAGCTCCTCTGCGCCTTGGCCTACATCAGCAACAAACGCGATTACTTCACAGCCGTAGTTTTCTTTTAACCATGGCACGATTGCCGATGTATCAAGACCACCAGAATAGGCTAATACGACTTTTTTAATTGAACTCATTGGTGTTCCTTAAACAAAATTTGGATTTAATAATGTGACAAGTAGAGCGTTTTGCGCGTGCATACGATTCTCTGCTTGTTGAATAATTTTTGATGCTGGACCATCCATTACCTCAGAGGTAATTTCAAACTCACGATGCGCTGGCTGACAGTGAAGTACAGTCTGCGCACCGGTTTTCTCTAATAGGGCTTGGTTAAGCTGATAAGGCATATATTTAGCTTTTACCTGCTCAAGCGGTGTTTTATCACCCATTGAAACCCAGGTATCAGCATAGACTGCATTTGCGCCAACTGCCGCCTCAATTCTGTCACTCACCATAACAGACGCGCCATTCATTGCTGCAATTTGCTCTGCTTGCTTGAGAATTTGCGAATCTGGCGAACTACCTTTAGGACAAACTGCAACAAAATCAGTGCCTAAATTGGCTGCTAATAGCATTAGAGAGTGTGTGACGTTGTTACCTTCACCTAAGTAAGCAAGCTTTAGTTTGCTAACATCGCCATGCACTTCTTGCAGCGTTAGAAAGTCAGCAAGTGCTTGGCATGGGTGATATAAATCACATAGGCTATTAACAACAGGCACCGATGAATATTCAGCAAGTGTGGTCAGTGTTTTGTGCGCATTCACGCGAGCAACAATGCCATCAGCCCAAGTTGAGATATTAAGAGCAAAATCTTTAACCGATTCACGAGCGCCCATGGCACCATTTTGTGAATCTAAATAAACTGCGTGACCACCCAGTTTATTAATACCAATATCAAATGATAAACGAGTACGTAAACTTGGCTTTTCAAACAAGGTAACCACTGATTTGCCCGCTAATGCTTGGCTGAAGTCTGTTGGGTTTGCTTTAATTTTTTGCGCTAAGTTTAGTAATTTAAGTGCGCCTTTTTGGTCTAATTCAAGACCATTTAAGAAATTTTTTAACATGAAATACCTATGGTGTAATTTTCGTTCCTACATGCTCGCCTTTTAATAAAGCGACTAAATTCTCTGGCTTCAGCCAGCTTGAGATATACACACCACGTCGTAAATGTTGGGCAGCAAGAAGGCTGGTCTTTACTTTGACCTCCATCCCGCCCTGAATAACTCCTTCAAGGATAAGTGTTTCGATTTGCTGCGTATTAAGTTGATGTAGTGGCTGCTTATTGGCATCAAGCACAGCCTCTACATCTGTCATAAAAATAAGTTCTGCATTAAGCTCTTTAGCGATAGCCGCTGCAGCTTCATCTGCATTGACGTTGTACCATTGGCCATCTTCCCCAAAACCAATAGAGCTCACTAGAGGTAAACGACCTTGTTCAAGCATGCTAGGTAGCACGCTGTCACAACTACCTGAGCACTGACCTACTTGCGCCAATACTTTAAGTTTTTCAGATACCAGTACACCCGCTTCATAAAGGCTTAAACCAACAGGTTTGTGGCCAGCGCTGATTGCTTGGCTCATCAATTGTTTATTGGCACAACCGGCAAGAGCACCAACAATATATGGCATTTGCTCATTTGGGCTGATACGTAAACCTTGATGTTTTGCAGTTACAAAGCCGGCGTCTTTAAGCCAAGCATCAACCAAGGCACCACCACCATGAACAATAACAAAGTTATCTTGTTCAGAGGCTAAAACATCAAAAAGCGCTTTTGCGGCATCTGCGCTATTTAACACAGCACCACCGACTTTAATGATCCAAATTTTCATTACAGCGCTCCTACCAAACCAGTGTGGTGAGGTTCACCCATGGCTAAATTAATACACTGTAATGCTTGCCCAGCTGCGCCTTTTAGAAGGTTATCAATTGCTGACATAACGATGAGTTGCTCACCTTTTTGCTGCCATGCAATATCAACAAATGGTTGTTTAGCGACGCCTTTAATGCTTGGAATTTTATTGCCAAGTAAACGAATTAACGGCTCGTTAGCTAACACTTGATACGCCGCGCTGACTTGCTCTGCTGTTACGCCTGGTTTTAATTGCACATAAATAGTTTCTAAAATTCCGCGAGGGAAATTACTTAAATGTGGGGTGAATAACACAGGGTGACCAAGGTGCTGCTCAATCTCAGGTGTGTGTCTATGGTTAAACAAGCCATAAGGAGCAAGTGACACTTCGCAAAAGTGCGTGTTAACACTGGCTTTTCTGCCAGCGCCTGTAACACCTGACACCGCATTAACAATAATGGCTTGATCAGCTAATAGCCCAGCTTCTTTAAGTGGTTTTAAAGAATTAAGAGCCGCTGTTGGGTAACAACCCGCGACAGCTACAAGGCTCGCTTTACTAATCGCATCGCTATTCCATTCGGCTAAACCATACGCTGCTTGCTCTAAAAGCGCAGGGTGTTCATGTGCGAAACCGTAATAAGTCAGGTAATCCTCATTCCCAGCTAAACGGAAACCACCAGATAGGTCGAATACTTTTTTACCCATGGCTAAAAATTTCGGAGCAAGATCAACACTGACCTTGTGATCAGTACACAGGCATACATAGTCAGCATTGCTTTCGATATCTTGGAAAGCCTCAGCTGTTAGAGGTTGTAGTGGATACTCTAACAATCCAAGGTGCTCAGGGTATAAATCGCTTAATAATTTGCCTTTATCTAAACTCCCTTCAGACACATAACATGCTTGTAGGGTCAGTTTGGGGTGTTTAGCAACTAAACTTGCTAGCTCTGCGCCGCTATAACCACTTGCGCCAATAATCACTACATTCATTGCTTACTTTTACCTATTAAATCTGTTTATCGATACGCCTAAAATTACTCGCTCAATTGCGAATAAAAACACTGTCTAAAGTAATCAAATCAGGTTATCGTCGTTTCGTGTTCATCGTACAGCTTTACTAATATTTATGCTCAAAAAGTGAATTGATATTCATCATAAATACTTTTATATTGTTATGCAATTAGATTGAATAATTATTTTTGGATTTTTTTATGTCGCTACCCTCTTTTATATCTATGTATCAGCAGCTAATTGCTGCCCCTTCAATTAGTGCGATTGAAGATTCTTTATGCATGAGCAATAAAGGAGTAATTACCTTGCTCGCAGACTGGTGCGAAAGCCTGGGTTTTACATGTGAAATCACAGAGCTTGAAAACGGCAAAGGCCGTTACAACTTATTAGCGAAACGCGGTAAAGGAGATGGCGGTTTAATGCTTGCAGGTCATACTGATACTGTGCCATTTGATGATAGCCGCTGGAACTACGATCCATTTAAACTCAGCGAGCATGACAATAAACTTTATGGCTTAGGTAGTATTGATATGAAAGGCTTTTTTGCCTTTGTACTACAGGCTATCAGCGAGCTTGATGAAACTAAGCAAACAGAGCCACTTTTAATCCTAGCCACAGCCGATGAAGAAACCACAATGGCGGGGGCACAACAAATTTGCCGCCACCCAGACTTAAAACCAGCGCGCTGCATCATTGGTGAGCCAACTGATATGACACCGGTATTTACTCATAAAGGCCATATGAGTACAGCCATTAGAGTAATTGGTCGCTCAGGCCATAGCTCTGATCCTGAACGTGGTTTAAACGCCATCGAAGTCATGCATAAAATGATTACAAAACTGTTAATCATCAAAGAAGAATTAAAGAATAAATATTCAGTTGAGCACTTTGAAATTCCGTACCCTACTTTGAACCTTGGTCATATTCATGGTGGTGATAATGCCAACCGCATTTGTGGTTGTTGTGAAATGCACATTGATATGCGGCCTTTACCTGGTTTAAGTGTGCAAGAACTACAAGCGATTTTGCTAACAGCCGCAGAAGAGATTAATGCCCAATACCCAAATGCAGTGAGCGTTATCGACATGCATGAACCTATCCCAGCATTTAGTGGTAGCACTGATGCAGCACTTGTAAAGCTGGCCGAAAAAATCTCAGGTCAACCCGCTGTCGCTGTAAACTATTGTACAGAAGCCCCTTTTATTCAACAGCTTGGCTGCGAAACCATCGTCATGGGGCCCGGCTCAATTAACCAAGCCCACCAGCCAGATGAGTTTTTGGCGATGGAAAAAATTAAACCATCACAAGCGATTATCAGTAACATGATTAAAGCAAGCTGCTTTAGTTAATATACCCAAACCACCTCAAGATGCGAGTTTCAGTTGGAATTAAAAGCGATTTAGGCAAGGCATTGATTGCAAGTAATAGTGGTTCTATTGTTAAAATCAATAACGCAGTATAAATCGCTTTTAAACCAACCCTTCGGGCGCTTCACAGGCACTTACTCTCATCGTTGTTACTTCTTAAAAGGGACTACCATTCTTGCAAAGTAACGCCTTGATATTAAGCACCTGTGAAACGCTGAATTCTGCATCTTGAGGTGGCTTGGGTATAATAAAAAGGGAGCATCACGCTCCCTTTGTTAATCCATATACTTACTTAAATATTTTTTAAATACCGGGTCGGTTTTCGCCAGCTCTTTTTGCTCCGCTAAAATATCTTTTAGAATTGCTTTAGAGGTTAACGGGTTGGCTAATACAACACGAAAAACCACGGTGGGCTGATGGTCATATTTTGCAGGTGTTAAACGTGTACGCGATACAAAAGAGCGACCCGCTTCACGCTGACGCTTTTGCATGCTTGCAGTAAAGCGATTCAACGAAGCGTAAATATCTAATTTAGTTTCTTCGTCTGCTTCTTTCAGTTTCGCTTGGATTTCTTTTGGTACGTAACGATAGGTTAATAGGCAAAGTTCAGGCTCAGAGATTAATTCAAAATCTTCATCCTGCTTGATCATATCGGCAAAAGTGCGCGCTTTCACGATACTGCGATCAATTAGCATCTCGTAGCCTTTACGGCCAATAACACGTAAGCAAGCATGCACTAACATTGCCATACCTGGGCGGCTGCCCTCAAGGGTATGACTGCCTAAATCTTTTGAGCCTTTACGAAGAATATATTCCGCATGATGCTCAATAGCATCCGTCGCTGCAGGGTCTTTAAATAACACTAACCCCGCTCCCATTGGCACATACATTTGTTTGTGAGCATCAATGGTAATTGAATCAGCGCGTTCGATACCGCTTAAAAGGTGGCGGTAATTTGAAGAAAGTAAGGTTGCACCGCCCCATGCAGCGTCAACATGAAAATGACAACCTAGTTCTTCGCTTAAATCAGCCATTTCATTGAGTGGATCTATGCTGCCCGTTTCAGTCGTACCAGCAACACCCACAAGTGCCATTACCTTAATGCCAGACGCTTCAAGCTCATGGGCCTTTTTACGCATCGCATCGACATCGACTTTATTATTTTCGCCGGTTGCGATTGCGACAATGTTATCGCGACCAATACCCAGTAGATCAACGGTTTTGCCTAATGAGTAATGGCCTCGCTCAGAAACAAGCACAGCTAAGCCTTTGTAACCATAGTGCAGCATTCCCGCGATTAAACCCTGTGCAGCAATGCCTTTATAGTCACCATTGGCTTTTAATAAACGGTTGCGGGCAATCCATAAGGCGGTAATGTTAGCGACAGTGCCACCTGAACAGAATGCGCCTAATGACGTTTTCGCACTGTGCATCCATTTGCTATAAAAGCTGTCGTCTTCACCATAAGCAAGGTGATGCATCATGCCCAAAACTTGTCTTTCTAGAGGCGTAAATGCCTTTGAAGTTTCAATTTTTACTAGGTTTTGGTTTAGACCGACCATTAATTTAGAAAGCGGTAACACAAAATGCGGTAACGCTGAGGTCATGTGACCAATAAAGCTTGGTGCAGCAGTGTGCACTGAATGAGCAACCAACTGCTCCATAATATCTTGAGCATAATCAGAAACAAAGGTTGGCTCTTCTGGGATAGTGGCCGTTTGAAAGTCTTTTTCAATTTCGTGCAAAGGCTTTTCAATTGCAGCTATATTCTCATTTAAGAACCCAGCTAAGTTGCTAGAAATTTCAGATTCGATTTTACTTAATGTCGAGTCTGGTGCTTCTGGCACCGTAAAAATACGAATCAAGCTTTCTTTAGAGGCGACGGCACAACGCTTTTGATCCATCCTAATACCCATAATTAGCAGCTAAAAATGCACCTGATGATGGGACATCTTGGTGAACACTTTTGCGGCACTGTTGCTACGAAATTGGCTAACTTTACTGGAATATCACGAAAATGTCTCGCATAAAGCTAAAAAGGCATAATTTCGATGACAAAAAAATGATTTATTGATGAAATTTGCGGTCAAATTATACTATCAGAGAAGTATTTTTTAAGTATAATCAAACGATAACCGCAAAGGGAACGTTTATGCCCAAAGGAATGCAAAAAACTAGCTGGCTGCTATATGGTTTCGCCGTTTTTTTTATTAGTTTATTTGGCTATATCTATTATACCTATGAAACCACACGTAGTGAGATCATGGCAAATATCGATAGCAAATTGCTAAATGCCGCGGTCAGTGTCAAGCATATCCTAGGTGATGACTACCATAATACAGTCAATGCTGGTCTACCTATTTCCAGTTCTACCTACAAAGAAAAGAGTCTTGCCCTTTCAGAGTACGCAAAGCAAATGCAACTTGCTTATGTGTATGCAATGGTCCTTCGCGATGACAAAGTCTACTTTAGCGCCTCAAGTTACACTCAAAAAGATCAAAACACTGGTCGTGTCACACAGTTTTTAGATGCCTACCCCGAAGCGACAGAACTTAACAAAGAAGCCTTTTATTCGACCGAACCCGTTTTTGAGATATCGCAGGATCAATGGGGGTATTTTAAAAGTATCTTTGTTACTTTTGTCGATGATAATGGCCAAACTTATATAACTGGCGCAGACATTACTATAAGTGACTTAAACCAGCAGCTTCAGCAAAGCGTTACAAGGGCGATGGTTACCAGTAGCTTTTTCTTCTTTATTGCATTACTTATAGCAGGATTATATTTCTTACAGCTTAAACGCTCGCTATCAACAGACGCACGCACTGGCTTTGCTAATCATGTTGCCCTTGAATATCACATAAAGAAAACGACCAAACACCGTATGGAATTGGCGATTATCATCATCAACGAGCTTGAAGACATCAGCAGTTTTTATGGCAGTGAAGTGAGTGATAAAGTGATGGCTAACATACTTAGGTACTTTCAATCACGTATACCTCGTGATGGCGGTATTTACCGCTTAACAACCAATAAAATCGCATTATTACGTACTCATACTGATGAGCATAATATCGACGAAGTAATAAACGCTTTTAACAATGCGATCCCAGCACTGAAAGAACCGTTTATTTATGTCAGCTTATCCGCAGGTGTCGCTACAGGTAATAAATTATTACTGATAGAAAACGCCCACATAGCACTTCAGCAGGCCAAACTAAACAACCAGCGTTTAATACGCTATGAAAATGTTTTTAAACAAGTTGAAGAACAATTTAAAAGTAACGTTTTCCTTGCTAAAGAAGTCAAAGAAGCCTTCGATAACAATCGCATAGTGCCTTATTTTCAAGCAATTTATAACAACCAAAGTAAGGCCGTAGATCATTATCAATGCCTTGCCAGAATGGTAAGTTCAACTGGTCGTATTCACGCACCTGATTACTTTATGATGGTACTAAAGCGCTCACGCATGGATGGCCCCTTGAGACGTACTATATTTACTCGTTGTATTGAGCAATTTAGGAAAACCAATGTACGCTGGAGTATCAACATTACCGCACAGGATATCCTTGACCCAAGCTTGAGCGAGTTTTTTGAATTACAGCTAAGGCGTTATCCGCAACCCCATAATATTATCTTTCAATTCCATGAACGCGATGCGATTGCTTACTTTGGTGAAATAAAAACCTTTATTAGCACTTTAAAGAATAAAGGTGCTCAGGTTTTTATTAATGAATTTGGCGCAGGCTTTTCAAACTTGCCTCACATTAGGAAGCTTGAGATCGATGGCTTGAAATTAGATAAAGGGTTGGTAAGCCAAATTCATACTAATAAAGATAACTATCTGTTTATTGAAAACTTGGTGAAATACGCTCAGCAACTAAAATTAGATGTAATCGCTGAGCAAGTTGATAACGAACAAATAGCAGACGCGCTTGCTCGTGCAGGTGTTACTTTAATGCAAGGGAGTCATTTTGCACCGCCAACTCCCTATATTCATTAAAGGTTGATCACCAAGCGGTGGCTTTGTTGACCACTGGCCCAGTACTTTCGTTCGAATGGAGTAATGGCAATATCACTCTCATATAGTTCAACATCGCACTTATGCCCAGCAAGCTCTAATGAGCGGGCAAACTCTTTAACGTATATATCCCAATTGCTTCTGAGCTCTAAGCGACCGCCTAATTTAACGATAAACGGAAATATAGCAGCGCCATGCCATCGTCTTTGCAAGTGCTTGGCTTTTGGCCAAGGATTTGGATACAGCAGATAGTGATGGCTTGGTTGCCAGTTTGCAGCCACTGCTAAACGCCAGAAATCGTTTAAATCAGCTTGCACTAAAATGTACTGCCCCGCATCTGTTTGCTTGTATTCGATATCATGCTTATCTAGACGATGTGATGATTTATCAATGCCAATCACTAACGCATCTGGGTGGCGCTTTGCTAAGTTTGCGGTGCTTTCACCTACCCCACAACAGGAATCAAGAATAATAGGCCCTGCAAACGCTTGCACCTTTTCGTTTACCTGATCAAAAGCCGCTTGCGTATGCTCTGCAATCGGCTTTTTAAATTCAGCACTTAAGTGCTTTAAAACAATTTCGTCTAGCTTTTCATGTAAGCCAGGTTGATTCGATACAATACTTCTCGAATTTGCATCCGTCATTAGTGTCTAAGCCCCACACCACGTTTAATAAGGGTTAATGCTAAGGTAAATAACCCCACAATAAATAAACCAAGTACACCAAATGCTACCGATAAGTCGACATCAGACACACCTAAGAAGCCATATCTAAATGCATTCACCATATAAATAATTGGGTTTACTTGCGATACGCCTTGCCAAAATTCTGGCAACAAGGTGATAGAGTAAAACACCCCACCGAGATAAGTTAGCGGCGTTAAAATAAAGGTCGGGATAATACTAATATCATCAAAGCTATTAGCATAAATAGCATTGATAAGTCCGCCTAATGCAAACACAGCCGACGTTAAAATAACCGTAGCCATAATCACAAAAATATTATGAATTTGAATATCAACAAATAGCAAAGAGACACAGGTAACAATTAAACCAACCAGCATGCCTCGTGTCATACCACCGCCCATGTAGCCAAGTACAATGATGTAGTTTGGCACTGGTGCAACTAAGAGCTCTTCAATGCTTTTTTGAAATTTAGTCGAATAAAAACTCGAGGCAACATTCGAGTAAGAGTTGGTGATCACCGACATCATAATCAGACCCGGGACAATAAACTCCATATAACTAAAGCCACCCATATCACCGATACGAGAACCAATCAGATTACCAAAAATCACAAAATACAGGCTCATCGTGATTGCCGGCGGAACTAAGGTTTGCACCCAAATACGTAAAAAGCGAATACACTCTTTGATCCAAATACTTTTTAGCGCTACTCCATATTTAAACATTATTCGCCTCGCCCTTGTTCTAATAACCCTACAAACAGCTCTTCTAAACGGTTTGCTTTATTTCGCATACTCAGCACTGTGTTACCTTGCTCGCTCAAGGCACTAAATACTTGGTTTAAGCCCTGAGACTTCGCCACTTCAACTTCTAAAGTGTGATCATCGGTCAGTGTGTATTTATAACCTTCAATGCTAATTGGCTGCACAGGTTGCTTTAAATCCAGTACAAAGGTTTCTTTATCAAGCTTGGCAAGTAAGGCTTTAATGGTGGTGTTTTCAACAATCACACCGCTGTCGATAATCGCGATGTTTTTACATAACAGCTCAGCCTCTTCAAGGTAATGGGTAGTCAAGATGATGGTCACACCTTGCTTATTTATCTCGCGAAGAAAATCCCACATAGAGCGGCGTAGCTCAATATCAACACCCGCTGTTGGTTCATCTAAAATGAGTAATTTAGGTTCATGCATCAGTGCACGAGCAATCATTAAACGACGCTTCATACCACCTGAAAGGGTGCGCGCTTGTTTATCTTTTTTCTCAAATAAACCAAGCTGCTTTAAGTATTTTTCAGCACGCTCATGCGCCAGCTTTCTTGGTACACCGTAATAGCCTGCTTGGTTAACTAAGATTTGATTTAGTGTTTCAAACTGACTGAAATTAAATTCTTGCGGCACTAAGCCAAGTTCAGACTTAGCAGCTTCAAGGTCTGTATCAATATCGTGACCAAACACCTGGACACGACCGGCACTTTTATTCACTAACGATGAGATAACACCAATAGTGGTTGATTTACCTGCCCCGTTTGGTCCAAGTAAGGCAAAGAAGTCGCCTTGCTGAACTTGTAAATCAATGCCTTTTACGGCTTCAACACCATTTTTATAAACCTTTTTTAGGCCTTCAATATTTAATGCGATCGTTTTTTCGCTCACTGTTTGCCCTCTCCATAACCCCAACGTTTCGTCAAAGTATGTTCAATGTTTAAATGATCTAAAATTCGCGCCACCATAAAATCAACCAAATCGGAAATCTGCTCTGGTTGATGATAAAAGCCCGGTGCCGCAGGCATAATAGTTACGCCGAGCCGTGCTAGCTTCAGCATGTTTTCAAGGTGGATTTCGCTAAATGGCGTTTCACGCGGGACTAAAATCAGCTGCCCACGCTCTTTAATGACCACGTCAGCGGCGCGTTCGAGTAAGTTATCTGATGCCCCGACCGCAATTGCAGATACTGAACCTGCACTACACGGGCATACCACCATTTTTTTCGGCGCAGCAGAGCCAGATGCAACAGGGCTAAACCAGTTGTCTTTACCAAATACTTTAAGTTGCTCAGGAGCGGCATTAAAAAGTGTACTCAGTTGCTCTGTCGCTTTGTCTTCATTACCCGAAAGTTTGATATTCGATTCTGTATCAAAGACCACTCTTGCCGCACTTGAAATCAATACATACACCTGAAACTGCTGTTCAAGTAATACTTCTAATAACCTTAAGCCATAAGGAGCCCCAGAGGCACCGCTAAAAGCTAACGTTATTTTATCTTTAAATTGCATACAGTTAAGCTCCGTATACTGGTTAGTTTTGTTCAAGAGCAGTGATTAAACGCTGATGAATACCTTCAAAACCACCATTACTCATAATTAAAATATGTTGTGACGGCGCACTGTTGCCAACAACCTGAGTAATGATTTCCTCAGTGCTTTTCATGCAATGCATACCTGCTTTGTCTGCATATTCTTTCAGCGACCAGCTTAAATTTTCTGGCTCAAATAAATACACATCATCTGCTGCATCGAGTGAATCAATCAGGGTTTGTTGATGCACGCCCATTTTCATAGTGTTTGAACGAGGCTCTAAAATAGCAACTATCTTATCAGTGCCTACTTTTGCACGTAGCCCTGCTAAGGTCGTTTTAATTGCTGTTGGATGATGGGCAAAGTCGTCATACACTTTTATTGAGTTAATGTCGGCTTTCAGCTCCATACGACGCTTAGGTGAGATAAACTCAGCTAAGCCTGCAATACTGACTGATACCGCGATGCCTACGTGTCTGGCTGCTGCAATGGCCATTATGGCATTTTTGACGTTGTGCTCGCCCATGGCTTGCCAGCTGACAACACCTTGTACTTGTGAATCTAGTAGCACTTCAAATTCACTACCATCAGCTTTAAGTAAGCGGTAATCCCAATCACCTAACAGTGTTTCGCTTTCGCTCCAAAAGCCACGTTCAATCACATCTTGTAGTGCTTCGTCTTGGCTTGGCCAAATTACTTTGCCACTACAGGGTAATGTACGCATCAAATGATGAAATTGTTTCTTTATCGCGTTTAAATCTTCAAAAATATCAGCATGATCAAATTCTAGATTATTCAGAATTAAGGTACGCGGTAAGTAGTGTACAAATTTACTGCGTTTATCGAAAAACGCCGTGTCGTATTCGTCGGCTTCAATAACAAAAAATGGTGTTTCGCCAACACGAGCAGAGACACCAAAGTTTTGCACGATTCCACCAATCAAAAAGCCCGGTGTCATTCCAGCGTATTCAAGTAACCATGCTAGCATACTAGCAGTGGTTGTTTTGCCGTGTGTGCCTGCTACAGCCAACACCCACGAATTTTGCAGTAAATTATGCTTTAACCATTCTGGGCCAGAAGTATAAGGTAAGCCTTTATCAAGAACGTATTCAACGCAAGGATTGCCTCGACTCATAGCATTACCAATTACCACCATATCTGGCGCAGGTTCTAGTTGGGCAACGTCATATCCTTGAGTGAGCTTTATACCTAGCTCTTCTAATTGTGTGCTCATCGGTGGGTACACATTTTGATCAGAGCCTGTCACTGTGTGACCTAACGATTTAGCGATTGCGGCAATACCACCCATAAAGGTGCCACAAATTCCAAGAATATGAATATGCATCTACTGTCCTGAGCAAAATGAATAAGAGATAAGTAAGGCGCTATAATGCCAAATATAAGCTTTACTTACCATTACTACACGGCATTAGACTTTTGCCAAATAGCCAACATAAAAAAACACCTCAACGTGAGGTGTTTTTGAATTAAGTTTAAAGCCTGTTTACAGCATTAAGAATGCAAACAAACCAACACCTAATAGTAAGCGATAGATAACAAATGGCATCATGCCCATGCGCTCAATCACTTTTAAGAAAAAGAAAATACACGCATACGCAGATATAAAAGATAAACCAGCGCCTAGTAAAATTGCATGCCAATCAATCGCCTCACCTGCAGTAGCCAACTGATATACATAATATGAACCTGCTGCAGCAATAACTGGAATTGACATTAAAAATGAAAAACGCGCAGCACTTTGTTTGTTTAGGCCCAGCATTAAACCCACTGTAATAGTAATACCTGAACGGGATGTACCAGGGAATACCATAGCAAGCACTTGTGAAAAGCCCAGCAATAGCGCACTAAAAAAGTTTACTTGGTAAATATTTTTAACTTGCTTTGCTTTAGCATCGGCATACCAAAGTAGCAAACCAAATACGATGGTTGAGGTGGCAATAACCCATGCATTACGCGAGTAGCTCTCTACAAAATCTTTGAATAAGTAACCAATTAATAATGCAGGAATAGTCGCAACAATAATCCACCAGCCTAAACGACTATCATCGGTTGCACCTTGTGCACCAAACGACTTAAACCAAGCACCAAGAATATCGACCACTTCTTTTCTAAAGTACAATACAACTGCACCTAAGGTTCCAACGTGAACAGCCACATCAAATGCTAAGCCTTGATCGTGCCAACCTAAAACTTGTGAGGGTAAAATTAAATGCGCTGAGCTCGAAATAGGTAAAAACTCAGTCAATCCTTGGATCAGGGCTAAAACAATTATCTCAATAATACTCATGGGTTAGAAAACTCCACCTTCCATAGTTTTTGTTGGGGGTTGTTATAATTATTCCATAACTCAGCCAAAGTTAGCTTAGCTACGGGGTGATAAAAATCAGGCGCTATTTCAGCAAGAGGCTGTAATACAAACGCATTTTTGGTTATTTCATCCCGCGGTAATTGCGCAGGTGTTTCACAGATAATGTCATCATAAAACAATAAATCGAGATCTAATGTCCGCGGGCTAAACTTTTTATCTTCACGGGTGCGGCCATTATCAAGTTCAATTTGTTTCAGTAGTTTACATAGTTTAGCTAATGACATATCTGTTTTTGCTGCAACAACTGAATTATAAAAATTACTACCTGCAAACCCCACCGCTTCACTTTCGTATACTGATGAATGAATAAAATCAGGAAAGTAAGCTTTCAGCGCGATAAGCGCCTGTCGAAGATAGTGCTCTTTATTGACATTAGAACCTAGGCTTATAAAAATTTGCGCCATCTCTAATTTGCCTTACATCGGGTGATCTCAACTCCAACAGTTTGCGCTTGTGGCACTGCGGCTGGTTTACTCACGCGAATAGTGACTTGGCTGGTCGCAAACTCAGCTAAAATAATGGCAGCTAATTGCTCAACTAAAGTTTCTAGTAACTCAACAGGTTTTGCCGTTGTGTGCTCAATCACTCGCTCACTCACTTTGGCATAATCAAGAGCCAAATTTATATCATCTGTCGCCGCTGCAGCAGAAATATCACATAACATTTCGATATCAAAATACAGGCTTTGTTTACTTTCTTTTTCAAAATCATACACGCCAATGATGGTGTCTACGTGCAGTTGTGATATATATACCTTGTCCATTGATACTCCAAGCGACATAAATATTAAAACAACTCCTCATACTAAACGCTTATTGATAACAATAATGCGCTATATAAGCTGTCATACTGTTTTAATATATAAAAATTACCCCTACAATAACGGATAGATGCATTGCAATAAGGTGCTTACATTCTACTCGATGAGAGCGGCAGATGGTTTTGCCGCCAATGATAGCCCAAAAGTGCAGATTAAAAAATAAGGAAGCGCGTGTTAGAAGTTTTAATGTTAGTTTTAGCTTACATACTGGGATCGGTCTCTTCCGCTATCCTTGTATCTCGGCTGTTTAAACTACCAGACCCACGCAGTCATGGATCGAATAACCCGGGTGCTACAAATGTTTATCGCCTTGGTGGAAAAGTCCCCGCTGTTTTAGTTCTTGTCTTTGATATTTTAAAAGGAACCATCCCTGTTTGGGGTGCCTACTTTTTAAAAATAGACCCTCTGATGTTAGGTTTAATTGGTGTGGCAGCCTGTTTAGGGCATATGTATCCGTTATTTTTTAGTTTCAAAGGTGGTAAGGCCGTCGCAACCGCTTTTGGCACGTTATTACCCATTGGTTTATCGCTAGGTGGGATGCTGATCGCAACCTGGCTCATAATTGTTGCTATCACACGTTATTCATCACTTGCAGCACTGGTTACGGTTTCTTTAGCGCCTCTTTATACATGGTGGATAAAACCTTTGTATACCTTGCCAGTTACCTTTTTGACCGTGTTGATAATTTTCCGTCACAGAGCAAATATTACTCGCTTGATGGCGGGGGAAGAGCCAAAAGTAGGGGCTAAGAAAAAAGCCCCAGAGCAGAAATAGTGATGTAAATTAAAGTGCTTCGAGTGAATCAATAGGCCAGCGCGGCTTTGTTTTCATATCAAGGCTAGCAAACTGCCCTGCTTTCAAACGCTGCATACCAGCGTAAGCAATCATTGCACCGTTATCTGTACAAAACTCTGTGCGCGGGTAATACACACGCCCTTTCATGCCTTGCATTACTCGTTCAAGTTGCGCACGCAATTGCACGTTTGCACTCACACCACCGGCGATCACTAAACGTTTGATACCGGTTTGCTTTAATGCACGTTTGCATTTAATGATTAAGGTATCAATTACCGCTGTTTGGAATGCATGAGCTATATCAGCTTTGGTTTGCTCATCATCATCGCTATCACGAATAGCAAGCGATGCCGCCGTTTTTAAACCACTAAAACTAAAATCTAAGCCTGGTTTATCAGTCATCGGACGTGGAAATACAAAACGCTTAGGCGTACCCTGCTCCGCAAGTTTTGCTAAACGCGGGCCACCAGGGTAATCAAGACCTAATAACTTCGCGGTTTTATCGAATGCTTCACCGGCCGCGTCATCAACTGACTCTCCCAGCACTTCGTATTCACCAATGCCAGATACTTTTACCATCATAGTATGGCCGCCAGACACCAGTAGTGCGATAAACGGAAATTCCGGTTTGTCCTCTTCAAGCATTGGCGCAAGTAGGTGACCTTCCATATGATGTACAGCAACCGCTGGAATATTCCAACCATAAGCCAGTGAGCGACCAATTGAGGTTCCCACCAGAAGCGCACCAACAAGTCCAGGGCCTGCGGTGTATGCAATGCCATCTAAGTCTTCAGGACCACAACCCGCTTGTGCAAAGGCAGCATCAATCAAAGGTAAGGTTTTACGTACGTGATCGCGTGAAGCAAGCTCAGGAACCACACCGCCATAATCAGCATGTACTTTTACTTGGCTATACAGTTGATGTGCTAATAAGCCTTGTTCATCATCATAAATGGCAATACCCGTTTCATCACATGATGATTCAATACCTAAAATTCGCATCAATTACTCCGCCAAGAAAAAACAAATGCGTATTTTACAGTGAAAATACGCATTACTGAATATTAAATTGCAATACCAATATTGGTTTGACCATCAGATACCGCAAGTTGCTTAAGCTCTTTTACGTTCTCTGAGGTAATTCGGCCCATTTGCTCTACAAAATCAATAAGCTCTGCAAGCACATCAATTTCATACTGCATTAAAGGGTGTTCACGAACAGCTTTGTTATCAGCAATTTCACCATCCACTGTTAGTTGATATTCAATGAAACGAGCCACCGAGGCCTGTGAAATTTTACTAATATTTAAAAACTCTTGTTCATCTTTGGCTATCAAACCGTGCAGCATGCCAAGCAAGGCTGTCGCTGTATCGATTGCGGGATAGGTGCCAAACATGTCAAAGTCAGTAAGCTCTGGCACGTTTGGTTCAATTTTTTCAATTTGCTTTTCAAGGCTGATTTTACTTTTTGGCAGTAAGATTTTTTCCCAGCAAACACTCAATGCGCTACGAAAAACCGCGGCATCACCGAACCCTGTTGCTTCACTAAATAAGCTATAATTAGGCAACATACGCTCAAGTAATGCGCCACCTAACACCGCTTTTTGCAAATAGTTTAATTCTCTAATACGTTGAAAATTATTCGCTTTCGTCATTCTTTACAGTCCCACAAGACCAACATATTTCAAATGTTGCTCCGTTAAGCTCATGACATTTTGGGCACACCCAGTCAGGAGCCGATTGTTTTAATTGCCGGTAGTTTAGCAATATTTCTTGCGCCTGGCGCTCTTTTAATGCGTAAACAAGTATATCGACCCCTGTTTGTTCAAATGGGATCTCCCCAAGCGCCCCTTGTAAAAGCTCACCTTGCAGTTGCGATTCGATCCCTTTACTTTTTAAAAGCCCTTTAATAATGTTTGCCTCTAAGCCATTTTCAGCCTGAAACACTTTTACCCAAGTGAATGGGTCCTGCTTCGCAGGTTGATTTAAATTACTGTTTTGCAAATCACTTCCCTTTTACTTTTCTATCTTTAAATCCTAAACTACGCTAGCAACTAACTTCGCTGCAATGCTTATTTCAAGGTAGCCACATGACTTTAACAACACCGGGATTGTTATTCCCAGCAATTTCTTTACTGTTACTTGCTTACACCAACCGTTTTTTGGTGCTTGCTCAGCTTATTCGAGAGCTCAATGCACGTGAAGGAGAAAGTATCCGCCCATTAGTTGTTGCACAGATTACCAATTTAAGAAAACGCATTAAATTAATTCGCGTAATGCAAGTTTATGGTGTTGCCTCTTTTTTAATGTGTACCTTATCAATGTTTGCATTATTTATAGAATTTAATACTACTGGAATCATTTTATTTGGCATCAGCCTCGCGTGCTTAGCCTTGTCGCTTCTCACCTCTTTGTATGAGATCCACATTTCTTGCGATGCAATCGAGATTGAATTGAAAAATATCGAAAAAAAACCTCTTTCAGATAAGGCAGAGTAAAATTCACCCTCTATACTTATTCTATGAGATACAACAATAAGTGGTGCTTTTGTGGATGATTTTTTATTTTCTGAAGAATCCTTAGAAGAAAATAATGTAGGTACGGAAGAGGCTGAATACTGGCATATTCTTGTTGTTGATGATGAAGAAGATATTCATCAAGTTACGAAACTAGTATTAGCTGGGTTCACTTTTGAAAATAAAGCGCTTCGCTTTTATCATGCCTATTCTGCTGCTGAAGCGAGAGAGCTTTTAGGTAAAGGTACTCCATTTTCAGTGGCACTTGTTGATGTGGTAATGGAAACAAACCACGCAGGCCTCGATCTCATTCAATACATCCGCGATGAAATAGAAAACCATGATATACGATTAATATTGCGTACAGGTCAGCCTGGGGAAGCCCCTGAAGAAGCCATCATTCGTGATTACGATATCAATGATTACAAAAATAAAACTGAGCTCACCGCGATAAAAATGAAAACTTTGCTCTATTCAGCGCTACGTTCACATCGTGATATTCAGATTATTGATCATCATAAACATGGCCTCGAACAAATTATCAATGCCTCAGCCAATTTCCTAAAATGTGATAGTGTGCAAGAGTTTGCCTCCACAATTTTAAACCATGTTACTAACGTAATGGGGATAAGTGACAGAGAAATATATTGTGCCGCTGCGGTTAACCTGCAATCATCGCCAGCTAATGACTTTCAATTACTTGCCGCTTCAGGTGTTGAGCCAACTCCATGTAAAAATAAAATTCCTGAGGATGTAAAAAACTTATTTATTGATGCACATGAAAGAAAATCGTCTTTAAAAAACAGCACAGATTACATTGGCTACTTTCCAACAAAAGCAGGCCTTGAAACTATGTTGTATGTCAATAAAGGTTCAAAGCTGCAAAATACAGACTATCAACTGCTAGAATTTTACGCCAATAATATCGCACTTGCTTATGACAACTTAAAGCTTAGAGAAATGGTCAAAGAGTCACAAAAAGAGTTGTCGTATATTCTTGGCGAAGCAGTCGAAAAGCGCTCAAAGGAAACTGGCTCACATGTTAAACGTGTCGCTTTGTACAGTGAGTTACTCGCAAAATTATATGGCTTGGATTCGTTCCGCTGTGAAATCATCAAACTGGCTTCACCATTACATGATATTGGTAAAATTAGTATTCCAGACAAGATTCTAAATAAGCCTGGTAAACTCACTGATGAAGAATGGGAAATAATGAAAACTCATGCCGAAACTGGCTATGAAATACTAAAAAACTCAACAAACGAAATATTAAACTGTGGGGCCTTAATTTCCTACCAACACCATGAAAAATGGGATGGAACTGGTTATCCGCAAGGACTAATTGGTGATAATATCGATATTGTTGGTCGAATTACTGCAATTGCAGATGTATTTGACGCACTTTGCAGTGACCGATGCTACAAAAAAGCATGGCCACTCGATGATGCTCTCTCATTGATAAAAGAGCAACGTGGGAAACATTTTGATCCAATTTTAGTCGATCAGCTACTTGAAAATTTAGCGCTTTTCTTAGAAATTAAGGAACGTTATCCTGATTGATGTAACTTTTCTGTAAAACAAGTACTTCCCAATACGGGTACAATACTTTACTATGCCTCTCGTGATGTAAAATTGTACCGCCTGGATGTAGGGCTTACTTATAACAAGGGACTATTAAAGTGAGATTTGAACAACTTGAACAATTCGTAGCATTAGGCGTGCTAAGGCATTTCCGCCAAGCTGCAGAGAAAACTCAAATAAGCACTTCTGCATTAACTAGAAGTATTCAAACACTTGAAGATGAAATTGGTTATGAGCTAGTTACTCGCTCTACTCGCTCAGTAAAGTTAACCAAAGAAGGTGAGCTTTTCCTAGAGTATGCAAAACAAACTCTCGACAATCTTGAAGAAACCAAGAAGCATTTATTTGAATCATTAAACGGCTGCGCAAGTGAAAAACTGATTATTGGCTACACCAACAAAGCGAGCACGGTTGTGCCTGTTTCTTGCGGTCAGTTTTTAGCGCAGTACCCTCATGTGAAAATCGAGATGCAGTTGCAAGAGCAAAGTGAGCTAGTACGTAAACTACAATTAGGTGAAATTGATATCAGTGTATGTTCGCAAGCGATGAACAGCATTGGCAGCGATATACATTTACCTGATCAACTAATCATTTTCGTGGCTAAAAATCACCCGCTTGCAAATAAAAGTGACATTAGTAAACGCGACTTAGCTGACTACCCTATGTACAGCTGTTTTTCACAGTCAAAACAAGTGCAATCTATGCTAAACGATGCAATTGATTCTTTTGATAAGACATCAAGCATCAAAGTAGGCAGTATTGAACAAGTTATGGATGGTCTGAAAAAATCAAACCATATCGCGATTGCCAGCATTGAGCATACTAATAGTGTGTCATCTGATCCGGAATTACTATTATTAAAAACTAATAAAGGTATCGCACACGACCAGCTAATAATCCAAACAAACCAACAAATCAATGAGAATTCTCACGTTAGCCACTTACTCGATCTCATTGAAAAAACGGCCCTTTCAAGCCAAGGTTAGAAGCTATTTAATCTACTGCTAGCCTGTAATTAATCAGGCTAGCCATTCTTTTTTATTTCTTCATTTTTACTGCATAAAAAGCGTGCATAACACAATTTTTCATATACACTTACGCACCTTTTTTTGATTGTGCATATGAATGACCGCACCGCTTATTACCGACACATACTTAGATGCTATTGAACGTACTGGTTATGCTGTTGTTGAAAACGCGATTAATGAAAGCTTAATTGCTGATTTAATTGCCGATTGCTATCGCATTAATCCGCATTTTCATACCGCAGGTATTGGCCGATTAAACGACCAACAAATAGATAAAACTGTGCGTAAAGATAAAACCTTTTGGTTTGATAGCTCAAGCCAAGCACAAATTACTTATCTGGCGACCATGGAAGCAATAAAGACACAGTTAAACCGTGGCTTTTATTTAGGCTTATTTGACTATGAATGCCATTATGCAAAGTATCAACAAGGTGACTTTTATAAAAAGCACTATGATGCCTTCAAAGGCCGTTCTAATCGCATTTTTACAACGGTTTGTTACTTAAATACGCCAGAATCTGGCGGTGAATTGGTGATCTACAAACCAAAGAGTAAAGAGATTGAAATAGTCATTAAACCTCAAGCGGGCTTATTGGTGATGTTTGAAAGCGAACGCTTTATGCATGAAGTATTACCCGCAAACGATGTACGCTACTCAATTGCGGGTTGGTTCAGAAAAAATGCCTCAATCAGCGGTATTATCGACCCACCAAGATAATTAAAAGGACAATGGCAAGGATGCTGCTAAACCGATAAAAATCACTAACCCCACATAGTGATTATTCAAAAATGCTTTGAAGCAAGGCTCTCGCTCTCGTTTATGAATAAGCGTTTGTTGATAAAGTAAAAAACCAACCGCTGCAGCTAAGCCCAGCCAATATGGCAAGCCAAGCTGATGACTCATACCTATGTAAGCAAGAATCGCAATAAATAAGGCATTGAGTAAAAAGATGATATGTCTGTCATAGCTGGCAAACAAGATTGCTGTCGATTTAACGCCAATCTTTAAGTCATCATCTCTATCAACCATGGCATACATGGTGTCATAAGCCACAGTCCAAACAAGATTCGCGATAAATAGGAGCCAGGCTTCTAATGGTACTGAGCCAATTGATGCCATATAGGCCATTGGAATAGCCCAACTGAATGCCGCGCCAAGTACAACTTGCGGCAGCTGGGTGTAGCGCTTCATAAATGGATAACAGAACGCCAGTGCTAAAGCACCAAACGATAGTAAAATCGTTGACCATCCAAGTGTTAACACTAAGCCAAACGCCACCACAATGAGTAGTACAAATAAGCTCAGAGCCTCACCACTTGATACCAAACCTGCTGCTAGCGGTCGCTGGGCTGTGCGCTTAACTGAGCCATCAATTTTACGATCGGCAAAGTCATTAATTACACAGCCGGCACTGCGCATCACAAAGACACCCAAACTAAATACCACAAAATTTAATAAGCTCGGCGTGCCAAGCTCAGCAAGCCACAACGCCCAATAAGTTGGCCATAATAGCAACAAGGTACCAATAGGCTTATCGGTACGCATTAACTGTTTATAGTAAGGTATATGTGCGACCTTAAGTGCAGCTAGCTTCATAGGTAAATATACGCTCCAGGTAAGAATACTTCAGCCACGAGAAAGTGAGCATTAGATAAGCTAAAAACACTGCGCCTTCCCCACAATGCTTGTGAAGAGTAGCCTATTTCAGCTGTTAAAGCTTGAATACCGTGCTGCTGTGAAAACTCAGCAACTTCTATTTCAGTGCGCGATAAGTTTGGGTCTTGAAAAATAACATCGCCCAGCGGCCTTGTCCCCATACTTAGTAACTGCTGCTTTTTTAATGTATCATCTGCCGGCAACCAGCTTTGTGCATAAACCATTGGTTTACCATCGCATAGTAGTAACACTTCGCGATTTAATGCCTGACTTAAAGAGGTATTGAGTAATGCTTGTTGCTCGCGGGTTAAGTCAAAAGGTGCTTCGTTTAAAACTTTAACTGAAAAGACCTGACAGTGACTTTTAAGCTTAGCTGTTAATGACCCAGCTTCAAGCAACCAACTTTGCTGTTGTTGCGTCAAATCTGGAAATGCTGAAGCAGGCTGCCAATTTGCAGCTAATGAAACTGGGAATGTGATCACAACGACTCATTATTTTTAAAAACCGTGCAAATGATATCACTGCTGCACGTTTGGCAAAAGTCATGATTTAATCTCAAGCTGGGTTAAAAAACGCAGAACAGCCTGTATCTTAAGTGAATTTGGGTATAGACTAAAAATCATTGAAAGGGTGGAATATTCTTAACTATGAAAAAATCATTGTTATCAATTTACTTGATAAGCATGCTACTTGTTACTGCAACAAGTTGGTCTGTTCGCGCTGAATCAAACGTTGGCTACTTTGGTTTTGAGCCTGACATCATCACTAACTACATAGGTCAAGGTAATAAAAAACTTGGCTATGTTCGTATTACGGTGGATCTCATGCTCAATGATCTATCTGATATCGCAATCGTAGAACATCACACTCCACTATTGCGTGATGCGATTGTTGAAATACTCTCAAAAGAGCCTGAAGAAAACATTAAATCGCTTACCGGCCGCGAAGAAATAAGAAAGCGCTGCACCGAAAAGCTAAAAGCACTACTAAAACAAGAAACAGGACAAGAGATTGTCCGAGAAGTGTTATTTACTAAGTATTTATATCATTAATTGTAAGATGGCGGCATTAGCCGCCATTTTTATTTACGCGATTATTTGCGTGAAAGCAGCTTGTCTGACACGGCATAAGCCATACCAGCCAATAACCCCGCTAAATGCGCCCAGTTCGCCATACTCACAGGCAACATATCTACAAAGCCTAGAATAAGCCATACCAGCATAAAACCGACAATGCTATTACTTACTAGTGGCGGCTCTGTTGGCCTCATTACGCTGTAAATCCAACAAAAACCCAGTAAACCATACACAACGCCGCTTAGACCACCAAAGTTAGGCCCAACTACTAAAAACTGTGCCCAGTTACTAATGAATGCCGTCACTAAAAATAAACCCACTAAGGTTAATTTGCCACTGCGTTTTTCTATATCGTTACCCAGCGTCATCCACCAGATCAGATTAAAAATAAGATGAATAGCGCTAAAATGCACAATGGCAGGTGTAAACCAAGTTAGTGGCTGTGCAGGGTTGAACTGCAACATACTGTAAATAGTTTCAAAACCACCTAATAAGAAGGCAATAAATATAGCTATCGAGACTAGAGTAACTGTACGGTTTAGCCAGCTTAATGCCTTAAAGCGAGCTTTTAAATTAAGGGATTGCCCTTGATATGACAGAGGCGATTGTGTACTGCCTACCTGCCATGAAGCTTGTTGGTATTTTTCGTCATGAGGGTTAGCAGCAAACTCCTGCCAAAGAGATTGGGCTTGATGAAAGTGCTCTGGAGCAACACAAATAATCACAGTTTGTCCATCTTGCGAGCGCAGCTCTCCATGTAAGCCCTTACTTTTTATGTAATCTATAAAGCCTTGTGCGGCGCGAGGATTATTTATGCTACCCAACTCAATCATCGTTCAATATGCTCCGGAAGTTGCGCTTGCCAAGCTGTAAAGCCACCATCCATGCTGTATACGTCTTCAAACCCCTGCTCAACTAAATAGCTAGCAGCACCTTGAGAGCTCACACCATGATAACAAACGATGATGATTGGCTGGTCAAACTCTTTATGCATCATAAATTCGCTGATGTTGGCATTTGATAAATGCTCAGCACCTGGGATATGACCCGTTTGAAATGAGTTAGGATCGCGAATATCAGCAATCACAACCTCTTCTTTATCTAACAGCGCAAATGTTTCGCTCACTGAAATATGTTTATACGACATAGTACTCTCTAAACTAAAAAGGCGGCCAAAGCCGCCTTATCAAATTACTCGGTATTAATCCCAGTTGAGGATTACTTTACCTGATTGGCCTGAAATCATTGTATCAAAGCCTGCTTGGAAGTCATCCACGGAGAACTGGTGAGTGATAATTGGTTTCAGATCAAGGCCTGACTGAATTAGACTCGCCATCTTGTACCAAGTTTCAAACATTTCACGGCCATAAATCCCTTTAATGATTAGACCTTTGAAAATAACCTGGTTCCAATCAACCGCCATATCTGAAGGTGGAATACCTAACATGGCAATTTTACCACCGTGATTCATGTTGTTTAGCATGCTGTTAAATGCTACTGGCACACCTGACATTTCAAGACCAATATCAAAGCCTTCAGTCATGCCAAGCTCTTTCATTACATCTTCAAGCTTTTCAGTTGCTACGTTTACAGCACGAGTCGCGCCCATTTTACGCGCTAAATCTAGACGGTATTCGTTCACATCGGTGATAACCACATGACGTGCACCAACATGTTTGGCAACAGCAGCTGCCATGATACCAATTGGGCCAGCACCTGTGATTAATACGTCTTCACCGACTAAGTCAAACGACAACGCTGTGTGTACTGCATTACCGAATGGGTCAAAGATTGATGCTAGTTCATCTGGAATGTTATCTGGAATTTTAAATGCGTTGAAAGCTGGGATCACAAGGTATTCAGCAAATGCACCTTCACGGTTTACACCAACACCTGTTGTATTACGGCATAAGTGCACACGACCGGCGCGACAGTTACGACAGTGACCACAGGTAATATGGCCTTCGCCAGAAACACGGTCGCCAACTTGGAAACCACGTACTTCCTGACCCATATCGACCACTTCACCTACATATTCGTGACCAACAACCATTGGCGTAGGAATTGTATTTTGTGCCCACTCATCCCATTTATAAATATGGACATCTGTTCCACAAATTGCTGTTTTGCGGATTTTAATAAGCAGATCGTTATGGCCAACTTCAGGTTTTGGCGCATCAGTCATCCAGATCCCTGGTTCTGCTTTTAATTTAGATAATGCTTTCATGATTTATACTCAATTAAACAAAACCGAAGCAAAAGCTTCGGTTTAGGAAATAAAATTAGATAACACCCATTTCTTTACCAATACGGGTAAAGGCAGCAATAGCGGTATCTAATTGCTCTTTTGTATGCGCCGCAGAAATTTGCGTACGGATACGTGCTTGGCCTTTAGGTACTACTGGGAATGAGAAACCTGTTACGTAAATACCTTCAGCAAGTAATTTGTCAGCCATGGCTGAGGCAACTTTAGCATCGCCTAACATGACAGGGATAATCGCGTGGTCTTTACCTGCACAGGTAAACCCTGCAGCTTCCATTTGTTCACGGAAATACTTTGCGTTATCCCAAAGTTTAGCGCGTAACTCGCCGCCATTGCTTAGCATCTCAAGTACTTTAATTGATGCAGTAACAATTGATGGTGCAAGTGAGTTTGAGAAAAGATAAGGACGAGAACGCTGGCGTAACCACTCAACAATTTCTTTTTTACCTGATGTGTAACCGCCTGATGCGCCACCAAGTGCTTTACCAAGGGTACCCGTGATGATATCAACACGGTCTAGTACACCGCAGTACTCTGGCGTACCTTTACCATTTTCACCAACAAAACCAACAGCGTGAGAGTCATCAACCATCACTAATGCATCATATTTATCGGCAAGATCACAAACCGCTTCAAGGTTACAAATAACGCCGTCCATTGAGAAAACGCCGTCAGTAGCGATTAACTTAGTTTTAGCGCCCGCTTCATCAGCAGCAATAAGTTGCTTTTCAAGGTCACTCATGTCGTTATTTGCATAGCGGAAACGCTTTGCTTTACAAAGACGTACACCATCAATGATCGAAGCATGGTTTAGCGCATCAGAGATAATCGCATCATCTGGACCTAGAATTGTTTCGAATAAACCTGCGTTTGCATCAAAGCATGATGAGTAAAGAATGGTGTCTTCTGTTTCTAAGAACTCAGAGATCTTTTGCTCTAAAGTTTTATGGATATCTTGAGTACCACAAATAAAGCGCACAGACGCTACACCAAAACCGTGATCATCAAGGCCTTGTTGAGCAGCTTTAATTAACGCTGGGCTATTTGCTAAGCCAAGGTAGTTATTAGCGCAAAAGTTAATAACCTTATCACCAGAGGCAACTTCAATTTGAGCCTGTTGCTGCGACGTGATAACACGTTCGCTTTTGTATAAGCCCTCAGCTTTCACTTCATCAATTTGCTGCTGCAACTGATTAAAAAACGCAGATGCTCTCATCTGTAATCTCCACATATTCTTGTACCTAATCAGAAATGATTAGCATGAATTTAAATTTTGCACCTATTGTAAAAGCTTAGACGAACAATTGCACTGTTTGCAGTTCGTCGCAAACCCTCAACTGGTGTGGGTTTGTGAACTTAAACTGGTCTTACCTCATAAATTATAAATATAAATTGGGTAAATCAGCTAAAGATTCACAAACAATATCGGCATGTTGCTCTGTTGACTCAGCATAACTTTGCCCTGAGCGAACTAAAACACGGGTCGCGATATTGGCTCTTTCAGCGGCAATAAGGTCGCCAAGCTTATCACCGACCATAATACTTTGTGATGGGTCGATTTGATGCTCATCGATGGCTTGTAACAGCATACCCGGAGCAGGCTTGCGACAGTTGCACTCTTGCAAATAAGCAGGCTCAGCCTTGCTTGGATGATGCGGACAAAAATAGACATCAAGAATTGTAACGCCATGGCGTAAAAATTCGCCCTTCATCCACTCAGTAAGGTTGGAAAAATCTTGCTCTGAATAATAACCACGGCCGATCCCCGATTGGTTAGTTACTACCACAATTTTATAACCAGCGTCGGCGAAGGCTTTGCACGCCTCGAATACACCGGGTACAAATTCAAACTCTTCTGGTTTGTATACATAGCCATGATCAATATTGACCACACCATCACGGTCTAAAAATAAAACTTTGCTCATGACAATTGCTCTTTATCTACCACGTGGTCAAACATCGAAATCACCTTTTCTACACTTATTTGCGCCATTAAATCAGCCCCTTTAACGCGTATTCCCCAAGGTAGCTGTTGCGCTGTTTTGCCTGTTTGTTCACGTAAATTTTGGTGATAAACCTCAACAACATAGTCTTGATACAAATAAGGTCCTGTGCGTTTTGGGTTTGAGTGGGCATACAAACCAATAACAGGTGTTCCTACCGTTACAGCCATATGCGCAGGCCCAGTATCAGGAGCTAACACTAACGCCGCACGTTTCAAAACACATAGCAGTTCTTTTAGTTGAGTTTTCCCTACTAAGTTAAGCACAGGTGCCGAACTCTGCGCGATAATTTGCTCGGCAAGTTCAATCTCTAAAGGGGTTGGGCCGCCAGTAATAACCACCGAAAAGCCTTGTTGATGAGCATGTTCAGCAAGTGCAGCATAACGCTCAGGTAACCAATTTCGCTCTTTTTTACTTGCCGCAGGCGAGATAACAAAAATACGCCCAGCTAAACGTTCTTCACCTAATAGCGCATCGGCTGCTTGTTGATGCTGCTCAGTAATTGGCATTTGCCATTGAGGTTTGTAATCAGGGATGCCAATTGCTTGAGCAAAGCCTTTAAAACCTTCTAATACATGCGCCTCTGATTGCGGGGCAATACGCTTATTAATAAACAAACTATGCAACTCTTTTGAGCGTGCCCAATCAAACCCCACTTTGATCTTTGCAGGAATACAACGGGCTGCTAAATTCGCTCTGAGTGCGACTTGCATATGTAATAGCACATCAAATTTACGCCCCTTGAACGTGTCTTTAAGTTGCTGATAAGCCTGTTTGCCCAGCTTTTTATCGAACACAACAAACTCAACACCTGGTAAATCGGCCAGTAACATAGCCTCAACTTTACCAATCACCCAGGTAATTTTTGCCTTCGGTTGTGCCTTTTGAATTGCTTGCACTGCTGATACGGCATGACATACATCACCAATTGCCGAAAGCCTTAAAATGCAAATATCTGAATAGGAGGTTGATTGAGTCACGTGCGCCCTTAGCTACAGCAAATAATATGCGATCTTAAATTAACTTGATGCTAATGCAAGCACTTATGCGAAAAGCTAAAAATACGGTAAGATAGCGCTAATTTTATTTAATCTTGAAGTTGTTATGTTTGAAACTCAGCATCTGCAAAACACCACCCTTTTGTGTCACCCAGCTTATAAAGACGAGCTCACGCAACAGTGGTTCGATGCCAATTATTGGCAACAACAAGATAAAATCGTTGGTGCAAAAAAAGGTCGCGCAACAGCGTGGTTTTTTAAACATCAACAGCTTACAGGCGTTCTTCGTCACTATTGGCGTGGTGGTTTAATTGGTAAGTTACTGAGCGATCAGTACCTATATGTTGGTTTGAAGCAAACTCGAGTCTATAAAGAATTTACACTGATGATGCGTTTGCTTGAGCTTGGCCTAAATGTGCCGACACCCATTG
Source organism: Pseudoalteromonas sp. Cn5-37 (assembly GCF_021532495.1). Classification (NCBI taxonomy): domain Bacteria; kingdom Pseudomonadati; phylum Pseudomonadota; class Gammaproteobacteria; order Alteromonadales; family Pseudoalteromonadaceae; genus Pseudoalteromonas; species Pseudoalteromonas sp. Cn5-37. Next base: position 119,479 of record NZ_JAKGBA010000002.1, on the reverse strand, counting down.
CGGCAAAAGTGACCAACCACGGCTTAATCTATCGCGGCGATATCATCACCGAAGCAGTAACTGGCGCAAAAAGCGTGTTAGATATTTTAATCACGCGTCCACTTAGCCAGTCTGAGCTAAAAGCGATAGCAGTCACTCTCAGCGAGTTTCACAATCATGGCGTCTATCACGCAGATTTAAACATCAATAACATCCTGTTCGATGATACTGGTAAGGTGTTTATAATCGACTTTGACCGCGGTGAAATCAAACAGCCACATGCTAGCTGGCAAACAGAGAACATTAAGCGCCTTGCCCGTTCATTTGCAAAAGAGCAAGGCCGTAATGAAGTGATGCATTGGCAACAAAGTGATTGGCAGTCACTGGTGTGTGACTACCAAGCATTGCTTAAGACTTAATTTTGCTAATTACGTTTGATGTTGAGCAGCCATTAAGAAACTCAAGTACTTCGACTTTTCCGCCATGGCGTAGAACATGATCGGCACCAGCAATTTGGTCAACGGTGTAATCGCCGCCTTTTACTAGCACATCAGGGCTAATTTGCTCAATCAGCTTAGCTGGCGTGTCATTTTCTTCAATGCTGCCAAATGGAATAACCCAATCAACTGACGTAAGCGCACTTAATACCATAGCACGCTCATCCAATGGATTAATTGGTCTTTCTGGGCCTTTTAAGCGAGTGATTGATTCATCATTATTTAAGCCAACAACCAGCCTATCACCTCGTGCTTTAGCCTGAGCAAGATAGCGTACATGGCCTGCGTGAAGAATATCAAAGCAGCCATTAGTGAAAACTATTTTTTCACCATTTTGCTTAGCAAACTCAATATGCTGAAGCACATCTTCAAACGGCGTTTGGTAATGCTCGCCAGTTTGCTGCAAATATTGACCAAGCTTACGGCTCAACTCTTCTGGGGACACGGTTGCGGCACCCAGTTTACTCACCGCAATACCAGCAGCGAGGTTGGCAATTTCAACTGCATCTTTTGCAGCCATTCCCGCACCAAGCATCACTGCTAATGTTGCAATTACAGTATCGCCTGCGCCAGTAACATCGCTGACTTCAAGCTGCTGGGCTGCAAAATCATGTTTTTCTGCTTGGCTAATTAACGACATGCCCTGCTCTGAGCGCGTTAATAGCATCGCAGCGATGCCCGCTTCACTGATTAGCTTACGAGCGCTGTCAGTCAAGTTTTGCTCAGAATCAGTTTTACCACCAGCAAGTTTAAATTCGTTTAAGTTAGGGGTTATGTAATCGGCACCACGGTATAAGTTTAAATCAGATGATTTAGGATCAATAAGCACCGTTTTACCTGCTTTCTTTGCAACCTGAACCATTTGTTGAATTAAGCTCAGAGAGCCTTTGTTGTAGTCAGAAAACAACACAAAATCGTAGTCATCTAAAACCAGCTCTAAACGGTTTAATAACAGTTGACTGTGTTGCTCAGTAAAGGTCTCTTCAAGATCAAGACGCACAACTTGTTGATGGCGGCTGATTACTCGCATTTTAGAAATAGTCGGTAAATCGCAAACACTCACTAATTGCGAATCAATTTTCTCTGAACTTAAAATTGTTTCGAGGATTTGCCCACTTTCATCTTCACCAACTAAGCCTAGTAGACCCACTTTACCATCTAAACGGGCAATATTTTTTGCAACGTTTGCTGCACCACCGGCTTTGTCTTCAAACTTACTGACTTTTACAACAGGTACAGGGGCTTCAGGCGAAATACGACCTGAGTCGCCATGCCAGTATCTATCTAGCATGACATCACCAACGACTAAAATACGCGCCTTTGAAAGGTTTTTTAGTAACGCTAAATCCATTACTTTTGCTCCGCTACAACCATATCGATGGCTTCGCATAACCAATGCCCGATAAACATGTGCGCCTCTTGGATACGCGCGGTTTCATCATTTTTAATAATAATAGGTAGCTTAGCGATATCTTTTACCTTACCACCATCTCGACCTGTTAATGCCACAGTAAAGGCGCCGATTTCATTTGCCGCTGCCAGTGCAAGATTGATGTTAGGGCTAGTGCCAGATGTGGTTAAGCCAATCACCAAATCTTCAGGCTTACATAACGCCTGCACTTGGCGCTCAAATACAGTATCAAAATGATAGTCGTTACTGTGAGCGGTTAAAATTGAGGTATCTGTTGTCAATGCGATAGAAGCAAGTGGACCGCGCTCCAATTTATAACGCACAACAAACTCAGCAGCTAAATGCTGTGCATCAGCCGCGCTACCACCATTACCAAACCAAATAACCTTACCACCTGCTTGTAAAGCACTGTGACAAGCTTCTAGTAGTTTCATTACTTCAGGGTGGTAGGTTTCCATCGTCTCAAACAACATTTGATGACGATTTAAACTTTCTAGGTAGCTTGCCGCTACAGAATCAAGATTTGACATAAATATTCCTTAAAAAGTATTAACGGCTTTGCTTACCAAAAATAGGCTACAGATAACCAAGTATAGTTATCGCCAAAAACATCTTCACCATAGGTAAGAGTTGTCTCTAATGTATGCTCGTTTAATTGACGCGTGTTACTTAGTTGAAGTTCAATTGCATCATCATATTCTCGACTAAATCCACCTATATCATACTCGTAGTTACTTTTATTCGAAATGGTTGAAACTTTAGCACGCCATAGAGACTGAAAAGATTCAGAGTAAGTCACTTCTAAAACATTTACTTCAGACGGTACGCCGTCACCAAAGTAACGCTGATCTGCAGCAAAATGTCCAACAACAAATCCATCTACCGTATTACCCTTAGTAGGATAAATATAATTTTTATACCAAAAGCTGTGCATATTGGTATGTTCAAATCTAAAACTTATTGAGTCTGTTAATTTTGGGAAAAAAGCCCCTAAACTATAAGCGACATTACCAAACTGATAGTTTTTGTGCTCTTTAGTATCTTCACCACCGTATTCAAAATAAAGCTCTGTTGGCAATCCCCAATTAAAGTTAATTACATTTGTAATTGAAGCGAACTGATCGCCCAGCTCCGCATCAGAGCTACCTACTAATGCAACATTATCATTTCCGGCAGGATCAAAAAAAGCGTCAAATACATCTCCAGCATCTACTTTACGAGGCCCACCGCCAAACTGCATCATTCGGTTAAGGCCAATTTTCCAACCACTAATAGGTTCAATACTGAAGTGAGTACCCGCAAGTTTAGGCGTACCACTATGAAGTTCACCTTGATATAAAATACCATTCTCAACATGTTCTAACTCTGAATAATACAATTCAAAATCAAAATTCCACCAATTATGAGCAGGCTTTACCATACCAATCGAAATTGACGGGGCTGTTTTTGCGTTGGTTGAAATGATTTGTGCAGAATGCTTAAACGGCGAGAACCAATGTTCTTTATACCCAAGGTTTAACTGTAAATCTTCACCAGCAAAACTAATAAACGAATTGTAATTTACAAACTTATTTGCCTTGGCTCGGTAATCAACTCCAACCTGTACTAGCGTGTAATCATTGGCACGCCAAATACCTTCAAAAAAGCCTTGTCCCCATTCATCAGAACTAAGTCCGCGTTGATTTGCTATTTTTTTACTGTTGTCTGTATCAACTTGTAATTTAACACCTGCACGTGTTACTGCATCATCACTTTGATAAGGCTTTATTTTATAACGGATAGCTGCGACTAGTTCTGGCTCTTTTTTTTCAAGCTCAAGAAGCGCACTTTCTACTTCCGATAAACGATAAGGTTTAACCATAGGCGCGCCTGTGGTTAAGGCAAACAAAGTATCTAATTGATGATCAAGCTGTGCATCCATGCCAATCGGTAAGTAGGCGGTAGGTGCTGCAAATAAAGGCATTGAACAACTTAGAAAAGCACCAATTACCGAGGCTTTTATCATTTTAAATTTCATAACTGCTTCGTTGATTTATTAAGTAACCGAAATATTACCAAATTAGCTAACAGTAAACACTTTAAAACTTTCTTTAATAACCCTTTTTAACATTTTATATTTAGATCCCAAAGGTTCCACGCTATCATAACGTTTTACCTATATAGGCTAAGCAATGGCGCGCATTTTATACTCTTTACTTTTATACCTACTAAGCCCACTGGTTGTTTTTTACCTGTATGTTTTACGCGGCAAAAAGAATAAGGGTTACCGTGAACATTTTGCTGAGCGCTTTGGCTTTTCTAACTTATCTCATCACGATGTTGTTTTTCATTGTGCCTCTGTAGGTGAAGTGTTAGCTGCAACGCCGCTTATAAAGGCCGTTCAATCAGAAAACCCAACACTTACTATTTTAGTAACCTGCAATACCCCAACGGGTCGCGAACAAATAAAAAATAACTTTAAAGATGCGGTTAGCTGCTGTTATTTACCGATTGATTTTTTCTTCGCTACGAAGCGATTTTTAAAACGTATCCAGCCAAAGGTACTGTGTATTTTAGAAACGGAACTTTGGCCAAACCTTATGGCGCAAAGCAACAATAACGGCACAAAGGTACTTGTTTTAAATGCCCGGCTTTCAGCTAAATCACAGCAAGGCTACCAAAAGGTAATGCCTTTAACTAAGGTGATCATGCACTCTATTAGCGATCTGGCCAGTCATAATCAAGATGATGCAAAACGCTTTATTGAACTTGGTTTAAAGCCTGAAAAGGCACGCGTATTTGGCTCAATTAAATTTGATATCATGCCTACAGATGAGCAATTAAATAAAGTCGCAGCACTTAAAAACCAATATAACAACGAGCGATTTATCTGGGTTGCAGGCTCTACTCACCCTATTGAACACGAGCTTATTTTAACTGCTCATAAGAAGCTGTTAAAAGCGTTACCCCACGCACTTTTGATTATTGCTCCACGTCACCCAGAGCAATTTAATAAAGTCGCTGAAGTTTTAAAAAGCTCAAATTTGAGCTTTAGTCGTCGCAGTGAAGATAACTATAACAACCAACAAGTTGTGTTAGCTGATACGTTAGGTGAGTTACAATGCTTATATGGTGTGGCAAACATCAGCTATGTTGGTGGTAGTTTAATCGAGCGAGGCGGCCATAATCCGTTAGAGTCAGCAGCGTTTTCTGTTGGCGTATTAGCAGGTCCTCATACCTATAACTTTGACCATATTTATCCTGAGCTGATTAGTGCTCAAGGAGCAAAAACTGTTACCGATGAAAATCACCTTGCTGACACACTTATCGCTTTGAGTAGTGATGTACAGGAGACGATTAAGCTCGGTCAACAAGCTCAGAAATGCGTTGCTAACAACCAAGGCGCCATTAGTAAAACGGTTAAATTAATTGAGCATTACTTAGAAAAGTAAGATAGAAAAGTAAAATAGAATAGAGAAATAATGTGACTTCAAAGCAAGCGATAAATCGCCCAGAAATACAAACGCGCGAATGGGTATCAAGCGTAATCGTAAAATACAATTTCTGCCCGTTTGCCCGTAAAGAAGTAGAAAGCAATTGCATTCATTATCAAATTAGTCAGTCTATTACGCTTGATGATGCAGTAATGGATATGCTTGAGCAATGTAGCGCGTTAGACCAACAAGCAGAGCGCGAAACCACTTTGTTGATGTTTGAGCAAGGCTTTAAAGATTTTGAAGAGTTCTTAGATTTAGTCGATTTAGCCAATGCGCTTTTAGCTGCGCAAGGCTATGAAGGTAAGTATCAAATAGCCAACTTTCATCCTAACTATGTATTTGCTGATAGCGATGACAGCGATGCTGCAAACTATACGAATCGTGCACCTTACCCAACACTGCATTTAATCCGTGAAGCCAGCATGAGCGAAGCGTTAGACAACTACGATGAACCCGAATCCATCCCAGAGCACAACATTAAACTTACAAGACGCAAAGGCATCGATTTTTGGCAGCAGCTACTGCAAAACTGCATCGATAAGCGCTAACACCTACCAGCGTTCTATAGATAAAAAGCCAGTAATGCTGGCTTTTTGTTTTTTATAGCTATTAAATTTAGTGAGTTATTTTTTTACCCACTCACCGTTCACTTCAATGTAGTGACCCGGCTTCGTTTTCTCGATAGTTTTAGCAGCTGCAAGGGCTTCAACTTGCGCTAACGAAAGATTGTTCTTTTTCGCAAGTTTTAAATATTGCTCTTTACGCTTTGCATTAATTTCATCAACGACCGCTTTTGCTTCGCTGTTATTAACCACTAAACCTAAATAGCCTGAGCTGTCTTCACCTACTAAGCCTTGGCTCTTTGCATCATCAAGGCTGATAGCCCAAGCAGAGAAGGATAAACAAACAGCACTGATCAAGGTGATCACATTTAGTTTTTTAAGTTGTAATTTACGCATGTGTGCTCCTTAGAATAATTCGCTGTCATCACTGAATAAGGTATCAAGTTCTTTATCCACTTTTACGCGGATCTCATGGTCAACTTTTACATTTAAGTTGATTGTAATCGGCTCTTTTGCTGCCACCTCAACACGGTGAGTACAGGCACTCAGCATGCCTACTGCCGTCAGCATTACTAACCACTTAGCCATCATTGCTTCCTTTTTTTGCATACTCTTTCTCAACTCTTTGAGTAATTTCATCACTTAAACGCAGCGCTCTAAGTAAAGTAAATACATTCTCTTCATGATTATAATTAAAGTTCACTGCTTGCTGCTGCGCTTCATTATAACCCTCTAAATTTACACCTAAATGTAACCAACCATCCGGTTTGAGATTAACACTGCTGCGTAGTTTTTTAATATCTAAATTCTCAAGCAAACTCAGCGTGGTACTCAGCTCTTGTTGCTGCGCTTTTACCGCTTCAAAACCCGCATTATCGGTGATCAGTAATTTACCCTCACCCTGATTAACTAACTGCCCTTGCTTTACCTCGATGCCCTGTTTATTTATTACAACGGGTAAGGTGCCTGCTAAGCGCCCACTTAAGCTAATCCCAGACTCTGCATCAAGGGTGACCAATTTACTGGCATCAATATTTTCAAATTTAACAGTCGCGGTTTGGCTATCACTGAGTGGGCAGAACTTATTCACCACAAATGCCCCGCCCATAACCTGACCAGTTAGATTAGCTACGCAAGGCTGATTAGCTGTTACCTGCAACTGACCTTGTATATTTTTGACCACGGCACCTGCGCGCAGTTCATTGAGTGTAAATTTAGTCGCTGCAATATTAAGCTGCCCTGAATTAAACGTGCCGTTCAAATTCACTGCAAAATCATTCGCTAGATAATCATTATAAAGCGCACTGAATTTACTTATTTGCACGCGCCCTTGTGCTTGTTGAAGATTTACATCCCCTTTTATATTGCCCGAAACGACTCCGTCGGTCACTGTAGCAAGCGGCTCAAACTGAGCAATTATTGGGTTAAGTTTAGATACTGCCTGCTCTGGTATCACTAATTCAAATGGGTGAGCAACCTCAGACATATGATGGCTAACAAGCGCTTCAAAGCCATCTGCAAACACATGATGCGTTGCCTGCAAGGCGCGGCTTTGAAGAGCTTTTGACACAACAGACAACTTATTTAAGCTAAGCTCTGCTGTTGATAATTTAGCGGCTGTGGTTTTGGCATCAATATCAGCAAATAACTCCCCCACACTGAGATCTGTACTAAGAGTAAGCTCATTGCTAATTTTTGCTGCGTTAATATCATCATAAGTTAATGATTTAACCTTGCTATTAGCTTTAACAACGAGGTGCTGCTGGGCATTATACTCAGCGTTAATTGCGCTGCTAAAATCAGCTATCTGAGCACCCGAAATTAGGGCATTTTTAACACTGATATTAGTATTCAGTTTAGCTGTAGGGCTAGTAAATAACCCTTCAATATTTAGCTTTCCTTTAGCCCCAATACCTTCAACCCCAAAACCCTCAGTCAAAGCGCCATCAGACTGAAAATCTAAAAATGCAGGTAGTGAATCCACCGACAGTTGAAAATCAGCGCTAACGCTGCTTTCATGCAAATGCGCGTTGAACTTAAGCTCATCTATATCTTTACTATTAAAATCAATGCTAACTTGGCTATTCAGTGATGCCATCGGATCCTGTAAAGAAAGGGATGTATTACTGACTGTCACCTCACTTTGCCCTTCTATAGCTTGCAGCTTTACAGTTGGGATTGAGAGCAGCTCACCTTCTACACTAACTGGTTTGTCAATGTGTAACTGCCAAGTAAGCGGTAACTGCGCTTCAACAAATGATTGATGCTGCTGGTCTGCGATGGTGTTTAAGCAGTCTCGGTTTGCACTAAGTTGATTTTGTAAAGCTGATAAATCCGCGTATAAATGCTGTTGATTTAATTGATACTTAACACTCAATTGCCCTTCACTGGCAAAACCTAGGTCACACTCCCCTAAAGCATGCTGATAACTTGCATTGATTAAGCTTTCAATTGCAGCTGAAATTCCATCAAACTTAATCTGTGACTGAATAGTAAAATGGCTGCTTGTTGGCAATGTTACGAACCGCTCAGCCACTTGCTCATCAAAGGTGACGTTGGCTTTGACTTCATAATTAGATATTACAACGTCAGCATTGAGATCCCGTGAAATCGTAAAATGATTTAGGCGTTTTTCTTGTATCGCCAACCTAACAGGGGTGTCAGTAAACGGTGAGACTACATCAAGCTGCTCAATGCGAATTAGCGGTCTTTGCTCGGGTAATACCAAGGCAAGCTTTTTAAATTCAGTTTGTGAAGTGTCAGGTTGCTGATTATTACTCTGATTACTAATTATAAGATTGGCTCGAGAAACACTAACCTGCTGCTTATTCGCAATAATGCCAGCTAACTCTATTTGCTGTCCTTGGTAGGTTAAGCATAATTTCTCGATATTCAAATCAAGCTTGCGAGTTAATGACCAATCAATGCAGTGAAGCTCAGCGCCATTTTTACTGAGCATAGGCGTTAAGTACCACGATGTCAGTGGTAATCTGAACAAATACGCCAACAGCACCATGCTTAGCACGATACCTAGCAACCCAACACACGCCCGCTTAAAACTCAAAAAACTCTCCTTGCTTCTCGCTTCTCGCTTCTCGCTTCTCGCTTCTCGCTTCTCGCTTCTCGCTTCTCGCTTCTCGCTTCTCGCTTCTCGCTTCTCAGATCATTATAAACAAAAAGGCCACACATGATAGTGCAGCCTTTTTAGTTTTAACGGTTTGTATGAACCTAGCTTGTATAGCTAGGCACACAATTAAGTTCTAGCCAACGTTTTTACGAGCGTTGCGGAACATACGCATCCACGGGCTATCCTCTTTCCACTCATCTGGGTGCCATGAGTTAGCAACCGTACGGAATACACGCTCAGGGTGCGGCATCATAACCGTTGCACGACCATCTGTAGAAGTAATACCTGTGATACCTTCTGGCGAGCCATTCGGGTTAGCTGGGTATTGCGTTGTTGGGTTACCGTAGTTATCAACAAACTTCACTGCCACAGTACCTGATTCAAGCGCTGCTTTAACTGCATCAGCGTTTGCGAACTCAGCATGACCTTCACCGTGAGAAACAGCGATAGGCATACGTGAACCAGCCATACCGTTAAAGAATACCGATGGGTTTTCTTGCACTTCTACAAGGCTAAAGCGAGCTTCAAAACGTTCTGACTTATTCGTTACGAAACGTGGCCAGTGCTCAGTGCCAGGGATCAATTCTTTCAATGTTGAAAGCATTTGACAGCCATTACATACACCTAAGCTGAAAGTATCTTCGCGGTGGAAGAAGCTTTGGAACTGCTCACGCGCCATCTCATTAAATAAGATTGACTTAGCCCAGCCTTCACCTGCACCTAATACGTCACCGTAAGAGAAACCACCACATGCCACTAAGCCTTTAAATTGCTCAAGTGTTAAACGACCTTCAAGTATGTCGCTCATGTGCACGTCAACCGCAGCAAAGCCTGCACGGTTAAATGCCGCAGCCATTTCTAAGTGAGAGTTAACACCTTGCTCACGTAGAATCGCCATTTTCGGCTTCGCACCCGTTGCAATGTAAGGCGCTGCAACATCTTCGTTTAAGTCAAAGCTTAGTTTTACGTTAAGACCTGGGTCTTTTGCGTCAAATTTAGCGTCAAACTCTTGCTTAGCACACTCAGGGTTATCACGACGTGCCTGCATTTGGTAAGTTGTTTCTGCCCAAATCGTACGAAGCTCAGTACGCGTGTGGTTAAGAACCACATCATCACCACGAGTGAATAGCACGCGGTCATCAGCGTTTAGTGCACCAATTTCATGGCTGATAGCTGCTAAGCCATGATCTGCAAGAACCGCTTTCACTGCATCTAAGTCAGCATTTGCCACTTGGATAACTGCACCTAGCTCTTCATTATAAAGCGCTTCGATGTCTGAACCAGTTAAGCCAGCAAGGTCAACAGTTACACCTGTGTGACCAGCAAATGCCATTTCAGCGATAGTCGTGAATAAACCACCATCAGAACGGTCATGGTAAGCAAGTAACTTGTTATCAGCAACAAGCGCTTGCATTGCTTCGTAGAAGCCTTTTAATAGAGCTGGGTTATCAACGTCAGGCGTTACATCACCTAGTTGCTTATAAACCTGTGCAAGGCTTGATGCGCCCATGCGGTTTTGACCCGCACCTAAATCAACTAATAATAGTGATGACTCACCTTTATCAGTGCGTAGCTGTGGCGTTACTGTTTTACGCACATCTTCAACACGACCAAAGGCAGTAATGATCAGTGATAATGGTGCAGTAACTGATTTTTGCTCACCGTTTTCATCCCATTGAGTTTTCATCGACATTGAGTCTTTACCCACAGGGATAGTTAAACCGAGCGCCGGACAAAGCTCTTCACCTACCGCTTTTACAGCTTCGTAAAGGCCCGCATCTTCGCCAGGGTGACCTGCTGCAGCCATCCAGTTTGCAGATAGCTTGATATTTTCAAGCCCACCGATGTTCGCACACGCGATGTTCGTTAGTGACTCAGCCACAGCTAAACGAGCAGAAGCACCGTAGTTTAAAAGTGCAGCTGGTGTACGTTCACCTAGTGACATTGCTTCACCGTGGTAAGTATCAAACGCAGCGGCTGTTACCGCACAGTTTGCTACTGGCACCTGCCAAGGACCTACCATTTGGTCACGCGCAACTAAACCCGTTACCGTACGGTCACCAATGGTGATTAAGAATGTTTTCTCAGCAATCGTTGGTAAGCGTAATAAACGCTGTGCAGCATCTGCCGCATCAATGTTAGCAACGTCTAATGGTTGCGATTGTGCTTTTTTCGATTCAACTTCGCGGTGCATTTTTGGTGCTTTACCAAGTAAAACATCAAGCGGAAGATCAACTGGGTTGTTACCAAAGTGGCTATCTTCAACCGTTAAGTGACGCTCTTCTGTTGCTTCACCAATAACAGCGTATTCTGCACGTTCACGTTTACAGATTGCTTCAAAGCGCGCGAAGTCTTCTGCTGCAACTGCTAATACGTAACGCTCTTGAGATTCGTTACACCAAATTTCGTGTGGTGCCATACCCGGCTCATCGTTAGGAATATCACGAAGTTGGAATTTACCACCACGACCACCGTCGTCTACAAGCTCAGGGAATGCGTTAGAAAGACCACCTGCGCCCACATCGTGGATGAAAGCGATTGGGTTTACATCACCTAGCTGCCAACATTTATCAATAACTTCCTGACAACGACGTTCCATTTCTGGGTTTTCACGTTGTACCGATGCAAAGTCTAAGTCTTCGTTTGATTGGCCTGATGTCATACTAGACGCAGCACCACCACCTAGGCCGATGTTCATTGCCGGACCACCTAGTGCAATTAGCTTAGCACCTACAGGGATTTCGCCTTTTTGAACATGCTCAGAACGAATGTTACCTAAACCACCTGCAAGCATGATTGGCTTGTGGTAACCACGTACCTCGATACCATTATGGCTTGATACTTTCTCTTCGTATGTACGGAAGTAACCAAGTAAGTTAGGACGACCAAATTCGTTATTGAATGCCGCACCACCTAATGGGCCTTCAGTCATGATATCAAGTGCATTTACGATACGACCAGGCTTACCAAAGTCTGTTTCCCATGGCTGCTCGTAGCCAGGAATTCGTAGGTTAGATACAGTGAAACCAACTAAACCTGCTTTAGGCTTAGAACCACGGCCTGTAGCACCTTCATCACGAATTTCACCACCAGAACCTGTTGATGCACCTGAGAATGGCGCAATCGCTGTTGGGTGGTTGTGCGTTTCAACTTTCATCAAGATTTCGATGTTCTCTTGATGGTATGCGTACTCGCCTTCGTTATTTGGGAAGAAACGACCTGCTAGCGAGCCCTTCATTACCGCTGCGTTATCTTTATATGCAGATAGTACGTTTTCAGGGTTTTGCTCGTAAGTGTTTTTGATCATTTTGAACAATGATTTTGGCTGTTCGATACCATCAATTGTCCAATCGGCGTTAAAGATTTTGTGACGACAATGCTCAGAGTTTGCTTGTGCAAACATGAATAATTCGATGTCGTTCGGGTTACGCCCTAACTTTTGGAAGTTTTCTACCAAGTAATCAATTTCGTCATCTGCAAGCGCAAAACCTTGCTCAACGTTTGCTTTAGCAAGCGCTTCACGGCCACCACCTAAAATGTCAACTGATGACATTGGACGCGGCTCATCGTGACGGAATAATTTAGCTGCATCAGCCATATCCGCGTGCGTTGCTTCAGTCATACGGTCATGTAATAACGCTGCAACTTCAGCTGTTTGCTCAGCTGATAAGTTACCTTCTACGTAGTATGCAATACCACGCTCAACACGGTGAACTTGGCTTAAGCCACAGTTATGTGCGATATCAGTTGCTTTTGATGCCCAAGGCGAGATAGTACCAGGACGCGGCGTTACAAGAATTAACGTGCCAGCAGGGGTATGCTCGGCAATTGTTGGACCGTAAGTAAGCAGTTTTTCCAGCTTGGTTTGCTCATCAGCTGAAAGCTCAGCTGTAAGATCAGCAAAATGCATGAACTCTGCGTAAACGTCAGTGACTGGAAGTTGTGCCTGTTGGCAACGCGCTAAAATTTTCTGAACTCTAAAATCGGAAAGTGCTGGTGCACCACGAAGGATCAACATAGGTATTTTCATCCGGGGTTAGGGATTGAACGATATTTTAGGCGCATATTATAGTGCAAATAACGTCTAGATTTAACTCAAAATTACGCTTTTATTTAAATAATCTTCATAACCGCTTTTAAGGTTGCAACAATTAACTAGCTTAGTCGTCTTTATTTCTCTGCAGGTTCTTGTTCTGTATGACTTATCTACCAGCTGCCTTGTTATAGTTATTAATTTTTAAATAGATCTATAACACTATTCGCCAAGTGACGTGGCTTAGAAGTTTTGTTATAACACTAAGGTAATGGTTTAAGGGGCATTTATAATTTATGCAAAAATTACTCGCTATTTTTAGTTTAGTGCTCATGTTATGTGCGTGCGATATGCAACAGCAACCGTCGCAACTTGCTCATATCAAGGCGCAGAACAAAATTAGAGTCGGCACATTAGCTGGCGCGAGTAATTACTATCAGGCTCCACAAGGTGTGCAAGGCTTTGAATATGAGTTAGCCCAAGAATTTGCTGACTATGTTGGTGTTGAGCTTGAAATGGTGCCTTTTTTTAATCTATCCGATATGTTCGCACGCTTAGAAAGTGGCGATTTAGATATTATAGCGTCAGGTCTTACCTATAATACGATTCGGGCTGAGCATTACCGCTTCGGCCCAACCTATCGCACAATAAGCCAAAAATTAGTTTATAAACAAGGCCGTAATAGACCCCGTGAATTTGCGGATTTAACCGGCAATCTGACTGTTCTCGCCAAAAGCAGTCACTCGTTGGCACTACAACAATTAAAACAACTTAATCCAGAACTTAGCTGGAACGAAACAGAAGATATGGATGAAGAAGAGCTTCTGCAAGCTGTTATCGACGGTGAAATTGATTACACCCTAGCAGACTCGCACACCTTATCGCTGTTTCGCCGCTACCACCCAAACTTGAGTATAGGTTTCTCGGTTACCCGTAATGATCCTATCGCTTGGTTACTAAGAAAAGATGGTGATGACTCTTTATATGCCCTCATGGTGCCATTTTTTGGCGACGTCAAACAAAGCAACCAGCTTTATGTGTTAGAAGAAAAATACTTCGGCCATGTTCGCCAGTTTAATTATGTGAACACACTTGCTTATATCGAAGCCATAAAAGACACCTTACCCAAATATCAACCTTGGTTTGAGCAATACGCAGGTAACATAGACTGGCGATTACTGGCAGCTTTGAGTTATCAAGAATCGATGTGGAACCCAAGGGCTAAGTCACCAACTGGTGTTCGCGGTATTATGATGCTAACCCAAGCAACGGCAAAACAGGTCGGCGTAACAAATCGCCTAGAGCCTGAGCAAAATATTAAAGGCGGTGCGCAGTATCTTGCCAAAGTAATTTCTTGGATCCCTGAACGCATTCCGCAGCCCGACAGAACTTGGTTTGCCTTAGCCTCTTACAATGTTGGCTGGGGACACGTCAACGACGCACGCATTATTACCGAGCAAGAAGGTGCAAGCCCCGATAAGTGGGCTGATGTTAAAAAGCGCTTACCGCTTTTAATTAAAAAGCGTTACTATCGAAAAACCAAATATGGTTATGCCCGTGGCGATGTTGCAGTAAAATACGTTGATAATATTCGTCGCTATTACGACGCACTGGTTTGGCTTGATGAAAATGATGCGATTGCTAACCCTAGTGAAGAAGAGCAAAGCACTGAAGAAGCTAACCCTGAAGCGCAATCGAGCGAACCAAAGCCAAATGACAACACGCAACAAACCGACTCAGAGCAGCAAGAATTAGAAAACAACTAACCTCAAGCACCGAAATCTGTTTACTTGTCATCAAATGATCATTATCTTTTAGTAGAAATGGAACGGACCATGCCATGCTTTACTCTCACTTAAGGAGCACTCATGTTAAAAAGAAGACGCACGACACATAAGTTCAAGCGTAATGTTATTTACTCAACGGCGACCCGCCGTCGTATCATGCTACGTAATACACACAAAAAAGTTATTTGGCGTCGCCGCTTATTTGCGATGCAGTTAATGGAAGCACAAGTTCCTGCAACGCCGGTTGTATAACTAGGCGTTGCGAGCAGCCAGCTTTGCCGCCTTTTTCTCTTCTCTACGACGCTTAAAAAACGCTGAAATTACCGCCCCACACTGCTCACTCATAACATCACCGGTTACTTCAACTTGATGATTAAGCCTAGGCTCTTGCAGCAGATTCATAATTGATCCTGCCGATCCCGTTTTGGCATCTTTAGCACCAAATACCAATCGCTTAATACGGCTATGTACCAACAGACCTGCGCACATAGAACAAGGTTCTAACGTAACATACAAGGTGCAATCGATTAATCGGTAGTTATTAAGTATTTTACCTGCTTCGCGGATTGCCATCATTTCAGCATGAGCGGATGGGTCGTTATCGATAATTGAGCGGTTATAACCATAAGATATCAGTTGATTATCTTTTACCAGCACAGCACCAACCGGAATTTCATTAATCGCAGCCGCTTCATTGGAGTAGTTTAATGCTTTTTCCATCCAATATTGGTCGCTAAATTGTTCGCTCATATATCACACAAATCTTGTAAAACTGTGAGTAATTATACCTAGTTAGTGAAAAATGTCGGCATTAAATACTGCTACACTTAAAAATTAACGCAAAATTTAGTGGCTTTTTCATGGCTCAATGGACCCATATTGCGCTATAATCTCGCGCTTTTTTTATTTAGCTTACAACACGGGTAGCAAATGAAATTTCCTGGACGCCGCAGGCATAAACATTATTTTCCGGTGGAAGCCAAAGATCCACTGACGAATCAACTTAACTCAACCGACCGACTACAACGTAGTTATATTACGGGTATCGACCAAATTGTGGTCGATATTGAAGCGAAAGTTGATCAAGCTTTCCTAGATGAATTTCAATTGCGCCGTGGCATGTCGCAAGTGATCGATAACGATATTACCAACGCACTATACGACAGACTAAAACTCGACAATATGATCGATTATGAGTTTGCCGGTGGTACGGTAGGTAACACCATGCACAACTACTCTACCCTAGCTGACGACCGTTCAGTGTTGTTAGGGGTAATGAGTGAAAATATCAAAATCGGCAGCTATGCATACCGTTTTTTATGTAACACCTCTAGCCGCGTTGACCTTGACTACCTTCAGCCTGTAGATGGCCCTATTGGTCGTTGTTTTACCTTAATTGACGAGACCGGTGAGCGTACCTTCGCAATCAGCGCGGGGCTTATGAATCACCTTCGCCCTGAATCAATCGATCAGGCACTTATTGAGAATTCATCAGCACTAGTGATCAGCGCATACCTAATGCGTACTCAAGGTGATGAAACCATGACAGAAGCGACCATGCAGGCAGTGAAATATGCCAATGATGCAGGTGTCCCTGTGGTTTTAACCCTTGGTACTAAGTTTCTAATTGAACAAGATCCTGCTTGGTGGGCTGACTTTGTAAAAGAGCATGTTGATATTCTTGCTATGAACGAAGAGGAAGGCCTTGCGATTACCGGCTTTGAAGATCCGCTTCTGGCAGCCGACAAAGCGCTAGATTGGACTGATTTAGTTATTTGTACGGCTGGCGAAAAAGGCTTGTTTATGGCCGGTTACGTAGACGACTCATTCAAGCGTGAAACAGAATACCCGTTATTACCAGGCGCGATTGCTGACTTTAACCGTTATGAATTTTCGCGCGCAATGCGTAAAGACGACTGCCAAAACCCTATTCGTGCGTACAGCCATACAGCACCGTTTATGGGCGGCCCAGATAGTATTAAAAATACCAATGGCGCAGGCGATTGTGCTCTGGCTGCGGTACTGCATGACCTATCAGCAAACGTTTACCACAAACTTAATGTGGCAAACTCAGCGAAGCATCAGCAGCCTGCTATGACCTACTCATCGCTTGCACAAATTAGTAAATACGCTAACCGTGCAAGTTATGAAGTACTTGTTCAGCACTCGCCACGTTTATCTCGAGGCTTACCTGAACGTGAAGATTGTTTAGAGCAAGTTTACTGGGATCAGTAACAGCAACTAAAAAATCGAAATATCCAGTTTCTGGGATAAACGCTCAAGAGCCGCTATCCCAGCCACTGAGTTACCATACGAGTTAAGTCTAGGCGCCCACACAGCCACAGTAAATTGATTTGGTAACACAGCTAAAATAGTACCCGATACCCCTGACTTACCCGGCATACCAACACGGTAGCCAAAATCCCCAGCTGCATCGTATAAACCACTGGTAAACAGTAACGAGTTTAACTGCTTATTTTGCCTTGCACTGAGTACTTCATGGCCATTGGCATCTTTACCTTGGTTTGCTAAGTAATTGTAAGCTTTTGCTAATTCTACGCAGTTTAGCTCTATGGCACAGAAGTTAAAGTAAGCCCATAACACATCATCAACTTCATTATTAAAGTTGCCGAATGACTTCATTAGATGCCCCATCGCGGCGTTGCGATGACGAAACTCATATTCAGAATTTGCCACTTTCTTATCAATAACAACCTGAGCATTTCCTGATAACTGACGAAATGACTCAAGCATAGAGTGCATCGGCGCAGATAAACGGCTATATAACGCGTCACAGGTGACAATCGCGCCGGCATTAATAAATGGGTTGCGTGGTATGCCCTGTTCAAACTCAAGCTGTGTAAGTGAGTTAAAAGCGGTGCCTGATGGCTCTTTACCGACTCGCTGCCAAAGCTCATCACCATAACGCTGAAGTGCTAAGGTTAAGGTCATTACTTTAGAAACAGATTGAATCGTAAAACGCGCACCACAATCACCCGCACAATAGGTTTGCCCATTCACTGTATGAATAGCAATAGCGAACTGGTTTGGCTCAACTTCTGCAAGCGCAGGAATATAATCAGCAACCTTACCTTGGCTCAGTAATGGTTGAACTTCTTTTGTGATTTCATCTAATACATGTTGATAATCAATCTGTGACATACCGCGTCCTTTAAAACAAAAAGCCCCGCATTTGCGAGGCTTTGTAGTCTACTAAAGATGGTTTGCTATAGCGATTGCTATTAGCTCATAGCTGATTGCAGTTTTTTCATCGCTGTTTTTTCTAGCTGACGAACACGCTCTGCTGAAACGTTATATTTCTCAGCAAGCTCTTGTAATGTTGCTTTATCGTCAGCTAACCAACGTGCACTTACGATGTCTTGAGAACGTTCATCAAGGGTTTTTAACGCGCTGAATAAACGTGCATGAGACTGTTCTTGCCATTGCTGCTCTTCGATATCATCAGCAAGGTCAGCACTGCCATCTGTTAAATACTGTACTGGCGAGTATGTGCTTGTTGGTGCGTCGTCATTGTCGTCGCCCGTTAAGTCAAAGCCCATATCTTGGCCACTCATACGTGATTCCATCTCACGTACTTCTTTTTCACTTACACCTAGCTCATTAGCAACAGTGCTAACCTCAGCTTGGTTAAACCAACCTAAACGCTTTTTGTTTTTGCGTAGGTTGAAGAATAATTTACGTTGCGCTTTAGTTGTTGCAACTTTCACGATACGCCAGTTTTTAAGTACGTATTCATGAATTTCGGCTTTGATCCAGTGTACTGCGAATGAAACTAAGCGAACACCTACACTTGGGTCGAAACGTTTTACCGCTTTCATCAGACCAATGTTACCTTCCTGAATTAAATCAGCTTGCGGTAAGCCATAACCTGAATAGCTTTTCGCAATATGAGCAACAAAGCGTAGATGCGACATAATGAGTTGCTTCGCAGCTTCAAGATCACCTTCTTCCTGAAGACGTGTCGCCAACTGCTTTTCTTTCTCTGCATCAAGCATAGGAATAGTGCTAACCGCTTGAAGGTAGCCGTCCATACTTGCGCTCTGTTGACCTGCAGTAAGTGCCATTGCGTATAAATCTTTACTCATTTTTCACCTCAGTGATAAACATTTGAAACCATCTTAGCACTCTTTAAGCGAGAGTGCTAACTTCAATTAAAAACTTTTTTAAAATTCAAATCAAGTGGTTTTTTTAAGATAATTTTATTTTACTTTAAGGCGCTGAATAAGCGATGAATTCTAGCTTTTAAAGGTATTTTGAAAGATATATAGCCCACCATTCAAAATCTAAACAAACAGCATAAAGGCTTAATATGACAAATTAACGACAAGCAAAAGCGCTAAAATAATAGCGCTGATAGCTACACTTTATCGGGTTCAATTTCTTTTATATAGCGGTTAACTGATAGGTAAGAACCAACAAATCCTAACCCTGTTGCAAGAGCGACTAAAA
Source organism: Pseudoalteromonas sp. Cn5-37 (assembly GCF_021532495.1). Classification (NCBI taxonomy): domain Bacteria; kingdom Pseudomonadati; phylum Pseudomonadota; class Gammaproteobacteria; order Alteromonadales; family Pseudoalteromonadaceae; genus Pseudoalteromonas; species Pseudoalteromonas sp. Cn5-37. Next base: position 100,136 of record NZ_JAKGBA010000002.1, on the reverse strand, counting down.
TGCCAAACTCTGTGAGTGTTAAACCAATTAAGTCAAAGCTGGTTTCATAAACACCCGCAACATCACTTACAGCAGCACCAAGCCACCACATCATTAATGCAACACAAATAAAAGAGAACAAACCGCCAATAATACCGTACCAAATCCCTGTCCATAAAAATGGCGCATGAATAAAGGTGTTTGTCGCCCCAACTAACTTCATCACCTGAATTTCATCTTTCTTATCCATGATTGATAAGCGGATAGTATTACCAATGATCAGGGTGACGGAGGTTAATAATAGTAGAGCAATGGTGATCACGCTTTCTTTTAATAAACTTAAAAGTGCATTTAATCGCTCAAGCCAAGCAATATCGAGTTTACCAAAATCCACTTCTCTTTCGCCTTCAAGCTTTTGCAGTAATTGTTTTGCTGTATTTGGCTGACGGTATCGTGCTGTCGGCGTGACGATAACAACATCAGGTAACGGGTTCGCATCTAAATATTCAAGTGCTTGGCCAAATCCTGATACTTGTTTAAATTCAGTGAGAGCATCGCCCTTTGATATAAACTCTACTTTATCTACTTCAGGGTAGAGTGCTAAACGCTTAACCAAGGTTTGCGTTTGCTGTTCGCTCATTGTTTCTTTTACGAACAACGAAATCTCTGCTGCATCTTCAAAACCACTGCTCACTTGCGAGACATTTTTAACCACTAAATAAAGCGTCGCTGGCAGTGTTAAGCTTAATCCTAATACGGCAATGGTCATCAATGAAGCAAGAGGTGTTCGCCACATTTCACCTAAGCTATGCACACCTTGGCGAATAAGATTAATAAAGAAGAAATAAGGCGCTGCTAAAAATGACTTTTTCTGACGTTCGTTTTGGCTGTTGCGGCTTTTAAACAATAAACTCATAATGCCCCCTCAGCTAACGGATCGCCAATCATACGACCATCTTTCAGTGTTAGACTGCGATAACGCATACGCGCAATTAAGCCAATATCATGGGTTGCAATCAGCACGGTTGTACCATGATTATTAAAGTCTTCGAATAAACGTAATATGTCCATTGAAAGTTCAGGGTCTAAGTTACCAGTTGGCTCATCGGCTAATAGGATTGGCGGAGAATTGACAATAGCGCGAGCAATACCAACACGCTGCTGCTCACCACCTGATAAGGTTGCAGGATTACACTTCGCTTTATCAAGTAACCCGACTTTATCAAGCGCACCATGAACACGCTTAGCTATTTGCTTGTGGTGCGTACCTTCAATAATTAAAGGTAAAGCAACATTATCAAACACTGAGTAACGTTCTAGTAAGCGGTGATTCTGAAAGATGATACCAATATCGCGGCGCACGTAAGGGATCTGACGTGATTTAACAGCATTTAAATCAACACCATTAATAAGCACCTGCCCTGCCGATGGACGCTCCATCAAACTAATAAGCTTCAATAGGGTACTTTTACCAGCGCCACTGTGCCCAGTTAAAAAGGCCAGTTCGCCAGGCTTAATATGAAAGCTGACTTTTTCAAGGGCACGATGGCCACCTGGGTATGTTTTACTGACTTGCTGAAAATTTATCATTTTAGTTATCAATCATCTTGCAGCGAAAAAGGGAGCAAACTCCCTTTAGTTAATTATGCGTCATCCTCGTCTTGGCTAAATAGTGCATCAATAAAGTCACTACTATTAAAGGTACGTAAATCATCAATACCTTCACCAACACCAATGTAACGAATTGGGATATTAAATTTATCTGCAACGGCGAAAATCACACCACCTTTAGCGGTACCATCTAGTTTAGATAAAGTAATGCCCGTTAAACCAACACATTCATTAAATAATTTAACTTGGCTAATTGCGTTTTGACCTGTACCTGCATCAATAGTTAGCATAACTTCATGCGGCGCATCTGGGTCAATTTTCTTCATTACACGGGCAATTTTCTCAAGCTCTTGCATTAGGTTATCTTTATTTTGCAAGCGACCTGCTGTATCAGCGATTAACACATCAACATTACGGGCTTTTGCCGCCTGAAATGCATCAAAAACCACTGACGCACTGTCTGCACCTGTATGCTGGGCAATCACAGGAATGCTATTACGCTCACCCCATACTTGCAGCTGCTCAACCGCTGCAGCACGGAATGTATCACCCGCAGCAAGCATCACTGACTTACCTTCGTTTTGGAACTGCTTCGCTAATTTACCAATCGTGGTAGTTTTACCTACCCCATTTACACCCACCATTAAGATAACAAATGGCTTTTTGTCACCACTTACAACCAGCGGCTGCTCAGCGGTTTTAAGCATACTTGCCATTTCTTGCTTCATTAACTCGTATAAAGCATCGCCATCTTTTAACTGCTTACGATCAGCGGCATCGGTTAGGTTATCAATCAACTTCATGGTTGTATCAACACCTAAATCGGCTGTTAGTAATTGTGTTTCTAGTTCTTCAAATAACTCATCGTCAATTTTCTTACCACTAAAAATAGACGCAAAGCCAGAACCAATATTAACGCGAGTTTTTAATAAACCTTTTTTAAGGCGTGCGAAGAAACCTTCTTTCTTAGGTTTTTCAGCAGCAGCTTGAGCAGCTTTCTCTTGCTCTAGGCGCTCTGCCTCCGCTTTCTCTGCCGCAATACGTTCTTGTTCTAAACGCTCCGCCTCTGCTTTTTCTGCCGCGATACGTTCTTGTTCTAGGCGCTCCGCCTCCGCTTTCTCTGCCGCAATACGTTCTTGCTCTAAACGCTCCGCTTCCGCTTTCTCTGCCGCGATACGCTCTTGTTCTAAACGCTCAGCTTCTGCTTTTTCTGCAGCGATACGTTCTTGTTCTAAGCGCTCCGCCTCTGCCTTTTCTGCAGCAATGCGCTCCTGCTCTAAACGTTCCGCTTCCGCTTTCTCTGCCGCGATACGCTCTTGCTCTAAGCACTCCGCCTCTGCCTTTTCTGCAGCAATACGTTCTTGTTCTAAACGCTCAGCTTCCGCCTTTTCTGCTGCGATACGTTCTTGCTCTAAACGATCCGCTTCTGCCTTTTCTGCCGCGATACGTTCTTGTTCTAAACGCTCCGCCTCTGCCTTTTCTGCTGCAATGCGTTCTTGCTCTAAACGCTCAGCTTCCGCCTTTTCTGCTGCGATACGTTCTTGCTCTATACGTTCAGCTTCTTCCTTTTCTGCTGCAATGCGTTCTTGCTCTAAACGCTCCGCTTCCGCCTTTTCTGCCGAAATACGCTCTTGCTCTAGGCGCTCCGCTTCCGCCTTTTCTGCAGCAGCTTGCTCTGCTTCACGCTGCGCCTGTTCTGCGGCAGCACGTTCTTGCTCTAATTTCATTGCTGCTTCTTGCTCAGCAAGTCGAGCTTGTTGTTCTTGACGTTGCTGCTCTGCCGCTTGCTGCTCTTGAGCTAAACGCTCAGCTTCTGCTTTTTCTGCCGCAATGCGTTCTTGCTCTAGACGCTCCGCCTCTGCCTTTTCTGCAGCGATACGCTCTTGCTCTAAACGCTCCGCTTCTGCACTTTCAGCAGCGATACGCTCTTGCTCTAAACGTTCAGCCTCTGCTTGTTCAGCAGCAATGCGTTCTTGCTCTAAACGTTCAGCCTCTGCTTGTTCAGCAGCAATACGTTCTTGTTCTAAACGTTCAGCTTCTGCCTTTTCGGCTTCAATTCGCTGTTGTTCTTCTATTTGCTTCTGGTTATCAGCCTCTTTTGCTGCTTGCTCTGCTTGTTGCTTATCTGATTTGCCAAAACCAAACCAAGACAGGAATTTACTTTTTTTTGCCATACTTGCTAATAACCACTTATAAAAATCTGATAAACTTACATGAATAATAGTTTGGTGACAGTTCAGCTTTTTAGCCAAACATAAACAGGTACCATCTATCGCTAAGGTCGCAATACTATCACTTTTAGCGCAGTAGAAAAATGACACGCTAGCTATTGCATACAATATTATCTGAGCTAGGGGTCAGTTACCAATGATTAGTGAGTTAAATGAGAAAAAAATCAACAGCTAACCGCCAAGCAAAAGCAGCGAACAATAAATCAGCAAATGGTTTTATTCGTATTATTAGTGGGCAATTTCGCGGTAGAAAATTACCAGTAAAAGATGTGCAAGGCTTGCGTCCAACCACAGACCGTATAAAAGAAACAGTATTTAACTGGCTCATGCAAGATACCCGAGGCGCAGCGGTACTCGACTGCTTTGCCGGTTCTGGCGGCTTAGGGTTTGAAGCTTTATCGCGCTTTGCTGATCATGCTGTGTTTTTCGAACTAGATAAAAGTGCCGCTAGCCAGCTAAAAGAAAACATTAACATGCTTAAATTGGATAATGCCGTCGTAAAACAAGGCAATAGCCTTTCATTATTAGAACAAAACACGCAAAACGAGCAATTTGATCTAATTTTTGTTGACCCGCCATTTCGACAAAACTTGGCTGAAAAAAGTTGTTTTTTACTCGAAAAAAATAACTGGTTATCTGCCCAAGCACTTATATATGTTGAGGTCGAAAGCGAACTAAGCGACCTAAGCTCACCGGATAACTGGATGCTTTTAAAAGAAAAAACTGCCGGACAAGTAATTTGTCGGCTATATCAACGCCAGACAAATTAACACTGTTTTGCAAACCTAGTTTCTGTTAATATTATTCTTTACATGTGGTGTTGCTTCGGATTACAATACCGCACCATTTTTGAACCACTTGGTCGTTATTCGATCAACTTGAGCAACGCTCATTATTTAGGTAGGTGAATTTTTAATGCCAGTAATTAAAGTAAGAGAGAACGAACCGTTTGACGTAGCACTTCGTCGCTTCAAGCGTTCATGTGAAAAAGCAGGTATCCTTTCAGAAGTTCGTCGTCGCGAGCACTATGAAAAACCAACAGCTGAGCGTAAGCGTAAAAAAGCTGCTGCAGTAAAGCGTCACATGAAGAAGCTTTCTCGCGATAACGCACGTCGCGTTAAATTATATTAATCAGTATTTGGTCTTGTATAAATGAGCCTTTTATTAACGCTAAAAGATGCGCAAAAAGATGCGATGAAGGCAAAAGACAAAGAACGTCTTAAGCCTATCCGCATGGTACTTGCTGCAATCAAGCAACGTGAGATTGACGAGCAAATTACGCTTGACGACGACGGTATTACCGCTGTTTTAGTAAAGCTTGTTAAGCAACGTCGCGATTCTTACACCCAGTACATTGATGCGGGTCGTGAAGATTTAGCTGAAATTGAAGCCAGTGAGATTAAAGCACTTGAAGAATTCTTACCTCAACAATTGAGTGAAGAAGAAATCATTGCTCTTATTGACTCGGCTATAGCTGATACAAACGCAGCGGGTATGCAAGACATGGGTAAGGTAATGGGAGTTATCAAAAGCAAAGCTGAAGGTCGTGCCGATTTAGGTAAGATTTCTGGCTTAATTAAGCAACGATTAACTGCCTAACCCCCACATACAGATGTATGATTCAAGCAAACCGAGCCTAGTGCTCGGTTTCTTGCTTTTAGTCTTTCATAAACACAGTAATTGTGTTCAAATCTTATTTTACAACGCATAGATAGCGCAGGAAAAAACAACAGCTATGGCCGGAAAGATCCCTCGACAGTTTATTGATGATTTACTCGCACGCACAGATATTGTTGAGTTAATTGATTCGAGAGTTGGCCTAAAAAAAGCAGGTAAAGACTACCAAGCCTGTTGCCCATTTCACAACGAAAAGTCACCCTCTTTTACCGTTTCTCAAGATAAACAGTTTTACCACTGCTTTGGTTGTGGTGCCAATGGCAATGCAATTTCGTTTGTCATGGAATACGACAAATTAGAGTTCGTTGACGCCATTGAAGAATTAGCGAGTATGCTCAATTTAGACGTACCTCGCGAACAAGGCACAAGCTCAGGCCCGCAACGCACCGCAGAACAAAAGCGCTCTGATTACGATTTAATGTTACATGCTGCTCGCTTTTACCAACATCAATTAAAGCATCATGCCAACTCGAAAACGGTTATCGACTATATCAAGGGTCGTGGTTTAAGCGGTGAAACAGCGAAAAAATTCATGATTGGTTATGCGCCAAGTGAATGGGAAGCGCTATGCCAGCAACTTGGCCGCAATAAAGAACAAAAAGAGCAGCTTGTAGAACTAAAGCTAGCCTCTGAAAAATCGCCTGGTCGTCAATTTGACTTCTTCCGTGATCGACTCATGTTTCCTATTCGCGATAAACGCGGTCGGGTGATTGCATTTGGTGGCCGTGTTATGCAAGCGGATCAAGGTCCTAAGTACCTTAATTCACCAGAAACCCGTATTTTCCATAAAGGCTTTGAGCTTTATGGTTTATACGAAGCCAAGCAAGCTCACAAAAAGCTCGACCATATTTTAATTGTTGAAGGCTACATGGATGTCGTTGCTTTAGCTGAGCAAGGCATCGAATATGCCGTCGCCGCCCTTGGCACAGCAACCACTGCAGAGCATATGCACACTTTATTTAGAACCACGGATAAAGTGATTTGCTGCTACGACGGTGACCGTGCTGGCCGCGATGCAGCTTGGCGAGCGCTTGAGAATGCACTGCCTTATCTTGGTGATGGTAAGTCGTTGAAGTTTGTGTTTTTACCAGATGGTGAAGACCCTGATTCACTGGTACAAAAGGAAGGTAAAGACGCTTTCGAAGCTAGGTTAAGCGAAGCGGATGATTTTACTAAGGTGCTGTTTAATAAGCTCAGCCAAGAGATAGACCTGACACAAGACGCAGGTAAAGCAAAGCTCCTTAGTGATGCCCTACCACTAATTGAAAAAATCCCGAGTGATTTTTACCAAGAGAATATTTTGGAACATCTTGGCCGCTTAATTGGTCGAACAAGAGAGCAATTAAATAATCGTGTTAAGTCACCAAAGCAACAGCATGCGATTGAGCGTAAATTTAAAATAACGCCGATGCGCCAAGCGATTGGTATTTTATTGCAACACCCAAGTTTGGCGACCAGCATTGCTTATATGCCGGAGTTAGCTGAGATGAAAATAGCCGGTATTGAGCTATTTTTACGCATTCAGCACTTAGCACTAGAACGTGAAGGTATCACCACCGCACAAATTTTAGAGTCATTTAGGGATGGCGCTGAATATGACGCGCTGGTGAAATTAGCCACTTGGCAGCATCAAATAAATGACGATCGTTTAGAGACGGTTTTTAAAAATACTTTTAAATTTATTGAAGACCAGTGTTTAAATTATCGACTAGAGACCCTATTAATAAAAGACAAGACCCAAGGCTTAAGCAGCGAAGAAAGGCTGGAATGCCACTTACTAACGCAAGCGTTAAAAGGCAGCAACAGCTAGTCAGAATTGAATAATGCTGTTATACTGTGCTATTCACTGCGTCTAGTTAGTTTTCGTGTCGCTTAATTAGTAAGCGAGCTGGCGCCTGTTGTATCAACTTTCAGAGTGGAAGAATAAATCTCTATGGATCCAACTCCTCAGTCACAATTAAAGCTTCTGATTCAAAAAGGTAAAGAGCAAGGTTATTTAACTTTTGCAGAAGTTAATGATCACCTTCCACAAGACATTATCGACTCAGATCAGGTAGAAGATATCATTAGCATGATTAATGATATGGGTATCAAGGTAAGTGAAAACGCACCTGATGCCGATGAATTAATGATGCAAGAAACAACGACAGACGAAGACGCAGCAGAAGCCGCGGCAGCTGCACTTGCGACTGTAGAAAAAGAGATCGGTCGAACAACTGACCCTGTACGTATGTATATGCGTGAAATGGGTACTGTTGAACTTCTTACGCGTGAAGGCGAAATCGTAATCGCTAAGCGTATTGAGGAAGGTATTAACCAAGTACAGATTTCAGTTGCTGAATACCCAGAAGCAATTACTTATCTACTAGAGCAATGGGACAAATTCGAAGCTGAAGAAATGCGCTTAAGCGATATTATCTCTGGCTTCTTTGATCCTAATAATGAAGACGAATCACAAATTTCTGCAACACACATCGGTTCTGAGTTAAACGAAGAGCAACTCGACGAAGAAGACGACGAAGACGATGATGACGAAGATAGTGATGATGATAACGATGATGATAACGATGGCGACACAGGTCCAGATCCTGAAGAAGCCCGTATTCACTTCGAAAACTTACGTGAGCTTTATAACAAAGCACGCGAAACGTTCGAAGAAAAAGGTCGCTCACACCCTGACTCACTTGTAGCTATTGCAGAAATCGGCGAACTATTTAAAACATTTAAATTAGTGCCAAAACAGTTTGACCGCATGGTTAACAACATGCGTGAAATGATGGACCGCGTTCGTGTACAAGAACGTATCATCATGAAGCAAGCTGTACAAATTGCTAAGTTACCGAAAAAGAACTTTATCAAGCACTTTGCAAATAACGAAACAGACACAAGCTGGATCGACCTTGAGATTGCTGCAAACGAGAAATACTCAGTAGCACTTGAATCAGTTAAACCAGAAATCATTCGTTGCATCAGCAAACTAAGTGCAATTGAAGAAAGCACTGGCCTTAGCATCGAACGAATTAAAGACATCAACCGCCGTATGAGTATTGGTGAAGCGAAAGCCCGCCGAGCGAAGAAAGAAATGGTTGAAGCGAACTTACGTCTTGTAATTTCAATTGCGAAAAAATACACCAACCGTGGTTTACAATTCTTAGACCTTATCCAAGAGGGTAATATTGGTCTAATGAAAGCGGTTGATAAGTTCGAATACCGCCGTGGTTATAAGTTCTCAACTTATGCAACATGGTGGATCCGTCAAGCAATCACACGTTCGATTGCTGACCAAGCACGCACCATCCGTATTCCTGTGCACATGATTGAGACGATCAACAAGTTAAACCGTATCTCTCGTCAAATGCTACAAGAGATGGGGCGTGAGCCGAGCCCAGAAGAATTAGCTGAGCGTATGTTAATGCCTGAAGACAAGATCCGTAAGGTACTTAAGATCGCTAAAGAGCCAATTTCAATGGAAACACCAATCGGTGATGATGAAGATTCGCACTTAGGTGACTTCATTGAAGATACCACAATCGATTCACCTATTGATTCTGCAACCATGGAATCACTACGTGGCGCAACAAACGATGTACTAGCGGGCTTAACAGCACGTGAAGCTAAAGTATTACGTATGCGTTTCGGTATCGACATGAACACTGACCATACATTAGAAGAAGTAGGTAAACAATTTGACGTAACACGTGAGCGTATTCGTCAAATCGAAGCGAAAGCGTTACGTAAATTACGTCACCCTTCTCGCTCTGACTTACTGAAAAGCTTCTTAGATGCTAAGTAATTTAGTATCGCGTTATTAACTAAAAGGCCGCTGTTGCGGCCTTTTTTCTATTCGAGAGATATTCATGGCTTGGATCCAAATTCGCATCAATGCAAACGCAGACAACGCTGAATTAATCAGCGACTTACTCATGGACACTGGCAGTGCCTCAGTCACTTATGTTGATGCCAAAGATACTCCTATTTATGAGCCAAAGCTTGGTACTGTGCAGTTATGGGCTGATACCACAGTGATTGGCCTGTATGACGCAAACCATGATATGGACAGCGTTGTAGCAACATTAAATGCTGAAGCAACACTCGCCGATAAGCTCGTTTATAAAATTGAACAGCTTGAAGATAAAGATTGGGAGCGTGAATGGATGGATAACTTCCACCCTATTCAATTTGGTGATCGCTTATGGATCTGTCCAAGTTGGCGCGATATTCCCGACCCTGATGCGGTTAATGTATTGCTCGACCCTGGCCTTGCTTTTGGCACAGGTACCCATGCAACCACTGCGCTTTGTTTAAAGTGGCTAGAAAGCCAAGATTTAACAGGTAAAACCGTGGTCGACTTTGGTTGTGGCTCAGGTATTTTAGGAATTGCGGCGATCAAACTCGGTGCAGAGCGTATGATCGGTATCGATATAGATCCTCAAGCCCTTGAAGCAAGCCGCGATAATGCAAAACGTAATGGCGTTGCAGATAAACTTGAAGTGTATTTACCTGAAGATCAACCAGAGTTTACAGCCGATATTGTGGTTGCAAACATCTTAGCTCAACCACTTCGTGAACTACATGAAGTGATTTTAGGTCTTTTAAAACCGAATGGTAAAATTGCTATGTCAGGAATTTTAGAAGAACAAGCTCAGTCTGTAGCCGATGTTTATGCCCCGTTTTTAGCACTTGATGAAGTGGCTGTTGAAGGTGAATGGACCCGTGTCAGCGGCGTCAAAAAAGCTTAAACAGCACTAGAGCATTTACTCAAACATAATAGGTAAAGCCTATATTTAACAGGCTTTACCTTATTTTTACAGTTAATCGTTTCGCACTTTTTTGCGAGTAAAAAAATTTCTGTTTAAATATCAAACAAATCAACCTACCCGTCAAACTGTTATCAAAAGTCAATACGAAAAGGGCAAAAAAAAGTCACTTTTGTTCAATTTATAGCCTTTGATTTTTGCCAAAAAAACCGTAAACTTAGCGCCCCTTGAAAAGAGGCCAATTGAATAACAGTGCGTATCGGTTCATACCAACTTGAGAACAATGTAATTGTCGCGCCAATGGCAGGCATTACAGACAGACCATTTAGACAACTTTGCCGTCGCTTAGGTGCGGGCCTTGCTGTTTCTGAAATGCTCTCGTCAAACCCGAAAGTATGGAAAACTGAAAAATCGATGAACCGTATGGATCACAGCGGTGAATCGGGAATTCGTTCGGTGCAAATCGCCGGAGCCGATCCTGAGCTTATGGCACAGGCAGCACAATTCAATGTCAGCAATGGTGCACAGATCATAGATATCAATATGGGGTGCCCAGCTAAAAAAGTGAATAAGAAACTCGCAGGCTCTGCCTTATTACAGTTTCCTGAATTAGTACAAGAGATACTCGATGCCGTTGTAAACGCTGTTGATGTCCCTGTCACTTTAAAAATCCGTACTGGATGGGATCAGGATAACCGTAATGGTGTCGAGATTGCGAGAATAGCTGAACGTTATGGCATTGCCTCACTGGCAGTACATGGGCGAACGCGCGCATGTATGTATAAAGGTGAAGCAGAGTACGCCACAATTAGGGATATTAAACGTTCAGTGTCTATCCCTGTCGTTGCCAATGGTGATATTACTTCACCAGAAAAAGCAAAGCAGGTTTTGGATTATACGGGTGCAGATGCCATTATGATTGGTCGAGCCGCCCAAGGTCGCCCTTGGATTTTTAGGGAGATAGACCACTATTTGCGAACTGGAGAACATTTGCCAGCACCTGAAATTGCAGAGGTGCGTAGCATTTTGATGGAGCATTTAGACAATCTTCATCAGTTTTACGGGGAGCCAATGGGAGCGCGTATCGCTCGAAAGCATGTATCTTGGTATTTGCAAACCCATGACAGTGACGGTCAGTTTAGGCGAGTATTTAATGCGTTAGATAACCCACAGGCACAAGTCGACGCATTAGAAGAATACTTTAAAACACTAGCAGCTAACTAAGAAAGAAAGAGACATATAACGATGTTCGAACAAAACGTGACTTCTCCATTTATCACAAACCCTCATGTACAGTCACACGAGAAACCACAGCCGTTGCGTGATGCAGTGAAAAAAGCTGTTCATCACTACTTAAAGCAACTTAATGGTCAAGACGTACAAGACGTATACGACCTTGTTCTTTCTGAGCTAGAAGCACCATTACTTGAAGAAGTAATGACGTACACGCGTGGTAACCAAACTCGTGCTGCAATCTTACTAGGTATCAACCGTGGTACTTTACGTAAGAAGCTTAAAAAATACGGCATGAACTGATACCCGTTATATTGAATCCGTAATCAGTTTAACGAGCTATCGTTATAATTGCTTACAGCTTCATAGTAACTGGTAATAAGTTATTTGAAAAAAGCACCTTAGGGTGCTTTTTTTATAGCTGTTAAAAACTATGCAAAATCCTCACGCTTTAAACGTCGTTTTTTAAAGCAGATTCAGTTAAAATACCGCCTTTCTAAGCTAGCTCAAACATTGAGGTAATCAAAACTACAATGGATACACATCGTCCAATTCGTCGCGCACTATTAAGTGTGTCAGATAAAACCGGTATCGTTGAATTTGCTCGCGCTCTTGAAGCACAAGGCGTGGATATTTTATCAACTGGCGGTACTTGCAAATTACTTGCTGATAACGGCATCAAAGTCACTGAAGTATCTGACCATACTGGTCACCCTGAGATCATGGATGGTCGCGTAAAAACACTTCATCCAAAAATTCACGGCGGCATCTTAGCGCGTCGCGGTCAAGATGAAGACGTAATGAGCGAGAACAACATCTCTGCTATCGATATCGTTGTAGTTAACTTATACCCCTTCGCAAACACTGTTGCGAAAGAAGACTGCAGCCTAGAAGATGCGATTGAAAACATTGATATCGGTGGTCCAACTATGGTTCGCGCTGCGGCGAAAAACCATAAAGACGTAACTATCGTAGTTAATGCAAAAGATTACGACCGTGTGATCAGCGAAATGCAAAGCAACAACGGATCAACAACTTATAAAACACGTTTTGATCTAGCTATTGCTGCTTACGAGCACACAGCTCAGTACGATGGCATGATTGCAAACTACTTCGGCAAAATGGTTCCTGACTACACAGAGGAAGCTGCTGAAGAGACTAAGTTCCCACGCACTATCAACATGCAGTTCACTAAGAAGCAAGATATGCGCTACGGTGAGAACTCACACCAAGACGCTGCTTTTTATGTTGAAAACGATCTAACTGAAGCATCTGTTGCGACTGCAGTTCAACTGCAAGGTAAAGCACTTTCTTACAACAACATTGCTGACACTGACGCAGCATTAGAGTGTGTAAAAGAATTCGACGTACCAGCGTGTGTCATCGTAAAACATGCGAACCCTTGTGGTGTGTCAATTGGTGACAACATTCTTGAAGCTTATGATCGTGCATTCAAAACTGACCCTACATCAGCATTTGGTGGCATCATCGCATTCAACAAAGAGCTTGATGCAGACACAGCTGAAGCAATTGTTTCTCGTCAATTCGTTGAAGTTATCATTGCACCTAAAGTATCTGAAGCAGCTGCACAAATCGTATCTGCTAAGCAAAACGTTCGTTTATTAGAATGTGGTGAATGGACGGGTAATGCAACAGGTCACGACATCAAGCGTGTTAATGGCGGTATTCTAGTTCAAGACCGTGACTTAGGTATGGTAACGCAAGGCGACCTTAAAGTTGTATCTAAGCGCCAACCAACTGAGCAAGAATTAAAAGATTTATTATTCTGCTGGAAAGTAGCTAAATTCGTTAAGTCTAACGCAATTGTTTATGCACGTGACGGTATGACAATTGGTGTAGGTGCAGGTCAAATGAGCCGTGTTTACTCAGCGAAAATTGCTGGTATCAAAGCTGCTGACGAAAACCTTGAAGTAAAAGGTTCAGTTATGGCATCGGATGCATTCTTCCCATTCCGTGACGGTATTGATGCAGCTGCAGAAGCTGGCATCACAGCTGTTATTCAACCAGGTGGTTCAATGCGCGATGAAGAAGTTATCGCTGCAGCTGACGAAGCTGGTATGGCAATGGTATTTACAGGTATGCGCCATTTCCGCCACTAATCACATAAAGGGTTAAGCACATAGCTTAACCCTTTTTGTTTGCCACAAATTCACGTATTCTGATTAATAATAATAATTACCCATATAATGAAGGAACAGATGATGAAATTTGCCGTAAAATCGTTACTTGTTGCAAGCCTTGCACTGACATCAGCACAGGCTTTAAGCCATTCTCATGAATCAGCGCTTACACAAGCCGTGCAATCAAGCGAACGTGATGCTAAAAATAGCGCACGTGATCAATATCGCCATCCAGTTGAGACACTTGAGTTCTTTGGCTTCAAGCCAAGCATGACCGTTGTTGAAATTGCACCGGGCGGTGGTTGGTACAGTGAAATCCTTGCACCGGCTGTTAAAGGCCATGGTGTTTACTACGCGGCACATTTCCCTGCTGATTCTGAGGTGGGTTATTACCAACGTTCATTAGCTGGTTTTAAGAAAAAGATGAGCGATGACGCACGCTTCAGTGAAGTTAAACTAACTGAGTTTGCGCCAGTGACGCATCTTGATATTGCACCAGCGGGTAGCGCAGATCTTGTCTTAACATTTAGAAATGTACACAACTGGTACATGGGTAAAGATAAAGAAGGCGCGTTAAGTGCGTTTAAAGCATTTTATAAAGCACTTAAACCTGGCGGCACTTTAGGTGTGGTTGAACACCGCCTACCTGAAGCGCGCAGTGATGAGGATCAGAAATCATCAGGTTATATGAAGCAAAGCTATGTAATTGAAATTGCAAAGCAAGCTGGCTTTGAACTAGTGGCAAGCAGTGACATTAATGCAAACCCTCTTGATACAGCGGATCACCCTAAAGGGGTGTGGACACTACCACCACGTTTAGCACTTGACGAAAAAGATGCTGCTAAATATAAAGCGATTGGTGAGAGTGATCGTATGACGCTGAAGTTTAAAAAACCGCTATAAATAGGATTATACGCCATGAATGTACTTGTCATCGGCAGTGGCGGCCGCGAACACGCTCTTGCGTTTAAGGCTGCACAAAATACTAAAGTAAACACCGTTTTCGTTGCTCCTGGTAACGCAGGTACTGCACTAGAGCCAAAACTTGAAAACGTAGCTATCAACGTTGAAGACCTAGCAGGTTTAGTTACTTTTGCTAAAGAAAACAACGTTGAGTTAACTATTGTTGGTCCAGAAGTACCGCTTGTTTTAGGTGTCGTTGATACATTCCGTGAAAACGGTCTAGCTATCTTTGGCCCAACAGCAGGTGCTGCACAGCTAGAAGGCTCGAAGTCATTCACTAAAGACTTCTTAGCACGTCACGACATTCCAACAGCTGATTACCAAACGTTTGAACAAATCGACCCTGCACTGGCTTACCTAAAAGAAAAAGGTGCGCCAATTGTTGTTAAAGCTGATGGCTTAGCAGCTGGTAAAGGCGTTATCGTTGCGATGACAGAGCTTGAAGCTGAAGAAGCTATCCGCGATATGCTTGCAGGCAACAGCTTCGGTGAAGCGGGTAGCCGTGTAGTTATCGAAGAGTTCTTAGAAGGTGAAGAAGCTTCTTTCATCGTGATGGTTGATGGCAAAAACGTACTGCCATTTGCAACCAGCCAAGACCACAAACGCGCTTACAATGGTGACCAAGGTCCAAACACTGGCGGCATGGGTGCATACTCACCGGCTCCAGTGGTGACTGATGAAATTCACCAACGCATTATGAACGAAGTGATCAACCCAACGGTTGAAGGTATGGCAAAAGAAGGCCACCCATACACTGGTTTCTTATACGCTGGTTTAATGATCACCGCTGATGGTACGCCAAAAGTAATCGAATACAACTGTCGTTTTGGCGACCCTGAAACACAACCTATGATGCTTCGTCTTAAGTCTGACCTTGTTGAACTTATCGAAGCGGCTAACCGTGAAGAACTAGATAAAACAGCAATCGAGTTCGACCCACGTGCAGCAGTCGGTGTTGTATTAGCAGCTAAAGGCTACCCAGATAGCTACCCGAAAGGTGATGCAATCAGCGGCTTGCAAGTTACTTACCCTGAAGGTGAGAAAGTATTCCATGCAGGGACTAAGCAAGACGGCGACAACGTAGTAACAGCTGGCGGTCGTGTACTGTGTGCTACGGCACTTGGCAACACAGTAACCGAAGCGCAACAACGTGCTTATAAACTGGTTGAACAAATCAGCTGGGAAGGCATGGAATATCGTACTGATATCGCTTACCGTGCAATTGCTCGCGAACAGAATTAAGGTCAAACCAGTCTAATTCTGAAAAAAGCGCAGTTTATCTGCGCTTTTTTAATGCTACACTATTAAGAACATTTACCTAGATAAAGAACTAATTTTGAATAATAAAGCACTGAAATATAACTTTGTTTCATTTCTTATTCTGACAATTTTGTTTTTTATCATTGCTACCCTAGCTGCACATTTAGCCAGCCCTACACGCTACACCATAGATAAAACAGCCCCCATCTACAGTAATACGGCGTATCGAATAGATAGCAGTAAAGCGCTAACACTCGAGCAGTTTTTAGCTGAGCCAGACAAGCTTAAACATCGCCCTTTTAAAGATGTTGAATGGGATTTAGCTGCGCAAGATTATTGGTTAAAGCTTGATTTAGAAAACCGTCAAGCTAAGCCTGTGGAGCTGGCGATTCACTTTGACAACCCTATGGTTGATTACCTTAGCGTTTATCATGTTGATGATACAGGGCAGCTTATAGATACAACCGAGCTAGGTGATAAAATCTCTGGCCTTAGTTTGTTTCAATACAGTACACCGCACAGCATGCTCACCATGCAGGGCTATGAACAAACCTCCCTCATTATAAAAATAGATACGGTTGGGATTAGCAAAACACCTATTAATATTTATGGTGAAAAAGAGTTTCAAGACCTACTACGTTCGCAATCAGGAATTTGGGGGATCTTCATTGGTGTGCTGATCATGGCAGCTCTGTATAACTTGGTATTATTTTTAGGGATCCGTGACCGCGTCTATCTTATTTATATAGGCTACATCATCTCAGCACTACTACTTATGGGTTCAGTGCTCGGCTTTGGTTTTTATTTATGGCCGTTATCGTGGCAAATATTTTTTAATGAGCAAGTGGTCTTCAGTAACTACGCGATAGCATTTTTCACCGTCGCCTTTTGCACCATGTTCTTACGCTACCATAAAGACAATTGCCGCTTATACAAGCTCAGTATCAGCTTTTTAGCTCTGCTGTTCAGCCTCAGTCTTATCAGCTTTTTTATGCTGGAATACCATTCTTCAAAAATCTTTTTTGCCATCATGGTGCCGTTATACATTTTATGTATTTGCATGATTTACAAAAAGTTGGTGAGCGGTTTTCGGTGGGCAAAGTTTTATGTCATGTCGTGGGTGCCACTGATTGTAGGCGCAGCCATTCAGCCGTTAGAGCTTACAGGCTTTATTCCCTACAGCTTTGCCGTTAGGCACATATTTTTAGTCGCCATTCTCTGTGAGATTGTGCTCATGGCAATGGCGCTGGCAGACCGTGTTCGTTATCAACGTGAAAAAGCGCTGTATCATGCAACCCATACGCAACAAACTGAGCTACTCAACCAAGCAATGCTCAAACAAGCCTATATGGCGATTACCTCGGAGCAAAGACTCGCTAACCTTTGTTTAGTGAAAATAGAGCAATTCAATGCCCTTATGAGCATTCTAAAGCCAAGCCAAAGCAGCCAAATAATTATCACTGTTGCCCAATCGCTAGAGCATCAAATTAATAAGAATAGGCAATTTATTAATTTAGAGTCAGCGCTAGATAACAGTCCAAAAGTGGCTGACTTAGGCAATGGTGTACTGGCTTTCATTTCTACCAAAATTCAATCGCAAGCAGAGCTGCACCAAGAACTGAGCAACTTATGCAAACAGCTGCCAAAGCAATATAAAGTGGCAGGCTTAGACCTGCAGCTTTACTACCGCTATAGCATTACCGAACCGGTTAGTGATGATGGCTTTGATATATGGCTACAACGTGGCTATTTAGGGTTGTCACAAAAACAGCAAAACATCGACTTTAACACTCCGCATATTGATATGGATGTGAGCCTTGCTGCTGAGTTACAACAAGCAATGCGAAGTAATACCTTAGCTATTTACTTACAACCCATTATTAGTTTACGCAGCGGTGCTATTTCTGGTGCAGAGGCATTATTACGCTGGCCAACAGCAGGTAAACATCTTGATATTGAGCAACTCATTTTATTGGCTGAGCGCACTGGTTTAATTAACGAATTGAGCTTATGGGTGATTGATCAGGCTTGCCTAGCCGCTGCAAAGCTTAATCGACAAGGCTATCGCGAGCATACCATTAGCGTTAATTTAAGTGCTAAGAATCTCGCGATCCCTAAGCTGGTCGAAAAAGTCGAAAACACCATTCTAAAACATGGCATTACTGCGGATCAGTTAAAGTTTGAATTAACTGAGTTTGCGCTTATAAAGAACCATGATGAAATGGTCAGCTTTATCAGCGAACTCAATAAACTCGGTAGCAAGGTGGTACTCGATGATTTTGGTACTGGTTACTCGTCGTTAAACTACTTAGTAAATTATTCTTTTAGTACGATTAAAGTCGATAAGAGCTTTATTCTGGATTTAGTGAATAACACTACCAACCAAGTGGTGGTAAAAACGGCCATTGATATGGCCCATAACCTTGATATGAATATCACCATCGAAGGCATTGAAGACCAAGAAACAGAAAAAATGCTGATCAAGATGGGCGCAGATCAAGGGCAAGGCTATTATTACAGCAAAGCGGTGCCGATTAATGAGTATCTAAGCTTTATTGCCTCACAATTTAAATAGGCCGTGTTACACTGCCCTTTTTTAACATCTTTAGGGGCCATGTAAAGATGCAAGGTACGATCAGAAAATTAAAGTCGACACTGACCTCTCCTGTCGAATATCAATTACCTATCGGTGATGAGCTAGTTTCATTAAATGACTATATTGGTAAGCCGCTCACGCTGACTTTCACCGGCAATATTTTTTGCTGTAACTGTGGTAAGAAAACCAAGAAAAGCTACTCTCAAGGCCACTGTTTTGTGTGTATGCGCAAACTGGCTAGCTGTGACATGTGTATCATGAAACCTGAAACGTGTCACTTTGATAAGGGCACCTGTCGTGAGCCACAGTGGGGTGAAGAAAACTGCATGATCCCGCATTACGTGTATTTAGCCAACACCTCAGGCCTAAAAGTAGGTATTACCCGCCATACTCAAATTCCTACACGCTGGATTGACCAAGGTGCGACGCAAGCTTTACCTATCTTCAAAGTACAAACCCGCCTTCAATCGGGTTTAGTTGAGGTTGCTTTAGCCGAGTTTATTGCTGATAAAACCAATTGGCGAAACATGCTAAAAGGCCAATCTGAAGCGATTGATTTAAAAGCTGCGGCAGCAGAGTTGATCCCACAAATTGATGCTAAGCTGAGTGAACTTGCAGAGCTATTTGGCGCAACAGCCATTGAAAAGCTCGATGAAGAGGTGGTCGAGCTAGACTACCCAGTAAGTGAATACCCAAGCAAGATCAGCTCTTTCAATTTTGATAAAGCACCAGAAGTATCGGGTATTTTAAAAGGCATTAAAGGCCAGTACTTAATTTTTGATACTGGCGTCATTAATATTCGTAAATTCACTTCTTACGAAATTAGCCTAGCTTAGGCTCTTTTTTCGGTATTGAGATAAAAGTCATACCATTGTTGCTTCGCTATTGGGCGGCAAAAGTAATAGCCTTGAATGGTATCGCAGTTAAGTGAACGTAAGTAATTTAACTGCTCTACCTTCTCTACCCCTTCCGCGACAACATGAATACTCAAGCTTTTCGCCAGGCTAATAATCGCCGTGACAATTTCACTATTACCGTATTCATCTGGCACTTTTGCGATAAAGCTGGCATCAATTTTTAACGTATCAATTGGCAGTTTGGTTAAGTAGCTTAAAGCCGAATAGCCCGTGCCAAAGTCATCTAACGTTATATGCACACCTAACTTTTTAAGCGCGAGTAACTCTTGCTTAGCCTCACTAAAGTGGCTGATAAAACAGCTTTCAGTAAGCTCTACTTCAAGCTTGTGTGGGTCTACATCGTAACGCTCGAGTAAGCGCTCTACATTTGATGCTAGTTGCCCCTGACGTAAGTGATTAGCCGAAATATTAATTGCTAAGCGCCCTGCTTCAATGCCTTGTTGCTGCCATTTTTCTAACTCTTTACAGGCCTGCTCGATGACCCATAAATCAAGCTTCACAATTAGGCCAAGCTCTTCAGCAAGAGGAATAAATTTAGCGGGTGATATCACCCCAAGATTTGGCTCATGCCAACGTAACAGTGCCTCTACCCCTAAAATTTTGCCAGAATTTAACTGCTGCTTAGGCTGGAAATAAAGCTCAAACTCATCGCTTTCGATGGCGTTTTGTAATCGGCTCATCATAGCCAATCGCTCTAAAGAGCGTGCATTCATCGCAGGTTTGAATAATTGAAATGAATTACGCCCCACTTCTTTAGCACGGTACATAGCAATATCGGCATGCTTGAGCAACGTAGCGCTATCTACGCCATCATCAGGGAAAACTGCAGCGCCAATTGAGGCTGTAATTGCAACCACATGCTCGTTAATAGCAAGCGGCATACTCACTTGCTGTAATACTTGTTCGGCAAAGTTGAGCAGTGTTTCAACCCGATTTACTTCACATAACAGGACAAACTCATCGCCACCTAAGCGTGCAAGGGTATCCCCTTCAGGAAGAATTGATAAAATACGCTCTGCCACTTGCTGTAATAAGTTATCGCCAGCGTCATGCCCTAAACTGTCGTTCACCTCTTTAAAGCGGTCTAAGTCGATAAACATCACCGCTAATAGATCATGGTTGCGTTTGGCGCTGCTAAGAGCTATTGAGAGTCGGTCATGAAATAAGCGCCGATTAGGCAGGCCTGTCAGTTCATCGTAATAGGCGAGCTGGGCAATTTTTTCTTCTGCACGCTTGCGCTCTGTAATGTCGCTAAAAATTGCCGCATAAAGTACTTCATCAAAGTTAGGATCTTTAATCTGGATAATGGTGAGCCACTCAACAAACTCTTCACCATCTTTTTTGCAATTGCAGATCTCCCCCTGCCAGACCCCTTCGTATTCAATGGCATGCCACATCTTTTGATAAAACGAACGGCTATGTTTTGTAGAGCTTAAAATATTAGGGCGCTTTCCAATTACTTCATGCTCAGCAAAGCCGGTCAATTTAGTAAAAGCAGGGTTAACTTGAATAATCGTGCCGTCTTTACGGGTTAACATTATGCCATCGAGTGAGGCATCAATAATTTTATTTGCCAAAAACAAGTTACGTTGTGACTTTTGCAAAGCAATATCACGCTGCTCAATTGCCCGCTCAAGCTCGCAGCAATAAGCTGACTCGATCTCAGTGATCAAATCAGCAAATGAAATCACCCCGCAAATTTCATCATCTCTGACCACCAAATGACGCACATTACGATCTGTCATAGTGCGATACGCATCAAATAAACTGCTTTCACAATCAATTTCAATGAGCGGGTAGCTGGCATATTGCCAACAAGGATTTAGCCACTCAGTTTGAATGATCAGCTCGACAATATCACGCTGAGTAATAATACCGTGCAGTTCAAGCTCTTGGTTATAAACCAGTACACTATCAAGGCGGCCTGCACGCATCAGTTGCACAACCTCTTCTATCGGTGTTTGCGCATCAACTATCTCTAGGTCAGTGCAATACTGTTCATGAATAGGTCGAAATTGTAGGTAGTGGTCCAAACCTTGGTTATGCACAATATCAGATAAGTTCAACATACCTGCAGGCTGATTCTCACTATCCATCACCAATAAATGACGAATGCCATGCTGTTGAAAACGCAGGGTTGCATCACTGACTGAGCATTGATTCGGCACTGTAATAACAGGCGCAGACATGACCTCGTGAATGGCAAGGTTCTTATAGAGCGGGCTGCTGATGTCAATTTTCAAACAATCAGCCTCAGTCCAAATACCAACAACAGACTGCTCATGCTTGATAAAAATCGCCGTTACATTGTGAACATGCATCAACCTCACCGCATCGACCAAAGGCGTATGCGCAGGACACGATACCAGCTTTTGCGAAAAAACATCACTGACCTTTTGATGTCGTCTTGGTTGATTCATAAGTCGACTTTCCTAGTTCTTACATGAATTGGCAATTATAATCATTTCAACCTTGGCAACTTTGACACAGGACAATAAATGCACTCATCATTTCCTAAGATTATTTTTTCAGACCATGAATTAGCATTAGTAGAAGATGAAGCCGATATAGAAAGCTTTGTATATGGTTTGAGTGAAGAGCAGCAGCAAGAAGCTATCTTGCTTTTAACAACAGGGCTGTATGTCAACTTGCAGGGAGAAAGCGTGAAAGCGTTAACTGACGTTGAACTTGCGAATAGAGTAACAGAGCATCTAGCACAAGAGGGAGTGTGCTGCTTAAGTAAGGTTACTCGGCTTACATCAGCGCAAGCCTTTGCGATGCTGGTAGATTAAGGGGCATCCACCAGCGCTTTAATGTGCGCAACGGCACTGCGACCAAGGGCTGATAAAGCATAGCCCCCTTCAAGATAAGAGATAATCCCTTTGCAACCTTGCTGCTGACAAAATTCAGCTAATTGCGTGGTTAGCCATGCGTAATCATCTTCAACAAACTTCAGGCTTGCCATGTCATCTTCAAGGTGAGCATCAAACCCGGCGCTAATAAACAACAGTTCAGGTTTAAATTCATTGAGTTTTGGTAGCCACTGCTCAAGATAAACAGCTTTTAAGTCATTACCATCACTGGCAATTGGCAGCGGTGAGTTCACTAACGTCGCGTTATTTTCAACGGCGGTATTTGGGTAAAACGGGTGTTGAAACAAAGAGCAAAACAACACAGTGTCATCATCTAAAAAGATATCTTGTGTGCCGTTGCCGTGGTGTACATCAAAGTCCAAAATAGCGATGCGTTTTACACCTTTGCTTTGCGCGTACTTCACGGCAATGGCTAGGTTATTAAAAACGCAAAATCCTGCAGAGGTGCTGCGGTTTGCATGATGCCCAGGTGGTCTAACAGAACAAAACGCGGCATCCAGCTTATCAGCAAGGATTTCATCAACGGCGAGTAATCCAGCACCAACGGCTCGTTCAATCGCTTTCATTGAATCTGGGCACAACCAAGTGTCGCCGTCTAATTCAGCAAGTCCTTCATCTGGAATTGTTTGCTCTACATGGCTTACCAAAGGTTCATCATGAGCACGTAAAAAGTCGTCGCGGCTGGCTTTAGGAGCTTGTAAGTGAGTAATTGCTATATCAACACCACTTGCTAGCAAGCGGTCGGTGATCACATCTAAACGCGCAGGGCATTCGGGGTGATCCTCAATCATTTTATGTTTACGACAAAATGGATGTGAGATAACTGCCGTTCTCATAATACGCTCCTTGAATTATTTTCCCTCAGTATAACAAAGCCACCTAACGGTGGCTTTGCGACTTTGGTTTACTTTTTAGCGCGTAAATCTAAATTCCTAAAGTCAAAACTAAAATCTGTCACCGCCGTTGAGACAGCGCGCATTTTTGCACTACTCACGCGGTTATCTGGGCTCATTTGAAACTCAATGTAAGCATCTGCTTCAAGTAACTTTTCATCCCACTTCACAATAAACGTATTGCCCGTGTAATGCTCAAGCTGACCTTTCAAACGCTTTGTATGAGTAAAATCAATACGTAGCTGACCATTTAACTCCTCGATTACCACATCACCATACCAGTTATCGTGCAGCGTGCCTGTGTAGTTGATGTTTGGTAGTTTCGCTTGATAATCAGCAGGTGTTTCTGGTTTTGCGTTTGCGTAAGCTTCTTTTTTACCTTCAAAGTGCTTTTTAGCAAGATCTTCAACCCAGTCTTTATCTTCAAGATCTAATGCATCTTCTAATACTTCATAGGTCACTGCAGAGAGCGCGCTGAATGCTTGCTGGTTACTCAGAATAACAATGCCGAGGTTTTTCTCTGGTAATAATGTCACTTGAGACACCATACCTAAGATACCACCACCGTGGCCTAGCTTTTTAATGCCGTGGAAATCTTCAATGCTCCAACCTAAACCATAGCCCCTAAATTGTTGGTGGTAAGCTTCATAAGCACTTTTTGATGCCATTGATGTGATGTGTGGATGCCACATTTGTTGCTGCTGTTTTTCAGTGAATAACTGCTGGCCATTTGGCATTTTGCCATGAGCAAGCTGCGTGCGCAGCCATTGGCTCATATCGCTCACGCTTGATGCAATCGCACCTGCGCCACGGAAATCTTCAAGGTAGTTCACAAAAAATGGATGAAGTTGGCCATCCATTGGAATATGACCCGTCGCCCAGTTTTTATTGCTACTAGGGATACGTGAAAAACCTGCGCGTGAGTTTTTCATATCAAGTGGCTGAAGAATATTCTTCTCGATGTAATCATTCCAGCTCATGCCTGAAACACGGGCTACTACCTCACCGGCAGTGACAAACATTAAGTTGTTATAGGCGTATTTACTACGAAAGCTACTCGCTGGTTTTAAGTATTTTAGCCCTGCGATAATTTCATCAACTGATTTGTCAGTATCTGGCCAAATCATTAAATCGCCTTGCCCTAAACCCAAACCGCTACGGTGGCTTAATAAATCGCGAATGGTCATTTCACGTGTTACATAAGGGTCATACAGACGAAACTCAGGAAGATGGTCAATTACTTTGTCATCCCAGCTAAGCTTACCTTCATCAATTAATTTAGCTAACGCTGCTGCGGTAAATGCCTTGGTGTTTGACGCGATACCGAATAAGGTGTCTTTATTTACTTTTTTACCCGTATCAAGGTTTGCGATACCAAAGCCTTTCGCTAATACGACTTTATCATTTTCAACAATCGCCACTGCCATACCCGGCACATCAAAACGTGCCATTGACGTTTCGATTACTTTTTCAATTTTTTTAGTATCAATATCGGCATAACTGTAAAACGAACAGCTCGATAACAGCGCCGCGGCAACGGCTAATTTACGAAATATCATAATATCCCTTGGTGATTTTTATTGTTGTGAATAGCGAACTCTTTCGCTGCTCGGGTTTTATCTGGATCATCGCAACTTGGTCTTGCGAGTATTGCTTCACTGTAATGATTTGGTACACCTGCTTCAAGCGCTCCGCGATGAACATGCTGAAGATACCAGTCGAATGGCAGTAAAGACTCATCTAAGGTATTAGCGATATAACAATGGGCAGCAAGTTGCTCGCCATCTAGTAGTTCAACGGTGATATCCACACAGTCATAACGCGGCCCTTCGATATCATCAAGAATCGACTTTTCAGCTTCGTTTAACTGATACACAACACCATATACCAAGGCATCTTGCTGCGCTGTTTTACGCACACTGCATTTCGCAGAGCCGTCGGTACTGACCATATCAAACGTCAACTCATAGCCCTTTAGAATAGCTGTGCCTACCCGCTTTGCTTCAGGTAACCTTGCCAGCAATCTGCTCGATGACATATTTGAACCAAATGAAAAGTTATATAACGCCATACTTACCTCACACAACAACGCGAATAGCTAAGGCAATTAAGATCACGCCAATGCCTCTATCAAACCAGTATCCGCTTTTTAAGAAAAATGCTCGCACTGATGCTTTTGATAACACCAATGATAAAAATGAAAACCACAGCCAAGTCGCCATTGCCATATACATGCCATAACCAGCCTGCACTACAACAGGTGTTTCAGGGCTTATTACAAGAGTAAACAACGACATAAAAAACAGTGTTGCTTTGGGATTAAGGGCATTGGTAAAAAAGCCGCGTCGAAATGCTTTATACACAGATTCAGGCTCAGCAGGAGCAAGGGGTTGCTGTTTACTATCGCTAGGTTTTGCGCTTCGTAAAGCATGCACACCCAAGTAAGCCAAATAAGCCCCTGCAAGGTATTTTAAAGCCATGAATAAGCTAGGTGACTGGGATAAAATTAATGCCACACCTAATACACAATAAGCAATATGCAGCAAAATAGCCGCACCAACCCCAGCACTGGTCCAAAGTGCATTTTTACGACCCTGTTGAATACTTTGCTTTAGTACAATTGCAAAGTCAGGGCCTGGGCTTGCTACTGCAAAAAAGTGAGCAATGGCTATCAATAAAAACTCATCTAAATACTGCACTCAATATTACCCTACTGCTTGTTCATCTAATGCTAATAACAACGGATTTGCACTGTCACTCACCAATGCTTTAATTTGCTTTTGCGCTTTTTTATATTGGCTGCGTAAATGGGGTTTTAAAAACTTCTTCGACTGATTATCCCCTTTAAAATGCGTAACTAGCGCATGCATAAATAGCGTTTGAGGCTCAGTCAGCGCCGCTTGGCGATTAGCATAAGGGTTATAACCGCAGCCGCAGCCTCCTTTAAATTGATACACCGTATTACTCATCATCACCCCAAAGCCTAAATAGCATGCCAACGCATCGCTCGCTTGCGGTAAGTACTCTTTACCACCGGGCGGTAATACACCTACATGGTGAATCAAAATGGTTGCTAAGGTACCAGCAAAACTTGCCACTAAATCTTGCGGTTGATTGATTTGGTTCGGGTTAAACGAGATATTCACCGGATGATTTGCCGGCACAATTAAACTCGCCTCGCTACCGCGTAAATTGTCTTGAAATTCAAAATGCGGAAACACCTGAGGTGTAAGCCCAGATGGCGCAACTAAGTTAATTGGCCACGCCTGCATCCCCGCATAATCAACAACTCGGCTAAATACTTTTTCAGCCATTTCACTGACGCTCGATACCCTATCCGGAAAGAACTGCCCGTTAGGTAAAATGATTTGTGTGTGTTTTAAAAAATATTCACTATCAAAGTGTTCAACAGCCCATAAAAAGGTATCGATTAACCACTGCTGCTCTTGCTCATCAACAAGTGGGGCTGACTTAAATAATGCTAACATAAATTACTCTTGTGATTGTGCCCACTGCCATGCATCCGTATTGTAAAGAGGCACGGTTGATAAAGCATGATGATGGCTGCCGCTCGACTCTTTCGTTGAATAAGACAAATATAATAAAGTGCGTGTTGGCGCATCATAAATACGACGCACTTTTAACGACTTAAACAAAATACTTTTCGATGACTTAAACACCACTTCGCCCGATTTACTGCGGTCAATTTGTTGTAATTGTTCAGCGGTTATAGGTCCTGTTTGACGACAAGCAATAGACATATCAGATGGATCAGCAAAATCAAGATTCGCTTCAATATGGCTAATATGGCAAGTAACACCGCTTATAAGCGGGTCTTGTTGTGATACCACTTTAATATCTTTGGTAGTGAATAGCCCCAAACTCACCGAAGCTGCATCATCCGAGCAACCGCTCAACAAAATCAGTGGCGCAGTAAGTGCAGCTAATTTTAGTAACTTCATCCTAGTGTTCCTTATTAAAAAGCGATAGTTGTCCGTTTACAACGATTTGCTTGCTATGTTTCAATACTATCTCAAAATATCTTCAACAACGAGCACCTAAACAATGAAAAAATCGCTTGGTTTACTGTGTTTAATGTTCTTAAGTAGCACTGCTCACGCTGGCTACTCTATTAGCGCTGGTTTCGGCAAAAACTTTACTAACTCAGTGCAAACCGAAGAAAACCTAAAAATTGAGCTTGAGGATGACAGCCATTTTACTGTCAGCCTAGATAGAACCCTTAATAATGCCCGCTATGGCTTCTTTTATTCAGCTACCAAACTCGACATGAAAGACCAAACCAACAAGCAAGTCGAGATGCAATACCTGCTATTTCAAAGTGCTATAGAAGTACCATTAGCAAATCGTATGGTAGGTTTTGTTGGTGCCCAAATTGGCGCAAATCATGTCAGCACTGACTTTGCCGACTCCGATACGTTTTTTACCACAGGTCTTTATGGTGGCGCCGAGTATTTATTTACTGATCAAGCACGGGTTTATATTGAAACTCGCTGGTTGGCAACTATTGTAAATAATGCAAGTAACGTATCATGCACATTACCAGCATCTGAAGACAGCCAATGTCTATGGCACTTTGATGGTGATGTATTAAACCAATTTCAAACAAACATCGGTTTTAGTTACCGCTTTTAAGGAAAACCCCATGCCGCACATTGTTATAGAACACTCAGAAGACTTGCCAATTCTGCCACAAGTGTTAGTTGAAAAAGTTCACCAAGCCGTTTTTGACTCAGGCTTATTTGATCTTTCGACCATAAAGACTCGTGCAATCGCTTATCAACATTACGAATTAGGTGAAGGTAAAGATGGCTTTATACACATCGGCGCATCAATTATGGCAGGAAGAACCGTAGAGCAAAAGCAGATGCTTAGTGAGCAATTATTAAATTGCTTAAGAACATACTGCCGCCGCTCGTATAGTCTAAGCGTTAATATTTATGATATGGATGCTGATATCTATCGTAAGTGCTAACTTACTTTGGTAAATAAGCTGCGGGTAAACGCTTGATTTCTATCTCAGGCGATAGATACGCAGTGTAAACCAACCAACGTTCATCGGGTATGTAGGTCAGACCCGATGAACGGCTATATGCGCGCTCAGGCAAAGCAATTAAATCATGATGTTGTTTACTAGCTAAGTCATAGTAGCTAATACGATAATCACCTCGGCGCTCTTTATAATAATAAATACGCCCTTCATGATACGCGTTTTTTGCTATTCGTAACCACGCATATTTGCGCGCCAACTTAACATCGTTCACCAGCATTTCTTCAACACCTGTATCATGATGTTTAATCCAAATAGCATGGCGCGAATTGGTAAATAAAATATCGCCCGATTGTGTTTCAACGCCATACTGTGCTGGCATTTCAACAGCTTTTCCTTGGTTTTTTCCTGATAAATCATAACGGTAAAGATAGTCACCATCAGAGACTAAAAAATGCTGACTATCAGCACTAAACTTGGGTTTAGCAGCATAGCTAAATGGCAGTTCGATTTGTTGGCTTTGCTCTACTTTGAAATCATAAAAAAATAAACGAGCGCTGCCGTTATCGTTCAATGAAAACAAGATATAACGTCCATCGGCTGACCAGGTCGGGTCACGGATCTCAGCGGTACTATGTGAAATATTAGTAAGCTGTTTTCGCGAGCTACTATCGGGGTTTACAATCCAAAGCTGCGAACTGCCTGACTCATTCGACACATACAGCAGTTTATTCTGTTGCTGATTATACTCGGGAAAGAGCGAGCTAAAGTTAGTCGACAACATAGAAAATGGCGAGCTTGCTACCTGTTCGTCTATTTTCAGTCGCGTGATCACCTTATCTAAATCCCATTGATGATAATAAACACTCCCATCGCCACTGAAGTTAGGTGAACTCATACCAGCAATTTGCGTGTTGATTAAGGTTTTATTCTTAATATCATAAAAATAGCCATAACGCTTACCGCCCTCTACCGCACTAAACGCTAATTGCTCTTTAGACGGATGCCAATCTACACCATGAATATCAACAAAATCATGAGTTAGCCGTTGGCTTTGCCCTGTTTTTACATCTATTAAAAACAACGCTTTTTGGTTGTTTTTAACATTACGAGTAACCACAATTCGCTGTGCATCGGGCGAAAACGACACCGACTCATACACAGTTTCGCAGTCATCATTACAAGGAATAACTGTTTCTTTTGTTTGTTTTTCCTGTAACCCAAGTAGCTTGATACGAGTCACCCTGTTGCCTGACTGCCCAGTATGATCTGCAATGTAGGCTAGAGTTTTGCCATCACTACTGATATCAAGATCTGCTGCATAGCTATTACTGCACTCGCCAAGTACAACACTGGTGGCATTCACCAAAGACAGTTTTACAATTTCACAAACATCTGACGCCATTCGGTAATAGTATAAAGTATTTGAGTCTGGGCTAAACACAGAGCGTCCTTCGGTAAAAGGTGAGTCTGTTAATTGCTTGGCTGGGTGTTCAGGAAAATGTAAATCGCGTAAATAGAGGTTATTTTGTTTCCCAAGTTGTCGCCATGAATACACCAAATAGTGTTGATCATCTGAAATTGAAGGATAAATCTCACGACCAGGGCTTGCCGTCACACTTTCGATGCTATTAAGTGGCAACACAAAGCTTGAATTGATTTGCTCTGAGGGCGATGAGAACAACCAATATATTCCTACTAGGCTTATTAAACAAAAAGCCACAAACAACTGCCTTATTTGTACTGCTGTGATACTAAAGCTCTCGGTTTTTACTTCATCGGCTGTAGCTATTGGTTCAGGCTTTAACAGTACCCGGTAACCCGTTTTACGTAATGTCTCTATATAAGTTTGTTCTGGGTCGAGTTCTTTAAATGTTTTTCGTAAATGCCAAATAGCATTCGTTAACGCTTTTTCCCCAACATAAAAATTACCTTCCCACACATGGTTAATAAGATCTTCACGGGTGATAGGTTCAGGGTAGCGCCCAACTAAACAGCCTAATAGCTCAATAAATTTAGGCTGCAAAAGCTGTTCACTGCCATTGCATATCAGTTTATTTTCGAGCGGGTTAACAACACATGGGCCCAGCTGATAAGCGCGATTAGATGTTTCCATTAACTCTAAATAAAACCTCATTTTAGATAAACAGCAGTGTAAGCCCCTACCAATCTAACGTAAAAGCCAAGTATTAACCAGTCTAGAATTGCAATTTAATTAACAATAAGAATTTTCCTAACGCACTGTTTTTAAATGAATAGATATTCAATAGATATAAAATAGAGACATAAACGAGCAACCTAAGATTGTAGTTAAGTTCACATTTCTATAATTATTTTAACGTCAATACCGACCAACCAGAGTGTTGTTCGCTGTAAATTTTAACTGCCCTTAAAAAGAGCATCACTCTGGTTCTAAAAACTAAAAATATAACAACTAGGAACGCCTGTGAGAAATCTACTAACCAAACCTTGTGCCATTGCACTTGCCGTTGCCAGTGGTTTTAGTCAACATGCTTTTGCAGATGAGGCTGAAATAGCTCGCACTGCCAATACCACCCCAACAGCCAATGAGCAAACTGAAGAACCTGAAAAAATTGTCGTGACAGGTTCACGAATAAAGCGTGATAGTTTTTCCATTTCAACCCCCTTAGTAACGATGGATCGTGACGCTATTTCCGATACAGGATTAAGCAACTTATCAGATATTTTAGTTGATAACATGCCAGCTCTTAGCGAGAGCATCGGTAACACCACCAGCCAATCAAGCGTTTCAACTACCGGTCTATCAACAGTTGAACTACGTAACTTAGGCCCTAATCGCACCTTAACGCTGATCGATGGCCGTCGTGTAGTTTCTAATAGCTACAGCGGCAACTATGTCAGTTTAAATACTATTCCGAGCGGCATGGTTGAGCGCGTTGAAATAATAAGTGGTGGCGCTTCTGCAACTTATGGTGCCGATGCTGTGGCCGGTGTTGTTAATATCATCACTCAATCAAAAAAAGAAGGGTTTGATTTTAAAGCTAAAACTGGCGAGTCAACTGAAGGAGGCAGTAAAGAGTTTAGCCTCGATTTAAACTATGGTACGTCATTCGATGATGGTCGCGGCTATGCTTATTTCAGTTCAAACTGGGACCGTGATTTCGGTATGACTTTTTACGACCGTAAACGCGCACAAATAGAAGATAGCTACGATTACGATAAAGATCGCATGTGTAATGTAATGCAAACAGCAGATGGCGATCAATGTATGCGCGACATCACGCAAGCTGATTGGGTGAGTAAAAGTGATGGTCTTCCTGGTGGTGTGTTTTTAGAAAATGGCAAAAACGACACACAGTTCTGGTACGACGGACAAACCCTGCGTGATGATTGGAAAGGTAATGAAGAAATTTATGGTATCAATTCAAATCAGTATGTAATGCTTGATGTACCAAGCGATAACTTCTCTACTGCAGTTAAAATTGATTATGACCTTACTGACAATGTGATGTTTTACGCGCAAGTGCAATACAGTGAAAGTGATTCGTTCAATCATAAATCACCAGAAGACGAATATGAGGGTGCCACAGCACCGCAGTTTGATCCGGCTACAGGTGAGCCTTTAGGGCTTGTAAAACCGGGTTATATTCCAATTGACAATCCGTATGTTCCACAAGAGATTCTTGATGCAAACCCATACAAAGACCGTATTTATTGGGATCGTCGCTTTCATGAGGTTGGTAACATCACTACTGACAATAGTCGAAAAACTATTCGCAGCTGGGCTGGCCTTCAAGGCACTCTATTTAATGACGAGTGGGACTGGGATTTTTCAGTCAGCTATGGTCGATTTAAACAACATCAAGTACGAAGCAATGAATTAAATACAGTTAGACTTAATCAAGCTTTACAAGCTGAAGAGTTAGCTGATGGCACAATTCAGTGTATTGATGAAGCGGCTCGCGCAGAAGGCTGTGTAGCAATTAACTTATTTGGTGAAGGCTCTATTACCGAAGAGATGGCCGCTTGGATCCGCAGCAACCCAATTATTGATACCGAGATAAAACAATATGGCGCGGTAGGCTACATTACTGGTGACCTGTTTGAGCTTCCTGCAGGGCCAGTTGCAGCTGTGTTTGGTGGTGAATACCGCAAAGATAGCCAAGACCTCAAAACCAGTGATGATATAAAAGCAGGCGGTATTACTTTTAATTATGTGCCTACTTTTTATGGTGAAGTTGATGTATATGAAGCTTTTGCTGAGCTTGCACTACCGCTTTTAAGGGATGCAACATTTGCAAAGTCACTTGATACAGACCTATCTTTACGTGTAGCTAACTACAGTATGAATAATGTCGGGACTGTTGCCAGTTATAAATTAGGCGTAATGTGGGAAATTACTAACGGCTATGCTTTTAGAGCTAACTATGCCCGTGCTCAACGTGCCCCAACTATCACAGAATTATTATCACCACCACGCGGCGACTATGACAGCTATGATGATATCTGTGATGGTCTAACAGCTACATCAACTGACGCAGGGCATGATAACTGCCGCAAAGAGCCAACACTTGCAGCCCTAATCGCAGAAGATCCTAACTTTGAATTTGATGATGATAACAACCGTTATTCACCGGGTGTGGGTAATAAAGAGCTCAAAGAAGAAACCGCTGATACCTATACTTTCGGTGTGAGTATTGCCCCTCAGTTTATCCCTGATTTTAATCTTGCGATTGATTTTTATGACATATCTGTCTCTGATGCTATCTCTGAATTAAGTAATGATAATATTCAACGAGAGTGTTATGACTCAGGTACACAATGGGGTGAAAATAATTCTTTTTGTAATGATATTACCCGTAATGATGAAGGTAATATCATTGAAATAGTACAACGTAAATACAACCTCGATGAGCTAACTGCACGTGGTTATGATGTTTCAGCTCAGTATGAATATGATTTACAAAGTTTAGGTCAGTTGGCATTTAAACTTGACTACAATCATGTCATCGAGAACTCGCAAACATACCAAAGCCCTGATGGCGGTAAAGTGACTACACATTATGCGGGCTATGGCGAAAGTAAAGATAAAGCTTCAATGTCTTTAACTTGGCGAAAAGATGAGTTACGGATCCGTTGGCGTACTAAATACTTAGGCTCATTTAAAGCAAGCCAAAGTAGAGAAGAAGAATACTTAGGCTACTTAGCAGATAATGATGAACGCTGCGCAGAAGGAAGCGATGAATGCGTTACGAACCCTGAAAAACTAGCTTTTCAAGATTACGGCTCATACCTAAGACATGATTTGTCAGTTTCTTATAAATTAGAACTGTCTAACAAAAGTGATTTACGTTTATTTGGTGGTGTGAATAACCTTTTTGATAATAAAGGGGACTTTTACCCATCAGGCCGCGGTAATTATTATTCAAAATACGGTGGTGGCAAGGGGCGCTATGCATACATAGGTGTATCATACAGCTTCTAGCCTCAGCGCTCGAAAATAAGAAGCACGCCTCAGTGGCGTGCTTCTTTATCAATGCCAGCTTTGCATCTCAACTAATCGAGACTCGGTCCTCGCATATTCAAATGCCAGTTTTTGTCCTTGATATAAATCGCTAATGCCCACCTCAGCCGAAATCACCAATAATCGGCTGCGATCATAAAACTCATCAACCAAAGCAATAAAGCGCCGCGCTTCATCATCTAAAAAGTGTTCTTGTAAATCCTGCTTTTCTCGCTGGTAGCTATCTTCAATACCATGCACAATTTGTTTGCCTGTGGCTCCGCGCCCCATTACTGGCACATTGAGTAAATACACCCGCTGAAAACGCTCTGCCAAATCAATATAATCCGCGGTACTTCTAGGCCCTGAGCAAAGCGCCATAAAATCAAACATAATGGCGTCTTGAGCGAGCAAGATACAGCTAAGCTCGCGATGGCAAACCTCTAT
Organism: Pseudoalteromonas sp. Cn5-37; assembly: GCF_021532495.1. Classification (NCBI taxonomy): domain Bacteria; kingdom Pseudomonadati; phylum Pseudomonadota; class Gammaproteobacteria; order Alteromonadales; family Pseudoalteromonadaceae; genus Pseudoalteromonas; species Pseudoalteromonas sp. Cn5-37. The sequence continues at coordinate 66,065 of NZ_JAKGBA010000002.1, read as the reverse complement.
CGCTGTTTGCCTTTGTATTACTTGCTCTTGCTTTAAAAAGCGCTCTGTTAGCGCATCTTTGTTATTAATAAAATAATGTGCGGTTTGTTTGCCAAAGCGAAAGCGATGATCTGTATCGCCTTCAACACTTAAAACATGGCAATGCTCATTTAATAAATCGATTGTCGGTAAAAATCGTGCGCGCTGTAAACCGTTGCGATATAACTGCTCCGGTTGACAGTTTGACGTTGCAACTAACACTACTTGTTGCTCAAACAGGGCTTTGAATAAGCCACCTAAGATCATGGCATCACCAATATCAGACACAAAAAACTCATCAAAACAAATCAAGCGAATGTGCTCTGCCCACTCTTTAGCAATCACCGTCAGCGGATTTTTTTGCCCTTGCAGCTGAGTTAAGCGCTCATGCACTTGCTTCATAAAATGATGAAAGTGCAAACGCTGCTTAGCGTCAATATTAACAAGCTTGAAAAACACGTCCATTAACATGGATTTACCACGCCCGACTGGGCCATATAAGTAAACCCCTTTTATTGGCTTAGCGCTTTGCCACCAATGGCTTGGTGCAGCCAATTCTGTGGCTAGATTATCAAGAGCATTTATCGCTATGCGCTGGGCACGGTCTTCTTGCAAATCACCTTTGGCTATTTGCGCTTGGTAATGCTGTAATATTTGTCCTTGCTGTACTGTCATAGGTAACTAGTATCCGCTATACTCGCCGCCATTGTAGCCGACTAAAAATGTGATCCCAATGAAATTTCCATGCCGTTTAGATAAATTTATTAGCCATATTGCCGAGTTACCTCGAAGCAAAACCAAAGCAGGTATCAAACGTAAATACGCCACTGTTAATGGCGAGGTGATCACCTCATTTGATTATTCAATCAACCAAGATGACGCCGTGCGCTGGCAAGGCGAGCCGCTGGTGTTTTTAGGCAAACGCTACTTTATGCTCCATAAACCAGCGGGCTATGTGTGTGCCAACAAAGATGACCTCCACCCAACTGTATTCGACTTACTTGATGAACCAAACATGAGCGACTTTCATGTTGCAGGCCGTTTAGATATCGACACCACAGGGTTAGTGATCATCACCAATGACGGCGACTGGTCACACAAAATTACTGCACCAAAGCATAACAAATTCAAAACCTATTTAGTTGAAACTCAAGAACCTATTGATGAAGAAGCCATTGCAGCGTTAGAGCAAGGGGTGCAATTGCACAACGAAAAAGAGCTAACTCGCCCTGCGGTTGTTGAAAAACTTGCAAGCTACAGCTTACGCCTTTCAATTTGCGAAGGTAAATACCATCAAGTTAAGCGAATGCTTGCGGCTGTAGGTAATAAAGTTGTTGAATTACATCGTGAAAAAATAGCTGGCATCACCCTCGATGAAAGCCTTGCAAGCGGTGAATATCGTGCCCTCACAGAAGCCGAACTAAAGCTCTAAATAGGTACTTGAGCAAAAGTCATGATAACGCTGTCATTTCTCCTTAATAAAACCAGACAAACGTGGTAAAAGTTAACAGGGGAAATAATAAAGGAGGCTGACTGTGTTATCAGGACTAGCTTTAAAAACAAAAATCACCTTATTTGCTATCGCTATGTTTATTGCGTTATCTGCGATAGCGTTACTTGGCTTACAATCTTTACGCCATGCCAGCGAAAGCGACAACATCGCGCGTATCAACCAACTCATGAAGAGCACCACCAATATTGTTGAGCAATTTGAGTTGATGGTTAAAAGCAATCAACTCGAAGAAGCACAAGCAAAGAAGCTCGCGATTCAGGTACTTCGAGAAAATAAATACCACGACTCAGAATATGTGTATGTCGTCGACAACAACTTAGATTTTGTCGCCACGCCGCACGACCCAGAACTACACGGCACCAGCTTTAACGATTTTAAAGATGCCAGCGGCAACAGTATCGGCCGTATGGTCGAAAATCTCGTGGGTAACACGACCAATAAAATCATCACCTATCACTGGGATTCGGTGCGAGACGGTGAAACCGTTGATTTAACCTCTGTAGTACAAAAAACACCGCTGTTTGGCTGGTATGTTGGTACAGGCATTAGCGCCAAAGAAGTTGATGAACGTTATTGGAATACTGCAAAGTGGCTGCTGGGCTTATCTATGCTTATTGCCATTGCGCTGACCTTTGCCATTGCCCGCTTTGGTTCATCGCTCACTAATGCCTTGGGCGGCGAAATTGACGAAGTAATTGGTATTGTAAAAAACGTCTCTCGCGGCAACTTAAACTCACATATTCGCCAAGATGCTCCACCTGAAAGCATTATTGCTGCTATGCATTACATGCAGCAAGGTTTACGTGGCGTTGTTGGCGGCATTAAAGGCGTTACAGATAGCTTAAAAAATCAAAGTGTTGATAACGAGTCTCGCTCTGTTGAGCTCGACAAACTCACTCGTAGCCTAAACGAAGAAACTCAAATGGTAGCTTCAGCTATTACCGAGTTAACAGCCTCAGCACAAACTGTTGTAGAACATGCTGAGCAAGCCGCTTACTCAGTGCAAGAAGCTGAGCAACAAGGTCAAAGCGCCAGCCACTTAACCAGCGAGGCTGCTGATACTATCGCGCTTTTAGAGCAGCAAATTGACAGCGCTGGTAATAACATTCAAGTGCTTGATGATGAAGTAAATAACATCGCAAATGTACTGAGTGTTATTCAAGGTATTGCCGAACAAACGAACTTACTTGCGCTTAATGCGGCAATAGAAGCTGCCCGTGCAGGTGAGCAAGGACGAGGTTTTGCTGTGGTTGCTGATGAAGTTCGTGGGCTTGCTCAGCGCACACAAACCAGCACTGAAGAAATCCGCAATATGATTGGCAAACTACAAGCTGCAACCCAAGATGCCAAGTCATCTGTTTCGCTCAGTATGAGTACCAGTGAACAAACCGTTGAAAAGTCGACTAAAGCCAATGAAGAGCTAAAACGCGTTGCCAGCTCACTCAGCGCAATTGCACAAATGAGCCATCAAATAGCCATTGCTGCAAAAGAGCAGCTTGATGCTGGTGAAGACACCGCCAAGCGCATCGTAACTATCTCAGACACGGCTTCACAAACGGCTAATGTATCTAATCAGGCTCATACAGCAACCGATTTGATCAAAGGCCTTACTAGCGATTTAGAAACTGAAACCGCTAAGTTTAGCTAATTCAAACAAGTAAAAACGAAAAAGCCCAGCAACTGCTGGGCTTTTTCGTTTTAAGTTCGTATTAAGACTTTATTTGTACCAAATCAAAATCGGCCATCCCCGGCACCATTTGTTGTAATCGTGACTCAGTGACATCTAATGAGTTCAAACACTCACAGTATTCTGAGGCTTTCATCTCTAATTGCTCTGCTTTCTTTTGTAGTGATTTATCAATTTCTTTTGAGATGATGTCCATACGCTGCCCCATATCATTGATACGGTCTTCGATGTTACCTTCGCGCGATTTAAAGGCATCACCTAGCGAAACTAAAATAGCGCCAAGTGAACCGTGAACTGCAGAGTGAATTTTTTGGCTGATTTCTTTGGTAAAAAAGTCATCGATTTTCGACAGCGACTGCGGAGCAATAAAGAAAAAGTCATCGCCACGCTTAAATTTATCCATTAGTGCACGCTCAACATATTGCAGTTGAGTTTTTAGCACTTCAGGCTCTTTGTCTGACATGCCCTCAACAACTTGCTCGATGGCACTTAAGCCAAGGTTTACACCATCGGTCGCCAAATCAACAAGTTCAGGAACGGTTTGCCTGATACCGCGACTGAACTGCTCCACAACTTGGCTTTCTTCTGGGCTTAAATCAACCCAATAACCTCGTATAAACAATTGGTTATCGTTGTTGATTTGTACGCGAGTTTGACCTTTATCAACAATACGAATGACATCATCAGTGATGATCAAGCCATGGCTTAGCTCTACATCGCATTGTTTTTTTTCTAGGGTTGCGTAACTGGAAAAGCTAGAGAATGTAATGGCCGCTGCTAACAACGAGCGAGAAAAGAACGCCATATACACCTCAAAAAGACAAAAAAGGAAGGCCGCTAGATTAGCAAATATCCAATTTTATGCAAGTAAAACGCCTAGCTATGCTAGGCGTCTTAAAAGAAAGGTGAGTTAAATTGGCGAACCCGGTGGCATTGGCAACACTTTAAAGTTTGCAGGCCATTCACCGTTTTCTAAAAAGTGACTGATTTGCTCGCTTAAATATTGCTTAAATGCACTATTACCAACGGATGCACTGCCTAGCATTGATTCTTGCTGGTAACTCTTTGCAAGTTTAGCTAAGTAGTAACGAAGCTGTGCTTGTACTTCGGGTGCCACCTCATTGCTTGCCACTAAATCGGCAAACTGTTTCGCCGTTAAAAGCTGTACACGTTGGCTAATTTTACCTGCCATCCCTGAAGCAATTTTTTGCTCAAAAACTTGCTGATAAGTTTGTGCTAATAACGCATCTAAACCATAAAATGCATCGCTTCGTGCTTGCTGCTGTGCTAAACGGTTAATGCGTTGGCTATTAAAAAGTAGGCTCAAGCTATGTGCTGCAGCAACTTCAGGCAGCGCCATCGCATCAAGCGTTAGTCCTGTGCGACCAACAATACTTTCGCGTGATTTAGATTCACCATACGCTTTTGGTGGAATAAGCGCTAATACTGACTCAGGTAAAACAAGGTTTTCGGCTTTTAGCGTTGCAAGGAGTGCATCCACTGCTGCTTGTTGCGTTTGCTTTGCCACAACCTGTGCCCCTTTTGGTTGCGAGCCGTCACGTACTTCGTACTCATAATTCACACCAGCAATTAGTTTAACCGCAGCTTCTACTTGATAGCGATGGAACAAATAAAGTGGCACCAGCATTTCTTCTAATTGCGATAACGCAGTGCCTGTTTTGATGTTTTCGATACCAAAGCTCGTCAGCGCTTGTTTACGAACATCAAGTACACGCATTAGCTCATCACTTGGTGAACTGCCGTTATCCCATAAATGCCCTGTTGGGTGAGCACCACCTTGAGCGCGGGCATCACTGTCTGAGATAAACTCCAACCCTTTACTTTTGTTCTCAGCTAAAATAGCAGCCAATTGCTGTGCTTCATCTTGATTGGTGAAGTCGCTATAACCGTATTTGACCACTTGGGTATCCCACACGCCCATGCCAGCAGCATAGCCACGACTTACATCTAATTTACCTTGCTCATTAAAGCTCAGTAGTGGGTGTGGATAATCCATCACAGAGGCTCTGTCTGCCACTGACGCTGCAAAGTTATGCGAAATACCTAAAGTATGCCCGACTTCATGGGCACTTAATTGACGAATACGATCAAGTGCCATGGCTTGTAAGCGCTTAGCCACTTCATTGCCTTCAAAATAGGGAGCTGCTAATGCTTCTGCAATTAGGATATCTTGACGAACACGCAGTGACCCGAGTGTCACATGGCCTTTGATAATTTCGCCAGTTCGAGGGTCAATCACTGAACTGCCATACGACCAACCACGGGTTGCACGGTGCACCCATTGAATTACGTTGTAGCGTATATCCATAGGGTCGGCATCATCAGGGAGCACTTTAACAATAAATGCGTTCTTATAACCTGCTGCATTAAAGGCATCATTCCACCATTTAGCACCATCAAGTAACGCTGTTTTAACTGGCTCAGGTACACCCGGATCTAAGTAATAAACAATCGGCTCAACGGGTTCGCTGATTGGCAGGCTCGGATCTTTTTTCGCTAAACGATGACGTGGAATGTAACGCACATACATAGACTCACCCAGCGCTGCCGCATAATCTTTGTGCTCAATGCTCCAAAAACCTGCTTGAGGGTGGAATTTGCGAGGGGTGTAGTTATCGTCCGGTAACTCAATTAATGAGTGATGCATATGTACTGTCAGCGCATAAGGGTCTGCGCTCACTTGGCGTACATACTTTCCTGGGTTATTACCATGAAAAGTAAGCACGGCTTCTAATTCTGTATTTTTTTCAAACGCTTTTGAACGTGCTAAATATACCGCACTGCGGTTGCTATCTAGATTAAAACTTCCCTGCCCGGTTGCTGATAAACGACGGCTTACACCATGAACATCGCTTAATAAATAAGGGGTGTAATCCACAAGTACCGCAGTATCTGACTGAGCTACAACACTAAAACCCGCTAAAATACTCGATGCGAACGCCTCTTTAATACTTTGTTGTTCCGCAAGGTTATTAGTATTAGCGCGGTAATAAGTATTGATGGCTCTTAGCATTACCTTATCGCCAAAACGCTCAAACTGTACTAAATGTGTGTCACCTAACTGACCGCGATCTAAGCCAATATCATTTGAACCAACACCGTAAGGTAGGCTTTGTTGTAGTAAAAATTGTTGCTCGAGTTTATCCACCTCAAGATACAATTTGCCGTTTTCTGTGTCGTAGTAAAATGAAAAATAGCCTGAAAAATGAGTCATTTCTTCAGTAAAATCATTTATAGACTTAATTGCTGCGTGTGCTTGAGTTATCATAGTTAGTAGCACAGCTAAGAGCAGATATCGTAGTAATGGTATTTTTTGCATAATCTTATCTTTGTTATTCGCGTTTTAAATACTGTATAGGTATTAAGCAGTATAAAGTACCGTTTATAAAAATCAGCTATTTAAGACGAAATTCAGCGCTTGCTAAGACATTCTCTCTCACACTAAAAATGTCTGGCTACAACGTTATCAGGAAAATAGAATGCGTAGACTCCCACCGGTATTGTTAGAAGATGGTTGCCCTCGTGAACTGATCTCATTGATCAGAACGGTACTTGCGGCATGTAAAGAAATTTCATTTCGTGTTGGTCAAGGCGCCCTATCTGGCGTATTAGGCTCAACCCTAGACGAAAACATTCAGGGTGAAACTCAGAAAAAACTCGATGTTCTAACTAACCAACTTTTAAAAGATATTTTATTAGAATCGGGCTACGTAAAAGCCATTGCCTCTGAAGAAGAAGACTTCACCGTTGCGGGTAATCCAGATGCCAACTACATTGTTGCATTCGACCCACTTGATGGCTCATCAAATACTGATATCAACTCACTCGTTGGTACGATTTTCTCAATTATGGCGGCGCCTGAAGGTTCAGATCCAGCTGATCCTAGTATTTTTATGCAACCGGGTAAAAACCAAGTTGCAGCGGGTTATGTGTTATATGGCCCATCAACCGTGCTGGCGTTAACAACTGGCAAGGGCACACGCTTTTTCACCTTAGATAAAACGCACGGTACTTTCTTATTAACACAAGATTTTGCAAGCGTACCTGAAGAGACCAGCGAATTTGCTATCAATGCTTCAAACCAACGCCATTGGCAACCGGCGATGCAAAATTACATCAATGACTTAATTGCTGGTGACACAGGCCCACGTGGTCGTAACTTCAACATGCGCTGGATTGCTGCAATGGTGGGTGATGTGCACCGTGTATTATGTCGTGGTGGTATTTTTACTTACCCAACTGACACGAAAGATCCAAATAAACCTAACAAATTACGTTTATTATACGAAGCAAATCCAATGGCAATGTTAATCGAACAAGCTGGCGGCATAGCTTCTACAGGCACTGAGCGCATCATGGACATTCAACCTGACGCTATTCACCAACGTGTGGCGGTGATCTTAGGTTCGAAGAACGAAGTAGAAACCTGTTTAAGCTACCATAAATAACAAGCAGTAAATGCCTCAAACTGGAAGGCTTCAACTTTAGAAGCTTCCAGTTTTTAATAAACGAGAGATTCTCAACAAGTTACTTACCTTACAGGCACAAAAAAACCGCAACGAGTGCGGTTTCTTAAATTCTTTTGGCGCTTAAATTAAAGGCCTGCGCGGTCTTTAATAACAGCGATTAGTGGTGAACCACCGTGACCGTTCGACTCAGCCCAAGCAATATCAGCACCATCTTCTAAAGAGCTTTTTGATAAGTTCTTAACAATATACTCACCAGTATCTGCCGCGCCGCTTTCGATTGCATGACGAAGCATGTTATTGCCATTGCATTTCACAGCATCAAAAATGTTACGAATTTTCACACGTGAGCTTTTAAGCTTACTACGCAAACGGTTTTTATCATCAGCTGCGATATATTCACAGATAGAAACCGCTAATTGATCATCAGCTTTTGCTGGTGCTGTATACGCAACTGACGCTGATACAACAGCCGCTGCAAGTAACATATTTGGTAACTTCATCATATTTTGCCCTTATGTAATACTTTTTTCTTACCAAGATTGTGTAATATTGTACCAACTAATTAATTTTACCGCAATAATGTTACGAATTTTTGTACAGGGTTACAAAAGTATACGAGTGAGGGTTTTTGTTATCAGGCTGATGCTTTTCTTGCTCGGCAACTGTCCAATTAGCAACACTTTCGTAATCTGGGAACTGCGTATCACCTTCCACTTCAAGGTCGATAAAAGTTAAGTATAGACGATCTGCTTGAGACAGGAATTGTTCGTATATATTTCCGCCACCAATAATCATTACTTCTTCAACATCAGCAACCAATTCCAGCGCAGCCTCTGGTGAAGTAACCACCTCAATACCTTCAGCTGTGTAATCAGCATTACGCGTGATAATAATATTTTGACGACCCGGTAAAGGCCGACCTATTGATTCAAATGTTTTACGGCCCATGATCACAGGCTTTGCCATGGTTACTTTTTTAAAGTGTTGCAGATCGGCGGGTAAATGCCATGGCATTTGGTTGTCTTGGCCAATTACTCGGTTATTTGCCATTGCAGCAATCATTGAAATTTTCACACTAAACCTTAATACTTTTTTCTTATTAATAAAAAAGGAGCGCATGGCTCCTTTTCAGTTTTAAATTTTATCGTTGGTAGATAACTTCCACATCGTAGTCATCATCATCCCAGTCGTCATCCCAATCATCATCGTCTTGAGAGGTCGCTTTCTGATGGTAAGTATCCCACTTAAATTCAACTTCTTCTTTCTCTTCTTCAGCGAATTTCTCTTTCGGCATACTATCAAGTAGCGCCATAATGTCATGACACAATGCTTGAGTATTTTGTTTATTCGCAGCAGAGATACGGTAAACATTAGCCTCTTCACCTAGCTCTTCGGCAATTTCATTACACAGGGCTTCAGCTTCATCTTCTGGTAATAGGTCAATTTTGTTAAATACTAACCAACGCGGCTTTTCAGCAAGTTTAGGGCTGTATTGGTGTAGCTCATTAATAATCGCAAAGGCATTATCAACCGGGTTTGTACCATCTACAGGCATAACATCAATGATATGCAGTAATACACGACAACGCTCCAAATGCTTTAAGAAGCGAATACCAAGGCCTGCGCCATCTGAAGCGCCTTCGATTAGACCTGGGATATCAGCAATTACAAATGACTTATTCGCATCTGGGCGTACTACACCAAGATTAGGAATAAGCGTCGTAAACGGGTAATCTGCCACTTTTGGTTTAGCTGCAGAAACACTGCGGATAAACGTTGATTTACCAGCATTTGGTAAACCAAGTAAGCCAACATCAGCAAGTAGCATTAGCTCTAGACGTAAGCTGCGAACTTCACCAGGTGTACCTAGTGTTTTTTGACGTGGAGCGCGGTTTGTACTTGATTTAAAACGTGCATTCCCCAAGCCATGGAAACCACCTTTTGCAACAACAACCTTTTGACCATGCTTGATCAAATCACCTAATGACTCTTCAGTGTCAACATCAATGATACGTGTACCAACAGGTACTTTAAGCGTTAAATCAGCGCCTTTTTTACCTGTCATGTTACGGCTTTGACCATTTGTGCCGCGCTCTGCTTTATGAAAACGCTCAAATTGGTAATCAATTAACGTATTTAAGTTTTCATCGGCTTGTAGATAAACGCTGCCGCCATCGCCGCCGTCGCCGCCATCAGGACCGCCATCTGGTACATATTTTTCACGTCGGAAAGATACGACACCGCTGCCGCCATCACCCGCGTCACAACGAATTTCTACTTCATCTACAAACTTCATGATTACTCACTTTAAGATTGGCTTGTTAATAACTCTATTATATACCTAAGTGCCCTATTCAGCACCCAATGCCAAGGCGCTTAGGTATATATTTATACGCACTATTATGTGCCTTAAAACAAAAAACCCCGCAAAGGCGGGGTTTTTCAAATATCGAGATGATTACTCAGCTACGATATTTACGTATTTACGGTTTAAAGGACCTTTCTGTTCGAATTGAACTTTACCATCTGCTTTTGCGAAGATAGTGTGGTCTTTACCGATACCTACGTTTGCGCCAGCGTGGAAACGAGTACCACGTTGACGAACAATGATGCTCCCCGCTAGAACTGATTCGCCACCAAAACGCTTAACACCTAGGCGTTTGCTTTCTGAATCGCGACCGTTACGAGTACTACCAGCTGCTTTTTTATGTGCCATTTCTCAGTACCTCTAATTAAGCGCTAATGCCAGTGATTTTAACTTCAGTGAACCATTGACGATGGCCCATTTGCTTACGAGAATGCTTACGACGTCTAAATTTAACAATCTTAACTTTCTCACCGCGACCGTGTGAAACAACCTCAGCTGTTACTTTACCACCGTTTACGAACGGTACACCGATCTCGATTTTCTCACCATCAGCAACTAAAAGTACTGAATCAAATTCAACTGCTGCACCAGTTTCAACGTCTAATTTCTCAAGACGAATTGTTTGACCTTCAGTCACACGGTGCTGTTTACCACCACTTTGGAAAACCGCGTACATAATTAACTCCGTCTGTGCGCCCTCAAATCGACGCAACTAAAATATTCTTCAATAGGGCGCGAAGTTTACGCTAATGTGCAAAAACTAGCAAGCCTCTTTTTCGATAAAATGAATAAAAAATAGCTGCATTGAGAGCAATTCAATATTTTCCCCTATTCTATCCTAAAAACACCACATGCCAAGCGGTTTTTACGATCTCATGACAATTAAATTACGCTAATAATAGGCACCTTTAAAATTCAAAAAGCTGATCACTTATTAATCAAGGTTATAAATTTATCTTGGCAAAATTGATCTCAAATAAAAAACTTTACAGTGTTTTTTTACTGAATCATCACAAAATATCGAGCAAGCGCTTTTTTTGTTGTACAATCAGCCCCGTATACCCATAAATATTGGCTCGGAGATCAATGGATATAAAAGCTATCCAGACGTTAATCGAAAATGAAATGGATGACGTCAATCAACTTATACATGCCCAAATGCGCTCAGATGTCGCATTGGTTAACCAACTCGGTTTATACATAGTAAACAGTGGCGGTAAACGCGTTCGTCCTATGTTGGCCATTTTAGCGGCAAAAGCACTTGGTTATGAGGGCAAAGACCATATTACGCTTGCCACTATCATCGAATTTATTCATACCGCCACTTTATTGCATGACGACGTTGTCGACGAGTCACATTTGCGCCGTGGTACGCCTACAGCCAACGCAGAGTTTGGTAATGCAGCTAGCGTTTTGGTCGGTGACTTTATCTATACACGTTCATTTCAGCTTATGGTTGGCCTAGGTAAAATGCCAATCATGCAAATTTTAGCGGATGCAACCAATGTCATCGCTGAAGGTGAAGTATTACAGCTAATGAACTGTAATGACCCTGACACCACAGAACAAAGCTATATGCAGGTTATTTACAGCAAAACGGCAAAATTGTTCGAAGCTGCAACCGGCCTTGCTGCAATTATTACCGAGCAAGACAAACAAACCCTTGAAGCATTAAACTTATACGGAATGCATCTTGGCACTGCATTCCAATTAGTGGATGATGTACTTGATTACAACGCTGATGCCGAGCAACTTGGTAAAAACATTGGCGATGATTTAGCTGAAGGTAAACCTACCCTACCGCTTATCTACGCAATGCAAAAAGGCACACCAGAGCAAGTTAAGCTAGTACGCGAAGCTATTGAGCTTGGTAATGGTATGGACCATTTAGAAAGCATTCTAGCGGCATTAGCTGACACTAAAGCCCTTGAGTTTGCAATGCAAAAAGCTGAGCAAGAAGCTGACAAAGCAATTGCTTGTATTGCGTTCTTACCAGATACACCGTACAAACAAGCCTTAGAGAGTTTGGCCCGTATCGCCGTTGCCCGCGATCACTAAACACTATTTATTCGAGCCATTAAAAAAGCCTGCATTTGCAGGCTTTTTTGTTTTCGGCGATTTAAAAATCGCCTATCATCTGTCGGGAATTAACCGTTGATGAAATCAACACCTTCTTGGATGTCTTTGTTAAGTGTAGCTAGCATGTCGTTTTTAGCTTGCTCTTCGAATGCACTTAACTCACCGTAAGAAAGGATTTCTTCAACGCCGTTTTTACCTAGACGAACTGGGTGTGCGAAGTATGCTGCGTCACCGTTTTCAACTGCAACGTATGCGTAATCAACTACTTCTTCACCTTGTAAGCCTTTAACTAAAGACATACAGAAGCGTGCTGCTGCAGCCCCCATAGAAAGAGTCGCTGAACCGCCACCCGCTTTAGCGTTAACAACTTCAGTACCTGCGTTTTGGATACGTGGAGTTAATGCTGCAACTTCTTCGTCAGTGAAAGTAACACCTTCAACTTGAGAAAGAAGAGGAAGGATTGTAGTACCTGAGTGACCGCCGATCACTGGAACTTTAACGTCAGTTGCGCTTAAACCTTTAAGTTCAGCAACAAATGCTTCTGAACGGATCACGTCAAGCGTTGTGATACCGAATACACGGCCTGCATCGTAAGTACCCGCTTTTTTGAATACTTCAGCAACGATTGGCACAGTGCCGTTTACTGGGTTAGTGATGATACCTACTAACGCTTTAGGACAGTTTTTAACGATGCCTTCAGCTAATGTTTTGATGATACCTGCGTTTACGTTGAAAAGGTCCGCACGGTCCATGCCTGGCTTACGTGGCATACCCGCTGGGATAAGAACGATATCACAACCAGCTAATGCTGCGTCTAAGCTGTCAGCACCAAAACCTTCAACTTTAACGTCTGTTGGGATGTGAGAAAGATCAACCGCTACACCAGGAACAACAGGGGCAACATCGTATAACGATAATTCAGAACCTGCAGGTAAACTTGTTTTTAATAATAAAGACAATGCTTGGCCGATACCGCCAGCTGCGCCTAAAACAGCAACTTTCATTGGAATTCTCCGTAATTTGAGGTAGGAAATATTTGTGGCCCTAAAGATAATGAAATTAGCGACTAAAAACAAATTTATCCTGCTTATTTCGCGTATAATTTCGACCATAGTTGTAAACTTGGCTGTAAAGACACAGCATTTTGGACGACTTTGTAAACTAATACTGCATAAATATGCAGAGTTGTGTAGAATTACCCTACATTTTATGAATAAAGAAACGGCAACATGCAACCACAAGACAAACAAGAAGCACTGATCAAAGCGTTTAAAGCGCTATTAAAAGAAGAAAACTTCGGTTCACAAGGTGAGATTGTCGAAGCATTAAAAGAGCAAGGCTTTGATAATATTAGTCAAAGTAAAGTATCTCGCATGTTAAGCAAATTTGGTGCGGTACGTACTCGTAATGCAAAACAAGAAATGGTTTATTGCTTACCGGCTGAAATGGGTGTGCCAACAGCGAAAAGCCCACTGCGTCAGCTTGTTATTGATATTATGCATAACGAAATGATGATCATTATTCGCACCAGTCCAGGCGCAGCACAATTAATTGCTCGTTTACTTGATTCACTCGGTAAAGCAGATGGCGTACTAGGCACTATTGCAGGCGACGACACTATTTTTATCGCCCCTGCGAAGATTTCTGAAATCGATGTGACGCTTGATCGCGTACGCACTTTATTCGATACCGTTTAAAGCTGCTTTAAGAAGTTTACTGACGGGGCGAAAAACGCAGATCCCATATCGGCTTGAGTAAAATCGAGCCAATGATCATAGCAATCGCCCTGCCCCAAGCGACTCTTTAATACCTGCTCAAACGCATCCCCTTGCGCCGCACACGAAACCATTAAAATTCCCTGCTTATGCACATCACCAAATGGCATGCTTTGGTTTAGCAAGAGAGGCTGGCCATGCTCATCTTTTAATTCACTACGAACCGCATGACTGGTTTCTACAGCAGGCACAATCAAGGTGTTATCTAGACGCGTGCGCCCCATGATTTGCTCTTGCTCTGATAACGATAAGTGCTGCCAGACACTCAAATCATGCACAAAGCGCTGAACATGAATATAGCTGCCTTGGTCTTCAAAGTGACCCGGTTTGTCGATAAGTGCTGTACTACGCTTTTGACGGCCATGAGGTGTATCGCCTGCATAAATAAAGCCGTTAAAATCACGTCCATCTAAAAACCGAAAATTACGGACCTGCTCCACCAGCTCAACATCCGGTGTTAATAATTTTAGGATTTGCAGGGCAAATAGATGGTTTACATCTTCACGGTCTGAGCGAATTTGTACAAACAAATCAAATGGCTGGGCACTCATCACATGCTCACTGTGAGTTACATTCGGAAAGCTTTGCAATTGACTAGGAATAAACTCGGGCAAGATATGCGGCCAATACTGAGCACCAAGGGCAACCACGCACGATAGCATGGCTTCTGAGAACTGATCAGCAAACTCATCTTGAATGACGCTAACGCGTTTTAGTTTTTTACGTAATGACTCATCGTGGCCATCGTAAACATTAAAAAACAGGTGCAAACCATGTAAGTTTGCTTCAGCACAAATCCCAGATTGCGCTTGCGCCATAGTGAATCCTTAGCTTCTCGTTATTTGCACAAAGCCAAGGATTCAAGATTGTTATTTATTACTAATCATGAAAAAAATTGACTGTGTGCGGCATTATTTTTATTTTTAAAGGTTGCTCAACAGCTAACACGCGGTCTTGCTCTGCAGCAACTTCACACTCTTGCCCTGCAATATTAATTCGATATACATAACGCGTACCGATAAAGCGCCTGTGCAAAATAGTTAAACTGTTTGCGTCACTGTGCGCAGCTTCACACAACTGAATATGGTGCGGTCTTATATACACTTGACCTTGCTGACAATCTGCATTGTTCGGTGTCAATGAGTGAACCACACCAAACGCCGTTTCGTATTCAGTTGGCGTTAATACTTTTGCCGTTAAGTATATGCCCGTACCAAGAAACTCTGCAACCACCTTTGAGTTAGGTTGGCTAAATAACTGCTCAGGAGAGCCTTGTTGGGCTATTTTTCCACCATGCATAACCGCAAGCGTGTCAGCAAATGCGAAAGCTTCTTCCTTTGAGTGAGTAACAAATACCGCAGAAACCTGCTGAGCTTTAATAATTCGGCGTATATCTGCAATAAGCTCAAAACGCACTTGTGTATCAATATTCGAAAATGGCTCATCAAGTAATAATAAACTTGGTTTGTAAGCAAGTGCACGGGCTATTGCCACACGTTGCTGTTGGCCACCAGAAAGCTGATGCGGGTATCGCTGTGCACAACCATCGAGTTTAACAAGGCTAAGCATTTCATCTACACGCTCTCGCTTTTGCGCTTTGCTCATATTGCTAAGACCAAACGCTATGTTGTCGCTTACCGTTAAATGAGGAAACAGCGCATAGTCTTGGAACATCATGCCAATATTACGTTTTTCCGGTGCAACAAACAGCCCACTATCGTTGACCACTTTTGAATCAATACTCATATAGCCTTGATCAGGCTGTAAAATCCCGGCAATTGCCTTTAAGGTGGTGGTTTTGCCGCAGCCACTTGCGCCAAGCAAACAGACGATTTCATCTTGTTCAACATTGAGGTTTAGTTCACTCAACACCTGAGTCGCATTGTACTGATAAGCTAAGTCTTTAATTATCAAATGACTCATGAGTGATTTTGCTCCATCGAACGATTAACGAAATACAAAGGGATTAACCCAACTAACACGATAAACAAGGCTGAAATTGACGCAAGCTCCAATTGCTCATCACTAACATATTGAAAAACATGAGTTGCTAGGGTTTCAAAATTAAAAGGTCTGAGTAATAGAGCTGCAGGTAACTCTTTCATGCACTCAATAAACACTAACAAACCAGCTGTTAAAATACCGCGTTTTAATAGCGGTAAATGTACTCGCCAAAGGGTTTGCATGGGCCCTTTGCCCATTGATTGGCTGGCCATATCTAACGATGGGCTAATACGTAAAAAACTGCTTTCAAGCGCGCCATGCGCAATCGCATAAAAACGTACAACATAAGCAAAAATCATCGCAAATAAAGTACCGCTTAAAAGTAACCCTGGTGATAGACCAAAAGGCTCAAGCCAATTATTTAATGCATCATCTAGCTGAGTTAATGGCAGCAATACAGCAATCGCTAATACAGTACCAGGTAAGGCATAGCCAGTACTTGCTAAACGCCCAGGGATCAAAGGGTAAGCTTGCTTCGCAATGCGTTGATAAAACAATACCAATAAGCTCAATAGGATAGTTGCAATGCTCACCACTACAGCCACTTTAAAGCTTTGCCAAGCGTAATTAAAGAATGCCCCATTCCATGCTTCATCTGCATAGACAATGGCATATTTAACTAATACTCCAACCGGCAGAATAAAAGCCAATACCAGCACAACGGTGCAAGCCAAGCTTGCAGCCCATGCCGCACCGCCTTTTAAGCGATACAAAGTTGCGCTGTTTACGCTTGACTGACGTTCATACACAGCTTGATTGCGACGACTAAAGCGCTCAACCATGATGGTTAAAAACAAAATCAGTAACATAATACCTGAGATTTTCGCCGCTGCGGTTAATGAGTAATAGCCAAGCCATGTATCATAAACAGCGGTCGTCAGTGTGCTCACAGCAAAGTAGTTAACAGTAGCAAAATCAGCCATAGCCTCCATACTGATCAATGTAACCCCTGCCACAATTGCCCCACGACCAAGAGGCAAACTAACGCGTAAAAAACTTTGTAATGGTGATAGCCCCATTAGTTGACTAGCTTGCACTAGTTTAAAAGACTGCTCTCTGAGTGCCGTTTTAAAAATTAGGTATAAGTAAGGATAGAGTACCAAGGCAATCATAAAAATAGCCCCAGTCAATGTACGAATATCAAAAAACCAGTAATCGTCTGGTGATTGCCAACCAAACCAGTCTCGAAGGGCGATTTGTATTGGCCCTGCGTAATCAAGTAAGTCGGTATACACGTAGGCGATAAGATAAGTTGGCATTGCTAAAGGCAGCATTAACGCCCATTCAAATTGCTTACGCCCGGGAAAGTCACAGTATGCAGTTAACCAAGCTAGCGGCAATGCAATTATACAGCTTAACAGCCCTACCCCTGCAATGAGTATGAGTGTATTACGGGTATAATCCCACAGCACCGTATCAAAAAGGTGCTGAAATACATCTGAATCCCCTTGCAGTGATTCAAATAACAAAAAGCCTAATGGCGTAACAAGCAACAGGCCAATAAGCCAGGCTGTAAGCTGCCAACGCGACAGCGAAAACTTCACATGCATAAGTGGATTAATACCAGATAAAATAAAAGCTGTTAAAAAACAGCTTTTATAAAATTGTGTAACGAGGAATGTTCTCGTTATAAATCAAACTTTACTTCATCAATCAGCTTCAGTGCCACAGGACGATATTTACTGATCTCATCAAGAGGAAGACTGTCTTCTTTAAACTCACCCCATGATGCAACCATCTCAGATAATGCAACCCCTTGCTTTACAGGGTATTCCATATTCACTGAAGCATACATATTTTGCGCCTTATTGTCGGTCATATACTCAATCAGTTTCAAGGCATTTTCAGGGTTTTTAGCATAACGGGTCATAACAACGCCCGATACATTGATATGAGAACCACGGTTTGTTTGGTTAGGGAAGTTAATATATACCGCTTCTGCCCATGATTTTTGCTGCTCATCTTGCATCATTTTGCCAAAATAGTAGCTGTTGCCTAAAGCCAGATCGCATAAACCTTCTTTTACGGCTTTGACTTGTGCTCTGTCATTACCTTGCGGCTTACGTGCTAAATTGGCTTTTACGCCCTCAAGCCATTGCTTTGTTTTTGCTTCGCCATGGTGAGCAACCATAGAAGCAACTAAACCTAAATTGTATGGATGTTTACCAGAGCGAGTGCAGATCTTACCTTTGTATTTTGGGTCCGCTAAATCTTCGTATGTTAACTCACCAAGCGCACCAACGCGCTCTTTTGCAGAGTAAACATTACGTACACGTTTAGTAAGTGCTATCCATTGACCGTCGGCATCGCGAAAAGTGCTTGGCACATTCGCATTAACTACATCACTATTAATTGATTGCGTTAAGCCTAAATCTTCTAATTGAATCAGCGCACTAAAATTTGAAGTTAATACTAAATCAGCCTTACTGTGTTTACCTTCGCGCTTAACACGCTCAATCAGCCCTTTTTTTGCAAATACCACATTAGTTTTAATGCCTGTTTGCTTAGTGAAATCATCCAAAATAGGCTGAATTAAGAATGGTTGACGAAACGAGTAAATATTTACTACATCTGCAGCAAATGTAGGCGCGCTTAATAATGCGCTAAGTAATACTAAGGCTGTTTTTTTCATTTTATAGCACCTAAATAATAACAATTATCAAAATATTTTACCTAGAGTTAGGGCAAAGTGCACCCGTTTAAACTTATATTTCAATCAACATAGCTGCCATTTAGGAATTTGCATGTAAGACATATCTCACCCGCATGGCAGTTATTGAGTAAAAAGCACCAGCAAACACTGCATAAAAAAACCTAACTAACTGAAATTTAATGAAACATATTAAATGACAATAAAATAACCAGCAGATTAAGTAAGATTTTGACCTACTCAGCTTTGCCTATTTCTCTATAATTACTTACATCAACTAAGCAAGAAGCTTAATGAGTAGATGGATAAGGAAGCATTACTCATAATACCGCGGAATAAGGTTCATTAGGAGAATAAGGAATCAAGGACAGGCTCAGGAAGAGTAACGCAATGGAGTGACAACCTACGGACAGCATCAGGATGATGTGGAATGGCATAACAACAGGATGTTGTTATACAGGAAGTTCAAAAAGTGGAATAAAGGACAGGCCGTTAGGGCATCGCAACGGATTTGCAAATAAAGGGATAGTGTCGGGATGGCACGTAAGGGAATGGTAAAGTGATTACCAGCAAGGATGTAAAGGACTAACAAGGAAACAAGGCGGGATTGCCTTATATTACACAGAACCAATAAGTAAAGTGTAATCGCATGGATTGGCAAAGTTTAGGGAGTTGATTAGATTCAATTGCAGGATGCAAAAAATTAAGAAGATTCCGCAAGCGCGACTAGAGATAGTACGCGCTTTTCTTTTGCCTACAATTTAGTAAAGAGTTATACCAATTCGCTTAATTAAGTGGTCTATTTTGGGGCAATAAAACCTCGTCGATAACAAGGCAAAAATTTCGTTATTTAGTTGTTCTAAATCAGTAATTTTTAACGCAGGTAGCGACAGGTTTAATCCCTCAAAATGATTAAGTATTATTGCGGATTGGTACTATTACTCCGGTCGCCCCTTATTTCGCTTACCTAGCAGGTAAGCATCTCTAAACTTAATAAAATGTTGCTCAAGCTTTTGAGTTGCATCTTCTTCACCAGCAAGAGCAAGAACCATAATAGCCACCTCAGCAGTACCTAGTTGATGCTCATGCGGGGCAACACGCAATCGATAATCCGAAAGCTTTTCAGGTGTAATTGAAAGCACAGGAAAATTATCTAGATAAGGGCTTTTACGGATCATTTTCTTAGCTTCGCGCCAAGTACCATCTAAAAAGATAAACAATGGACGTTTACCTTCAACAGGGGTTACTTCGGTGATCACCCGCTCTTCGTCGTCTACATCGCTAGCAGGAAAAATAACCATTGGCTGATACTGGGGATCTGCCAATAAGCTTAATAAGGCTTCATCTGGATTTGTTCTATCCCATTTAAAGGCATGGTTATCTGGCACGATTTCAGCAATTAAACGGCCAGTATTTGACGGCTTAAAACTCTCATTATGGTACATAAGTAAACAAACCGCGGCATCACACTTTGCCTGTTCAACACCATCACAAATACAATAGTGTTCGGCTAATAAACATCGCTCACAACGCGTTAACTTTGCTCCTCGCGCTTTAAATTCACGACGAGACTCAGTCATTTGCTGAGCACGAAGCTTTAACACGGAATTATTTGAGATAGTAGCCACTGTATTTACCAGATAATTAAACGGCGCGTATTGTAGCTAAAAATAAGGGGAATAGATATCTGCAAGCCCAAAGAGTAAGCTATTTCTAAAAAATGAAGAGAAGTAGTGTTATAAAAAATGCAACAAGGGTTAGCTTCCAAAAAACGGCTATTAAATCGCTATTTTTATTATGTAAATCATCTCTGTGGGACTTCTTCAAAAACACGACCTGTAAATCTGATAAGCCTTTACAGTGCGGACACTCTGGCTCAAGATAATTTACTTCTAAGCCACATCGTGAACAAGGCTTACTGCGAATTAAACCAAAGCGAAACATTTGTTTGTCCTTGTCTTAAAACTCCATAGCTGAATTTACTGTATCTTAACTACTTTTCGAAAACCAGCTCTGGCATTGTGTAAGCGCTCATACTCCTTTAAAATAGCGCCCTTGCATATCATCGAGGCTGGCTGTGTTACTCAATTATAATCCCCCAATGACACCTTATTTAAGTATTGTTTATCAAGACGATGACTTACTTATTGTGAATAAACCAAGTGGTTTACTTACTGTGCCGGGAAAAGACCCAAAACACGCCGACTGCCTTATTGCTCGCATTAATCGCGTTTTCCCAACGGCAAAAATTGTTCACCGCCTTGATATGGCGACCTCTGGCATTATTTGTTTAGCTATGCATAAAGAAGCGCATCGTAATTTAAGCATTCAGTTTCAAGATAGAAAAACTGCAAAACGCTACATTGCTCGCGTATTTGGTAAGCTTGAGCAAGAAACTGGTTCTGTAGATTTACCACTTATTTGTGATTGGCCGAACCGCCCAAAGCAAATGGTTGATCACGACAATGGCAAACCGTCATTAACCCACTTTAAAGTGCTAGAGTATGAACAGAATGCGACTCGTGTTGAGCTGACCCCTATTACTGGGCGTTCTCACCAACTACGTGTGCACATGCTGTCATTAGGTCACCCTATTTTAGGCGATAAGTTGTATGCTCACCCCGAGGCATTCGCCATGGCTCCTCGCTTACAACTGCATGCCGAAATGCTTACCTTAGCCCACCCTGCAAGCGGTGAAACACTGATTTTTGAAGCCGCTCCTGAGTTTTAAGACAATTCGCTAAATATTTAATAAAGACTGCCGATAGTTAATTTAATCACTGATTTAATTAAAGACTCTGGTAATATCGGCATGAATTTAAAACCCGCACATCGCTTAGCTTACGCAGCCTGTTTTGCGTTGATGGGTAATGTGAATGCTGCCGATTTTATTAAACCTACCCCTTGGTCAAGCTTGGTCACTAACGATATTCAGCGCTTTTTACCAAGTGATGAAATACGCACTCTGCTTGCCGGTGAAGATGAGTTCATTAGTTTATACCGTCAATCGATGGCAGCCAGTCAACGCGGAATTGTGCTAATCATTCCTGATTGGCAGCATCTCCCCACTAATAATGCTGGTATTAACTTTTTGCGCAAGCAGTTAAACGAAATTGGCTATGCAACCCTTGCCATGACCATGCCTGACATTGATTGGCACCCTGTCGATGTGACAACGCCCGAGTCACCTGAAAGCTCTGAAGCTGAGTCAACAACACAAAGTAGTCAACAAGGCGATGAGCAATCAACTCCTGCTCCACCAGCCGAAACACAACAAGCGCCGCATTTTGTTACAGGTGAACCTAATATTAGTGAAGCCGTACTTGATGATTATAAATTAAAGCTAATTGCCAGATTCAATGCCTTGTATATCAGTGCCATGGATGAAGGCGGCAACATTATTGTAGTAGCACAAGGTGCCAGTGCGGGGCTCTTGATTGAACATTATGCGAGCTTTCCAAACAACGAACTAAACGCTTTTATTAGCCTAGGTAGTTATTTACCTAACAGTATTCGTAACCAGCATCTCAATGCCACGCTTTCGACTATCAGCCCACCGTTACTGGATATTTTTTATAGTGAGGGTAACCCTGACACGCTGCAAAGTGTTAAAGACAGAAAACGTTGGGTAAGAAAACACGCAAAATATGACTACCGACAAAGAGAGTTATTTGGTGTGCCTTCAGAGCCTGAGCAGCACCAGCGACTGCTCAAAGAAGTCGACGGATTTTTACGCCGCCTTTTTTAAATACTCATAAGCCGCTTGAATATCTTGGCTTTTCTTTACCGCAACTTCCATCATATGTTTTGGTAAACCTTGCGATACCAGCTTATCGGGATGGTGCTGAGCCATGAGCTTTCGATAAGCAACTTTAATATCTCTCGCAGAAGCATCATTGTTTAAGCCTAAAAGAGCCAACGCTTGGGCACGATTCATACTATTATTCGGTGGCACACTGTGCCCTCTTTGTTCACTATGACTGCTGCGATTTTGCTGACTTTGTTGACGTTGTTGTTCATAAAAACGCTGTTGTTGCTGACGAAATGCAAATTCGGCTTGGTAGCGTTTTAATAAAATTGCAAACTGAGTACGTGAAATACCTAACTGCTTACTCACCTCTTGCAAAAGCTGCTTTTCTTGCTCTGCAAGGTGACCATCAGAAAAGGCCATTTGAATTTGTATTTCGAGGAACAGTTGCAATAAATCATGGCGTCGAGCAAAGCGCTCTTTAAAGTCATGAACGGTTTCTTTTAATGAAAAATCGCTTTCTTTACCACTACGAAAGGCATCTTGTGCTTCTCTGCGCTCATCGCCTGAGAGTCCCATTTCGTCCATAAACAAACTTGCAGCACGAATATGCGTTTCACTAACGCGACCATTCGATTTGGCGATATGCCCCATCACCGCAAAACAGCTAGAAAAGAAAAGTGCTTGGCGCTCGTTAATATCATCGCCTTTAAACAAACCAGAAAAACCACCGGCTTTATCAAAGTCTTGTTTTAAGCTGCGATCGAACATATGGCCTAGGTAAAGGCCCAGTAAGGCTCCTATAAATTTGCCAAACATAAAGCCAAAACAAAAACCGAGTACTTTTCCCCACATAATTTGGCAAACCTCTGTTGTTTTTACAAAGCGAAACGCTGATTGATTTCGTCGAGTCTGGCTGGTGTGCCAATGTCATCCCACTGACCCAAATAAAGTTCAGTCGAAACCTGGTACTCACTGAGCTTTTCGCGCAAGATTGGCCCAAGCGGGCGAATACCTGTGCTGAGACCTTTAAAGAAATCAGCATGATAACGACTTATACCGGAAAAAGTATACTTTTGACTATCAGGACTTAGATGACTCAGTGCAAAATCACCATCAGGATTATGCGCAGGATTTTCAACAAGGACAATATGCGCCTCACCGGCTTGCAGGTGCAACTGCATTAACGAAGTCACATCGTAATCAGTAAACACATCACCATTGATGACAATAAATTTTTCGCCCAATAACGGCAATGCTTGAATGATCCCCCCGGCGGTTTCAAGCCCCCCAGCCTGCTCTTGGCTGTAAGTGATCGATACACCAAACTGCGAACCATCACCGAAATACTCTGTTATTTTGTCACCCTGCCAGGCAAGGTTAATAACAATATCGGTAACCCCGGCTTGACGTAAGTTATTAATATGATGCTCTAATAATGGCTTGCCGTTAATCTTTAGCATCGGCTTTGGTTGCGTTTCGGTTAGCGGCATCATGCGTTTACCACGCCCCGCAGCTAGGATCATTGCTTTCATTTGGACTCTTTCGTTAAACGCTGCTTAGTCTGTGGCATAATTATCTGCTCTATCCACTGACCAAGGGCTGTTAACTCTGGGTATTCTTTACTGACATTACTGATGTATGTAAGGGTTGGCAGTACATTATTCAAATAGCCAGACTTACCGTCACGTAATTTTAAGCGGCAAAATATGCCCGCAGCTTTTAAATGACGCTGCACGCCGGTTAAGTCAAACCAACGTTTAAACATCGCAAACGAAGTGTCTTGCAATAGCTGCTGCTCGCTAAATTCGTCATAAGCGTAATGTAAAAGGTAGTCGAGCTCTTGTTCTGGTAGCTTGAAATAGCAATCTCTTAATAATGAAACAAGGTCATAACACACCGGCCCTTGTACGGCATCTTGATAATCGATGATTGCCCATTGCTGCCCTGTGCGCATAATATTACGACTATGGAAGTCTCGGTGCACCGTAACAATTGGTTGCTCAAGGGCATTATTAATTAATAACTCACAGGCTTGTTGCCACATTTTCTGCTCATCAGCAGAGAGTTGCTCACCAATAAAGTTATCGACTAACCAATCTCTAAAAATACTTAGCTCAAACTGTAAAAACTCGCCATCAAATACTTTCATATATTGGGCAGGCGGGATTTGCGCCCACTGTGCACTTAACTTTATTAGATGTTTGTAGTGTAAAGTGCGGTCTTCGTCGCCCAGTAAATCAGCCAAATGAGTATTGCCTAAATCACTCAGCAAGAAGAAGCCTTGTTTTTCATCAGCCTGAAGAATTTTTGGTAATTTAAACCCATGCTGAGAAAATACTTTGTTGAGTTCTATATAAGGTGTGTTATCCAGTTTGTCTGGATCTGAGTCCATGACAATATAGCTTTGATCACCTGTATTTACGCGGAAATAACGGCGAAAACTCGCATCCCCAGTGATGGCGGCTAATTGATATTCATCCTCTTTAAAGTGAGGATTTAAAAACTGCTGTAAACTTTTATAACGATTCATTTAGTAAGATATCTATTTTTCACTAAGTCAATTACTGTATTTGCCATTGTTTTCCTTTATTATGTCTAGCTTATATCCAACCAAAGAGCATTAAGGTCATTAAATGAGCAAAACCTGGGGCATAATGATGCTAAGCGTACTTAGCGCACCATCGTTCGCCGAAACTGAACTGGCACACAATTTTTGTGGCACTTCAATGCAAACCAGAGCTTGGCAACCGCTCCCTGGCCTTGAACTTAATACGATCGATATCAAATCCGATGATATTGAACTATTGGGTACCCAAAGCGCAGAATTTACCGGTAATGTAGATATTAACACCCTAACGATGAATTTGTCCGCACAAAGTGCACTGATTGACAAACAACGTGGGTTACTTAATGCAACCGGTCCTATCGTTTATCGCGATAAAGTAAGCCAAATTAATAGCTCTGGACTCAATGCAGATTTAAACAATTCTGAATTGAGCTTGCTAGGCGCAGACTATAAGTTTACTGATCAACTTGGTCATGGCGGCGCAGAAAAACTAACAGTTAATGAGTCTGGCCTAAACCTGATGAACGCAAGCTTTACTACCTGTCCGGGTGAAACACCTGTGTGGGCCATCGAAGCTGACGAAATCGACTTATCAAGAGAAGAAGGTTGGGGCGAAACACATAATACTGTGCTTAGAGTGTTTGATACCCCAGTACTTTATGTTCCTTATTTTACTTTCCCATTAGATGACCGTCGTAAGTCAGGTTTACTAACACCTAACTTCTCGAGCTCAGGCCGCTATGGTATCGAAACCATTACTCCTTATTACTGGAATATTGCACCAAATTACGACGCGACTATAACACCGCGCTATATGTCTAAACGCGGTTTACAAATGATTGGGGAGTTTCGTTATTTAACTGAGCAAAATAATGGCTTAGTTGCTGTTGAGTACCTAGACAAAGATGACGAAGAGCCAAATGTAGACTCTCGTTACCTGTTCCACTGGCAACAGCAAAGTTATTTAGGTGAAAACTGGCGTGCTAATATCGACATAACAAACGTCAGTGATGATAACTACTTAACCGATTTAAACTCTGGTTATGCGACTCGCACCGATACTCAGTTGTACCGCACCGGCTCTCTAACCCACTTAGGTGACACTTGGCGAACCAATATCAAGTTGCAAAGTTTTGAAGTACTTGGTGATCACCGTGAATCATATGCGGCGCTGCCACAAATTAGTTTTTCGCAAACTGATGCATATGATTTTTATGGCATTGATTTAACCCTTGATGGTGAGCTCAGTTATTTCACGAATGATGAAGCTGTAATTGATGAAGCAAGCCGTGTTCATATAGAGCCTAAAGCAAGTTTTGGTTACCAAGAATACGCATGGTCATTTTTATCTGAGTTCAGCTTATTACATACTGAATACAACCAACATGGTGACTTAGCTGGTACCGAGTTTGATGAAAATGTCACTCGAACCCTACCTAAAGTGCGTTTATACAGCCAATTAAATTTTGAGCGTGATACTGCATTTTTCTTTAAAGATGGTATTCAAACTCTTGAACCACAAATTCAGTACTTATATACGCCAAATAAAGACCAATCAAATATTGGTCTTTACGATACAGCAAAATTACAAGACGATTTCTTTGGCTTATTTAGAGATCGCCGTTTTTCAAGTATCGACCGGATAGCAACCGCAAACCAATTTACGTTAGGTGCAACAACACGCTTATTTAGTAGTGAAAATGAAGAAGTATTTAACTTCAGTGCCGGACAAATTTTTTATTTAAGTAATGATGCCAAGCCTACATCACAAGGTATCGACTCCGACACTAACTACAATGCCTTGTTTGCAGCGCAAACCATGTTACATTGGCACCGTCGTTGGTATTTATCAGGTGGTATCCAGTACGACACTGATGGTAAAGAAATTATTCAGTCAAATATCACCTTAGATTATAAAGGTGACGATAAACAGCTCGTGCAATTGAACCATCGCTATGCAAATGATGTCTCAGGCAATACAATCGAGCAAGTTGGTCTATTTACCAGCATTCCGCTATCAGAAGATTGGCAGTTTGTTGGCAGCTACCACCGTGATTTAGAGAGCGGTCGTAGTATTGAGGTTTTCAGCGGTCTTCAGTATGAATCATGCTGTTGGGCGTTTCAAATCACAGGCCGTCGTCAAATCGAAACTGATTTGAACCAGGCGATTGGTCAAGAGCAAGCAACCTTTGACACAAGTATTGGTTTCAATATTGTGTTAAAAGGGCTTGGAAGCAAAAGCCGTTATGATGCACAAAAATTATTACAACAAGGTATTTTTGGCTATCGTAGACCGTATTTTCTTAATAACTAGTACCGCAGTACTATTAGCAAGAGTATTAGAAAAAGTATGAATTTAAAAAAATTATTTGCATCAGCATTATTAACAGTTGGCCTATGCCAAAACGTTTTCGCAAAACCAGTTGAAATTGACAAAGTGGTGGGCGTTGTTAACCAAGGTGTTATCTTACAAAGTGAAGTAGACACCATTGTTAATCGCGTAAAGACTCAGGCTGCAGAGCAAGGTCAAGAATTACCTTCTGATGATACACTGCGAATTCAAGCCATTGAGCGTTTAGTTAGCCAAGAACTAATGATGCAACTTGCTGAGCGTATGGGTCTTGAGATTTCAGACTCGCAATTAGACCAAACTTTAGAAAATATGGCGCGTGAGCAAGGTGGCAGTATTGCTGACTTACGTCGGACAATTGAAGCGGCTGGAGACAGCTACCCTGCATATCGCGAAGAAATCCGTAAAGAGATCACCACGCAACAAGTAACTCGTATGAACGTGGATCGCCGTATTTATATCAGTACGCAAGAAATTGATAACCTGTTAAAAATCATGGAAACACAAGGTAAAAATGCCGAAGAATATGACATTGGCCATATCTTGATTGATATTCCTAGTGATGCTACTGCGGATGAAATTGCGAGCGCTAAAACGCGAGCTGAGAAAGTTATTGAGTTTTTAAAAGAAGGCAAAGAGTTCAAGCGTATTGCTATTTCATCTTCAAGCGGCTCAAAGGCACTTGAGGGTGGTCAGCTTGGTTGGATGAGCATCAACGAAATGCCATCGCTATTCGCAGAAGCTGTAAAAGGTCATAAAAAAGATGACATTGTTGGTCCGCTTCGTTCAGGTGCTGGTTTCCACATCATCAAAGTGCAAGATGTTCGTGGTCGTCAAGTTGTTGAAACAACAGAAGTTCGTTCACGCCATATCTTAGTTAAACCATCAATTATTTTAAGTGAAGAAAAAGCGCGTGACATGCTTAAAGGCTTTGCAAAAGATCTTCGTGATGGTAAAGCTGACTTTGGTGAACTTGCTAAAGAATACTCTGAAGATCCAGGTTCAGCACTAAAAGGTGGTGAGTACGACTGGACTGACCCAAGCACCTATGTACCAGAGTTTAAAAATACCCTGCTTTCTCTAGATAAAAATGAAATCAGTGAGCCATTCAGAACTCAGTTTGGTTGGCACATTGTACAGCTACTTGATAAGCGTGTAGCAGATAAAACAGAGCAAGCTAAACGTAACCGCGCTCACCAACTACTGTTTAATCGTAAATTTAAAGAAGAAAGTTTCAACTGGCAGCAAGAAATGCGTGAGCAAGCACACGTTGATATTTTCCCAACAGAATAATAATTATGACCATTAGAATTGCAATTACCCCAGGTGAGCCAGCTGGTATTGGCCCTGATTTACTTATCAAGTTAGCGCAGCACCAGTGGGATGCCCAACTGGTGGTGATTGCTGATGGCGCGTTATTAAAACAGCGCGCTAAGTTGCTTGGTTTAGATATCAATTTAATTGACTTCGATGATAGCCAAGCACCAAGCATTGCCCCTGCAGGCAGCGTTTACTTACACCAAGTAGATTTAGGCACAGACGTTGAAGTGGGCGTACTTAATGACGCTAACGGTCAATATGTGTTGGATACACTGCGCATTGCCAGTGAAAAAAATATGGATGGTACTTTTGCTGCTGTTGTTACAGGCCCTGTTCATAAAGGGATTATCAACAAAGCGGGGATTTCGTTCAGCGGTCACACAGAGTATTTTGCACAGCAATCAAATACTGCTGATGTGGTGATGTTGTTAGCAACTGAAGGCTTGCGTGTGGCACTTGTTACGACCCATATACCGCTTGCTTATGTATCGCGCGCAATCACCGTTGAGCGTTTAAGCAAAGTAGCCACAATATTAAATCATGACTTACAAACAAAGTTTGGCATTGAAAAGCCACGCATTCTCGTATGTGGCTTAAACCCACATGCCGGCGAAGATGGTCATTTAGGCACTGAAGAAATTGACACTATAACGCCAACTCTTGAGCTATTAAATAACCAAGGTATGAACTTAATTGGCCCATTGCCTGCTGATACCCTATTCCAAGATAAATATCTTTCGCAAGCAGATGCAGTGCTTGCAATGTATCACGATCAGGGATTACCTGTGCTAAAATACAAAGGTTTCGGCAATTCGGTCAACATCACTCTTGGCCTGCCATTTATTCGCACCTCAGTAGATCACGGCACGGCTCTCGATTTAGCCGGCACAGGTACTGCTGATGTAGGTAGTTTTGAATTAGCGATCCGCGAAGCAATTAAGCTCGCCCATGAAAAAGCACAGAATCAATGACAGATAAAGTACATTTAGGACACCGCGCTCGTAAGCGTTTTGGTCAAAACTTTTTAAACGATGACATGATCATCGACAAAATCGTCACGGCCATTGATCCTAAACCTGAAGATAATTTAGTAGAAATCGGCCCGGGTCTTGGTGCTATCACTGAGCCAGTCGCTGATTTAAGTGGCCACCTAACGGTTGTTGAGTTAGATAAAGACTTAGCAGAACGTTTAACGAGCCACCCATTTTTAGGGCCAAAGTTAACAGTGCATCAAGGCGATGCAATGAAGTTCGACTTTAGCTCTTTGATCAAGTCAGACGAAAAATTAAAGATTTTTGGTAACTTACCTTACAATGTTTCGACCCCGCTGTTATTCCATTTATTTGAATTTGCAGACAATGTTGAGCATATGCACTTTATGCTGCAAAAAGAAGTGGTTAAACGTATGGTCGCAGGCCCAGGCAGCAAAGCTTTTGGCCGCTTGAGTGTAATGACACAATATTACTGTCACGCAATGCCAGTGATTGATGTGCCACCAGAGTGCTTTAAGCCAGCCCCTAAGGTCGATTCAGCAGTAATTCGTTTGATCCCTAAAAAGCCTGAACAGCGTTCAGCTAAAAGTACAAAACTTCTTAACACAGTATGCTTAGAAGCCTTTAATCAGCGCCGTAAGACTCTGCGTAATAGTTTATCTAACTTACTTACAGCTGAAGAACTAACAAGCATCGGCATTGATATCACGCTGCGTGCTGAAAGCCTGTCTTTACAACAATTTATTGATATAGCTAATTGGATTTATGACAACAAGCAGTAATCTAGGTTCTCCAATTAAGGTGTCGGTTGAGACCTTCTACGTAGAAGGTCAATCAGAGCCTGAACAAGATAAATACGTTTTTGCTTATTCTATCACCATTAAAAACCACAGTTTATGCAGTGCTAAGCTCTTGAGCCGTTATTGGTTAATTACTGATGCTAACGGTAAAGAAGTGGAAGTACAAGGTGAAGGTGTTGTTGGTGAAACCCCAACCATTGCCCCAGGTGAAAGCTACAAATACACCAGTGGCGCTGTTCTTGATACCCCAGTTGGGACAATGCAAGGTCATTACACCATGCGTAACGAATTTGGGACTGAATTTGAAGCGCCAATCGAGGTGTTTCGTTTAGCTCGCCCAAACATATTGCACTAAATAACGATGGCTGATTATGCAGTTGGTGATTTACAGGGGTGTTATAATGAATTTGATGCGTTATTGAAACGGGTCAACTTCAACCCAAGCCAAGATCACCTTTACTTAGTCGGCGATATAGTCGCTCGAGGTCCTAACTCACTCGCCTGTCTCGAGCGTCTTCATACTATGCAAGGGAGTGTAACTATTACCCTTGGTAATCATGATTTACACCTTATCGCTTGTCATTATCTAAATAAACCTGCAAATCCAAAAGATAAGCTGGCCGATGTTTTTAATAGTCCAAAACGCGCTGAATATATTCATTTTTTACAGCAACAGCCATTAGCTATTTGGCTTGAACGCTATAACATGCTGATAAGTCATGCTGGCCTAAATCCTAGCTGGTCAATAAAAAAAGCATTGAAACGTGCTAGTTTTGCCCAACAATGCTATCAAGGAGCTGATGCAACTCATTACTTCGCCAATATGTACGATCCCCATCCGTTACAGTGGCAATCGAATTTAAGTAGTGAAGCTAAATTTCGCTATATTGTTAATTATTTCACTCGGATGCGGTTCGTAAACCTTACAGGTGAACTCGATTTTGCAAACAAAACCAGTATTAGTGAAGACAGCTCAATAATACCTTGGTTCGATCACCCTGATATTTCTAAGTTAAAACAGCATATTGCATTTGGCCACTGGGCTGCTTTAGAAGGTAAAGTCAAACAAGAAAACATCCACGCACTTGATACTGGCTGTGTTTGGGGTGGCGCAATGACCCTAATGGAACTCAACACAAAAGACTATTTCGTCGAAAAATCCCACTCTTTTATCTAAATAAACTGAAAAATAGCTGAACATCTGTTAGATTTATAACAATTAAAATAAATTTAATTTAAAGCTAATTAAATTTAAATACTTAACTAATTGGCAACCTTGCCGATAAGTGTTGATTAGTACTATTTTCTGGAATTGCATATGAACTTGACCGTTAGACAGCGCATTTGGGGTGGCTTTATTGTTATTACGTTACTCCTGCTTTTTATTGGTGGTAACTCGTTGGTAAAAATTACCAACATAGATCAATCAACACAGCGAGTTAACCAGCTTTCGCTGCCAGCTCTCGATAAGAGTTATGAGTTACAGGTTGAATTTATTTTAATGAGTAAGTCAGCTCAGGCAAGTTTTTATACTAGTGCGCAAGATGAACTGGCGACATTAAGAAAAAATTTCAACCAACAAAAAAAACGATATGATAATTCCTACCAAGAGCTTCAACAAATTGTTAGCAACGATCCAAAGCTAAAACAAAGCAGCCAACAAGTTGAGCAAACTTATAAGCGCTTTGTTAAGTCTGTCGACAACCTGTTTGCAGATAAACAAACTCAACTTGAGCTAAATAAAACACTACGCACCCAGCTTGAAAACATCGAAATCAGTGCTGAAGATGCAAATTCAGTGGTGCTTGATATTATTGATATAGATGGACTTGAAGAAAACCATTCACGTGCTTATCAAGCCGCCAATAACATGGAAAACAACTTCCAATCAGTCGTCACTAACAGCACTGATATGCTAACGGTGAAAACTCTCAACACATTAGACATCGTAAAAAATGAACAGGTTTATTACTTAGAAGAAGTTGAGCGTAGTTTAGGGCTCATTCGCCCAGCAATTATTGATAATAACGCCGGTTTGTATAATGATTTAAACGGCTACTTTGAAACGCTTTCAGATAATGTTCGTGGTAATAACAGTTTATCTGCAAATAAAAAACGTTTAATTGATGCAATTGCTAAAACAGAAGCTGAATTAGCAAACGCAGAAAACTCTACTAGTGAAGCATTAAAGCAATTAAAAGAACTAGTTGACCAAGCTACAGTGCTGGCTTTTGACTTGCAGCAAGATGTCAGCGGTAATGTCTCAACAGCAACTATTTGGACTTGGGTTGCCATGGTGATTGCTACTTTAATTGCTATCATCGTTGCTGCTGTGACTGTTAACCGTATAACCAAGCCCCTTTCTGAAGTAAACCGTATCCTTGATATTGTGGCAAGCGGTGACATGACACAGCGCCTAGACGACTCAGCTAAAGACGAATTCGGTGAACTATCACGTAGCTGTAACACGCTAATTGAAAGTTTGCGTACGCTTATCCAAGGTATAATCTCTCGCTCTACACAGCTAGCAGCTGCTTCTGAAGAGACATCGGCAATCACTGAAGAATCTAGCCAAGCTATACGTAATCAACAAGCACAGGTTGAACAAGCGGCAACGGCAACAACTGAGATGAGCAGTACATCACAAGCGGTAAGTAGCAGTGCACAACAAGCTCTTAGTGAAATAAAGAACGCTGACAAAGAAGCAGATCGTGTCAAAGGCATTTCATCACAAAATAAAGCAACCATTGAGCAACTAGCTCGTGAAGTCGATGATGCATCGCAAGTTATCAACCAACTTCATAAAGACAGCGCTTCAATCGGTGGCATTTTAGATGTTATTCGTGGCATTGCTGAGCAAACCAACCTACTTGCGCTTAATGCAGCCATTGAAGCAGCCCGTGCCGGTGAACAAGGCCGAGGCTTTGCCGTAGTTGCTGATGAAGTACGCTCTCTAGCAAGCAAGACTCAAGAGTCGACCCAAGAGATCCAAGCAATGATTGAATCGCTTCAGGTTGGCGCTGAGGCTGCTGTATCGGCTATGTCGAAAGGTAAGCAACAAGCTGAGTCGTGTGTTGAGCAATCAGACCTTGCAAACACGGCCCTTGATTCAATCACTGCTGCCGTTGCACAGGCTCATAACGTAAGTGAAGAGATTTCAACAGCCGCTCACGAACAACAGCAAGTATCTCAAGAGATCAGTGAACGTTTAGAGTCGATTGTAGCAATCGCAGAGCAAACAGCTGAAGGTGCAAACCAAACTAATATCTCAAGCTCTGAAGTAGCAAAACTGGCTGAAGAACTGCGTTTATCGGTAGATGCGTTTAAAGTATAGTAAGCTACAAGCTAATGAAGAATAGAAGCCGTGTTTGTGAAAGCAAACGCGGTTTTTTTGTAGTAATTCTTAACGAAGCTAACAGCTGGCTTTTGATTCAGTCTTATTGCGAATAACTAAAATGTGCTGATGGTTGAAAACAAAAAACCCAGCCGGAGCTGGGTTTTTAAAATGATTAGTCAAAAGAACTTACTTCTTTTTAACTGCTTTTTTGTTTGGAAGGTCAGTGATTGAACCTTCGAAGATTTCAGCAGCTAGACCGATTGATTCGTTTAACGTTGGGTGAGCGTGAATAGTTAACGCTAGGTCTTCACCGTCTGCGCCCATTTCAACAGCTAAGCCGATTTCACCTAGCATTTCACCTGCGTTGATACCAACCATAGCACCACCGATAACACGACCTGAGTCTTTATCGAAGATTAGCTTAGTTTGACCTTCAGTACGTGCTGAAGCGATTGCACGGCCAGAAGCAGCCCAAGGGAATACAGCAGTTTCGATGCTTAAGCCTTGCTCTTTTGCTTCTTTCTCAGTTACACCAACCCATGCGATTTCTGGATCTGTGTATGCGATTGAAGGAATGCACTTAGGATCGAAGAAGTGTTTCTGACCAGAGATAACTTCTGCAGCAACGTGAGCTTCGTGAACCGCTTTGTGTGCAAGCATTGGTTGACCAACGATATCACCGATAGCGAAGATGTGATCAACGTTTGTTTTAAGCTGTTTATCAACATTAATGAAACCACGCTCATCAACGTTAACGCCTGCCTTATCAGCGTCAAGTAATTTACCGTTAGGTGTACGACCAACAGCAACAAGTACTTTGTCGTAACGTACTGCGTCAGCTGGTGCGTTTTTGCCTTCGAATGAAACGTATAGACCGTCTTCTTTCGCTTCAACACCAACAACTTTAGTAGAAAGCATTACGTTGAACTTGTTCTTAACGTATTTTTGGTAGATTTTGATAACGTCTTTATCAGCTGCTGGTACTAATTGTTCAGCAAACTCAACAACGTCGATTTCAGAACCTAGTGCACGGTATACAGTACCCATCTCAAGACCGATGATACCACCACCTAAAACAAGTAGTTTCTCAGGAACGTCTTTAAGCTCTAGTGCACCTGTTGAGTCAATTACACGGTCATCTTCAGGGATGAAAGGTAAGTTAACAGGTTGAGAACCTGCTGCAATAATAGCATTGTCAAACGTGATTGTTGTTGTACCGTCAGTACCTTCAACAGCAATGGTGTTGCTGCCAGTGAATTTACCGTAACCGTTAACCACTTTCACTTTACGCATTTTAGCCATGCCGTCTAGGCCGCCAGTTAATTGACCGATTACAGACTCTTTCCAAGAACGGATTTTGTCTAGGTCGATTTCAGGCTTGCCAAAAGTAACGCCGTGAGATGACATTTCAGCAGCGTCATCGATCACTTTAGCTACGTGTAAAAGTGCTTTTGAAGGAATACAACCCACATTTAGACATACACCGCCTAATGTGTTGCGAGATTCTACCAATGTTACTTCTAAGCCCAAGTCAGCAGCACGGAAAGCCGCAGAATAACCACCAGGACCACCGCCTAGTACAACAACTTGAGTTTTTAATTCGTTGCTCATGCTATTACCTTAAATGTTTGAACGGGACACTGCCCCTAAGTTTAACTGCCATGTTTCTGCAAGGCAGAAAGGGAGAGCAGATATCTATACCAAGATTGTTCTATAGCAAAGATTGTATCATTGCCAATGGTAAAAATCCCAGCAAAAAACAACTTGCTGGGATTTGATTCTTATAATTAATGAGGAGATTACATCACTAGTTGACGAATATCGCTCATGTAGCTTGCTAGCGTCACAGTAAAGCGTGCTGCTAGTGCACCGTCAATAACCCTATGGTCGTATGACATTGATAATGGAACCATTAATTTAGGTTCAAACTCTTTGCCATTCCACTTAGGTTTCATTTCTGACTTAGATACACCCAAGATAGCAACTTCTGGCGCATTTACAATTGGTGTGAACGCTGTACCACCAATACCACCAAGGCTTGAGATTGTGAAACAACCGCCTTGCATATCAGATGACGTTAGCTTGCCGTCACGTGCTTTCTTAGAAATATCCATTAACTCACGAGAAAGCTCAATGATGCCTTTCTTATCAACATCTTTGAATACTGGAACAACCAAACCGTTTGGCGTATCAACAGCAACACCAATGTTGATGTACTTCTTCAAGATTAAGCTTTCGCCGTCTTCAGACAGTGAAGAGTTAAACGTTGGGAATTCAGCCAATGCTTTCGCCGCTGCTTTCATCACAAATACAAGTGGTGTGATTTTAACACCCAGCTTTTTCTTCTCTGCAAGCGCATTTTGCTCTTTACGGAATGCTTCAAGGCTGGTGATATCAGCTTCGTCAAACTGTGTAACATGCGGGATTTGCACCCAGTTACGATGTAAGTTAGCACCTGATAGCTTCTGGATACGAGAAAGTTTTTTCTCTTCGATTTCACCAAACTTAGCAAAATCAACCTTAGGCCAAGGGATAAGACCTAGCTCGCCGCCACCGGCATTACCTTTACCTGCAGATAGCTGACCTGACTCAACTTTCTTCACAAGGTCTTTCACGTAGTTTTGTACGTCTTCTTTCACAACACGATTCTTACGACCCGTGCCTTTTACGTTCGCTAGGTTAATACCAAACTCACGTGCTAAACGACGTACCACAGGCGATGCATGTGCATACGCTTTGTTATCTGCAAAGCCTTCGTTGCTTGCAGGTGCTGATGCAGGCGCTGCTTCAGCTTTTGCAGGAGCAGGTGCCGCTGCAGCTGGTGCACTACCCGCTACTTCAAATACAAAGATAAGTGAGCCAGTTGATACTTTATCCCCAGCTGCTACTTTGATTTCTTTAACAGTACCGGCAAATGGTGCTGGTACTTCCATTGATGCTTTATCGCCTTCAACGTTTAAGATTGACTGATCTTCTTCAACCTTGTCGCCTACAGCAACCATCACTTCGGTTACTTCAACTTCGTCACCACCGATATCAGGCACGTTAACTTCTTTAGTGCTTGATGCCGGCGCTGCTTCAGCTGGTGCTGATTCTGCAGCAGGCGCTTCTGAACCGCTTGAAGCTGTTTCAAAAACGAAGATTAGAGAGCCAGTTTTCACTTTATCGCCAGTCGCGATTTTGATCTCTTTAACCGTACCCGCAATTGGAGCAGGTACTTCCATTGATGCTTTATCGCCTTCAACGCTTAATAAAGATTGCTCTTCTTCAACCGTGTCACCTACCGCAACCATGATTTCAGTTACTTCAACTTCATCATCGCCGATATCTGGCACAGTTACTTCCTGTGTAGCAGAAGCTGCAAGCGCAGCTGCTGGAGCTGGCGCTTCTTCTTTAGCCTCTGCAGGAGCCGCAGCTTGTTCTTCACCTTCGAAGATCATGATAAGTGAACCAGTAGTTACCGTATCACCTTCAGCTACTTTAATTTCTTTAACCGTACCTGCTTGTGCAGCAGGTACTTCCATTGATGCTTTGTCGCCTTCAACCGTTAATAACGATTGGTCAACCTCAACCTTATCACCAACGCTAACAAGGATTTCGGTTACTTCAACTTCATCGCCACCGATATCTGGTACATTAATTTCAATACTCATTGGAACCTCTTATGCGTATAGCGGGTTAACTTTGTTTGTGTCGATGTCGAATTTCTTGATTGCTTCAACAACCACTGACTTCTCAACTTCACCACGTTTAGCAAGCTCAGATAGTGTTGCAACCACAACATAACCAGCATTCACTTCGAAGTGACGACGTAAGTTTTCACGGCTATCAGAACGACCGTAACCATCAGTACCTAACACTTTGTAGTTGCTGCTTGGTACGAATGAACGAACTTGTTCTGCGTAGTTCTTCATGTAGTCTGTTGCTGCAACAGTCACGGCATCTGTTAATGCGTTCGTGATGTAAGCGGTCTTTTGCTCTGCTTCAGGGTTAAGCATGTTGAAACGCTCAGCGTCTTGACCGTCACGCGTTAACTCATTGAATGACGTTACAGAGAATACATCTGAACCAATACCATACTCTTCGCTCAGGATTTGTGCCGCTTTGCGCACTTCAATCATGATAGTACCTGAACCTAGTAACTGTACTTTCGCTTTATCGCCAGCCACAGTTTCAAGCTTGTAGATACCTTTACGAATACCTTCTTCAGCGCCTTCTGGCATTGCCGGTTGATGGTAGTTTTCGTTCATTAGCGTTAGGTAATAGAACACGTTTTCTTGATCTTCGCCGTACATGCGACGGATACCGTCTTGCATGATTACCGCTACTTCGTATGCGAATGTCGGATCATAAGAAATACAGTTAGGAACCGTGTTAGCAAGAATGTGGCTGTGACCATCTTCGTGCTGTAAACCTTCACCGTTTAGTGTAGTACGACCTGCCGTAGCACCTAGTAAGAAACCACGTGCTTGTTGGTCACCAGCCATCCACGCCATATCACCTACACGTTGGAAACCAAACATTGAGTAGTAGATGTAGAATGGGATCATTGGTAAATCGTTAGTGCTGTATGATGTTGCAGCAGCAACCCATGATGACATTGCACCTAACTCGTTGATACCTTCTTGTAGTACCTGACCTGATGTTGCTTCTTTATAGTAAGAAACGATGTCACGATCTTGTGGCGTGTAGTTTTGGCCATGCGGATTATAAATACCGATTTGACGGAATAAACCTTCCATACCAAATGTACGCGCTTCATCAGCGATGATAGGAACGATGTTTTTACCAATGCCTTTGTCTTTTAGTAATACGTTAAGTGCACGTACAAAGCCCATTGTTGTAGAGATGTCACGTTTTTGCTCTTCAAGTAGTGGCTTGAACGCCTCAACTTCTGGCAATGTTAAGCTTTCAGAAAACTTAGGAATACGCTTAGGTGTGTAACCTTGAAGCGCTTCACGACGAGCGTGAAGATACTTGTACTCTTCAGAGCCTTCTTCAAGAGTAAGATATGGTAAATCTTTAATTTCTTCATCAGAAACTAAATCTTGTAGACCTAAACGTGAACGTAGGTGCTCAACATGAGTCATGTCCATTTTCTTAACTTGGTGCGCGATGTTTTTACCTTCAGCCGCTTCACCCATGCCGTAACCTTTTACAGTTTTAGCTAGGATCACAGTCGGACGATCTTTAGTTTCTTCCGCTTTTTTGAATGCAGCGTAAAGTTTAGAAGGCTCATGACCAC
Organism: Pseudoalteromonas sp. Cn5-37; assembly: GCF_021532495.1. Lineage (NCBI taxonomy): Bacteria > Pseudomonadati > Pseudomonadota > Gammaproteobacteria > Alteromonadales > Pseudoalteromonadaceae > Pseudoalteromonas > Pseudoalteromonas sp. Cn5-37. The sequence goes on along the minus strand of NZ_JAKGBA010000002.1, from coordinate 27,120 downwards.
CACGCTTAAGTGCGAAGATCTCTTCATCAGTCATATCAGCAACAAGTGCTGCTGTTTCTGGGTAACGACCGAAGAAGTGCTCACGAACATATGCACCGTCTTTTGCTTTATATGTTTGGTAATCACCGTCAATCGTTTCGTTCATTAACTGCAGTAATTTACCTGATGTATCTTTAGCAAGTAGGATATCCCAACCACTACCCCATACAACTTTAATCACGTTCCAGCCTGCACCTTTGAATAGGCCTTCAAGCTCTTGAATGATCTTACCGTTACCCATTACTGGGCCATCTAAACGCTGTAGGTTACAGTTGATTAGGTAACATAGGTTATCTAGCTTCTCACGCGCAGCGAATGAGATTGCACCACGTGATTCTGGCTCATCCATTTCACCATCGCCTAAGAAAGCGTATACACGTTGGTTTTTAGTGTCTTTTAAGCCACGACCATCTAGGTATTTTAAGAAACGAGCTTGGTAGATTGAAGCAATTGGACCAAGACCCATAGATACCGTAGGGAACTGCCAGAATTCAGGCATTAACTTAGGGTGTGGGTATGAAGGAAGACCTTTACCATCAACTTCTTGACGGAAGTTATCAAGCTGCTCAGCAGTTAAACGACCTTCAACAAATGCACGTGCATAGATACCTGGAGAAATGTGACCTTGGTAATAAACTAAATCACCGCCATCAACATCGTTTGGTGCTTTGAAGAAGTGGTTAAAACATACTTCATAGAATGCAGCTGAAGACTGGTAAGACGCCATATGGCCGCCTAAGTCTAGATCTTTTTTCGACGCGCGTAATACGATCATGATCGCATTCCAACGAATGATTGAACGAATACGACGTTCAATGTTTACGTCACCTGGGTAAGCAGGTTCTTGATCTACCGGAATGGTATTAACGTAGTTAGTGGTTGTGCCAGTAGGCATATCAACACCGTCTAAACGGGCTTGCTCTAACACTTGCTCAAGTAAGAATTGAGCACGTTCAACACCTTCTTCACGCACAACAGACTCAAGGGCTTGTAACCACTCTTGTGTTTCTAGCGCGTCTACGTCAATTTTATTGACTTCAGACATATGGAGGTTTCCTTATGTTTAAAATACTAATTATTTTAATAAATCTTAAAATTAAGTAGTTAACTAAACTTAGCTAATCACTTGCTTAATGTTGTTTGGTGCGTCTTAAACTACGTTCAATCCGCGAATGCTCTTTGCCAGCCTCAAGTAAGGCTTCTTCGATAAAGGCTAAGTGAGCATTACTAGCAAGACGTGCTTGCTCTGGGTTTCCTTCAATAACCGCATCCATCAACAGTCGTCTATGTTCTGCGAGCTGCTGGCTGATCTGTGGTTTTTTTAACAGTACAGTTAAATTCTGTAATACATTTTGCTCTAGCAAGGCCTGCATACCACGAACTAAATGTAGCAGTACAACATTATGGGACGCTTCTGCCACACTAAAATGAAATGCATTTATTGCTTTTGCTTTTTGCACAATGTCGTCATTAACGAGCGCAATGTTGTCAAAGCTTTGTTTTACTTTTTTGAAGTCATTCGTCGTGCCACGCATAGCTGCATAATATGCTGCAATTCCTTCAAGGGCATGACGAAATTCGAGTAAATCAAATTGTGACTCTGGATGCTTACTAATCAAATCAAAAAGCGGATCAGTGAGCCCCTCTTCAAGCTGATTTTTTACGAACGTTCCGCCCCCTTGGCGACGCGTTACTAACCCCTTGGCTTCTAGCTTTTGAATCGCCTCACGCAGTGAAGGTCGCGATACTTCAAATTGTTTCGCTAATTCACGTTCAGGAGGCAGCTTTTCGCCTGGCGCCAACGACCCCTCAAGAATCATATTCTCAAGTTGTTGTAAAATTACATCAGATAATTTTGCTGCTTTAATCTTTAAAGACATTTATTAACGTCCGCATTGTTATGCGCTAACCCCATAAATATCGGGTATTTAGCCTTGTGCTTTGACCAAAAAGGTAAATTGGTCATACCAAATTTGTCGCATACGTTATCAAAAACCCGTATTTCTGTCAATTTCACTACGTTCAGCGCCTAGTTACACCCTAACGTAATTAGCCTAAAGATTAAACAGTATGGATTAAAGTGGCTTTTTCTGAAGGAAAAAACAATAAAAAATAAATGGTCAGACCAGATTGGGCGGCAAAAGCTTTTAGAGGTCAGGTTTTAGATGTTAGTTGAATTGAGTAGCTTTGTAACAACGGGTTTACCCCGCAACAAAAGCTTTTAGAGGTCAGGTTTTCGGTGTTAGTTGAATTGAGTAGCTTTGTAGCAGCGGGGTTACCCCGCGTCGTTGAATTGAGTACTGAAAAATATTCGAAGTAGGATGCACTTCAGTGCTGAAAAAATCAGAACTCAATCGAAGTGCATTAGTAGAGCAATTAATGAATAAAGTTATACAACAAGCTTTACTCTTTCAACTCGCTAACTTTACACACTACGCCAAACCACCAAATAAAGTAAGTGCTGCGATGATCACTAAAAAGAACAATACATTTCGTTTTACAAGCTTCATCATGCAAGTAGCTTCATAAGTACAACCAAAATGTTGTTGCTCTATTTGCTCAGCGGCAAGTGCGGTTTGCGTAACAACTTTGCGGTTACTCACTGAAAAGTCGAGCACATATTTGAGCCAACAACTGGTACCTTTATTAAAGTTACCAATCACTAAATAACCAAAGCTTGCAACTCGTGCAGGTAACCAATCAAGCCAGAACAATAAGCTATGGATCAGTTTAAAACGCTTAGCGTACGCCACTTTATGGTCGTCTCTGACTTTATCAGCAAAAGTTCGAACTAGCGCATAAAGAACTGCGCCAGGCACACCTAAAACCACAAACCAAAAAATAACTGCACAGTAAAAGCGAAAATTTAGCCAAGCTAGAGTTTGGCCAAAAGTCTCACCTTGAGGATCATCTTCTGTTTTCTTTTGACCCATTTGTAATGCATATAAGGTAGCCGCTTCTTGGTCGTTGCGGGTTAACGCATTTAAGTAAGACTTATATAAAGCACGTTGTTTAGCACAGCCAAAACAAACCAGCAGCACAGCAACATTCACTGCCAGCTGCCAAATAATAAAATCAGAGAGTTGATAGACTAAACCTGCGGCAACGACAGGCAACATTAACCAAATCAAAAAGCCAATTGGCGAATTAAATAAACCTTTTTCTGAGAGTTGTTTTTGCGAGTGTTTAAGATATCTATTGGCATAAAAACCGATTTGCCAATAATCTGCTCGAGCTCCTAAACGCTCAATCACCAAAGCAATAATTATTGAAATTAAGATCATGCCTTTACCTATATCCTTTAACTAAAACACTAAATCAAAATAGTATTGCCAATCAAAACTCACACCAGGGTCAGTTTTTCTGCCCGGTGCAATATCACAATGGCCAACAATGCGCGAACGGTTTATCTCAGGGTACTTTGCCATCAACGCCTTAGTCACTAAGTGTAATGCATTATATTGGGCTTGGGTATACGCTTTGGTGTCTGTACCTTCAAGCTCAATGCCCACGCTAAAATCATTACAGCGCTCTCTACCTTCAAACGTTGAGATACCGGCGTGCCAAGCTCGTTTCTCAAAAGGCACGTACTGAATAACTTCACCGGTACGACGAATAAAGCAATGTGCTGACACTCTTAAGCCTTTTAAATCAGCAAAGCTTTCATGCGCCGTACAATCAATTGTTCCCATAAATAAATCATCAACATAAGGCGTTGCGAACTGCCCTGCTGGCAATGAAATATTATGAATAACAAGTAATGATACCTCGCCTTCTGGGCGTTCATCGTAATGTGTACAGGGCCTTTGTAACACATTGTTTAATTGACCCAATTCATTTATATGCATATTAAAAACTAACGATGACAATAAAGTTAAATAGTGTAAAGGGTTAAAATCTCAGGGTCTAGTTGCTTTGATTCAATCACTTAAAGTAACAGTGGGGATACTTTACTGTAGCCAATCTTTGTCTTCTATTGAGGGGTTAAACATAGTAAAATTTCGCCAATTTATTAATAAACAATGAGCTTTCGACATGTCAGTCCCACACACATTAATTAGCCAACTGGTAAAACTCGCCCTTGATGAAGATTTAAATTACCAAAGCGCAAATGACGGTGATATTACCGCGCAACTAATTCCAGAAAACGAGCTAGCAAATGCCAAGGTAATTACCCGTGAAGACTGCGTATTTTGTGGTAAAGACATTATTTTAGAAGTTTTTAACCAAGTCGATCCTACAGTAAACGTTGAAGTACTTGTAAATGATGGCGACAAAGTAGCAGCCAATAGCACGCTCTTCACCGCATCAGGCTCAGCTCGCGCAATTTTAACTGCTGAGCGCACTGCCCTTAACTTTGTACAAACACTCTCAGGTACAGCAACAACAACAGCTCATTATGTAAGAGAGATTGAGGGTACAACGACGCAGCTACTCGATACGCGTAAAACAATTCCTGGCTTACGTGCGCTACAAAAATACGCTGTAAAATGTGGTGGCGGTGCGAATCATCGCATCGGTTTGTTTGATGCGTTCTTAATTAAAGAAAACCACATCGCTGCCTGCGGCGGTATTGATAAAGCAGTAGCTCAAGCAAAAATCAATCACCCTACAAAGCCAGTTGAGGTTGAAGTAGAGTCACTTGATGAGCTTGAACAAGCGATCACAGCAGGTGCTGATATCATCATGCTTGATAACTTTACAGTCGAACAAATTCAACAAGCAGTCGTGCTGACAGACAAGCGAGCAAAGCTCGAAGTATCTGGCAACATGACACTCGAAACCTTAAAAGCCTATTCGCAGGCTGGCGTTGACTTTATTTCAAGTGGCGCACTTACAAAAAATTTACAATCAATCGACCTTTCAATGCGCTTTAGTGCTTAAAAATAGCTAGCCACGTATTTAATGCTTACCTAATCCGTTGACAACGAAATAAAAAAAGCATTAAATACGTACAAAGCTTGTAATAGTAACAAAAAACAAACATTTATACGGCAAAATATCACTCTTTAGTATGTCTGCACCCTAGGCTCTTACACACATTTTAGTTTCACTCTTCAAAGTATTAGCAAGGATGCCATATCAAACAGTGCAATAATTGAATTAGCTTGACCTGTCTCAAACTAAAGTAGGAAAGTTCTGAAAAAACCTCTAGCTAACAGGAAAATAGCTTTCAAAATCATTGAATAATGCTAAAGTTAATTAATGTTTTCAGAACATGGGAAGTTCTAAGAGTTTTATGTTATCGATCAAGCTTTATTTAAAGAAGTTTTAATTAAAACTGTAAGATTTATCCTGTAAATTGAGCCTTGGTTTACAACGCTGAAGTTACAGCTAAACTTACAAAATCATCATATCCTTTAGGAGAGGAACAAATGACAAAACAAAACCAACAGGGTTTCACCCTAATTGAATTAATGATTGTAGTTGCAATCATCGGTATTCTTGCTGCAGTAGCACTTCCGGCTTATCAAGATTATACAGCTAGAGCACAAGCTTCAGAGGCTGTATCTTTGACCGCAGGAATTAAAACGGGTGTTGCTGAGTTTTATCAAAGTGAAGGTGGGTATCCTACGGCCAGCACTACACCAGCTTTAAGCACTTACGCAGCAACTGGAACATATTCATCTGTGGAGTTAAAAGCGGATGGTGTTATTGAGGCGACAATGAATTCAACTGGCGTTTCTAGTGATCTACAAGGTGCTGTCTTTACATTTACGCCTTCGGTTACAGGCGGCACATTCAAATGGTCTTGCACTCACAAATTAACAAATGAGGCAATTGCACCTAAAGGATGTACGAAAAGTTAAATGAAAATGAGGCTACCACCATGTAGCCTCACTTATGATGAACCTAATCTTACATATTAATTCAAAGAAATATTTCCTAGTTTTTATAATTACTAGCATTTTATTATTATCAACTCTCCCTATCTCTTATTTTCTAGATGTTAGCCATTATAACTGGCAAAGGTTCTTACAGATAGTACTTCTTTTATTTTCAATTAAGTACCTTAAGTTAGTTGAAATTATCAACTACAAAGATAGAACATTACTACTTATTCTATTTTCTACTACACTTTTCTCTTCATATTTTAGTCAAAACAAACTAACTTCCTTTTTATACTTCACGCATTATTTATTATTATTTGGGTTAATTGGCTTCGGTATATTCTTATCGAAAAAAGTAAGAACATTTCTTTTCTTACTAGCTATAACAAATATTATTGTTATTTCAATCAGCATACTGAATATGTCATTTTACATCTATCATGGAGATTCAAATGAAATAGCAAGTGCTTATCTAGGTTTTTCTAATATCAGATTCTTTAACCAGTTTCAGGTTGCTAGTATCTTCAGTATAATTTATTTTATATTAAATAATAAATGCAAAAGACTATTCTCACTTTTTTTATTCTTTAATTTTATATTAATGTTTCTGACATCAGCGAGAGGGGCTATTTTATCAGTATTTACTGTATTAATATTAATGACATTAACAAACTTAAAGTTAAAAACAAAAAAAGTTTTAAACGCGACATTTAAAATTGCATTTTTAGCGATCGTTTTTTATATAATTTTCACATTATATTTAGATAGCAATGAACTTAATAAGCTTTCAAAGATTAGCACCTCAGGCAGACTAGATATGTGGATAGAAATCCTAAAAAAAATTAATCATAAAAGTATCTTAGGTTATGGTCCCGGCTCTTATTTCTCAAAAGATATACTCGTTAGCCATCCACACAACAGTTTATTACAGATATATCACAATTGGGGAGTTGCAGCATTTTTAACAACATTACTTTTGACATTAAAAATGTTAAGATTCTTCTTACAAAAGTTTAAAGAAATATCAATATTACACTTATCTTTATGCGGTAGTGTAGGTTCACTTCTAACCTACTCATTATTTAGTGGTGTTTTTGTTATGCCCCTTCCCCAGACTTTATTATTTATTTTTATTGGTTTATTTTTAAATTACGCTTACTCTTTTCAAGAAAAATCTGACATCAAAAAAAGACTCAAGGTAAATATATTTTCTTCAGCTCTGTACGTAAGCTACTTATTTCTTGTTATTTTAAGTTTAGATTGTTCGTATAATCATCAATATGGTCCTAACTTCTGGAGTAAAGGCCATGTATCACTTTCCCGATGTAATTTATAACTTTAAGGAGTAGCTATGGCAAAACAAAATAATGATAAGGACTTAGATACTTTCCAATGGGTAGGTGTTAACTCTCGAGGTAAAAAACTTGAAGGTGAACTTTCTGGCCAAAGTATTGCTCTGATAAAAGCACAACTCCGAAAACAAGGTATTACTCCTTCTAAGGTAAAACGCAAAGCAAAACCGTTATTTGGCATTAAATCTGTTCAAAAAATTACGCCAAAAGATATTGCCTTAATTACACGACAGATTGCCACTATGCTGATGGCAGGTGTTCCCCTAATCCAAACTATTGAGATGATCGGGAGCGGTACAAAAAATAAAAGTATTACTAAATTAATGGAAGGCATAGGTGATGAAGTCAAAGCCGGTGTGCCACTTTCTCAAGCGCTCCGTAAACACCCTCGTTATTTTGATGATTTATATTGCGACCTTGTAGCATCAGGTGAACAGTCGGGTGCCCTTGATAAAATTTTTGACCGTGTTGCGCTTTATAAAGAAAAGGCAGAGGCCTTAAAGTCAAAAATTAAAAAGGCCATGTTTTATCCAATTGCAGTTTTGGTGGTCGCAATCATTGTAACTTCTATTCTACTTATATTTGTAGTGCCACAATTCCAAGATATCTTTAATGGCTTTGGTGCTGAGTTGCCGGGCTTTACTTTAATGGTGATTGGTATTTCTGAGTTCATGCAGGAATATTGGTGGATAATTCTAATTGTAATTATCGCCGCAGGTTTTGCTTATAAAGAAGCTCTATTAAAAAGTAAAAAACTCCGAGATGCTAACGATAGAGCCATATTAAAACTCCCCGTTATTGGTATGATTTTGAATAAAGCGGCGGTTGCGCGTTACGCTCGTACTTTATCAACTACGTTTGCTGCTGGTGTACCTCTGGTTGATGCACTTGACTCTGCTGCGGGTGCTTCTGGTAATGCGGTTTATCGCTATGCTATTTTAGAAATTAAAGCAGAAGTGAGCTCTGGTAATTTAATGAACTGGGCAATGCGTAACTCTAAAATATTCCCCGATATGGTGATCCAAATGGTAGCCATTGGTGAAGAGTCTGGCTCACTTGATGGCATGCTTGCTAAAGTCGCAACTATTTATGAGCAAGAGGTTGATGATGCCGTTGACGGTTTATCAAGCTTACTTGAGCCACTCATTATGGCTGTATTAGGTGTGCTGGTTGGTGGTTTAATTGTTGCTATGTACTTGCCTATATTCCAGTTAGGGTCGGTGATTTAACACATGGCTGTAAGTAAAACTCAAAACGCTAGTTGATAACTTGCTACATAAAATAAATAATAAAAACAGTTCAACACAGCGAAATAAATTCGGCCTCTAAATGGTCAGATGTTAGGTATTTTAATGGAAAACTTTTTTCTTGATATAACCACTGCGATGCAAAGTCAGCAGTGGTTTTATTTTTTAACTGTGGGCTTAGTAAGCCTATGTATTGGTAGCTTTTTAAATGTGGTGATTTATCGTTTACCACTGATGATGAAAAGAGAATGGCAAACGGAATGCCGTATTGTATTGGCCGATGAAGTCAGCTCAAAACAGCAAACAGAACAAGCTCCCTTTAATTTAGTAAAACCTAATTCAACCTGCCCAAAATGCAAGGCTCCGATTAAAGCTTGGCAAAATATCCCTGTGCTAAGTTGGCTATTATTAAAAGGTCGCTGCGCAAATTGTCAATCACCAATATCTGTACGCTACCCTATTGTTGAAATGCTTACGGCGGTTTTAAGTTTAATTGTTGCTGCTGTTTTTGGCCCAACAACGCTTGCTCTGCTTTATATATTTATTACCTGGGTTTTAGTCGCTTTAACCTTTATCGATATAGATCACATGCTACTACCCGACCAACTAACCCTTCCTTTAGTATGGTTGGCACTGATTGCAGCCACTATGGATATTACCATTGCTCCAAGCGACGCTATTATTGGCGCAGCAATTGGCTACTTAAGCTTGTGGAGTGTCTACTGGCTATTCAAGTTAGCCACAGGTAAAGAGGGTATGGGATATGGCGACTTTAAACTATTAGCTGTGTTTGGTGCGCTATTAGGTTGGCAAGATATTTTAACCATAGTGCTGTTATCAAGTGTGGTCGGTGCCATCATCGGTATTGCGCAAATCATTATTCAAGGTAAAGATAAAACCACGCCAATTCCATTTGGGCCCTACCTTGCCATTGCCGGTTGGCTAACCTTGCTTTGGGGTGAGCAAATTCAAGCTTACTACTTTAATTATTTGGGCTACTGATTATGGCAAGCTGGATTTTAGGATTAACGGGTGGAATCGGATCAGGGAAAAGTGCAATAAGCGCCATGTTTGAAGAGCTTGGCATTCAAGTGGTTGATGCTGATATCGTGGCTAGAGAGGTCGTTGAGCCAGGTTCAACGGGACTTGAAAAAATTACTGAACACTTTGGTGATGAGATACTCACTACTGATGGCAGCCTTGATCGTGCAAAACTAAGAGCAATTATCTTTGCTGATGAATCACAAAAGCAATGGCTAAATAATTTATTGCATCCGCTTATTAGAGAGTCAATGCTCGCTCAATTACAGCAAGCCACCAGCCAATATGTAATATTAGTTGCGCCTCTACTTTTTGAAAATGGCCTAGATCAATTCTGTGATCATACTCTATTGATAGATGTTCCTGTTGAAGTGCAAATAACGAGAACCACAGCTCGAGACAATATCTCTGTTGAATTAGCTAAGCAAATCATCGCTTCACAAATGCCCAGAGCAGATAAGCAACAAAAAGCGACAGATACATTAGATAATAACCGCCTTCTTTCTGAGGTAAAAATTGATGTACAAAAGTTGCATGAGAAATACCTAACTTTAATTTAACGATATTATTGATTTAAATACTTATTTTTGTAAAAAAGCAGCCACAGAAAAACAATACCAAAGTACCAACTAACTAGCTAAACATTTGAGTTTATGGTTAATTTATTTTGCAATTTTTCCAAAATCAGACAAGACTGATGTAACCGTTTTACTTTTTCTGTTAGATTGTGGCAAATAAAGGATCAAACTAGGTGCGCAATGAATATTAACTCACCGCTACTTCGAAAATTTATCACTCTAGGTCGCATTGATGCAGAGACCGTAAAATCAAAGCAGCGCGAATACAGCTCTACTGCGGAGCTAATTTCTAAAACATGTGGTATGGCTGGCCATGAGCTAGCAGAGCAATGCACAGATCTTTTCAGAGTCCCTTATTTTGACATCAAAGATTTTGATGTATCACACATTTCTGAAGAACTTGTTAAAGACAAACTCATTCGTGAACACCACATTCTGCCTTTAGTAAAAAAAGGCCGTAAACTCTACATTGCCGCCTCTGATCCAACCGATTACGGAGCCTTTGAAAACTTTGAATTTAGTACTGGCCTTTCATGTGAAGTAGTTGTTGTTGATTACGTTCAGCTCGAAAATAAAATAGAACAATTACTTGATGCTGCAGGCGGTTTACACTTAAGTGAAGATGAGTTTAAAGAACTTGGCGATCTTGAAACCGAAGCTCCTAAAGACTTAACCAGCAAAGACGAAGATAAAGACGATGCGCCTATTATTGTCTACATCAATAAAATTTTGATGGATGCGATAAAAAAAGGTGCATCGGATCTACACTTTGAACCTTATGAACACCGTTACCGTGTACGTTTTCGTATCGATGGTATTTTGCATGAAATGGCAAGTCCACCCAATAGCTTAGCGAGCCGTTTGTCGGCGCGTATTAAGGTTATGTCTCGACTTGATATTGCAGAAAAGCGCAAACCTCAAGATGGTCGTATTAAGCTTAAAATCACTGAACGTAAAAGTATCGACTTCCGTGTAAGTACGCTACCTACCCTTTGGGGCGAGAAAATCGTAATGCGTATTCTCGACTCATCAAGCGCTATGCTAGGTATCGATGTACTTGGTTATGAACCAGAGCAGAAAAAACTCTACATGGATGCACTTGAACAGCCCCAGGGCATGATCTTAGTAACCGGTCCAACAGGTTCTGGTAAAACCGTATCACTTTATACTGGTTTGAATATTCTTAACCAGCCAGAGCGTAATATCAGTACTGCCGAGGATCCAGTAGAGATCAACCTTGAAGGGATTAACCAAGTACAAATTAATCCAAAGGCAGACATGACCTTTGCCAATGCATTAAAGGCTTTCTTACGACAAGATCCCGATGTCGTAATGGTTGGTGAGATCCGTGACCTTGAAACCGCTGAAATTGCAATAAAAGCGGCGCAAACAGGTCACTTGGTATTATCGACTCTGCATACAAACTCAGCACCAGAAACCCTTACTCGTCTTTTAAATATGGGTGTTCCTGCTTATAACGTCGCAAGTTCAATCAGTCTTATTATTGCGCAGCGTCTAGCAAGACGACTTTGTCCTAAGTGTAAAACACCAGAAACACTCCCTGATGAAGAATTGATTCGCCAAGGTTTTGATAAAGACAAACTCAATGAAGTTCAGCTATTCGCACCAAAAGGCTGTGACAGCTGTACTGAAGGGTATAAAGGTCGAGTTGGTATTTACGAGGTAATGCAAATTACCCCTGAAATAGCGCAAATTATTATGCGTGGTGGTAACTCACTCGAAATCGCTGAAGTATCTCTTCGCTCAGGCTTTAATGATCTACGTTTATCAGGCCTAAAAAAAGCCGCCGATGGTGTTACCTCTCTGGCTGAAATAAACCGAGTAACGAGTTTCTAAACAAATTCGTTACTGGATTCTCAACTAACTGTTCAGTAAGATCTGACGAAAGAGCTTAATTAAGAGTGATATCATGCCAACAGTTGTAGACTGCCCAACATGCAAAGCCAAAGTAGAATGGTCAGAACAAAGCCCACATCGTCCATTTTGTTCAAAACGCTGCCAGCTAATAGATTTAGGTGAGTGGTCGTTTGAGAACAATAAAATTTCTAGCCCAATTAGCAATGCTAATGATTTGAGCCAAGATATGATTGAAGATATCGAAGCGATGCTAGCTAAAAACGATGATTCATTCTTTAAAGAATAAAGCGTCAAATACAAAAAATGCGGCATTTGCCGCATTTTTTATATTAATAGTAATTTGGTATTAACCTTCAGAACGCTCACCTTTGCGCTCTCCGCGTGGACCATGGTGACCCTTTTTGTGACCTTTTTTACGCAGGTGCTTTTTAATCTCTTGATAGCTTTCGCGCTGTTCAGCATTTAAAACCTGCCAAATGGCATGATCAGATTTCATTTTTAGCATTGCAAACTGCTGGCCTTTTTCTTGACGCGCATTAATTAGTTCTAATGCGGCATTTTCATCAAATGTTTTAGCTGCTAATAACGCATCCATTTTCTCTTTGTGCGCAGTACGAGCGGCTTTCATTGCATCTTTATCACCACGCAGTGCTGCAAATTGTGTTTTCTGCTCGGCAAAAATCGCTTTAAGTTGCGTTTGCTGATCTTCTGTAAGCTGTAATTTATCAATACCACGCTCAGAAAGTAAAAAACGAGCTTGTGGATTCATCCCACGGTTAAAGTCACCTTTCGCCATTGCTGAAGTAGCACCGACACTCGCTGCTGCTAAACCACAAACAAGTACGAATTTAGAAAGCTTATTTGAAATAGTCATAATCATTACCTTTTGTTGGGTTGTGCTCTGTTGTCGTTTCCGACTGATGGGTTAACTATAACTAATTCAATGCAAAGGAGCGCAAACCAGTGTAAAGGTTGTGTAAAGATTCACTTTTACACAATTTACTGAGTAAAATAACCTTAAAGAAATAAATAGCTAGGTGTCAGAATGAAACTATTAATGATCGACGACGATACAGGATTGTGCGAATTACTCAGCGAGTACTTATCAGCACAAGGTTTTACAGTAGAGTGTGTTCATGATGGCGCTGAAGGCCTAAAACAAGCTATAACGCATAACTATGAGCTAATATTGCTTGATGTGATGCTACCCTCTTTGGATGGCTTTGAGGTGCTAAAGCAGTTAAGACAACATAAGCTTACTCCGGTGATCATGCTAACCGCGAAAGGCGAAGACTTTGATCGTATCTTTGGTTTAGAGCTAGGCGCAGATGATTATATTCCTAAACCATTTAACCACAGAGAACTGCTAGCCCGCGTTAAAGCAATTACCCGTCGCATCGAGCATATCAACAGCTTATCGAACCAACAGGCCAGCTCCTTGAGTGTTAACAGCATCAATGTTAATTTCGCAACTCGTGAGGCTTCTGTTAAAGACAACGTACTTAGCCTAACCGGCACTGAGTATGAGATCCTTGCCATGCTAGTACAACATGCCGGTGAAGTGATCAGCAAAGAACAAATAAGTGAGCAAGTCCTTGGTAGACGCCTTGCCCCTTTTGACCGTTCAATCGATATGCATGTCAGCAACATCCGTAAAAAGATTGCAGAACACGTTAGTAATGAACGGATCAAAACCATGCGCGGCAGTGGTTATGTATTAATACAAGGCGAATAATATGCAAACTCCAAGCTGGCTAAAGCATCCCCGCCATTATTTGTTTTTAAAAATATTTGCTTGGTTTTGGGTTACTGTCATAGCGACTATCACAATACTGGTGTTTTTAAGCCAGTTAACGAGCAATGTCGGCAATGACGACCTGCGTGGACCCATGCTGAAAAATCTTGAGTACACTGCTAAAAGTATTGAACGCATTGTTGCTAAACACGGAAAATCAACTCAAGAGGTTTTATCTCATCCGCGCTTATCAAAGCATAAATTACTGTACTTAAATGGTGAGGTTCATGGTGTTGAAATGCTTAGCGAACCTGTATCCAAAGACATTGATTTAAGCTTGCTGAACTTTACCAAATATATGCGCCCGCAAATTATTTTTACCGACGAATACCAAGCCTACGGACCGGTAGCTTTGAATGTACCCGAAGGTAAATTTTATCTTTATGAAATCGATGAAAAACGCAAGAAACCGTTTTTTGTCAGCCTATGGCTAATGCCTGTTTGGCTCAAGCTGCTTATTGCTTTAATCGCCTCATTGATGCTCAGTTTCTTCTTTAGCCGTAACTTAATTGCACCTATTAATAGTTTAAAAGAAACCGCAAAAAAACTGGCTCATGGCGATTTAACTGCCCGCGCCGATGTATCTCCTACTCGTCAAGATGAGTTAGGTGTACTTGGTCGTGACTTTAATACCATGGCGGTACAACTTGAGCAGCTTATTAGCGCGCAAAAAAGATTACTAGCAGATATTTCCCATGAACTACGCTCACCATTAACGCGCTTAAAAATGGCCACAGGCCTTGCACAAATGCAAGCAGATGACGCTCAACACGCTTATTTAGAGCGTATTGAAAAAGAGGCAAATCAGCTCGATAAAATGATTGCCGATGTACTTCAAGTTTCACGCTTAGAAGCCAAAAGCCAAACCCTAGCGTTGAGTACGCAGTCTTTACAAGTGATTGTTGATCATGTTCTCAACGATGCTCAATTTGAAGCCAAGCAAAACAATAAAGAGCTTATTGTCAATGGTACACTAACTGCCGATTTAAAATGCGATGAAACCTTAATAGCCAGCGCACTTGAAAATGTACTACGCAATGCCATTAAATACGCAGAACTTTCAATCTCAATAGGTTTAGTTGAATCAGATGCTATCTACATCACTGTTTGTGATGACGGTAAAGGGGTTGATGAAGCAAACCTAGCAAGGCTATGTGAACCTTTCTTCCGTCAGGAGCATGCTCGCGATAGAAACACTGGGGGCACAGGCTTAGGTCTTGCAATTGCAAAGAATGCTATCTCAGCACATGATGGTACACTAACACTTGAAAACCAAGAACATGGCGGACTATGCGTAAACATCCGTCTCCCATTTAAGAGTGAGTAAATGTTTTACAGTAGCGAAGCAAGTCTTGTTAGTAACCTACCTAATATTAACCAGTTTTTTTCTGAGCAATTAAAGCAAGACTTTCTGAGCACCGCTCATGGCAAGCTTTATTACGGCTATGCTATTCCTCAGCAAGCAAAAACGGCCATCGTTATCAGTACTGGCCGTATAGAATCTCTAGTTAAGTACAAAGAGTTGCTTTGGGAGCTATATCAAAATGGTTTTGCGGTTTTTAGTGTTGATCACCAGGGGCAAGGCCGCTCTTATCGTCATCTAAAAAATACTCATAAAGGCTATGTAAACCGTTTTACTGATTACGCAAATGACTTTGCTGTATTTATAGAAAAAGTGGTGCAGCAACACTGGCAAGGAAAGCAGGTTTTGCTTGGCCACTCTATGGGCAGTGCCATTGCCTATGATTACCTATCACGCTATCAGCATCAATTTGCAGGGGCTTTTTTATCAGCGCCGATGTTTGATATCTATACCAAAGGCACGCCAAAACCTGTAGCAAAACTGGCTGCTAAAATTGCATCCTTACTTGGTCTTGGCCGCAGTTACGCATTTGGCCAAAGCGATTATTTACCCGTCGACTTTGCAGCTAATGAACTAACCAGTAGTGAAATTCGATATAAGCTGTTCAGAGAGCTGTATGCAGCAGAAGGTGATTTACAACTAGGTGGCGTCACCTATGGTTGGCTTAATGCGTCGTTTGATTTTATTGCCTCTTTAGTGGATAAAAAAGTCGATATTCCTTTGTTTATCGCCAGCGCAGAGCAAGACACCGTAGTCGATAACGCTGCGCAATTTGCACTTACTCATAGACAAAAGCAAGCACAAATAAAAAGCTACGCAGGTGCTCGCCACGAGTTATTGTGTGAACGCGACGAGATCAGACAAGCAGTACTCTGTGATTTTTATCAATTTTGTGCAGAACTTTGACGTGTTTTGTTAACTACTGAAAGTGGGTCTAAGTGCATTAAAATATCCATTTCGCAATCAAAATGCGTTTGAATTAACGCTTCTACTTCATCAGCAACTTGATGTGCTCTTAATAATGATAAAGAGTCTTCCAGCTCTAAATGCATCTGAATAAACTTAATTTTACCACCTTGGCGGGTGCGAATATCATGGGCGCCAAATACGTCTTGATGACTATTCACAATGGCGAGTATCTCAGCTTTTTCTTCATCTGGCAGTTCTTTATCCATTAAATGATCAGCACTGTCACGAGCAATGTCCCAACTGTTATAAAGTAAATAAACAGCCACACCAATAGCAAATAATGGATCGGCATAAGCAACACCGTACTTAGCTAACACAATTGCCAGTAGTACGGCCAAATTTAAGATTAAATCGCCTTTATAATGAATCGAGTCTGCTTTAATGGCAATGGATTCGGTGTGATTGATCACCTTAGTTTGTACAAACACCACTACGAGCGTACAAACGATAGCGAAAATACTTACCCAGATACCAAGATCAGAATGCTTTAAGGTTACCGGATTAAATAAGCGCTCAATACCATGAAACGCTAAGAAACAACCAGAACCTGCTATAAAAGCTGCTTGTGCAAGCCCAGCTAACGCTTCGGCTTTACCGTGACCAAAGCGATGATCGTCATCAGCAGGACGCAGTGCATAGCCAAGCACTAAAAAACTCATCAGTGATGCGGTAATATCCATTAACGAATCGGTCAATGAACCCAGCATTGACGCCGAGCCAGATGCAAGCCATGCCCAGCTTTTTGCCGCAATCATTAAACTCACCATAACAATGGTGACTAGACTCGCTGTTTTAACCCAAAACTCGTAACTACGATGCTGCACAACAACTTACCTTAAGTGAGTAACTGTATTGAGTATATCATCTTTTCTTTCTAGTTCGTGTATACTCAGCAGCAGATCAAATCCTTTAAAATGAGATTCACATGCTTGATATTGTGTTGTACCAACCAGAAATTCCACCAAACACGGGTAATATCATTCGCTTATGCGCAAACACAGGTTATGCGTTACACCTAATTGAACCACTTGGTTTTGAGTGGGATGATAAACGTGTAAAGCGAGCTGGCCTTGATTATCATGAGTTTAGCCATGTACAGCGCCATGCCTCGTTTGAAGCATACCTTGAAAAATGCCAACCAAAAAAAGTCTATGCTTGCACAACAAAGGGCAGCCAATTTCATCATCAAGCACAATACCAACCCGGCGATTGTTTAGTGTTTGGGCCAGAAACGCGTGGCTTACCTGATGAACTCATTCAATCATTACCGAAAGAGCAACGTGTACGCATTCCAATGCAAAAAGACAGCCGTAGCATGAACTTATCTAACTCAGTGGCTGTATTTGTTTATGAATCTTGGCGTCAATTAGGGTTTGTGAACGGTCAATAATGCACTGAAAATGTGATTTAAAATTATCCACTAATTATTTAGCACGACCTTTTTTAATATACTAATCTAAAAGGGCTGATTTAATACTTTAGATGGAAAGTAATGCGTATTTTCACCCTAGTGTGCTGTATCATTTTACTGTTACAGCACTTTGCCAGTGCTGCAACAGTTTTCACTTCCAACCCACCGATTGCTTTAACAAGTTATGTTATCACCGCAGCACTTACCTTGTTATTACTCATCGTAGTAGTGATAATTATTAGTATTGCTCTACTGCGTAAAAAACAGAGATTGGTTTTTGTTGATGCGTTACTTTCAAAATCGAAAGACGCTGTCTGGGTTACTGATGATGAGTTCAATATCATTGAGGTTAATAGAACATTTAGCGAAATCTCAGGTTTTAGCGAGGATGATGTCATCGGTAAACGATTTAAAGCACATACATCTAATGGCCGTGACCAACAATTAGAAGCAATTATAAAGCAAGAGCTTATAGATGATGGCTATTGGTCTGGTGAAATTTGGAATGTCCGTAAAAATGGCAAACCCTACGCCCTTGATTTATCCATTACTAAAATTACGACTTCACGCTTTTTCAAGAAATCAGTTCGCTATGTCGGAGTATTTTCAGATATAACAGCCCGTAAGAATAACGAGCGCACGATGCTCAAGCTTACAACCAAAGATACTGTCACTGGTTTATCAAACCGCGCCATTTTTATAGAGTCGCTCGAAAAAGCGATTAAAGCCTGTAACGACACATACCCAAGCTTGCTAATCATATTTATCGACCTAGATAACTTCAAAAAAATAAACGACTCTTTGGGGCATACTGTTGGAGATGTTTTATTAAAAGAAGTTGCTTGCCGTCTTACTGGCGCACTCAACTCAGCTTTTACCATTGCAAGACTCGGCGCAGATGAATTCGCGATTCTTGTGCCGCCCTATCTCTACTCAGGTAAAACGGTATTCTTCGCCAAGAAGACCGCAGACATCGTACTGCAGCAATTCAAAACCCCTTTTATGTTGGATGGTTTTGAGACTTCGCTATCTGCCTGTTGCGGCCTTGCTATTTATCCAGACAACGCCTATAACTGTGAATACTTAATGCGCAGCGCAACTAGTGCTTTGAATCATGCTAAGAAAATGGGCCATAATACATATCAATTTTTTGATAAAGACCGCCACACACTCGACCCAACCGAGTTAACCAAAGAAAGCGCTTTATTTAGAGCTATCAACAACAATGAGTTTGAGCTTTATTTTCAGCCTAAGTTTGATGCCCAGCATAATCAGTTATACGGCTTTGAAGCATTAGTTCGCTGGCCACAAGAAGATGGCAGTGTGATTAACCCCGATGAGTTCATTCCGCTGGCTGAACAAAATGGTGCCATTATTCCGCTTACCCAATTACTAATGGAACAACTACTTAATCAACTGGCACAGTGGCGAAAACAAAACATTTCGTTTGGTAATGTAGCTATTAATATTTCAGCCCTACACTTTCAACAAAGTAGTCTTATAGAAACACTCGTTGATAATTTGGCTAAATTTGACGTCCCAGCACATTGCTTAGAACTCGAGATCACAGAAAGCGCTATGATGGACAACCCCGAGTTCGCAGAGCAGCAAATGAAACGTATAAAATCACTAGGTGTACATATTGCACTAGATGATTTTGGAACAGGTCATTCATCACTCAGTTACTTAAAACGCTTTCCTATTGATACGCTAAAAGTCGACAAGTCATTCGTAAAAGACATCGATAAAAACGACCAAGATCGCAATATCACCGCCACCATAGTGCGATTAGCTAAATATTTAGATATTAATGTGGTCGCCGAAGGAGTAGAAACAGAAGAACAAGCCTACATGCTACATATTATGGGCTGTCATTTTCAACAAGGTTATTATTACTGTAAGCCATTAAAAGCTGAGCAAGTTAGCGAATTTATTAACGAAAAATTAAAAAAGCAACAATCAAGCTAATGATTAGAAATATACTTTAAATAAAAAACGCGATTAATAAATCGCGTTTTTTATTTAAAGTATATTTCTAAATTATTCAGATTTTTGCTCACGGCCAAGTAGTGCCATCGCAGCTTCTTTTACATCTTTATTTTCATAAAGCACTTGGTAAATTTGCTCCGTTATTGGCATTTCGATACCAGTGCGCTCAGCAAGTAAATACACTTCTTTGGTATTTCTATAGCCTTCAACAACCTGACCAATAGATTCAATCGCAGCTTCTACGCCTTCACCCTTGCCAAGAGCAAGGCCAAAGCGACGGTTACGAGATTGGTTATCTGTACAGGTTAAGATCAAGTCACCAAGGCCGGCCATACCCATAAAGGTATCTGAACGGGCACCTAATGCACAACCTAAACGGCATAGCTCAGCTAAACCGCGAGTGATTAAAGCAGTACGTGCGTTGGCACCGAAGCCAAAACCGTCAGACATACCTGCGCCAATCGCAATGACATTTTTAACTGCGCCACCAAGCTGTATTCCAATAAAGTCATCATTGTTATACACCCTAAATGAGCGGCCACAGTGTAAAAGGTCAGCTAATTGCTTAGCAAAGTCTTTAGAAGTCGACGATACCGAAATAGCGGTTGGTAACCCCATTGCCATTTCTTTGGCAAACGTAGGTCCTGAAAGCACAGCCAGAGGAACATCATCTCCTAGCTCTTGTACCGCTACTTCTTGCAATAAACGCCCTGTATTTGGCTCTAAACCTTTGGTAGCCCATGCAACCTCAGCACCTTCTGACAACCAAGGTTTGATTTTTTGCAGCGTGCCAGCAAAAGCATGACTCGGCACAACAACCAAAATGATCTTGCTTGCTTTAACTGCCGTTTCTAAATCAGCTTCTAGTTGGAGGGTTTCAGGAAAGCTAACATCTGGAACATAACGTTGATTCTTTCGCTCAGCTGCAAGCGTAGCAACGTCATCGCTATTGCGGCCCCACAAAGTAACTGGGTGGCCATTTCTGGCAAAGCAAATAGCAAGGGCGGTGCCATATGACCCCGCCCCTAATACTGTAACAGCTGATTGTGCTGTACTCATAGCTTATGCGTCTGCAGTTGCCTGTTGATCTTGAGCTGCACGTTGTTGCATGTATTGAGCAAATAGTGCGTCGAAGTTAACTGGCGCTAAGTTTAATTGTGGGAAAGTACCACGGTTAACTAGGTTTGATACTGCTTCACGTGCGTAAGGGAAAAGTACGTTCGGGCAGAAAGCACCTAACATGTGTGCAAGTTGAACTTCTTCAACTTCACCAATTGTGAAAATACCCGCTTGTTGGATTTCACATAGGAATGCAGTTTCTTCACCGATTGAAGCCGTTACTGTTAAAGCAAGAACAACTTCAAACACACCTTCTTCTAATTTGTTAGAACGAGTATCTAAGTCAAGCTTAACTTCAGGAGTCCACTCTTTTTGGAAAATAGCAGGTGAGTTAGGCGTCTCAAATGAAACATCTTTTGTGTAGATGCGTTGGATTGAGAATTGAGCGCCGGCTTGTTCTGCTGCTGCGTTTTGATTTTCTTCGTTCATTGTAATTCCTAACTTGTATTCGTTTTTATATTTAAAATTTATTAAGCGTTAAGCTTTGCGTCTAAAAGGCCTTGCGCTTCAATTGCCATCATGTCGTCACAACCGCCGATATGTTCATCATTAATGAAAATTTGCGGAACTGTGTAACCACCATTTGCTTTGTCGATCATTTCATCACGACGCTCAGGGTGAACACCAATATCGATATTCGTGTAGTCTACACCTTTACTGTCTAATAACGCCAAAGCACGTTGGCAGAATGGGCAGTATGCTTTTGTGTAAAGAACAACATTACTCATAATAATTCCTCTATCGGGCAGTGAGCCTTATTAACGACCGGTCGTTGTTGGTAAGCTAGCTGATTGCCAAGCGCCCATACCGCCCGCTAATACATAAACACGCTCAAAACCTGCTTTATGCATTGCAGTTGCGATACCTGAGGCTGTCATGCCCGTGGTACATACTAGTATAATGGGTTTCGTCTTAAACTTTTCAAGGCTTGAAAAATCAGATTGCTTTGCTTTTTCCGGATTTAAGTGAGTTGCGCCTGCAATACGGCCAGAGTTAAACTCTTTTTGTGAACGTATATCAATCACTTGGCCATCATCACGGTTGATTAGCAAGGTAAGTTGCTGTGGGTTGATTTGACGGATAGCCGAAAATTTACTTTTAAACCAACTGCTGATCAGCATTGCAACTAATGCCAACCAGATAATGCTCAAAACCGGATGATTCGAGATAAATTCAATATATTGATCCATGCGTTTTCCACTAAGAAATTTAGGTACCACAGCGCATAGCCATGGGTTAATTAAAATTTGCCACGCAAGTATACGTGCTTGAATTGAAAATGCTAGGGCGTGAAATATTTTAATATGACATATTGATAGCTGATCAAAACCATAAAACACGGTATGCTAGTGATATATAAGTGCCAATCTTCAGGAGCTATAATGACAGAGCATAAAAAACCATTGGTATTAATGATCTTAGACGGTTGGGGATACCGTGAAGACACAGAAAGTAACGCCGTACTTGCTGCTAATACCCCAGTACTCGACAACCTTTGGGCAACCCGCCCACATACATTAATTTCAGGTTCGGGACTTGATGTTGGTTTACCTGCAGGACAAATGGGTAACTCTGAAGTAGGTCACGTAAATTTAGGTGCTGGCCGAATCGTTTACCAAGATTTCACTCGCATCACTAAAGCCATTGAAGATGGTGAGTTCGATAGTAACCCTGCACTTGTTGATAATATCGATAAAGCTGTAAATGCAGGCAAAGCCGTGCATATCATGGGCCTTTTAAGCCCAGGTGGCGTTCATAGTCACGAAGACCACATTGTTGCAACAATCGAACTAGCTGCTAAACGCGGGGCAAAAGAAGTTTACTTCCATGGTTTCTTAGACGGTCGAGACACGCCACCACGCAGTGCAAAAGCCTCAATTGAGCGTATCGAAGCTGTATTTGCTGAACTTGGCTGTGGCCGTTTAGCCACGCTTGTTGGTCGTTATTATGCAATGGACCGTGATAACCGTTGGAATCGTGTCGAGCTTGCTTATGATGTTATGGTGAGTGGCATTGCTGAATACAGCTACACTGACGGTGTAACCGCACTAGAAGCCGCTTATGCACGTGACGAGAACGACGAGTTCGTGGCTGCAACAACGGTTGTACCTGAAGGCCAAGCAGCTGCAGAGATCAATGACGGCGACACTGTTATCTTTGCTAACTTCAGAGCAGACCGAGCACGTGAAATGACTCGTGCCTTTGTTGATGCTGACTTCAGTGGTTTTGATAAGAAAAAAACACCTAAGTTAAGCGCTTTTGTAATGATGACAGAGTACGCAGCAGACATTAAAGCGCCGATTGCGTTTGCTCCGGAGCCTTTAACAAATGTATTAGGCGAATGGTTAGAGAAACAAGGTAAAACACAGCTACGTATTTCTGAAACAGAAAAATACGCACACGTGACCTTTTTCTTTAGTGGTGGTCGTGAAAATGAATTTGTTGGTGAGACTCGCGAACTGATTCCATCACCACAAGTAGCAACCTACGATCTGCAACCAGAAATGAACTCTGAAATGCTGACCGATAAACTTGTTGAAGCAATCGCTAGCGGCAAATACGATGCCATCATCTGTAACTACCCTAACGGAGACATGGTAGGTCACTCAGGCGTATTCGAAGCAGCAGTGAAAGCATGTGAAGCAGTTGATCATTGTATTGGTCGTGTAGTTGCAGCACTTGAAGAACATGGTGGTGAAGCGCTTATTACAGCCGATCATGGTAATGCTGAACAAATGGCTAACCCAGCAACGGGCCAAGCACATACCGCACACACCAGTGAGCCAGTGCCATTTATCTATGTTGGCCGTGATGCGACACCACATGATGGTAAAACACTGAGTGACGTGGCTCCAACCATGCTTCACCTACTCGGCTTAGAGCAGCCAAGTGAAATGACTGGTAAACCAATCATGACGCTGAAATAAGCTATGAGTAAATGTATTAACCACTTCCTTAAAACTGGTTTAATACTGACTTCATTAGTAGCAACTACGGTTGTTGCTAATGAAGATCAAACCAAAAAAGACTTATCAGACATTCAATCAGCTTTACAAAAAACAGAGGCTGAGCTTAAAGGTCAACGCAAGTCCATTGCCCAAATGCGTAAAGATCTGCGCGCCCATGAGCTCGACATCGCCAAAAATGCCAAAGCATTAAACCTTGCCGCCCAATCTGTTAAAGAAAATGAGCAACAACAACGCGAACAACAAGCTAAAGCTGAGCAACTTAAAGCCCAGCAAGCACAACGCCAAACCTTATTAGCTGCACAACTAAAAAGCGCCTATATGGCGGGTAGTCATGACTATTCAAAGATGTTGCTTAACCAACAAGACACAGCCAAAATTGAGCGTACACTAAGTTATTATAATTACTTAAATAAAGCACGTATTGAGCAAATTGAAGAACTCAAAGCACTGCAGCAAGAAATTGCAGACAACCAAGCTGAGCTTGAAAAAACCAAACAACGTCTAGTTGCCTTATATGATGAGCAAAAAAGACGCCAGCAAGCTCTAGTCAATGCACAGCAAGAGCGTAAAACTAACCTCAATAAACTCCAGTCAGCGTTAAAAGAAACGAAGAGCTCAATTGATTATTTAAAAGAAAATGAGCAAACCCTGATCACCGCCATTGAAGAGCTTGAACAAGAACGAAACGAAAAAGTTGAATTACTAGGCTTACAAAGTAGTAAGGGCAAACTCGACTGGCCAACCAAAGGAGCATTACGCCACCGCTTTGGACAACGCAAGCACGGCAACATAGATTGGAAAGGCGTACTAATCAGCGCCAAAGAAGGCAGTAATGTTAAAAGCGTACAGAACGGCCAAGTGGTTTACGCTGACTGGCTAAATGGCTTTGGCTGGGTTATCGCTATTGATCATGGCGATGGCTTTATGAGCTTATATGGTCATGCTCAAACCCTTCTTCGCGATGTTGGCGACCTTGTTAGAGAAGGCGAAACGATTGCTTTAGTCGGTCAAAGCGGCGGACAACCAGATCCTGGTCTATACTTTGAAATACGCCACAAAGGACGCGCAGTAAATCCTGTAAAATGGTGCAGACGCATTTAATTGATTAAATAGCTGCACTCTATGAGGAGCAGCTGATGCTAAACACAACTTACTCTTACAATGCTCATTTTTCCCCAGCTAAGTTTTTTACTCAGCTGTCTTTTCTATTACTTGTCAGCTTGCTATGCCTGATATTGCAATCGTTTCAGGTTGTTGCAAAACCCTCGTTACAATCACTACAGCATCAGCAACTGAACGAAATCCTATTTAATATTCATACGTATTATGTTGATGATCTGAAGCTACAAAACGCATTTGTAACTCAACCTGATAACTTACAAGTCGAAGCGTTATTCGAGCGCCTTGATCCATATTCAAAATATCTCGATGAAACTGAACTCGATGCTATCTTCAGTAGCACTAATGGTAGGTACACAGGACTCGGTATAGAAGTAAAGATCGAAGAGGGTCGGGTATATATTGTTAACACTATTAATAACTCACCTGCGGCGCTTGCGGGTCTTCAGGTAAATGATGAAGTTATTGCGATTAATCAACAGCCTATTTTAGACAAAAGCATCGAAGAAGTGGCTAAGTTGATTCGCCAAAGCGGTGAGAACGCCGTTGATGTAGTTGTTAAAAGAGACACAAATACTGAGCTTAATTTCTTGGTTAAGCGCCAACAGATTAACCTAGAAAGTGTTAGTGGCCATTTAGCAGATACAGGCGTTGCACTGATCAGTATCAATGCATTTAACAATCATACATTGCACGATGTTGCTCGAGAGCTTGCAAAAATGCAGGTCACCAATAGCTTCCCTCTTTCAGGTTTAATCATTGATTTACGCGATAACCCTGGCGGTACATTACAAGGGGCGATTGAAGTTGCAGATCTGTTTTTAGATAACGGCACCATCGTATCCACCAAAGGTCGCTTTAATGAAGCTAATCAGAAGTTTAAAGCCCATAAAGGCGACATACTCAGTGGCGCTCCTATTGCCGTGCTAATTAACGAAAACTCAGCCTCTGCAGCTGAAATACTCGCAGCAGCACTGAGAGACAATCAACGAGCGGTGCTAATTGGCGAAACTTCATTTGGTAAAGGCTCAGTGCAATCATTGATACCTCTAGGTAACGGTAATACCGCATTAAAACTGACTACAGCACGTTATTACACACCTTTGGGTCAATCTATCGATGGGAAAGGGATCACTCCAGATGTGAGTATTAATCAAACAATGCTTTCAGAAATTGACCAAGGCGTTATAATAAAAAATATCCAAGAATTGGCGCTTTTTAGCTCACTTCTAGATAGACAAGACAAAAAGCAACTTACAGCAAAGCAGCTCGTTATTATGCAGTAAGTAAATGCTCACAACGGATATAATAATTACAAAAAGTGAACTTAAAAAAAGGCTTATTACTCGCCGTATGTTGCCTACCGCTATTCTGCCAAGCAAAGCAAATAGCCATAGTAATCGATGATATAGGCAATCATCAGCGCGACCTTGAAATATTAAACTTACCAGGGCAAGTGACCTTTTCAATCTTGCCCCATACACCCTATTCGCAAATATTTGCTGAACGCGCCAGTAGAACTCATAAAGAACTACTTTTACATGTTCCCATGCAAGCGCTTGATAAAACCAAAGCACTTGGTCCGGGTGCGCTCACCGATACTATGAGTAAGTCAGAGTTACAAACAACCCTTGGCCATGCATTAGCCTCTTTACCACAAGTAAAAGGGGTCAATAACCACATGGGATCTGAGCTAACACAGCTTACCGAGCCAATGAAATGGACGATGGAAGTATTAAAGAAACGTGGTTTGTATTTCTTAGACAGCCGTACAACGAGTCAAAGTGAAGCACAAAATGTTGCTAACCTGTATGGTGTCGCAAATGTATCTCGCCATGTATTTCTTGATAACAATGTCACCCAAAGTCAGCTACAACACCAACTAGAAGAGCTAAAAACCAAAGCTCAACACTTCAACTACGCAATCGCCATTGCCCACCCCTACCCAGAGACCGTTGCTTTTCTACAACAAGCCCTCCCAGAACTACAACAGCAAGGCTTCGAACTTGTTCCCCTCTCACAACTAGTCGAAACAAAGTACATTCAACTAGCCAAAGCAGAGCAAAAACAAGGGGAATGAGTGTTATAAACGAGAGTTAGCGAGGGGAAAGTTGCAAGAGTAAAGTTTGGAAATCTGGCGTAGGTTGGGTAGAGCGAAGCGAAACCAAACACAGAGCTATCAGCTTTCAGCCGTCAGCTATCAGCCGCGGTGATCTGACCCCGATAAAGTAGACACGGGGTTTAATTAACTTGTTCGTACTGCATGGGACTTTTATACCCTAGGGTGCCATGTCTTCTTACTGAGTTGTAGTATTTTTCAATATAAAAATACGTTTGTGTTGTCATTTCACTACGACTCAGTTCATTTAAATTCTTTATCCACTCCTTTTTATACTGCGCGAAAAAGCTTTCTGAGCACG